>NZ_JANADS010000001.1:9135000-9769664 GCF_024199935.1 Bradyrhizobium sp. CCGUVB14
CCATTGTAGCACGTGTGTAGCCCAGCCCGTAAGGGCCATGAGGACTTGACGTCATCCCCACCTTCCTCGCGGCTTATCACCGGCAGTCTCCTTAGAGTGCTCAACTAAATGGTAGCAACTAAGGACGGGGGTTGCGCTCGTTGCGGGACTTAACCCAACATCTCACGACACGAGCTGACGACAGCCATGCAGCACCTGTGTTCCAGGCTCCGAAGAGAAGGTCACATCTCTGCGACCGGTCCTGGACATGTCAAGGGCTGGTAAGGTTCTGCGCGTTGCGTCGAATTAAACCACATGCTCCACCGCTTGTGCGGGCCCCCGTCAATTCCTTTGAGTTTTAATCTTGCGACCGTACTCCCCAGGCGGAATGCTTAAAGCGTTAGCTGCGCCACTAGTGAGTAAACCCACTAACGGCTGGCATTCATCGTTTACGGCGTGGACTACCAGGGTATCTAATCCTGTTTGCTCCCCACGCTTTCGTGCCTCAGCGTCAGTACCGGGCCAGTGAGCCGCCTTCGCCACTGGTGTTCTTGCGAATATCTACGAATTTCACCTCTACACTCGCAGTTCCACTCACCTCTCCCGGACTCAAGATCTTCAGTATCAAAGGCAGTTCTGGAGTTGAGCTCCAGGATTTCACCCCTGACTTAAAAACCCGCCTACGCACCCTTTACGCCCAGTGATTCCGAGCAACGCTAGCCCCCTTCGTATTACCGCGGCTGCTGGCACGAAGTTAGCCGGGGCTTATTCTTGCGGTACCGTCATTATCTTCCCGCACAAAAGAGCTTTACAACCCTAGGGCCTTCATCACTCACGCGGCATGGCTGGATCAGGGTTGCCCCCATTGTCCAATATTCCCCACTGCTGCCTCCCGTAGGAGTTTGGGCCGTGTCTCAGTCCCAATGTGGCTGATCATCCTCTCAGACCAGCTACTGATCGTCGCCTTGGTAGGCCATTACCCTACCAACTAGCTAATCAGACGCGGGCCGATCTTTCGGCGATAAATCTTTCCCCGTAAGGGCTTATCCGGTATTAGCACAAGTTTCCCTGTGTTGTTCCGAACCAAAAGGTACGTTCCCACGCGTTACTCACCCGTCTGCCGCTGACGTATTGCTACGCCCGCTCGACTTGCATGTGTTAAGCCTGCCGCCAGCGTTCGCTCTGAGCCAGGATCAAACTCTCAAGTTGGACTTGAACTTTGAACCGGCTGATCACAACGTTTGACGAGGTCCCACCATTGTCGACCGAAATCGACTTGCTGTCTGCGATTCACATCGCGGACAACGATGGTGTTTCCTTTGAAACGTGTACCGCCGAAGTCTTTCGTCCTCTCTCAGTACTTAAAAGCCGAAGCTCTTAAGTGGTCCGAGAGGCGCAAGGACTCCGCCGTCCACGTTTCTCTTTCTTCATCTTCACTTGTCAAACAGCCCGGGACCAGGAGGCCCCAACCTTCCAGAGTGGAAGGGTTCCGACACTCTTACCGACGTCGAATGACTCCAACCGATTGTGTCGGCTGTTGTGTCACTCAACAAGTTGAGGAGCATCAGTGGCGCGTTCGCTCGCCTTGGTCAGTGACCCGGCGGCGCCGCGCTCAGTGGTTGGGGTTATAGGCCCCACCTTCCGGGCTGTCAACGCCAATCGTCAACAAATCGTCGCACAGTGGATTGCGGAAAATAATCCAGCGATTCCAGTCAATTAGAAGGCCACTGGTTCGCCGAGGCGACGCTGCCCGGCAAAAAATCTGAAAAAAAGTTTGGGTCCCAGGGGGCTCGGAAGGGGCTCGGAAGGGGCTCCGGAGGGACCCGGGTGGGGACTCCGGAAGCGGCTTGGGGCGACCCTCTGCCTGGGGCCCTGGCGCCCGGCCGTTCAGGAAACTTTTTCCATATTAGGCGCCGTACTAGAGCCACAATCCCGCGGCGTTCTGGTATGAGACAAGCTTGAATCGCGGAATGCCAGTGGGGGCTGCCGGCGATTTTCATGGGGTTCAGAGAAGGCGATCTGATGATGACGCGGCCTTCTTCGGACATTCGAAAGACATCGAGAGACCTTCACCTGCCCAGCTGTTCGTAATTTCGGCCGGGCCCTGCATCGGGGCCTTCTGAGCGCGAACACCTGTACGGCGCGGCTTTTCCTGCGATGCCCCTGCAAGAGGGCGACCAGAGAACAGCACGGAGCGAAGGGTCTCGGGTCGTTGATTGGGGGACTTGGGTTGAACCAGAGGACGTCACGCGGCGCTTACGGGCGTGAAACCGGGATCATCGATCTCGGCCACGAGCCGCCGCTGTCCGTCGATGGTTCCGAGGCCGCCGTGATCGATCGCCGTCGCGTCTCGGTGCAATGGTTCAGCGGTACAATTCTGACCGGACTCTGCGGCGCAGCCCTGATCGGCGGCGCCGTTTTCGCATCTCTGGACGGCGAAATGACCTTCGCCAAGGTTCCGGAGCGGGTCGAAGGCGCGCTGCGCGGTGCGTTCAGTGCCGCCGATCGTGCAGCCACGCTGCACAAGAGCGACCGCCTGCCGCCGCCGAACGATTCCACCGCCTCGCGTAACATCGTGCGCGTCTCGACGGTCGCCCGCGTCGGCAACCGCGACGTGATGCGCGTGCGTCCCTTCGTCCGGATCGCCGGCAATCTGTCGATGACGACGAGCGATTTGTCGGCGAAGATTCCGCCGTTCAACGCGCAGCGTCTGCTCACCGACGTCGGCTCCGATCCGAAGACCGCAACCGACGATCCGAACAATCCCGAGGCCGTCGAGCCCGACGCCGAGGTCTCCTTCGTCACGAAGGATCTCTCGCCGGTGCTGCCGAAGGCCAAGATTTCCGCCGTGGTGGCGCTCGACGACATCCTGATGCGGGTGCGCGATGCCGCCAATTGGCGCGGCAATGGCGGGGTTCGCTACGCCTCGCTCGCCAATGCCACCGCCGACATCTCCGGCGCGACCGGCCCGTCCGACATGAAGATGGCCTATGCCACCGAAGTGTCGCCGTCCGATCCCTATGCCGGCTTCGAGACCCGCGTGGTGCCGGAAAACGTCACGCTGCTGCCGAAGACCAAAGAGCAGATCACCGGTGGCAATCCCAACGGCGAGCGCGTCCACGTCGTCAAGAAGGGCGACTCGGTCTCCTCCGTGCTGCGCGATCTCGGCGCCACGCCCGACGAAATCAAATCGATCGCCGCAACCCTCGGGCCCCGCGGCCGCGACGGCGGCCTGAAGGACGGCGAAAAGCTTCGCATCCTGATGGCGCCCGCAAGCCCCGGCGCCAGGCTCCAGCCCTATCGCGTCGTCGTCGCCAACGACACCATGGTCGAGGCGATCGCGGCGCTGTCCGATCTCGGCAAATACGTCGCGGTCGACGTTTCCAGCATGAACACCGTCGCCGACGCCACGGCCAACGCCAACAGCGAAGACGATGACGATGACGACGGCACCGGCGTGCGGCTCTACCAGAGCATCTACGAGACCGCGATGCGCAACAAAGTGCCGATGCCGGTCATCGACGACATGATCAAGATCTACTCCTACGACGTCGATTTCCAGCGCAAGGTCGCGCCGGGCGACTCGTTCGACGTGTTCTACGCCGGCGAAGACGAGGGCTCGACGGCGGTCGACAAGAGCGAGGTGCTGTTCGCATCGCTGACGGTCGGCGGCGAAACCAAGAAATATTACCGCTACCAGAGCCCCGACGACGGCGTCGTCGACTACTACGACGAGACCGGCAAGAGCGCGAAGAAGTTCCTGGTCCGCAAGCCCGTCAACAGCGCCATCATGCGCTCCGGCTTCGGCGGCCGCCGCCATCCGATCCTCGGCTATGTGAAGATGCACACCGGCGTCGACTGGGCCACCGCCTACGGCACGCCGATTTTCGCCGCCGGCAACGGCGTGATCGAAAAGGCCCAACTCGAAGGCGGCTACGGCAAGTACGTCCGCATCAAGCACAACAACGGCTACGAGACCGCTTACGGCCACATGTCGGCTTTCGCCAAGGGCATGGAGCCCGGCAAGAAGGTGCGGCAGGGCCAGGTCATCGGCTTCGTGGGCTCGACCGGCCAGTCGACCGGCCCGCACGTTCACTACGAAATCCTGGTCAACGGCCGCTTCGTCGATCCGATGCGCGTGAAACTGCCGCGCGGCCGTTCGCTGGAAGGGCCGATGCTCGCGGGCTTCGAGAAGGAACGCGACCGTCTCGACGGCATGATGAGCGGCCGCGGCGGCGCCATCGCCCGCATGTCGGACGCCACCGGCGGCCCGCTCCAGGTCAGCAACCGCTGATTGGATCAACGGTCGTCATCGACCGGACGTCTCTGCAAAAAAATGATCTGACATGACGTCGTGGTGCGACGTCATCCCACAGCGCTACAATTTCAAGTTTCGTTTGCCAAAGCGGTGCAACGGGCGAATACTTTCCAAAAAAGGGAGGTCTCGCCATGACGCACAGGCTCGCCTGCGCAGCGTTCATCGCTGCAATTTTCTCGAGCACGAGCACATTTGCGGAGAGCTGGGAGGTCACGAAGCTCGTCCCGGGCTCGGCGTTCCACGGCGTGCACGGACTCGGTATCGACAAGGCCGGCCATCTGTTTGCCGGCAGCGTCGCGGGCGCGGCCCTCTATGAGGTCGACATCGCGGGCGGCACGGCCAAGATCGCGATTCCCTCACCGATCGGAATGGCCGACGACATCGCATTCGCGCCCGACGGCACCATGGCCTGGACCGGATTCCTGGCCGGCGATCTCTATTCGCAAAAGGGCGACGGCCCGATCAAGAAGCTCGCCAGCGGCCTTCCCGGCATCAACTCGCTCGCCTACCGCAAGGACGGCCGGCTCTACGCCACCACCGTTTTCCTCGGCGACACGCTCTACGAGATCGACGTCGAGGGCGTCAAACCGCCCCGTCAGATCATGGAGAAGATGGGCGGCCTCAACGGCTTCGAGTTCGGTCCGGACGACAAGCTCTACGGTCCGCTCTGGTTCAAGGGACAGGTCGCCAGGGTCGACGTCGACAAGGCCGAGCTGACCGTCGTCGCCGACGGCTTCAAGGTCCCGGCCGCGGTGAACTTCGATTCCAAAGGCAACCTCTGGGTGGTCGATACTGCGCTGGGCCAGCTCGTCCGGGTCGATCCCAAGTCCGGCGCCAAGACCATGGTCGCGCAACTGAAGCCGTCGCTGGATAATCTCGCGATCGACGACAAGGACCGCATCTACGTCTCCAACATGGCCGACAACGGCATCCAGGAGGTCGATCCGACGACCGGCCAGGCGAAGCAGATCGTCATCGGCAAGCTCGCTTTGCCCGGCGGCATCGGCGTCACCTCGGACAACGGCAAGGATACGATTCACGTCGCCGACGTGTTCGCTTATCGCACGGTGGACGGGGCGACCGGCGAGGTCACCGAGAAGGCGCGCATGCATGCCGACGGCGTCACCCTCGAATATCCGATGAGCGCGACCGCGAAGGGCAACGACGTGATCCTGTCGAGCTGGTTCACCGGCACGGTGCAGGTGATCGACGGCAAGACCGGCGCCACGCGCGAGATGATGCACGGCTTCAAGGCGCCGCATGACGCGATCGTGCTGGGCGACGGCACTATCCTGGTGGCCGAGCTCGGCACCAAATCGCTGGTCCGCGTCAGCGGCGAGCATGGCAAGGATCGCACCACGGTGATCGGAGGTCTCGAGGGCCCGGTCGGGCTCGTCGGTGGCTCCAGCGACGAGGTCTATGTCACCGAAGCCTTTGCCGGCACCGTCTCCAGGATCGACAAGAACGGCGAAAAAACCGTGCTCGCCAAGGAGTTGAAAATGCCCGAAGGCATTGCGCGCGCGAGCGACGGCAGATTGATCGTGGCGGAGGTCGGCGCCAAGCGCCTGATCGAGATCGCGCCCGACAGCGGCAAGGTCACCGAGATCGCGGCCAATCTTCCGATCGGCCTGGCCGGTGCGCCCGGCGGCCTGCCCAGCAACATCCCGACGGGCGTCGCCGTCGGCGCCTCCGGCGTCATCTATTTCAGCTCCGACATCGAGAACGCGATCTACAAGGTCGTGAAGAAATAGCGCGGTCCTCGGCCGGCCGGTCGACGCGAACAAAAATCGCCCCGGAAAGGATGACCTTTCCGGGGCGATTTTATCTAGCTATGCGCGCCGATGATCAGTTCAGCTTGCGCTTCGATGTCGGCGCCTCGAACTGCGTGATCTCGGCGGTCTGCGACACCTTCCCGTTGAAGGTCAGCACGTTGCCTGCCGACGAGATCGCAACATGATCTCCGTCCCTGACATCGCCGCCCAGGATCATCTCGGCCAGCGGATCCTGGAGATAGCGCTGCACCACCCGCTTGAGCGGCCGAGCCCCGTAGGCGGGGTCCCAGCCCTTGGCGGCGAGCCAATCGCGGCCCGCAGCGTCGAGCGTCAGCACGATCTTGCGATCGGTCAGCAGCTTCTGCAGCCGCGCGAACTGGATCTCGACGATCCGTCCCATCTCGCTCCGCTGCAGGCGGTGGAACAGGATGATCTCGTCGACGCGGTTCAGGAATTCGGGGCGGAAATGTCCGCGCACCATCCCCATCACCTGCTCACGCACGGCAGAGGTGTCTTCGCCCTCGGGTTGATTCACCAAAAACTCCGAGCCGAGGTTCGAAGTCATGATGATCAGCGTGTTGCGGAAATCGACGGTGCGGCCCTGGCCATCGGTCAGGCGGCCGTCATCGAGCACCTGCAACAGGACGTTGAAGACGTCCGGATGCGCTTTCTCGATCTCGTCGAACAGCACGACCTGATAAGGCCGGCGCCGCACCGCTTCGGTGAGCGCACCGCCCTCGTCGTAACCGACATAGCCCGGAGGCGCGCCGATCAGCCGCGAGACCGAATGCTTCTCCATGTATTCGGACATGTCGAGGCGAACCATCGCGGTCTCGTCGTTGAACAGGTACTCGGCGAGCGCCTTGGTCAGCTCGGTCTTGCCGACGCCGGTGGGGCCCAAGAACATGAACGAGCCGGTCGGCCGGTTCGGGTCCTGCAGGCCCGCGCGCGAGCGGCGCACGGCGGTCGCGACCGCACGCACGGCCTCGGCCTGGCCGACGACGCGCTGTCCGAGCTGCTCCTCCATCTTCAGGAGCTTCTCCTTCTCGCCTTCCAGCATCTTGTCGACGGGCACGCCGGTCCAGCGCGAGACCACCTGCGCGATGTGGTTGGCGGTCACCGCCTCCTCCATCATCTCGCCGGAGCCTTCACGCGCCTCGATGTCGGCGAGTTGCTTCTCCAGCTGCGGGATCCGGCCATAGGCCAGCTCACCCGCCTTCTGGAATTCGCCGCGCCGTTGCGCATCGGCCAGATCGACGCGCAGGGCGTCGAGTTCCGACTTCAGCTTCTGGGCGTTGGAGAGCTTGTTCTTTTCCGAGCTCCAGCGCGCGGTGAGCGCCGCTGATTTCTCCTCGAGCTCGGCGAGCTCCTTCTGAAGCGACTCCAGACGGGTCTTGGAGCCGAGATCGCTCTCCTTCTTGAGGGCCTCCTGCTCGATCTTGAGCCGGATGATCTCGCGGTCGAGCGAATCCAGCTCTTCCGGCTTGGAATCGACCTGCATCTTCAGCCGCGCGGCCGCCTCGTCCATGAGGTCGATGGCCTTGTCGGGCAGGAAGCGGTCGGTGATGTAGCGATTGGACAGCGTCGTCGCCGCCACGAGCGCGGAATCGGTGATCCGCACGCCATGGTGCTGCTCGTACTTGTCCTTCAAGCCGCGCAGGATCGAGATCGTGTCCTCGACCGAGGGCTCGCTGACGAAGATCGGCTGGAAGCGCCGCGCCAGCGCCGCATCCTTCTCAACATGCTTGCGGTACTCGTCGAGCGTGGTCGCGCCGATGCAGTGCAGCTCGCCGCGCGCAAGCGCCGGCTTGAGCAGGTTGGAGGCGTCCATCGCGCCATCGCCCTTGCCCGCGCCGATCAACGTGTGCATCTCGTCGATGAACAGGATGAAGGTGCCCTCGCTCGCGGTGACTTCCTGGAGCACGGCCTTCAGCCGCTCCTCGAACTCACCGCGGTATTTTGCACCCGCAATCAGCGCGCCCAGGTCGAGCGACAGCAGCTTCTTGTCCTGCAGGCTCTCGGGCACGTCGCCATTGACGATGCGCAGCGCGAGCCCTTCCGCGATCGCGGTCTTGCCGACGCCGGGCTCGCCGATCAGGACGGGATTGTTCTTGGTCCGGCGCGACAGCACCTGGATGGTGCGGCGGATCTCCTCGTCGCGGCCGATGACCGGGTCGAGCTTGCCGTCGCGCGCAGCCTGGGTCAGGTCGCGGGCATATTTCTTCAGCGCGTCATAGGCATTCTCGGCGGTCGCGCTGTCCGCGGTGCGGCCCTTGCGCAGCGCCTCGATCGCGGCGTTGAGATTTTGCGGAGTGACGCCGCCCTTGGCGAGGATGCTGCCTGCCTCGCTGGTCTTTTCCAGCGTGAGCCCGAGCAGCAGCCGCTCGACGGTGACAAAGCTGTCGCCGGCCTTCTCGCCGGCCTTTTCGGCGGCGTCGAAGGTGCGCGCGAGCTCGGGCGCCAGATAGATCTGGCCGGCACCGCCGCCCGAGACCTTCGGCACCTTGTTGAGGGCGTCCTCGGTCGCCTTCAGAATTGCGCGGGAATTGCCGCCGGCGCGGTCGATCAGGCCGGAAGCCAGCCCCTCATTGTCGTCCAGCAGCACTTTCAGGACGTGCAGGGTCGAAAACTGCTGATGCCCCTCGCGCACCGCAAGCGACTGCGCGGACTGGATGAAGCCCCTGGAGCGTTCGGTATATTTGTCGATGTTCATGGTGTTTTTTGTCCCTCGGCCTGCCCCTGGGGCCCTCTAAGGCACCCCAAACGGCATCTTCATTGGGTTTCCGCATGCTGCGTTGACGTTCCTCAACCAACAGCGGTCGTTATCAGCCGACGCTGGCGCCGGCCTGACCCAGATGTGGGAAGCGTGCCCTCGGATCGGAAGAGGCGAGTTCACAATTTCGTGCTCTGATCAGCCTGCTTGGCGGCGGCGGGTCGAATCCCCATAAGTAGGCCCATGAACTTCAGCGCAAAGACAGCCAGCCGGACCGCCGAAATCACCGGCCTCTACCGCTACCCGATCAAGGGCCTGACGCCGGAATCCCTGCTCCGGGTTCCCCTGCGAACCGGCCAGACCCTCCCCGCCGACCGCCGCTACGCCATCGAGAACGGCCCGAGCGGGTTCGATCCGGAAGCTCCCGCCTGGAAGCCGAAAATCCAGTTCCTGATGCTGGCCCGCAATGAGCGGCTGGCGTCCCTCGATAGCCGGTTCGAGGACGCCACCAACAGCCTCACCATCCGCAAGGACGGCCAGGTCGTCGCCAGCGGCGATCTCGAGACCGCGGCGGGGCGCACCGCCATCGAGGGTTACTTGACGGAGAATTTCCAGCCGGAGCTGAAGGGGCCGCCAAAAGTGCTGTCCGGCCGGGACCACAGCTTTTCCGACGTCGCCCGCAAGGTCGTGTCGATCATCAATCTCAACAGCGTTCGCGCCATCGAGACCATGCTCGGCGGTGTCGCCGTCAATCCGCTGCGCTTCCGCGGCAATCTCTACCTGACGGGCTGGCCGGCGTGGTCCGAACTCGAGCTGGTCGGCCAGACGCTCGCGATCGGGCAGGCCCGGCTGAAGGTGGTCAAGCGCATCGTGCGCTGCCCGGCCGTCAACGTCGATCCCGACACCGCCATACGCGATCTCGAGATACCGCCGACGCTGTCGCGCAATCTCGGCCACATGGATTGCGGCATCTATGCCGAGGTGGTGGCGGACGGCGAGATCGGCGTCGGTGATGCTGTCGCGGTGGAAGAGCCGAAGCTCGTGTGAGCTGATACCGGTCCCGTAGGGTGGGCAAAGCGAAGCGTGCCCACGTTCTTTCCGACTTCAGAGAGGTGGTGGGCACGGCGCGTGCGCGCCTTTGCCCACCCTACGACACCCTCGCTACGGCACTGTCACTCCGTCAATTCGGCATCACATACGCATAGATCCGGCCGCGCGAGATCGGAGCTTCGCGGACGCGGTTGCCGTTGTTGCCGGAGATCATGATCGGATTGCCCTGCGCGTCGATGCCGGTGATGATGCCGACATGACCGCCGCGGCGGCCACGCGACATCACCGCGATGGCGCCGACCTGCGGACCGGAGACGCGCGTACCGTAATGCGCGAACGAGCTCGCCATGTCGGAGCCGGTGCCCTGATGGCCGGTGTGCTGCAGCACCATGTTCATGAAGCGCGCGCACCACAGGCTGCCGCGACCGGTCGGGTTGCCGCCAATGTAGCGGCGCGCCTCGGAGACGAGACCGGACCCGCCGCCAACACCGGCGCCTGCAGCCATGCCGTTATTGGCCATGCCACCGACATTGGCATTCGGATTGTAGCTGGCCTGGGTGTCGGCGAATCCGCTCGCCTGCAATTGCGCCGCGCCGCGCTCGAAGCGCGAGCTGCGTGCATGATGGCGATAGTGATGATGTCTGGCGTGATGCACGTAAGCGTGCCGCTCTGCGCTATGACGATAATGCGGCCGCGCTGAGGCCGGAGAAACGAACACGGCAACCGCCGCGAAGAAAATCGCCAGCGCGATAACACAGCGCGACAGGCGAGACGCAAACAACTCCAACATTACTCATCCTTCGTTGACACCCCCACTTCCAATCGGCCCGTGCGGTGACCGACCTCCGTCTGGCCGTTAAGCCGCCGGATGTGGCGAGAAAAAGACGCCGAGGACGGCGAATAGCTGCGATGATCTTGCGTCAGTGCTGGTGTGAAGCTGCCTCATTGCGGACAACAGCATTAACTGCAATCCTGAAGTCACGGCCTGAAGAGAGGGAAACAGTTAATGCCCCACGCCACGACCAGGGACGACGTCCGCATCTATTTCGAAGAAGCGGGTCAGGGAACGCCAATCATTTTTCTGCACGAGTTCGCGGCCGACTACACCAATTGGGAGCCGCAGATGCGTTACTTCTCGCGCGGCCACCGCTGCATCACCTATTCCGCGCGCGGCTACACGCCATCTGACGTGCCGGCGGGCGAGGTCTACAGCTACGAACATTTCTACAACGACGCGCTCGCGGTGCTCGACCATCTCAAGATCGAGCGCGCGCATCTCGTCGGTCTTTCGATGGGTGCTTACTCGTCGCTGCAGATCGGCTTGAACGCGCCGCAGCGCGCGCTGTCGATGACGCTCGCCGGTGTCGGCTCCGGCTCCGAGCTCGAGAACCTGGATAACTGGCGCAAGCAGTGCCGCGCCAATGCCGAGCAATTCGAGACACTCGGCTCCGCCGAGGTCGCAAAGGTCACGCGCGAGGCGCCGAGCCGGATTCCCTTCCTGGTGAAGGACCCGCGCGGCCACGCCGATTTCTACGCCGCGCTGGCGCGGCACGATTCCAAGGGATCAGCGAACACGATGCGCGGCTTTCAGGGCGGCCGTCCCTCGATCTATACCATGACGAATGCGATCAAGGCCGTGGCCACGCCGGCGCTGATCATCTGCGGCGACGAGGATGACCCTTGCGTCGGGGCGAGCCTGTTCCTGAAGAAGCATCTACCGGCGGCGGGGCTCGCGATGTTTCCGAAATCGGGTCACGTGCTCAATCTCGAAGAGCCCGCGCTGTTCAACGCGAGCGTGGAGCGGTTCGTGGCGCTGGTGGAGGCCGGGAGATGGCCGGTGCGCGATCCGAGGTCGCTGGCGGCGCACTGACTGCCAGCTCCTCGTCACTTCCCCTGCCCGCGGCTCAGCAGGAACACGCCCTGCTCGCCGAACAGATTCCACACCCACCAGGGCAATCGCAGCCGCAGCGGGCGGCCGTAGAGGTCGAGTGCCTCGGCGCGCTCCATCTTGACGCCGATGGCGTCGCAGAGCTCGACGAAGTCCTTGATGGTGCAGAAATGGATGTTGGCGGTGTCGTACCAGCTGGCCGGCAGATTCTCCGTGCGCGGCATGTGGCCGCCGACCAGGAGCTGCAGGCGCATCCGCCAGAAGCCGAAATTCGGGAACGACACGATGGCGCGACGGCCGATGCGCAGCAAATTCTCCAGCACGGCCTTGGGCTGCCGCGTCGCCTGCAGCGTCTGCGACAGGATCACGTAGTCGAAGGCGTCATCGGGGTAGTTGACGAGGTCGGTATCGGCATCGCCTTGCACCACCGCGAGGCCTTTTGCCACGCAGCGGTTGACGCCCTCGCGCGACAGCTCGATGCCACGGCCGTCAATGCCGCGGGTCTCGAGCAACTGAAGCAGATCGCCGTCGCCGCAGCCGACGTCGAGCACTTTCGAGCCCGGCTTGACCATCTCGGCGACCAGCAGATGGTCGGCGCGAAACGGGCCGGACTGCTCCGCAGTGAGACCGTTGAGCGGCAGCACTTGCTGTACAGACATCGCTAGCCGTCCTTGCTGGTGAGCCCGCGCGCCTTGCCTGCCGATTGCAGGAAGGCGCGGGAGATGTCGAAGAATTCGGGCACGTCGAGCAGGAAGGCATCGTGGCCGCGGTCGGTCTCGATCTCGGCAAACGACACCCGCGCACTCGACGCATTCAACGCGTGCACCAGCGCGCGCGACTCCGAAGTCGGGAACAGCCAGTCGCTGGTGAAGGAGACCACGCAGAAACGGGTCTGGATTCCCGCGAACGCTTTCGCCAGCACGCCGCCATGGTCGCCGGCGATGTCGAAATAGTCCATCGCGCGCGTGAGATAGAGATAGGAGTTGGCGTCGAAGCGCTCGACGAAGGACGAGCCCTGGTAGCGCAGATAGGACTCGACCTGGAAATCGGCATCGAACGAGAAAGTCGGCAGCTCGCGGTCCTGCATGCGTCGGCCGAATTTTCGATGCAGTGCTGCGTCCGAAAGATAGGTGATGTGCGCAGCCATGCGCGCGACCGCGAGGCCGCGATGCGGATGGATGCCCTGATCGGCGTAGGCGCCGTTGTGCCAGTCGGGATCGGCCATCACGGCCTGGCGGCCGAGCTCGTGGAAGGCGATGTTCTGTGCCGAATGCCGCGTCGAACAGGCAATCGCCAGCGCCGAGTAGACGCGCTCGGGATAGGCCGCAGTCCATTGCAGCACCTGCATGCCGCCCATCGAGCCGCCGACGACGGCGAACAGCGTGTCGATGCCGAGCCGGTCGATCAGCATCGCCTGCGCGCGCACCATGTCGGGGATGGTGATGACGGGGAAATCCAGGCCCCACACCTTGCCGGTAGCGGGATTGATCGAGGCGGGCCCGGTCGAGCCCATGCAGCCGCCGATCACGTTGGAGCAGATGATGAAGTAGCGGCTTGGATCGAGCGGACGGCCGGGACCGACCAGCGTCTCCCACCAGCCGGATTTGCCGGTGACGGGATGCACATTGGCGACGTGCTGATCACCGGTCAGCGCATGGCAGATCAGCACGGCGTTGGAGCGATCGGCGTTGAGTTCGCCATAGGTCTTGTAGGCGATCTGGAACGGGGTGAGATCGATGCCACAATCGAGCCGCAGCGGCTGGTCGGCGCCGAACTGCGCGACCTCCGAACTCGGATGATCGACTTCATGCGACCGGTCGTCGGCACTGATCGCGGGACTGGGGACAGACTTGACGCCAACCATCTCTGACCATCGACCTCGTTTGCGATCAAACGTGAGACCGCGATGAAATCAGGCCATGAAAAACCCGGCCTGAACGATAGGTTCGGCCGGGATCGAAAGCGTCCCCGGCCTGTTTAGCGAGTTTTTTAACGTGGCTGCAAGCCGGCCGGCTCAAATGACCACGGAACAGGCAAAAACCTACCGGCTTGGGCCCTTTTCGTCAAGTCACGGTCCGGATTAGCCAGAATGGCCTCTCTGCGGGCTCCCTGGCAGGTCGTCATTTCTCTTTGCTTTCGTCGCCCTGACTGCCTAATCAAGACATCGACCGCAGCGGATCCGGCTTGCCCGATCCGCATTGGAACGCCTCTCACAACAGCACTCGCAGATATGTCCCAACGTCCGCCCGCGCCACCATCTCTCCAGGAATTGCGCAAGGAGATCGACGCGATCGACGAGGGCATGCATCGCCTGCTGATGCAGCGCGGCGACATCATCGACCGCCTGATCCAGGTGAAGCAGACCCAGGAGGTCGGCTCGGCGTTCCGCCCGGCGCGCGAAGCCTCGATGATGCGTGACATCGTGCAACGCCATCGCGGCATCCTTCCGCTCGACACGGTCGAGAGCATCTGGCGCGTCATCATCTCGACCTTCACCTATGTCCAGGCGCCGTTCTCCGTGCATGCCGACATCTCGGTGAGCGAGCCGGCGATGCGCGATTCCGTGCGCTTCCATTTCGGCTTCACGGTGCCTTACGTCGCGCATTTCAGCGCACAGGCGGCGGTCGAGGCCGTGGCGAAATCCAAGGGCGACCTGGCGCTGGTCTCGGCGACATCGAGCCGCACGCCGTGGTGGCTGGAGTTGGAGGCTGATGGCGCGCCGAAGATCATTGCGCGCATGCCCTTCGTCGAGCGCGCCGATCATCCGGCGGCGCTGCCCGTATTCGCGATCTCGCGCGTCGCCGACAGCGCCGTGGTCACGGAGGTCGAGACCTTCAGCGTGCGCGTCTCGGGGTGGAACGCCGAGGTCGCGCGGGCGCTGTCGCCGCTCGCCGATATCGTGGCGGTGCCCGATACCGCCTTCGACGGCGCAGCGTTGCTGGTCTCGGTGACGAGCGACACCAGCATCGACAAAATCAGAGCTGCCCTGATCGAGGCAGGGGCCTCGGTGCGCTCCACGGCCCTCGTCGGCAGCCACGCAACGCGCTATACGGTGCCCCCGACCGGGCCGAAATCGTAAATCGCGTACCGCCTAAGCCTATCCGGAGTTGAAGATGTCCCGCCCCGTGCCGAATCCCGGCATTCTCGATATTGCGCCCTACACGCCCGGCAAGACCCCGGTGCCGGAGCCGGGCCGCAAGGTGTTCAAGCTCTCGGCCAACGAGACGCCGTTCGGACCCTCGCCCAAGGCAATCGAGGCCTTCAAGCATGTCGCGGACCATATGGAGGACTACCCGGAAGGAACCTCGCGCGTGCTGCGCGAGGCGATCGGCCGTTCTTTCGGGCTCGATCCGAACCGCATCATCTGCGGCGCCGGCTCGGACGAGATCCTCAACCTGCTCGCCCACACCTATCTCAGCCACGGCGACGAGGCGATCTCGACCACGCACGGCTTCCTGGTCTACCCGATCGCAACGATGGCGGTCGGCGCCAAGAACGTGGTCGCGGCCGAGAAGAACCTGACCTGCGACGTCGACGCCATCCTCAAGGCGGTGACGCCGAAGACGAAGCTGGTCTGGCTCGCCAACCCCAACAACCCGACCGGCACCTATATCCCGTTCGACGAGGTCAAGCGCCTGCGCGCCGGCCTGCCGTCGCACGTGCTGCTGGTGCTGGACGCCGCCTATTGCGACTATGTCTCGCGCAATGACTACGAGATGGGGATCGAGCTCGTCGCCACCACCGACAATACGGTGGTGACGCACACCTTCTCCAAGATCCACGGCCTCGCGGCCCTGCGCATCGGCTGGATGTTCGGCCCCGAGCACATCATCGACGCCGTCAACCGCATCCGCGGCCCGTTCAACGTGTCGACGCCGGCGATGTATGCCGCGGTCGCCGCGATCGAGGACACCGCGCACCAGGCGATGTCGAAGCAGTTCACCGAGACCTGGCGCAACTGGCTCACCGAGGAGATCACCAAGCTCGGACTGAAGGTGACGCCGGGCGTCGCCAATTTCGTGCTGATCCACTTCCCGCAGGAAGGCAAGACCTCGGACGCGGCCGATGCCTATCTCACCAAGCGCGGCCTCGTGCTGCGCGCGTTGAAGAACTACGGCCTGCACCACCAGCTGCGCATGACCATCGGCACCGAGGAGGCCAATCGCCTCGTCGTCGACGCCCTGCGCGACTTCATGGCCGGCAAATGAGCGTGGACCCGCACTTCCAGCGCGTCGCGCTGATCGGCTTCGGTCTGATCGGCGGCTCGATCGCGCGTGCTGCCAAGCTTCAGGGCTTGGCTGGCGAGATCGTCACCACCGCGCGCTCGGAGAAGACGCGCGCGCGGGTGCTCGAGCTCGGCATCGTCGACCAGGTCGTGGCGACCAATGCGGAAGCCGTGAAGGATGCCGATCTCGTCATCCTCTGCATTCCCGTCGGCGCCTGCGGGCCGGTGGCACAGGAGATTGCGGCGCATCTCAAGCCGGGTGCCGTCATCTCCGATGTCGGCTCGGTCAAGGGCGCTGTCGTCAAGGACATGGCGCCGCATCTGCCGAAGCACGTCCATTTCGTGCCGGCGCATCCGGTGGCGGGCACCGAGCATTCGGGCCCGGATTCCGGTTTCGCCGAGCTCTTCATCAACCGCTGGTGCATTTTGACGCCGCCGGAAGGCACCGACGCCGCCGCAACCGCGCATTTGCGCGCCTTCTGGGCGGCGATGGGTGCCAAGGTCGAGGTGATGACGCCGGATCATCATGATCTCGTGCTCGCGATCACCAGCCATCTGCCGCATCTGATCGCCTACACGATCGTCGGCACCGCCGACGAGCTGCAGCAGGTGACGGAATCGGAGGTCATCAAGTTCTCCGCCGGCGGCTTCCGCGACTTCACCCGCATCGCGGCCTCCGACCCGACGATGTGGCGCGACGTCTTCCTTGCCAACAAGGACGCCGTGCTGGAGATGCTCGGCACCTTCACCGAGGATCTCGCAAAGCTCACCCGTGCGATCCGTCGCGGTGATGGCGAAGCGCTGTTCGATCACTTCACCCGCACCCGCGCCATCCGCCGCGGCATCGTCGAGATCGGCCAGGATTCGGCGGCTGCGGACTTCGGCCGCCAGCACGGGCAGCTCGACAAGAAACCTAGCTAGCCGCGGTCCTTGACCCCTGCGATACGGCTCCGGCCGGCAAGACCGGCGCCGATCTGCATGCATACGCCCAGCATCCAGGTGGCGCCGAACAGCAGATTGCCGGCGGCATCGGACGTCTCGTCGAACACGAAAGCATAGAGCGCGAGCAGGCCCGCTCCGGCGGCGAGGAACGTGCCGGTCGCGCTGGCGAGGCCGATCGCGGGCGATCGTTGCGCCGGCCCGGGCTCAAGCTGCGGCCAGCGCGGGATGTCGATCCCGAGATAGGCGCCGATCATGCCGAGCACGATCAGCAAGACAGTGAATTCGACGGTGTCGAACCCCGGCAGCTCCGCCCGCATCAGCAATGCGGCGACGAATGTGGCGCCGATCGCACCCGTCATCGCCAGGCCCAGCCGGGCGACGACGTGCGCGAGCCGAAGGATCAGAAGACCGTCGGACAATGGCCGTCCTCTGGTGAGGCCTTGTGTTTGAGCATGATCTCCGCGCAAACGCGTTCCGCGTTTGTCGCGAGGGAAAACCGCTGCACACTTTTCCTGATCATGCTCAGAACGGATAGTACCGGATCTGCGTCATGACGATGTTGTCGTCGGTCTTGGGCGCGCCGCCGACACCGGCGAAGGCGAACCGCTGTGTGTAGGAATACTGCACGCCGGCTTTGAGCGTGCCGTAATTGCCCTGGTAGATGGTGTCGTAGATGCCGGCGGTGATCTGCCGGACTTCCTTGGTATTGCCGTTACAGGTCGCGGCCGGGGTGTTCTCGGTGAAGCAGCCGGTGTTGTTGTAGAGCGGATTGCCGTAACCGAACGGCACCGTTCCGACATTGGCGAAATTGGCCTTGGCCTTTTCGAGGCCCGCGTAGCTGTAGACATCGAGGCTCGGCGTTGCGTGCCAGATCAGGCCGACCGCAGCCGCCGTGATCGTCAGCGGCAGTACCGTGCCGTCCTGCGCCACCGCCGCATCGGGGAACGGCGTCGCCGTGAAGCGGCCGAGCACGCCATGTGCGCCATAGAGCTGAAGGTCGAGGGTTTTCGGGATCAGCTCGGCAAAGATATGGCCGCCGAAGCTGCCGGTGTCGTAGGTGTGGTTGGCGCCATTGAAGCGATCGAACAGCTGGCGATAGAGCGCCCAGGCTTCGACGTGCAGCTTGTAGGGCCCGAGCCGCGGATCCCACGCCGCCTTGACGGTAACGTCAGGCACCTGGTTCAGGCTGACATTGTTGAGGTTGTTGAAGAAGCTGCCGCCCGGCCCGGTGAGATTGACCTGAAGGTTCGGATTGAGCACGCCCTGCGGACCGACCGCGGGCGTACCGACCGTCGGCGTGTTGCCGCCGAAGAAGGCGGTCTGCGGATTCTCGACCGACGCGGCGAGCTTGAATTCGGGCCCGAGATCCTTCCAGACGCGCAAACCAGGCTGCCGTGCCGCCAGAAATCCCGGAACGGATTCGAAGTCGATGACACCGGGCGCGTCGACGCCGCGCGGATCGATGCCCGACTTGGTCGGCGCGTTCAGCGACCAGGATTGGCCGGCGAGGAAGTGCAGGCCGAGATCGGTCCGGTCGAGCTCGAGACTGAGCTGCCGCATCCGAGGATTGAACGAGTTGGTCGCAACCGAGCTCGCCGTTTGCGCCGCGCCCTCGAAGTCGATTTCGCCGTAGCCGGCGAGATGCGTATCGGGATCGGCGTTACCTTCGGCAAGCACCGAGAACCGGCTCTGTCGCGCGGAGAACCGCGTCTCCGGGAAGTAGAAATTGTGGCTCTGCTGATAGGGAATGAAATTGAACACCGAGCCGGTGTCGGAAGCGATGTTGCGCGAGCGGTAGATGCCGGTGAGATCGACCCAGCCGCCGAATGTCAGCGTGATGCCCTTGTAGCAGATCTTGCCGGACGCCGACGCACAGGCATCGACGGGCAGCGCCTTGTAGGTCCCCGACATCGGCATGGCCTTGGCCTGCACGGCTTCGACCTGACGGGTCTTACGTGCCTCCGAATCCACCTTCTGCTGCAGCTCCTTCAGCTTCGCCTTCAGCGCCTGGAGTTCGGTTGTGACATTGTCGTCGGCACGCGCCTGTCCCGAACAGGCAGCGAGTAGTCCCAGCATGAGTCCGCGAGTGATGATCCGCACGTAAGCCTCCCTCCACATGGGAAGCAGGTGCTGTTGGTTGCGCCCCCGGCGCGTGCATGCTTCCCTGGTGTGGAGTGATGCGAATGAGCGGGCTGTTATTCTCGGCGAGGCGCGTCTTCTGCATCACGTTTTCCTGACGATCATGTTCGGAATATTTTCGTGGCTTCCCCGATCCGCACGCGCGCGATTGCTGCGCTTCCGACGCAACGCGCATTGGGCCCGACCGGGACATGGCCGGGCCCAACTCCGCGACGCGCAAAGCCTCAAGGGGGGATGGCGGCTATTGACCCTTGGTCGCGCGGATCACCGTGGGGCGCGGTGATTTCGCAGACGGCGCGTAAGCCATCGCATCGCGCGGCGCAGGGCTCGCGAGATGGCGGTCGCCGTTCGGATACTGGGCTTGGTGGGCGGCCGGCTGCTGCGACCGCCACTGCGCGAAGGCAGGCGTCGCGAGTGCGGTCGACATGGCGATGGCGGCAATGAACAGCTTGGACGTCGTCATGGGTATCTCTCCTGCCTCGGTGGCCCGCGTCATCGGGCAGCCGACATGGAGAGAGACCGGGCTTGGCGGCTCCGCATTCCCGGCGGACGATCACGATCCAGCGAAGAGACCGTGACGTCGCCGGTGAGAGCAACGACCGCTAGTACAGCGGCGGAATCTGGCCGACCGTGATCGGGCCGAGCAGCACGGCGCCGTCGACGAATTTCAGCGGGAAGCTGCGGGCCTTCTTGCCCTCGAGGGTGCTCTCAGTGCCGATCGAGTTGATGCCGGCGGCGACGCCGGCATTGGCGTTCTGCTTGATGACCTTGCCGAGGCCGGGAACGGCACGGTCGAGCGCGCCGAAGAGATTGTTGAGGTCCTTCGACTTCACGCCGGGGGCGACGCGATCGAGCGTCGCCTGCGGTACGCCCTCTTCCAGCATCTTCTCGATCCCGAGCGCCGGAATGACGCGTTCGAGACCGGTCACGGTCATCTGCAATTCGCCATCCAGTCGGCCATTGGCCGATAGGCCCAGCGTGCCGGCCGCGACTGCGATCATCTCGCCCTGCTGGATCCGCGACTGCACGATTTCGATATGGCCGCCGGCGGCCTGGATCTCGCGGAAGCGCTGCGGCCAGGGCTTTGGGGTGAGATCGGAGAGCCCGGTGATCTTCGCACGCGTGTCGGCTTCGAACGGCTCGGCGAGCAGCGGGTGCACGCCCTGGATGCTGCCCTGCGCGACCTGAAGCACGGTCTCGATCACGGGGTGATCGGCCGGCGATCCGTCGGCGATGCGACCATGCAGCTCAATCTGCTTGGCGCGCGCGAGCGGCACCTGCACCGAACCATCGAGCCGGTTGATGCTGGGATCGTCGAACACGATGGAGGCGCGTTCCGGGATGGCCGGCAAGCCCACCACGCTGCTGCGGCCATTGCTCCAGTTCACCACAAAGGTGTTTTGCGTGACGCCGTCAGTCAATGTTGCCGGCGCGGAAAACTCGGCGATGACGTGCTTGGGATCGTAGACCTGCGCCAGAACCAGAATGTTGTCGAGCTTGGCCGTGAACGGCGTCTTGCTCGCATTCTGTGACACCAGGGCGACGCTGGCGCCGGAGCACTGGACCTCGAAGCGGAACGGGAAGCCGGCAATCGAGCGCTTGGCGCAGTCATAGATGCGGCCGGATTTGGCCTCCTGCGCGCGCCAGGCATCGGCCGCGACCTCGGCCTGCGAGGCCGCATAGAACCAGAAGCCGCTCCAGGCGGCCGCGAGGATCAACAGGATGACGGGAGCAATGAAAAGGCCCCAACGGGAGCGCCGGCCTGCGGCAATGGTCATATCGGACATGCGGCGACCCTTTGACCCCAGATTTTGTCAAATGTAAGCGAGGCTGGCCCCGGGCGAAAGGCCGAGAATTCGCTTCGCTTGGGGGCACGGTTCTGGTAGCCGTGCCCGAAATGTCGGAAATCACCCTTCCCACCGTCACGTCAGCCAAGGGCGACCTCTGGGTGTTCGGCTACGGATCGCTGATGTGGCGGCCGGGCTTCGAATTCGAGGAGCGCGTCCCGGCGCGGCTGGTCGGCGAGCATCGCGCGCTCTGCGTCTACTCCTTCGTGCATCGCGGCACGCCCGAGCAGCCGGGCCTGGTGCTGGGGCTCGACCGCGGCGGCGCCTGCCGTGGCATCGCCTTCCGTGTCGCTGAAAAGAACCGTGCCGACGTGGTCGCCTACTTGCGGGCGCGCGAGCAGGTGACGTCGGTCTATCGCGAAGTGATGCGCTCGGTGTGGCTGGAGAACGAAGCGCGCGAGCGCGTCTCGGCGCTCGCCTATGTCGTCGACCGCGGTCATGTGCAGTATGCCGGCCGGCTGTCGCTCGCCGACCAGCACCGCCATGTGCTGCAGGGTCACGGTCAGTCCGGCGCCAACCGCGACTACGTGACGGCGACCATCAAGGCGATCGAGGCCGAAGGCTTTCGCGACACGCAATTGCATCAGCTCGCGACGATGCTGCATGGTGCGCACGCGCCGGCTCCCGCAGAAGATCGAGAGAACCGCTAGCTCCCCGAGGGCGCGTAGCTCGGCGCGCTGCCGATCAATTGCTCCTGCTCCTTGCGGCCGGCCTCGACGAGGCGAGCGGTCGCATCCTCGATCGCCGTCTGCACGCGGGTGAGAAACTCATCCTTGGGCAGGCCCGGCGGCAACGGATCGAGGAACTCCACCACCAGCGTGCCGGGATAGCGCATGAACGTCCGGCGCGGCCAGAACAGACCGGAATTGAGCGCGATCGGCAGGCACTGCACGCCGCAGGATGAATAGATCTGCGCAAACCCGGTCTTGTAGTCCGGCGGCGCCCCCGGCGCACGACGCGTGCCTTCCGGAAAGATCACGAGCTGGCCGCCTGCGCGCACCGCCTCGCGCGCGCGCCGCGTCATGTCCAGCAGCGCCTTGACGCCGGCATTGCGGTCGATCGCGATCATCCCGGTCTTGACCAGGAACTGGCCGAACACCGGGATCTGCATGAGCTGGCGCTTGAGGATGAAGATCGGGCGATGAAAGAAGCCCGGCAGCACGAAGGTTTCCCAGAACGACTGGTGCTTCGCCACGATCACCAGCGGCCCCTGCGGGATCTTCTCGACCCCACGAAATTCGATTTTGATGTTGCAGACCACGCGCATCAGGAAAAGCGTCGCCTTCGCCCACCATTCGGCGACCGTCAGCATCGCGCGCGGCGGCAATGCGAAGGTCGGCAGCGCCACGATCGCGAGGCACACCAGCACGGCGTAGAACAGCACGTTGAACAGCAGCGAGCGCACGAAAATCAGGAACATCGAAAATCCGATCAATTGGCCTGCGCCGTGGCGGGCCGCCTGGATTGCAGACCCGCAGGCTGCTCCGACACTTCGGGGGAAAGGTCAATGCCGAAATCTTCCAGCCGCACCCTGAGCTCGGCGGCGATGTACTTGACATATTCGGACAGGAGCAGCCGCAGCGTCGAGGCCGAGGTCCACCACGGTTCCTCGCGCCATTTGTCGCCGACCACGGCGAACGGGATCAGCGCGGTCTCCGGCATCGCATGCGAGAACTCCACCAGCGCGCGCGGCATGTGATAGTTCGAGGTCACCACGATCAGCGACTTGAAGCCGCGTCCATCGGCCCAGCGCCGCGCCTCAGCAGCGTTGCCGCGGGTCGTCAGCGCAGTACGATCGAGATCGACGCAGCAGGTCATGAAAGACTGGTTCTCCGGCAGCGTCCGGGAGATGTCGCTCGCGGTCGAGGTCGGATGCACACCCGAGATCAGAAGCCTTTTGCCGTAACCGGCCGCCAGCAGCTCCATCGCATCCGAGACCCGCGAGGAGCCGCCGGTCAGCACCACGATGCCGTCGGCCTTGCGGTCGGGCGCCATCTCGGCGCCGCGCAATTGCGACAGGAACGCGACGAACCCCGCCGCCGCGCCGACAAAGGCGAATGCGATCGTCGACACGACGGTCGCGCGGAGCCAGCCGCGCGGCAGTTTCGGCGATCGATCGTCGGTCGGCGAGGTCATATGATGTCGGTGATCCCTTCCCCGGATTATTTTAGGACGTTTTGAGGCGAAGTGGAGTCCGGTTTAACGGACTCAATCCACGTCATTCAGCGTCGCGAACAGGGTCTGGCGCGAGGCGGCCGCGGTGATGGCACCGATCAGGACGGCCTGCACCGCGAGCACGACATAGCCGGACGGCCGCAGTGAGAAGGTGCCGAGCAGGGCTGCGAACTGGTCGCCGACCGGGGTGCCGGAGAACCAGCCGGCAATCGACTCGGAGAAGCCGAACAGCAGCATGGCGACGCCGCCGCCGATGACGCCGCCTTCGAGGCCGAGCCTGAGGAAGTGCCGCAGGAAATGATTGGCAATGTAGCGGTCGCCGGCGCCGACGAAATGCAGGACCTCGACGATCGGGCGGTTCGCCGCCATCGCGCCGCGGGTCGCGAACGAGACCGAAATGATGGTCGCGACGATGACGAGCGCGAGGATACCAATGCCGGCGAACACGGTCGCATTGGTCATCGAGCGCATCCGTTCGATCCAGGCGCGATGATCGTCGACGCTGGCGCTCGGTGCCACCTGCGTCACGCGGGCGCGCAGGGCGCCGAGATCGAGCGCGGTGCCCGGCTGCACGCGCGCGATGATCATGCGCGGCACCGGCAGATCGTCCATCGACAGCCCGGTGCCGAGCCAGGGCTCGAGCAGCTTGCCGCTCTCGTCCTTGGTGAACGGCTTGACCTCGACGATGCCGGCTTGCGCGCGCATCGCCTCGGTGACGGCGGCAGTGTCGCGCTCGATATCGCGGCCCGATTGCGGGCGAACCTGGATGGTGATCTCGCTCGCGACATCGGACTGCCATTCCGCAGCCGACGCGCTGACCAGCAGCACCGTGCCCGTCGTCATCGAGGCGAGGAAGGTCATGATGGCGACGACGGCGACCAGCGCGCGGCCATGGATCGAGGCGCGCGGCACGATCGGCGACATGTTGCGCGCCTTTGCGGGGAGCTGCGGACGTTCCTGTCCGAGATCGACCAATACGCCGCGCTCGTCGGTCTTACTCATAGACGTGCAACCGGCCCTGATGCAGCACGAAGCGGCGCGCTTCGTACTGGTCCATCAGCGCGATGTCGTGAGTTGCGATAATGACGGCCGTACCCGACTTGTTGAGCTCGATGAAGAGCCGCAGCAGACGGCGCCCCAGCGTCGGATCGACGCTGCCGGTCGGCTCGTCCGCGAGCAGCAGTTGCGGCCGCGAGATCACCGCGCGCGCGATCGCCGCGCGCTGCTTCTCGCCGCCCGACAGGATCGGCGGCAGCGCATCCATGCGGTCGCCGAGGCCGACCCAGCGCAGGAGGTCGATGACCTCCTTGCGGTAGCTCGATTCGCTGCGGCCCATGACGCGGAACGGCAGCGCCACGTTCTCGTAAGTCGTCATGTGGTCGAGCAGGCGGAAATCCTGGAGCACGATGCCGATGCGCTTGCGCAGATCGGCGATCTCATCCTTGCCGAGCGTCGAGATGTCGTGACCGAACAGATTGACGAGACCGCGCGTCGGCCGGTGCGACAGGAACAACAGGCGCAGCAATGACGTCTTGCCGGCGCCGGACGGGCCGGTGAGGAACTGGAAGGAATGCGCAGGGATCTGGAAACTGAGATCGCGCAGGATCTCGGGCCCCAGACCGTAGCGTAATCCGACATTTTCGAACCGAACCAAGCTCAGCTCCGTTCGAGAGAGGACGCAAGCCGCACCGCGACGCACCGCCACAGACGTTCCACGGGTTTTGCGACCGTTATGGTTTCCGGTTCGTTAACGGTCGCCTTGTAGCATCCTGGCCGCCCGGTTTCGCACGATCGGGTCATCGTCGAGGCCCGTCCATGCATATCGTCTGTCCCCATTGTACGACATCCTACGCCATCAAGCTTGCGAGCCTTGGGGCCAACGGGCGGACGGTCCGCTGCTCCCGCTGCAAGGAAACCTGGATGGCGCATCCCGAGGATGCCATCGAGGAGGCCGTCGTGCCGGCGATGGCCGCAGCCAGCCAGGCTGACGACCAGTCCGACCTCGCCGAGCAGTGGAACTCCTACGCCAAGGACGACGCCGCTGCCGAAACCCCGGTGGTCGAAAGCCCCTCGATTGCCAGCGACTGGCCGACCGAGAATGCCGAGCCCGAGGACGAGTGGTCCGCGGCGGCCCGGGCCGCCGAGGAGGACGTCGTCGGCGTGCAGCACCAATCCTGGTTCCGCGGCCTGTTCAGCCGGCGCGGGGCAAAGGTCAGCCGCCCGGCCCCGGCCGTGGTCCGACGCAAATCCTATTTTGGCCTGCCGACCGCCTGCGCGGCCATGGGCGCGCTGGTGCTGGCGCTGGTGATCTGGCGCGGCGACATGGTCCGCCTGCTGCCGCAGACCGCGGCCTTCTACAAGATGGTCGGCCTGGAGGTGAACCTGCGCGGGCTGGCCTTCAAGGACGTCAAGCTCTCGACCGAGACCGTGGACGGTAAGCAGGTGCTGGTGATCGAGGGCGTGATTGTCGGCCAGGGCAAGAAGCCGCTCGATATTCCGCGCCTGCGCTTTGCCGTGCGCGACGCGCAAGGCGCCGAGATCTACGCTTGGAATTCGGTGCTGGAGCAGACCGTGCTGCAACCCGGCGAGCGCGCCTTCTTCCGCTCGCGCCTGGCCTCACCGCCGCCGGAAGGCCGCAATATCGACGTTCGCTTCTTCAACCGGCGCGACATTGCCGGCGGCAGCGTGTAATCAGCCTGTAGGAGTCCCGCACGGGAAAGTGTGTCCCATGCCAAAAGTGTTGATCGCCGATGACGAGGATTCGATGCGCCAGCTGGTGGCGCGTGCCATTGCCATGGACGGCCACGAGACCGTCACCGCACAGGACGGCGCGGAAGCGCTCGAGATCCTGACCCGCGAGGACGGCGCGTTCGACCTGTTGCTCACCGACATCCAGATGCCCGTCATGGACGGCATCGCGCTCGCACTCTCCGCCGCGCGTGACTTTCCCCAGTTGACCATTTTGCTCATGACGGGCTTTGCCGACCAGCGCGAGCGCGCCTCGAACCTCAACGCACTGGTGCATGACGTCGTGACAAAGCCGTTCTCGGTCGCGGATATCCGCACGGCGGTGGCCGATGCGCTCGCGGCGAAAAAGGGGTAGCGGACGCGGCATACTCCGCTGTCATGCCCCGGCTTGACCGGGGCATCCAGTACGCCGCGGCGTTTCGAATCTAACCATGACTGTCTCGGAGTACTGGATCGCCCGATCAAAGTCGGGCGATGACAGCGAGAATGTGGTGGGAAGTTGCACAAGCCGACCATTCAAGCCTGCGCGATAACTTCGCCCCTCAAAAATCCTTCAGCAGCCGCTCGATATAATCGAGCTCGATCTGCGGGCGCGAGGGGTCGCCGAGGCGGCGGCGGAGCTCTTCGAGGATGCGGCGGACGCGCTGGACGTCGATCTCGCCGGGAATCTTGACCGTGTAGTCGTCGCCGAATTCGCGGCCATGCAGCGGACGGCCGAGCGGGTCGGTCTGGTTGCCGCCGCTCTGCTGGCGCCCGGCGCGATTGCCGGGACCATCGCCCTGGCCGTCGCCGTCGCCCTGCTGCATCGCCTCGGCCATCTTCTGCGCACCCTTGCGCATCGCATCCAGCGCCTTGCCCTGGGAATCCACCGCGCCGTCGGCATTGCCGTCGCCGAGCTTCGAGCCCGCGTCGCCCATGGCGTTGTCGGCGGAATCGAGCCCGCCGTCATCATCGCCCTGATCGGCGTCCTGATCGCCGTCCTGGCCCTGGTCGCCTTGCTGACCCTGCTGGCCCTTCTGCCCCGGCTGGCCTTTCTGGCCCTTCTGCGAGAGCCCGCGCTTGGCCATTTCGTCCTGCAGCTTCTTCAAGCGATCGCGCAACGCCTGCTGATCCTGCTGCAGGTCCGACATCGACTGGTCGCCCTGCTGCTTGCCGCGCATGCGATCGCGCCGGGAGTCCTGGCCCTGCTTGTAGGTCTTGTCGCGCAATTGCTGCTGCTTGCGGATCATGTCGCCGAGCTCGTTGAGCGCCTGCTCCATGTCGCTCTCGCCGGACTGTCCCGGCTGCGCCATCTGAAGGCCCTCCAGCATCTGCTGGAGCTGGTCGAGCAGCTGCTTGGCCGCGTCCTTGTCGCCCGAGCGCGACAGGCGCTCCATGCGGTCGATCATGTTCTGGAGGTCCTGCTGGCGCAGGATTTTCGTGTTGGGATCGAGCGGACGCGCGAGCTGCTGGGCGTCCTTGTTGTTGCGGAACTGCTCGGCAAGCTGGCGCATGAAATTGTCGAGCGCCGCCCGCAGATCCTGCGTGAGCTTCTTGATCTCCTCGTCGCTGGCGCCGCGCTCCAGCGCCTGCTTCAGCGCATCCTGCGCCGCGCGCAATGCCTTCTCGACGTCGGAGATGTTGCCGTCCTCGATCGTCACGGCGAGCGCCCACAGGCTCGCCACGACCTCGCGCAATGCATCATCCGTGCGCGCGGCCTCGAGCTGGCGCGCGACGCTATAGAGGCCGAGATATTGCCCGGTCTCCTGCGTGAACAGCTCGGGCGCGATCATCAGCGCGTCGAGCGCGGTGTAGACGTCGGAATTCTTGTTGGCGTCGAGCGCGAGGATGCGGCGCTGCTCGATCAGCGCGCGCGCCAGGGGCTTGGTGAAGAGCCGCTCGGGCAAGCGCATGTTGAACGGCTCGCTCTTCGCCTCGTTGCCGGCCTCGTCCTTGGCGGTCAGCGTCAGCGCGACATCGGCGCCGGCATAGGGATCCTCGCTGAGATCCTTCACCGTCTGGCCGACACCGTTACGGGTCCGCGCATTCGGCAGCACGAGCGGGAATTGCGGCGGCTGGAACAGCGGCCGCGCGGCGGTCTTGGCGTCGCCGTCCTTGCCGGCATCGCTGGAGCGCGGAGCGACTTGCGCCTCGGCGCCGGTGACGCCGTAATCGTCCTCGATCTTGTAGACGAGCTGGAGCGCGCCGCGCGCCTGGCGCTCCGGATCCTTGGCCAGCGCGATCGTCGGCGGCCGGTCCGGCGTCGCCGCGAAAGCCCATTGCGGCTGGCCCGAGGGGGCGCGGACATGCGCCGTGCCGTCGCCGGTGATGGTGAAGTGCTTCTCGTTGGTGCCCTTGGGCGTGGCCTCGGTCGGCGCAACTTCCTTGAGGCCGCCGGACACAACGACATCCAGGCTACCGCCCGAGGAGCGCACGATCAGCGTCGAGCCGGCGGGAACGGGAAGCGGGCCGGAGGCCGGAAGCGCTGCGGCTTCCTTGTTGGCGGCCGACAGGATCACCGGCGGCTTTCCGGTGTAGAGCGGCGGCGTGACCCAGGCGTCGACGCGGATATTGGCCGGCGCCAGCACGCCGTTCCAGTCGAAGGCGGCACCCAGCCGCATCGTGCGCTCGTCGCCGGCGGCAAAGAAGGTTGCGACCAGCATCACCATGACCAGCGCACGCAGCGCCCAGGGGTCGTGGATGGCGAGGCGCGGGTGCGGCAAACCGGCGCGGATGCGCTTGAGCGAGGCCAGCGTGCGCTCGCGCTGCGCCTGCCAGAGCGCCTGCGCGACCGGGTCCTGCGAGGTCAGCGTGTCCGTGAGCGTCGTGGCCGGGCGATGACGGATGCCCGAGCCGCGGTCGAGCCGGGCGAGCGCCTCCTCGCGGCTCGGCCAGCGAAACCGAATCAGGGGGAACAGGGCGGCAGCCGCAAGGCCTGCGAAAACGACGAGACCGATGGCACGGGCGACGAAGGGCAGCGCCAGCCAGAGTCCGGCCCAGGACACCACCAGAAACAGGCCGACGACAGTGAGAACACGCGCCAAGCCGGGCCAGGCACGCTCCCACGCGATGGCATAAGTGGACCGCTCGAGGGCCTGCGCCAGCTTCAACCGCGACAGAGCATCGCCATCGCGGATCGGGTCTGACGGGTCGGGGGTGACGCCGTTCAATCAACTCTCCAGGTTACCCGGCAGAGTGGAGCGTACCACAACGGCAGCACTGAGGCATCCGTTCCTGTACGGGAGACACCCCTTTTCCCGCATAACACGAGGACGTGACTGCCCCGGCGCAACCCCGTAGTTTCCGCGGCGCCATTCCATCGGGACATGCAAGGGAAGTCGAGGAAACGCCATGGACAAGAAGATGCACGACAAGGGCCTGGAAGTCCGCAAAGCGGTGCTGGGCGAAGCCTATGTCAACAACGCGCTGAAGAACGTCGACGATTTCAACCGTCCGTTCCAGGAGATGCTCAACGAATATTGCTGGGGCACGGTGTGGGGCCGCGAGGAGCTGCCGCGCAAGACCCGCAGCATGCTCAACATCGCGATGATCGCGATCCTCAACCGCCAGCACGAGTTCCGCGCGCATCTGAAGGGCGCGCTCACCAATGGCGTCAGCCGCGACGAGATCCGCGAGATCCTGATGCAGGTCGCGATCTATGGCGGCATGCCCGCCGCCGTCGACAGCTTCCGCATCGCGCGCGAGGTGTTCGCGGAGATCGACGGGAAGGCGTGAGGGGATCAGCCTCTCACCGTCGTCCCGGCGAAGGCCGGGACCCATAACCACCGTCGGATGTGGCTATGGGGACTCGGAGTCACCGCCATCACACAACGACTCCTCCCTGGGGTTATGGGTCCCGGCCTTCGCCGGGACGACAGCGGGGGATTGGGCGCGCACCTCGCTTCCAACAACGAAGAATCAAACAAAGGAAACACCATGGACATCGGATTCATCGGCCTCGGAAACATGGGTTTCCCGATGGCGCGGCGGCTGGTCGAGGCCGGGCACAAGCTCGTCGTGTTCGACACCCGCAAGGAAGCCGTCGACCAGCTGGTCGCGCGCGGTGCCACCGCTGCGACGTCGCCGAAGGACGTTGCCGACAAGGTCGAGACCGTGATGGCGAGCCTGCCGTCGCTGCAGGCCTCGCTCGAGGTTGCGACCGGCGCGAACGGCGTGATCGCGGGGAGCCGCGCAAAACGCTTCATCGATCTGTCGACCGTCGGCTCGCAGATGGCTGCGAAGATTCACGGCCTGCTGGCCCGGCGCAACATCGTGCAGATCGACTGCCCCGTCTCCGGCGGCGTCGGCGGCGCCGAGAAGGGCACGCTGGCGGTGATGGTCTCGGGGCCGAAGGCGGAGTTCGAGCTGTTGAAGCCCGCGCTCGACGTGATCGGAAAGGTGTTCTTCATCGGCGAGAAGCCCGGTGCGGCGCAGACCATGAAGCTCGCCAACAATTTCCTCTCGGCGACCGCGATCGTGGCGACCTCGGAAGCCGTGGTGATGGGCGTGAAGGCCGGACTCGATCCCACCGTGATGATCGACGTCATCAATTCGGGCTCAGGCATGAACACCGCGAGCCGCGACAAGTTTCCGCGCTCGGTGCTGCCGCGGACCTTCGACTTCGGCTTCGCCACCGGATTGATGGTGAAGGACGTCCGGCTGGCGCTGGAGGAGATGAAGCAGCTCGGCCTGTCGATGGAGGTCGCGGATGCCGTCGGCCGCCTGTGGGAGACGGTGATCAGCGCGGAAGGCGCCGAATCCGATTTCACCGCGGCGATCAAGCCGATCGAGAAGAAGGCCGGCGTCGTGGTCGGCGGCAAGACCGGCGGGTTGGCGGGGAAGTAGCGCCACCTTCTCCGCTGTCGTCCCGGACAAGCGAAGCGCCGATCCGGGACCCATACCCACAGGGAGATGTTTGGCGAAGACTCGGAATGGGAGCTTTGCCCCACACGCCTCCCTGGGGTTATGGGTCCCCGCGTTCGCGGGGACGACAGCGAGTTGATTGAACTGGCATCACGCCTCATCACCGCTCGCGTCCTCGCAACCGAAGCGCGAAGTCGCCAACCACTTCGCGACACCACCGTTCACCCTTGAGTTGTAGTCTTTGTAAGTTATCCTGTCCGCCCTACACGACTGCAAAAAATCAGGGAGGACGGAATGAAACGTCATCGACACTTACTTGTCGGTGCGACCATGGCCCTGTTTGCCTGTGTCGCATTCGGTAATTCGCCCGCCATGGCGACGGCGTGCACCAATCTTCGATCCTTGCAACTCCAGCACACGGTGATCAATTCGGCGGACGACAACACCACCGGCACCTTCGTCCCGCCTGGCTCGAGCCCGATCACCGGCCTTCCCGCATTCTGCCGCGTCACCGCAACCCTGATCCCCAGCTCGGACTCCGCCATCAAGATCGAGGTCTGGCTGCCCGAGACGAATTGGAACGGCAGGTTCCTCGGCACCGGCGGCGGCGGCTTCCAGGGCGTGATCACCTACAACGAGCTCGCCCTTGGCATCCAGGGCGGCTTTGCCGCGACCAACAGCGACCTCGGCACGGGATCGTCGGGATGCAATCCGCTGTTCTGCGGCTCTGCCGGCAACATGGGCAATCCGCTCGCGATCGACTTCGGCGATCCGACGGCGCCGTCGACGGGCCTGTTCGGACATCCCGAGCGGATCAAGGATTTCGGCTACCGCGCGATCCATCTGATGACCGAACGGGGCAAGGAGATCGTCAGCGCGTTTTACGGCCATCGATCGCAGCGGGCCTATTTCGCCGGCTGCTCCACCGGCGGCCAGAACGCCCTGATGGAGGCGCAGCGCTTCCCCAACGACTATGACGGCATCCTCGCCGGCGCTGCCGCCTTCAACCGCACCCACCTGCACATGGCGGGGCTCTATGGCTGGCAGAATACGCATGCGAGCCCCGGCCGGTTCATCCAGACCGGCCAGATGACGCTGATCAACCAGGCCGTGCTCAAGCAATGCGTCGGCCAGGATGGCGGCGCCAAGACCGATCAATTCCTGACCGATCCGCGCGACTGTCATTTCGATCCGAAGGTCCTGCAGTGCACCGGCGGCAACGCGCCGCCGGCCTGCCTGACCTCCGATCAGGTCACCACCATGCAGCGCTATTACGCCGGTACGATCGACCCGGTGAATGGACAGCTCGTCAATCCGGGCTCCGAGCGCGGCAACGAGACCGACGACATCCTTGCGCTTGGCCTGGCGTTCCAGGAGCGACTGCCCGAGCCGGCCTTCGACGGGTTGTTCTACTGGGTGTTCGGCCCGAGCTTCGGTTACCCCGCAAGCGCGACCAACTTTTCCAATTTCGATTTCCACCGCGACATCGACAAGGTCGACGACCAGCTCGCCGCAGTGCTCAACGCGACCAGCACCGATCTCAGCGAATTCAGGGGGCATGGCGGCAAGCTGCTGATGTACCATGGCTGGGCCGACCCGCTGATCCCGTCGCAGAGCAGCATCAACTACTTCCTGGCGCTGGTGGGAAATGAAGGCCAGAGCGCCCAACCGGTCGGCTTCTTCGACCACGGCAACGGCAATCCGGCGCTGCGACGGACCCAGAGCTACGCGCGCCTGTTCATGGTGCCCGGGCTGTACCACTGTTCCGGTGGCCCCGGTCCCAACACGTTCGATGCGCTCACACCACTGGTCAAATGGGTCGAGGCCGGCGTCGCGCCGGAGACGATCCTCGCCACGAAATTCGTGGCCGATACGCCGCCCGCGGTTCAGATGACCCGGCCACTCTGCGTCTTTCCCAAGGTCGCGAGATACAACGGCAGCGGCGACACCAACGTCGCGGCGAGCTTCACCTGCGTCACCGACGAGAACGACTTCAACCAGAAGCCGGCTCCGAAATACGGGCCGTGAACAACAGGCAGCGCCGGCGAGTCCAACCTCGCCGGCGTCTCACAGCCACGGCGCCGGCGTGTCCATCGCGATGAGCTGCTCGACCTCGATGCGCGGGCGAACGACCGCGTATTGATCGCCCTTCACCAGCACCTCCGGCACCAGTGGCCGGGTGTTATAGGTGCCGGCCTGCACGGCGCCATAGGCGCCCGCGGTCATGATGGCGATGAGATCGCCCGGCTTCGGCGTCGGCAAGGTGCGGTCCAGAGCGAGGTAGTCGCCGGTCTCGCAGACGGGACCGACGACGTCGGCCATGATGGTCGCCGCACCCTTCGCCGGCTCCGTCACCGGCAGGATGTCGTGATGCGCCTCGTACAACGTCGGGCGGATCAGGTCGTTCATCGCAGCGTCGATGATGACGAAGTTCTTGCCGTCGCCGTGCTTCACATAGATCACCTTGGCGACCAGGATGCCGGCATTGCCGACGATCATGCGGCCCGGCTCGAACATCAGCGTGCAGCCGAGATTGTGGCTGACGCGCTTGACCATCGCGGCATAGGCGTCCGGCGCCGGCGGCGCCTCGCGGTCCATGTAATAGGGAATGCCGAGCCCGCCGCCGAAATCGACGTGGCTGATGTTGTGGCCGTCGGAACGCAGCGTCTGCACGAATTCGGACAGGATACGGAACGCGGTCTCCATCTTGGAGAGATCAGTGATCTGGCTGCCGATATGCACGTCGGTGCCGGTCACCTCGATGCCGGGCAGCTTCGCAGCCCGCGCGTAAACCTCTCGGGCGTGGACGATCGGAATGCCGAATTTGTTCTCGGACTTGCCGGTCGAGATTTTTGCGTGCGTCCCGGCATCGACGTCCGGATTGACGCGGATGGAGATCCGCGCGGTCTTGCCCGTCTCGGTCGCGAGGCGCGACAGCAATTCGAGCTCGGGCTCGGATTCGACGTTGAGACAGAGGATGTCGGAGGCCAAGGCGGCGCGCAGCTCGGTCTCGGTCTTGCCGACACCGGAGAACACGATCTTGCTGGCGGGAATTCCGGCGGCCAGCGCGCGCTTCAATTCACCGCCGGAGACGACGTCGGCGCCGGCGCCGAGCTTCGCCAGCGTGCGCAGCACCGACTGGTTCGAGTTCGCCTTCATGGCGTAGCAGACCAGCACCTTCTCGCCGGCAAAGGCATCGGCGAAGACGCGATAGTGCCGCTCGAGCGTGGCGGTCGAATAGCAATAGAACGGCGTGCCGACGGTCGCGGCCAGCTCGGACAGGTTCACCGCCTCGGCGTGCAGCACGCCGTAGCGATAGTCGAAATGGTTCATGGCGTTGGCTCAGTTGCCCCAGCCTATCGGCTGGGCTTTTCGTCCAGGAGCGGGTCGAGGATAAACGGTTTCTTCTTGCCCTTGGTCGCCGCCGGAGGGGCATCCGCGCCATAGGTCGGATTGAACACGCTCGGCGTTTTCTGGGCTTCGGTCTCGGTGTCGGTGGGCGCGGCGATGTTGGCCGTGGACGCGTTGGAGGCGGTCGGCGGCAGATCGAGCGGACCCTTGCGGCCGCAGCCGGCGAGCGCAAGCGCGCTCAGGCTCAAGACAATGATGGCCCACCCCGAGCCGGCCGGGCGAAACTTTGACGTCACGACGAAATCCCCACTACGCGGGCCGCACCATACAGAGATTGGCGCGCTCTGGCGAGAGCCGGATGACCATGAAACATAAGCGAAATTTTGCCTTCAGCCCAATTTTCGCTCTTTTTCCAGCCGCTTCGCCCAGGCCTTGGCCTGCGACGTCACGTTCTTCGGCGCGGTGCCGCCGAAGCTGGTGCGGCTCTTCACCGACGATTCGACCGAGAGCACACCGAGCACGTCCTTGGTGATCTTCCGCTCGATCGCCTGCATCTCCTTCAGCGGCAGCTCGTGCAGCGCCACGCCGCCCTCCGCGGCCTTGGCCACGATGCGGCCGGTGACATGATGGGCCTCGCGGAACGGCATCTTCAGCGTCCGGACCAGCCAGTCGGCGAGGTCGGTCGCGGTGGCATAGCCCTCGCCGGCAGCCGCTTTCATCTTGGCTTCGTCGGGCACGAGGTCGCGGACCATGCCGGTCATGGCGCGGATCGCCAGCGACAGCGCGGCAAAGCCCTCCATCGCGCCCTGCTTGTCCTCCTGCATGTCCTTTTGATAGGCGAGCGGCAGGCCCTTCATCACGATCAGGAGACCGTTGAGCGCACCGATGACGCGGCCGGTCTTGGCGCGCACCAGCTCGGCGGCATCCGGATTGCGCTTCTGCGGCATGATCGAGGAACCGGTGGTGAACTTGTCGCTGAGGCGGATCATGCCGACCAGCGGCGAGGTCCAGATCACGATCTCCTCGGCAAAGCGCGACATGTGCACGGCGCAGATCGAGGCGGCCGACAATGTCTCCAGCACGAAGTCGCGGTCGGACACCGCATCGAGCGAGTTGGCCATCGGACGGTCGAAGCCCAATGCCTTCGCCGTGGCGTGGCGATCGATCGGGAACGAGGTGCCGGCGAGCGCGGCGGCGCCGAGCGGGGATTCGTTGAGCCGCTTGCGCGCGTCCTGGAAACGGCCGCGATCGCGCGCAGCCATCTCGACATAGGCGAGCAGATGGTGGCCGAACGTCACGGGCTGCGCGGTCTGCAGATGCGTGAAGCCCGGCATCACCGTTCCCGCATGCTCCAGCGCGCGTTCCACCAGCGCCTGCTGGAACGCGGCGAGCGCGGCATCGGTCTCGTCGACGATGTCGCGGACATAGAGACGGAAGTCGGTCGCGACCTGGTCGTTACGCGAGCGCGCGGTGTGCAGGCGGCCGGCGGCGGGGCCGATCAGCTCCGACAGGCGGCTCTCGACATTCATGTGAATGTCCTCGAGCGCGCGCTTGAATTCGAAGCCGCCCTTGCCGATCTCTGACAAAATCGTGTCTAGACCCTTGCCGATATTTTTCGCATCAGAGGCCGTGATGATGCCCTGGCTGGCAAGCATCGCGGCGTGGGCCTTGGACGCGGCAATGTCCTGGGCAAAGAGGTGACGATCGACGTCGATGGAGACGTTGATCTCTTCCATGATCTCATCGGGACGTTCCGAGAACCGGCCGCCCCACATCTTGTTGCTCATGATCCCCTGCTCACGCCTTGCTTTGCCGCATGTTTGCTGGTGGAGGCCAGCCGTATTAAGAGGCCTCTGATAGCCATATCTGCGACCGGATGACAAACGATATGCTCGACAAGAAGCCCTCCGCCACGCGCCGGATCCCCATTGTCATCGCCACCGTGGTGGTCGGCGGACTGGCCGGCTTCGCCGCGCTGTATGGGCTCGGCCTGAGCCGGGCCCCGTCGGGCGATCCGGCCTGCCGGGCGGCGGTGGCGACGGCCCAAAAGATTGCTCCACTCGCCCATGGCGAGGTGGCGGCGCTGACCATGGCGAGCGCCCCCCTGAAGCTGCCCGACCTGGCCTTCGAGGATGCCGACGGCAAGCCGAGGAAGCTCTCGGATTTCCGCGGCAAGACGCTGCTGGTCAACCTCTGGGCGACCTGGTGCGTCCCGTGTCGAAAGGAGATGCCGGCGCTGGACCAGCTCCAGACCAAGCTGTCGGGCCCGAATTTCGAGGTGGTGGCGATCAATATCGACACCCGCGACCCCGAGAAGCCCAAAAACTTCCTGAAAGACGCCAATCTGACCAGGCTCGGCTATTTCACTGACCAGAAAGCCAAGGTTTTCCAGGATCTTAAGGCGATAGGCCGAGCTTTGGGCATGCCGACCTCGGTGCTGGTCGATCCACAAGGCTGCGAGATCGCGACGATCGCGGGACCGGCCGAATGGGCCAGCGACGACGCGCTGAAGCTGATCCGGGCCGCGCTCGGGCCGGCCGCTGCGTCGCTTTAGGGAAATTCAGGCGGTGACGTTGAGGTTGCCGCCGACGCCGGGGCCGACATTGGCAAGGGAGGGCTGACCGGCGCCCATCAGCGTCAGGACGGTGGATTTCTCCATGTCCATGTTCTGCTTCGTCAGCGTCGCCGCGATATTCGACTGCAGCGCGCCCTGCTGAGAGGCCAGCATCGTGCTGACCATGGCCATCATGTCCATACGCAAAACCCTCGTATCGGGCCGGACACTAGGGCGGATGGGTTAACGCGACATGAATTGATACACGGCGGAGGTGCCGTAGGGTGGGCAAAGGCGCGTTCGCGCCGTGCCCACGATCTCTCTCGGTTACAAAAGTGCGTGGGCACGCTGCGCTTTGCCCACCCTACGGCACCGAGACCGCCTTACCTTGTCGGAACCGGCTTGGCGCCGCGGTAGTCGTAGAAGCCGCGCTGGGTCTTGCGGCCAAGCCAACCGGCCTCGACATATTTCACCAGCAGCGGGCACGGGCGGTACTTGGAATCAGCCAGCCCCTCATGCAGCACCTGCATGATCGACAGACAGGTATCGAGACCGATGAAATCGGCGAGCTCCAGCGGGCCCATCGGGTGGTGGGCGCCGAGCTTCATCGCCGCGTCGATCGCCTCGACGTTGCCGACGCCCTCGTACAGCGTGTAGATCGCCTCGTTGATCATCGGCAGCAGGATGCGGTTGACGATGAAAGCCGGGAAATCCTCGGAGACGGCGACCTGCTTGCCGAGCTTGGCGACGAATTCCTTGGAGGCCTCGAAGGTCGAATCGTCGGTGGCGATGCCGCGGATCAGCTCCACCAGCTCCATCAGCGGCACCGGATTCATGAAATGAATGCCGATGAAGCGCTCGGGCCGGTCGGTGGCGGCGGCGAGCCGGGTGATCGAGATCGAGGACGTATCGGAGGCGACGATCGCCTCCGGCTTCAACACCGCGCAGAGGTCGTGGAAGATCTTGCGCTTGACCTCCTCCTTCTCGACAGCGGTCTCGATCACGAGATCGCAATCGGCGAGGTCGTCGAGCTTCTCGGCAAGCTTGATGCGGGCGATTGCCTTGGCCTTGTCGTCCTCGGTCACGCCCTTCTTGGAGACCTGACGCGCCAGATTTCCGTTGATGGTCGCCATGCCTGACTTGAGGCGGTCGGCCGAGATGTCGTTGAGCACCACGTCAAAGCCGGCCAAGGCCGCGACGTGGGCGATGCCATTGCCCATCTGACCCGCGCCGATCACGCCGACCTTCTTGATTACTGCCGCCATAATGTCATCCACCGGAACGGCGCGCATATCGCGCCCTGCCTATCCCCTGAGCCGGGAGGTCTGATTGATCAGAAGCTTGATTAGATCAGAATCCTGGCTCGAAACCTAGATTGGATCGCTTCGAAGGCGTGCCCCACGCCAAAGAAAACGCCTCAGAAATGCAACACCGGCCGGAGTTTATACCTCCGGCCGGTGTTTTTAACGCGTTTTACTTGCCGAGCTTGCCGAGTTCGGCCGTCAGCTCCGGAACCGCCTGGTAGAGGTCGGCGACCAGGCCGTAATCGGCGACCTGGAAGATCGGCGCGTCCTCGTCCTTGTTGATCGCGACGATCACCTTGGAGTCCTTCATGCCGGCCAGATGCTGGATCGCGCCGGAAATGCCGACCGCGACGTAGAGCTCGGGGGCCACGACCTTGCCGGTCTGGCCGACCTGCCAGTCGTTCGGCGCATAGCCGGCGTCCACCGCCGCGCGCGAGGCACCGACACCGGCGCCGAGCTTGTCGGCGAGCGGCTCGATGTACTTGGCAAAGTTCTCGCGGCTCTGCATGGCGCGGCCACCGGAGACGATGATCTTGGCCGAGGTCAGCTCGGGACGGTCGCTCTTGGCGACTTCCTCGCCGACGAAGGACGACAGGCCGGGATCGGCCACTGCCGCGACGCTCTCGACCGGCGCGCTGCCGCCGGCAGCGGCCGCCTGGAAGGTCGAGGTACGGACCGTGATGACCTTCTTGGCATCCTTCGACTTCACCGTCTGGATGGCGTTGCCGGCATAGATCGGACGCTCATAGGTGTCGGGGGCGACGACCTTGATGATCTCCGAGACCTGCATGACGTCGAGCAGCGCTGCGACGCGCGGCATCACGTTCTTGAAGCGCGAGGTCGCGGGCGCGACGATCGCGTCGTAGGACGGGGCCAGCGAGACGACCAGCGCGGCCAGCGGCTCGGCGAGATCGTGCGCGTAGGGCTCGCCTTCGGCGACCAGCACCTTGGCGACACCGGCGAGCTTCGAGGCCGCCTCGGCCGCAGCCTTGGTGCCCTGCCCGCCGCCTGCGACCAGCACGTGGACGTCGCCGCCGAGCTGCGAAGCCGCAGTGAGCGCCTTGTTGGTGGAGTCCTTGAGGACTTCGTGTTCGTGTTCAGCAATCAGCAACGTCGTCATCAGAGCACCCCGGCTTCGTTCTTGAGCTTCGACACCAGCTCGGCGACGTCCTTGACCTTGACGCCGGCCTTGCGGCCCGCGGGCTCAGCCGTCTTGAGAACTTCGAGGCGCGCGGTGACGTCGACGCCGTAATCGGCGACGGCCTTCTCCGCGATCGGCTTCTTCTTGGCCTTCATGATGTTGGGCAACGAGGCATAGCGCGGCTCGTTGAGACGGAGATCGGTGGTGACGATCGCCGGTCCCTTCAGCTTGACGGTCTGCAGGCCGCCGTCGATTTCGCGGGTGACCTTGAAGTCGGAGCCTTCGACCTCGAGCTTCGAGGCAAAGGTCGCCTGCGACCAGCCGAGCAGCGCGGCCAGCATCTGGCCGGTCTGATTGCTGTCGTCGTCGATCGCCTGCTTGCCGAGAATGATCAGGCCGGGCTGCTCTTCTTCAGCGACCTTCTTCAGGATCTTGGCGACGGCGAGCGGTTCGACGGTGCCCTCGGCCTTCACCAGGATGCCGCGATCGGCGCCCATGGCGAGACCGGTGCGGATCGTCTCCGATGCCTGCGCCGGTCCGATGGAGACCACCACGACTTCAGTCGCCTTGCCGGCTTCCTTCAGGCGCAGCGCTTCCTCGACCGCGATTTCGTCGAAGGGGTTCATCGACATCTTCACGTTGGCGAGTTCAACGCCCGATCCATCGCCCTTGACGCGGACCTTGACGTTGTAATCGACCACCCGCTTTACCGGCACTAAGACCTTCATCGATCCTCTTTCACTCAATTTAGGAGGGGGGTTATTCAACTGGCGCGGAACCTAAAGGCCTGATCCGGCCCGGTCAACGCGCGACAGGGCCAAATTTTAGACCTTAGAAATGCGCGGCTCAATGGGTCAGTGACTTCGGGGTCAGCGGTTCTGGCCCGGAACCCAGAGCACGTCGCCGGCGCCATTATGGTTAGCGGCGCGGCTGGCCACGAACAGGAAGTCCGACAGGCGGTTCATATATTGGATGCCAGCGGCACCGACCGCCTCTCCGGGCTGGGCCGCCAGTTCCACCATCACACGTTCCGCCCTGCGGCAAATCGTGCGGGCGACATGGAGGTAGGCGGCGGCCGGCGTGCCGCCCGGCAGCACGAAGGACGTGAGCGGTGCGAGCTTGTCGTTGAGCGCATCGATGTCGTGCTCGAGCCGCTCGACCTGGCTGGCCACCACCCGCAGCCGCTCCGCCTTACCCTCGCGTTCGGGCACCGCGAGATCGGCGCCGAGATCGAACAGATCGTTCTGGATACGGCCGAGCATCGCATCGAGCTCCGGCGCATCGCTGGTGTGAAGGCGCACCACGCCGATCGCGGCATTGGTCTCGTCGACCGTGCCGTAGGCCGCGATGCGCAGATCATATTTCGGACGACGCTCGCCGGTTCCGAGCGCTGTCGTGCCGTCGTCACCGGTCTTCGTATAGATGCGGTTGAGCACGACCATGTTAGCGCCCCATCGCCCAGACCGCGATCATCGCGATGACGATCGCGACGAACTGCAGGAGAACACGCAGGCGCATCAACTTCTGCGAGGTGTTGGGCGAGCCGCCGCGCATCATGTTGACGAGACCGAGCAACAGCACGATCGCCACGGCGCCGGCTGCCACCGGCAGGATGAAAGTACTCAGGAGAGATGCCATTTGGGGGTGATAACACCGTGTGCGGCGCTCCGCCATGGCGTTCCCAATCTGGCTTTTAGGCCAATAATATCAGAAGCTGGCTGGATGATTTCCGATTTGCGCGCATGGCCTGCCGTCTTCGCCTCTCCAGCCTTGTGGGGAGAGGGAGCATTACGGGGCAGGCTGTGAAGGTCATCCGCACCGTCTATATCGTCGTTGAGGACGCCTTCTACACGTTCCTGGCCGACGACGGCTGGGCGATCTCGAGCCACATTGCGCTGTCGACGCTGATGGCGCTGTTCCCGTTCCTGATCGTGCTGACCTCGCTGGCCGGCTTCTTCGGCTCCAAGGAGCTCGCCGACCAGGCGGCCGGGCTGATGCTCGAGGTCTGGCCGAAGCAGGTGGCGGATTCACTGTCCGGCGAGATTCACGACGTGCTGACCACCACCCGCACCGGCGTGCTGACCATCGGCGCGGTGCTGTCGGTCTACTTTGCGTCCAACGGCGTCGAGGCGCTGCGGGTGGCGCTGAACCGCGCCTATGCGGTGGTGGAGATGCGGCGCTGGTACTGGCTGCGGCTGGAATCGATCGGCTACACGCTGGTCGCGGCCTTCACTGCGCTCGCCATGGCGTTCCTGATCGTGCTCGGCCCGCTCTTCATCGAGGCGGCGCGGCGCCATATTCCGCTGTTCGTTGAATCCAACGAGAGCATCCTCACCTGGCTGCGCTACGGCATCACCATCGGCGCGCTGGTGGTGGCGCTGCTTATCCTGCACGCCTGGCTGCCTGCAGGGCGGCGCAGCTTTTTCCAGATCCTGCCCGGCATCGTTTTCACCATCGTGGCCTCGCTGATCTCGGGCATCGTGTTCGGACAATACCTGGCGCGCTTCGCCAACAATTACGTGACGATGTATGCGGGGTTGGCCTCGGTGATCATCGCGCTGGTGTTTCTGTATTTCATCGCCGCGATCTTCGTGTTCGGCGGCGAGCTCAATGCCGCGATCATCAAGTCGCGACTTCCTCACGGCGTTTCGCTTCAAGCAGCGCAGTCGCTAAGGCCCGCGGGGACACAGGCTTGACCAGGAAGGCGTCGGCGCCGGCCTCGCGCGACGCCGCCTCGTCCTCGCCGCGGCCGGACACGCCGATGATCGGGATCCGAGCCAGCGGCGCCTGCATTGTGCGGATCCGCCGGATCGCCTCGACGCCGTCGATGCCCGGCAACACCATGTCCATCAACACCGCATCGAAGCCGCCTTGCGCGAGCCGATTCACGGCATCTTCGCCGCGCCCGATGAACTCGGCATGATGGCCGAGCTCGGTCAGAATGGTGTTGAGCACGACACGGCCAAATGGATTGTCTTCGACGCTCAGCACGCGCAGCGCCGCCAGCGCATCCGCCTCGCCGCGGCCGGGCTTGCGGGACTTCGCCGGCCCCGCCGCATCGAGAGAGACGGTCAGCGTGAACGTGGCGCCACCGCCGCGCCGCGGCGCAACCACGATGTCGCCGCCCATCGCGCGCGCCAGTTGCTTCACCGAAGACAGACCGAGCCCGGCGCCGCCGAAGCGCGAGGCGATGGTGACATTGGCCTGGCTGAACGGGCGAAACAGCCGCTTGATCTCGGCCATGGTCAGGCCGATGCCGCTGTCGGACACCGAGAAGGCGACGCCGACCCGGCGCTTGTCCTTATCCTTGGCTTTGCCGCTTGCTTTGTCCTTGGCGGGACGCCAGGGCGCCGCCGACATCGCTACGCCGCCCTGGTCGGTGAATTTCACGGCATTGTCGATCAGGTTCTCGAGCGCGGCGCGCAGGCGGACGGGATCGCCGACCACGAGGCCCGCCAGCTTGTCGGAGATCTCGACCTCGGCCTGGAGCCCCTTGGCGGCGGCGCGGCCGGCCAGCGAATCGCCGGTGCTGCGGGCGAGCGCCCGCAGATCGAACAGATCCTGCCGCAGCGTGCTGCCGCCCGCGCCCTTGCCGGTCTTGGCGGCATCGACAAACAGCGTGGCAAGGTTCGCCAGATGCTCGGCACCGGCCTTGATGGTGTCGGCCCAGCGCCGCTCCCGCTCGCCGAGATCGGAGGTCGACAGCAGATCGCTGATCGCGAGAATGCCGGTCAGGGGGGTGCGGACCTCGTGGGCAAAGGCTGCAAGCGCCGCCTGGATCACGTCAGGGGCAACGGCCTTGGTGCCGCGCTTGCGCAACCTCCCGGCTGCCCCGGACCGCTTCCGAGGCGGTTGCCTGGACTTTCGCGTGGTGCGCGCTGAGCGCGTTTTCGCCGCCATAAATCCCCTTCGAAGTATCCCTTCGAACCCCGGGCTATCGGCCCAGCATCGCACGGCGGAACCCCCGGAGTCACGGCGGCGTTTTGCTAACCCCCAGAGAAACTTAGCCTAATCCCACGGACCTGCGAATATCGGCAGGCGAGTGACCTGCCGCGCGCAACTCCCGCAGGCCGGTCGAGCGGTCCGATTTCGACAGCTTCCGCCCGTCGGCGCCGCGAATCAGGGAGTGGTGGCGGTAGGCGGGCTCCGGCAGGCCGAGCAAGGCCTGGAGCAGGCGGTGGACCGAGGTGGCGTGAAACAGATCCTGACCGCGCACGGTCTCGGTCACGCCCTGAAGCGCGTCGTCGACCACCACGGACAGATGGTAGCTGGTCGGGGTCTCCTTGCGCGCCAGAATCACGTCGCCCCACGCCTCGGGCCGCGCGGTGACCGTGCCGCGCTCGCCATCAGGGCCCTCGCCCAACTCGTTCCAGCTCAGGCCGGTGACGCGCCGGCAGGCGGCGGCCATGTCGAGCCGCAGCGCATAAGGCGCGCCGGTATCGATCAGACGCGACCGCTCGTCGGCCGCCAGCGCTTTGGCCTCGCCGGGATAGAGCGGCGCGCCGTCAGGATCGCGCGGCCATGGTCCACCGGCCTCGCGCGCAGCCACAAGCTTTGCGATCTCGGCGCGGCTTTCGAAGGCGGGATAGACGAGGCCGAGCGCAGAGAGCTTCTCCAGCGCAGCGCGGTATTCGGCGAGATGCTCCGACTGCCGCCGCACCGGCATCTCCCAGCCGATCCCCAGCCAGGCGAGGTCCTCATCAATCGCCGCCTCGAACTCCGGCCGGCAACGCGTCGCGTCGATGTCCTCGATCCGCAGCAACAGCCGCCCGCCGGTTTCGCGCGCGCGATCGAAATTGAGCAGCGCCGAATAGGCGTGGCCAAGATGCAAATGGCCGTTCGGGCTGGGGGCAAATCGGAAAACGGGTGGCGGCATATGGCAAGATCTCGTCATGGCCAAGACTCTGTATGACCAAGACTCTGTTACGATAGGAGATGGATGCGCGGGTCAAGCCTGCGCATGACAAGTAGAGCGATCATGACAATCCACCTCGAAACCCAGTCCGATCTCGAAGAGGCCGTCCACGCGCTGGTGAAGCGCGACCCGCGGCTCAAACCCGTGCTCGCGGTCGCGGGCATGCCGGCATTGCGGCGGCGTGAGCCGGGGTTTGCCGGGCTTGCCCATATCGTCTGCGGACAGCAGCTTTCGACCGCGAGCGCGGCGGCGATCTGGGGACGGCTGTCCGCGGCCTTCGATCCATTCGACCACGAGGCGGTGCGCCGCGCCCGCACCGACCGGCTGGGACGGCTCGGCCTGTCGGCCGCCAAGATCAAGACGCTGAAACATCTCGCGCGTGAGCTGACCGCGCAGCGGCTGAACCTCGACGTGCTCGCGGAGGAGGATGCCGAGGCTGCGCACCACACGCTGATTGCACTGCCGGGCATCGGGCCGTGGACAGCCGATGTTTATCTGCTGTTCTGCCTCGGTCACGGCGATGCCTGGCCGGCCGGCGATATCGCCGTGCAAGAGGGCATCAAGATTGGCCTCGGCCTTTCGGCACGGCCGACGGAAAAGCAGATGGCACCGATCGCCGAGCCCTGGCGTCCGTTGCGTGGTGCTGCCGCGCATCTGTGGTGGAGCTATTATCGCGCGGTGAAGAAGCGCGAAGGTGTGCTGACGGCGTAAGCAGCCGAACACCGTTTAAAACTATGTTGCTGTTGCAAACGACGCGCGCGTGATCGATGAGATGCCGGCACAGACACAAGCCGGGATCTGACATCATGACAGCCACCGACTTCATCGTTGCGCGCGACGATTTTGAAACGTGCAGGACGATCGCAACCACGATTCCCGCAGCCGACGCGCTGCCGCAAGATGCGCTGCTGGTGAAGGTCGACCGTTTCGCCTTCACCGCCAACAACATCACCTATGCCGTGCTCGGCGACACCGTGAAGTATTGGGAGCTGTTTCCCGCACCAAAAGGTTTTGGCAACATTCCGGTATGGGGCTTTGGCGATGTGATCGCCTCGGCACATCCGAACGTGCCGGTGGGGGAACGTCTGTTCGGCTATTTCCCGATGGCGACGCATCTCGTCATCGAAGCGGCTGATGTCAGCAAGCGCGGCTTGCGCGACGCTGCCGCGCACCGGCAAGGCGTGGCCCCCGTCTACAACGCCTATGCGCGCGTCAGTGGCGATCCCGCCTATGCCGGACGGCAGGGCGACTACCAGGCGTTGCTGCGGCCGCTGTTCATGCTATCGTTCCTGGTCGATGACTTCCTGACTGAAAACGACGATTTCGGTGCCCGCACCGTGCTGCTCTCGAGCGCATCGAGCAAGACAGCGTTCGGGCTCGGCCATCTCCTGCATACGCGCGGCCGCAAGGTGATCGGCCTGACCTCGGCCGGCAATACCGGTTTCGTCACCTCGCTCGGTTGCTATGACGAGATCGTCACCTATGATCGCGTGGCGTCGCTTCCCTCAGACACGCCGGTCGCCTTCATCGACATGGCCGGCAACAGCGCATTGCGCGCCGAACTGCACCGGCATTTCGGTGACCAGATGAAATGCTCGATGCGGGTCGGATTGACGCATCGCGCCACCGATGCCGACGAAGCCGCGTTGCCCGGCGCAAAGCCGCGCTGGTTCTCCGCGCCCGACACGATCCGCAAGCGCGCCAAGGACTGGGGCCCCGGTGGCATCGAGCAACGCTTTGGCCGGGCTTGGTCCGGCTTTGCACCGACGCTCGACACGCGCCTGACCGTCATCGAAAGCCGCGGGCCCGAGGCGGTGCAGCGGGTCTACCTCGACACGCTCAAAGGGCGCATTCCGCCTGAGCAGGGCCACATGCTCTCGCTGCTCGGGTAAAGCGCTTTTGACGTCGCCTGATCCAGTATAGCGTTCGACCTCAGAGGAAACGCCGCGAAGACGGCACGAGGTCGCGCATGCTGGATAAGACGAAGGATATTTCCGTCTCCGCGCAGGCCTGGCTGGACGGGTTCGAGCGCGCGCTTGCCAGACCCGATCCTGCTGCACTCGACCGCCTGTTCGTTGCCGCGTGCTTCTGGCGTGACGTGTTGGCGCTGAGCTGGAACCTGCAAACCATCGCCGGCCGCGATGAGGTCGCACAAGAACTGACTGCACGCGCGCCCAACGCGTCACCGTCCAACTTCAAGATCGCCCCGAACCGCGCGGCGCCACGCTGGGTGACACGGGCCGGCACCAACAATATCGAGGCGATCTTTCGTTTCGAAACCGCGCTCGGCCGCGGCAGCGGCATCGTGCGGCTCGTGCCCGACACCGCCGACGGCGATCGTCTGAAAGCGTGGACGCTGCTGACCGCGCTCGAGGAGCTCAAGGGCTTTGAGGAGCAGCTCGGCACCTCGCGTCCGCGGGGACAAGCCTATTCGCGCGACTTCCGAGGGCCGAACTGGCTCGACCTGCGCAACGCCTCGCGCGACTATTCCGACCGAGATCCCACCGTGCTGGTGGTCGGCGGCGGTCAGGCTGGCTTGGCGATTGCCGCACGGCTGAAGCAGTTGCAGATCGATACGCTGATCGTCGATCGCGAAACACGCATCGGCGATAATTGGCGCAAACGCTATCACGCGCTCACCCTGCACAACCAGGTGCAGGTCAATCACATGCCCTACATGCTGTTCCCGCCGAGCTGGCCGACCTATATCCCCAAGGACAAGCTCGCGAACTGGTTCGAGGCATACGTCGATGCCATGGAGCTGAACTTCTGGACCGGCACCGAGTTCGAAGGCGGCGCCTACGACGAAGCCGCAGGCCGCTGGACGGTGACGTTGCGCCGCGCCGACGGCAGCAAGCGCACCATGCATCCGCGTCATGTGGTGATGGGGACCGGCGTCAGCGGCATCGCCAACGTGCCGGATATTCCAACCCTCGATCGTTTCAAGGGCACGCTGCTGCATTCCAGCCGCTACGAGGACGGCGAGAACTGGCAGGGCCAACGCGCCATCGTCATCGGCACCGGCAACAGCGGCCACGATATCGCGCAGGACCTCTATTCCAGCGGCGCCGCGGTGACGCTGGTGCAGCGGTCGCCGACGCTGGTCACCAACATCGAGCCGTCGGCGCAGCTCGCTTACGCGACCTACAATGAGGGCACGCTCGAGGACAACGATCTGATCGCGACCTCGATGCCGACACCGCTTGCGAAGAAGACCCATGTGATGCTGACGGAGCAGTCGAAGGAGCTCGACAAGGAGCTGCTCGACGGCCTCCGCCGGGTCGGCTTCAAGCTCGACTTCGGCGAGGCCGGCACCGGATGGCAGTTCAAGTACCTGACCCGTGGCGGCGGCTATTATTTCAACGTCGGCTGCTCCAACCTCATCGTCGACGGCGCGATCGAGCTGACGCAATTCGAGGACATCGACAGCTTCACGGCCGATGGCGCGCAGATGAAGGATGGCACGGCCATCACCGCCGATCTCATTGTGCTCTCGACCGGCTACAAGCCGCAGGAATACCTCGTGCGAAAGCTGTTCGGCGACGCCGTCGCCGACCGCGTCGGCCCGGTCTGGGGCTTTGGCGACGGCTTTGAGCTGCGCAACATGTATGCGCGCACCGGGCAGCCCGGCCTGTGGTTCATCGCCGGCAGTCTCGCGCAATGCCGGATCAACTCGAAATTCCTCGCACTGCAGATCAAGGCGATCGAGGAAGGGATCTTGCCACGCGGGGTGGACGCCGCTTGAGCCTCGCATCGACGCGGAGACAGTGTAGCCCCACGGCAGCGAATGAAGGAGAATACCAATGCCAGCCATTCTCGGTGCCGGCGAGCACCGCTATCGTGTCGTCGAAAATTTCGCAAAGCTTCCGGACGGCTGGCAGCTGACCGACGTCGCGTCCGTGGCGATCGACAGCAAGGACCGGGTCTACGTCTTCAACCGCGGTGAGCATCCGATGGTCGTGCTGGACCGCGAGGGCAATTTCCTGCGCAGTTTTGGCGAGGGCCTGTTCTCCCGTGCCCACGGCCTGCACATCGACGCCGACGATAATCTCTACTGCACCGATGACGGCGACCACACCGTGCGCAAATGCACGACCGACGGCAAGGTGCTGCTGACGATCGGCATCCCGGCGAAGGCGACCCCCTTCATGAGCGGTGAGCCGTTCCACCGCTGCACCCACACGGCGTTGTCGCCGAAGGGCGAGATCTACGTCTCCGACGGCTATGGCAATGCGCGCGTGCACAAATACACGCCCGACGGCAAGCTCATCAAAAGCTGGGGCGAACCCGGCACCGATCCCGGCCAGTTCAACATCGTGCACAACATCGCCACCGACGCCGATGGCTGGGTCTACGTCGCCGATCGCGAGAATCATCGCGTGCAGGTGTTCAACGGCGAGGGCAAATACGAGACGCAGTGGAATAATCTGCACCGCCCTTGCGCGCTGTGCTGTTGCGGCGGGGGCAAGAACCCGACCTTCGTCATCGGCGAGCTCGGCCCCGGCCTGGCCGTCAACCGCAAGGTGCCCAATCTTGGTCCGCGCCTGTCGATCGTGGACGCCACTGGAAAGCGCATCGCGCGGCTCGGCGGCGAGGGCGGCCCGGGTGTCGCCAGCGGCAAGTTTCTGGCACCCCATGGCATCGCGCTGGATTCGAAGGGTGACATCTATGTCGGCGAAGTCGGCGTCACCGACTGGAAGACGAGCTTTCCGGACGAGGAGATGCCGGCCGTCGTGCGCGCGACGCGTTGCCTGCAGAAGCTGGAACGGGTGCGGGAGTAGTCCCCCTACTCCACCTTGATCCCCGACGCCTTGATGATCGGCCACCAGCGGTCCGCCTCCTCCTTCTGGTAGGCGCGCAGCGCGTCCGGCGACTGCTGCACGAGCGGCGAGACCTGGATGCCGAGTTCGGCAAAGCGCTGCTTCAGCTGCGGGCTCGCCAGGATCTGCACCATGGCGGCATTGAGCCTTGCGGTGATGTCCTTCGACGTGCCCTTCGGCACCCACAAACCGTACCACAGCGAAGCGGAGTAGCCTGACAGACCTGCTTCATCCGCGGTTGGAATGTTCGGCCAGGATGGAGAGCGCGCCTTGCTGGTGACCGCGAAGGTCTTGATGCTGCCGGCGCCGACCAGCGCCTTGAAGTTCGAGGCCGGCTCGATCATCGCGTCGATCTGGCCGGCGACGAGGTCCTGCATCGCGGGTCCGTTGCCGCGGTAGGGCACGAATTGGAATTTCGTGCCGGTCTCCTTCTGGAACGCAATGCCGGCGAGATGACCGGTGGCGCCGACGCCGGCGATGCCGACCGACGCCTTGTCCGGATTGGCCTTCAGCCACGCGATCAATTGTCTGAGATCATCCGCCGGCAGATCCTTGCGCCCGACGATCAGCAGCGGCTCGCTGCCGATCAGGATCACCGGATCGAGGTCGCGCAGCAGATCGAACGGCAGCGCGTAGAGCCCGCCGGTCAGCATGTGCGTGGTCGAGGTTCCGATCGACAGCGTGTAGCCGTCGGGGCTGGCGCGCACCGCACGACCGACACCGAGCGAGCCGGCCGCACCGCCGACATTCTCGATCACGACCGGCTGTTTCAGCACGATGTTCAAGCGCTCGCCGAGGAACCGCGCCAACGTGTCGGTCGCCCCACCGGCCGGGAACGGCACGATCATGGTGATGGGGCGCGTCGGATAATCCTCAGCCGCGGCGGAGCCAATCGGCGCCGTGCCGAGCACGGCCGCGAGCAGCGTGGCGAACCAGCCTCGCATCGCCCCTCCCCAAATCGCGGCGTTTTTGAGCGTTTGCCACCCCGCCGCCGTATTGCTTGCACCTGAATAAGTCGCTCAACGGGCTTCACAATCCCGTCACGCTGCATGTAGTATGTCAATACATGCTGCTTCGCAGCGTATATTGGAGGCCGGGAGCGTTACTTGAACGCACATGTCTCGCAAGGCAGTTGGCCGGTGCTGGTCCTCAACGCGGACTTTCGGCCGCTGAGTTACTACCCACTGTCTCTGTGGTCGTGGCAGGACGCGATCAAGGCGGTGTTTCTCGATCGCGTCAACATCGTAGCGCATTACGATCAGGCGGTTCACAGTCCCACGCTGCAAATGCAGCTACCGAGCGTGGTCTCGCTCAAATCCTTCGTCAAGCCGACCACCCACCCCGCCTTCACCCGGTTCAACGTCTTCCTGCGCGATCGTTTCGCCTGCCAATATTGCGGCTCGCCGGAAGACCTCACCTTCGATCACATCATCCCGCGCAGCAAAGGCGGCCAGACCACCTGGGAGAACGTGGTGGCGGCGTGCTCGCCGTGTAATTTGCGCAAAGGCAATCTCACGCCCGCGCAGGCAAAAATGTTTCCGCGCCAGAGTGCGTTCGCCCCGACCGTGCACCAGCTCCACCGCAACGGCCGGCTGTTCCCGCCGAACTATCTGCACGACAGCTGGCTGGACTATCTCTACTGGGATACGGAGCTGGATCCGTAGCGGACGGCCTCACGCACCGATCGCGTTGCGTGGCGTTGGTCTTGCGCTTGATGCGCGATGCGGAGTTACGGCGCGATGATGTCGAGCCTGTCCCGCGGCGGAATAGTCGCCTTGAATGCCTCGAGCGCTGAAGTCACCTCTGCCGCGTCTGCCAACGGCGTACGGTAGAAGGCAACGTCTCGTTGCGACAGGATCACGGTCGTGGTTCGCAACACGGCCACCTTTGTCCAGGTCGATGGCACACCTTTCGGAAACCAGGCGTCGTAGATCATCACCAGGCCGACGCCGTGATCGCTCGCGAGAGCTGCCATTTCCGCAGGTCCATACTGCCCCGCGGTCCTGGCCTTCCGCACCTGTTCCGAGCCAAGGCCCCAGAGATCCAGCGTGTAGTTGGGATTGCGGTAGGCGACCATGCCAAGATCGTTGACCGCGACCGGATGCCGGTAGAACGATTTGGCGAAGCGAGCCAGCTGGTGTTGCTGCTCGTAGATATCGCTGGCCGCGATCGGCGTGACCAGCGCCGTCGTCACGTAGGGCATCGCTGCAATGCCAAGCCCAAGCACCAGCACGATCTTCGTGAGCGACCATTGCAACGCAGGCGGACGCGGCCAGACCTGCGCGACGCTCCAAAGCAACGCGGCCACAGCAAGCGCCATGATGTAGACCTCATAGCGGTTGAACCAGCCATATTGGCCGAACACCAGATGAGCAGCGATGGCAGCGAGAACGGTCAGACAGACGATCACCGCCTTGCGATCGGCACGCAGCCAGGAGGCGCAACCGGCAAGCGCAAGACCGAGCATGATGAGCCGCAGGCCATAGGAGCTGCTGATGCTCCGCAGCATGTTCTTGACGACGGCAGGCAGATTGCTCGTGGATTCGCCATCGAGATTTGCGAGATAGCCCTTCAGCAGCACCGAACTCGGCAGCAGCGGCAGGCCGCGCGAGGCCATCAATGCAAAATAGCCGGACAGGCTGACGATGACGACGAGCGCGGCGCCGCCGGCAAAGCGCCGGTGGCCGAGCAGCGCGAAGCCGACAATGGCCGCACAGGCAAGGGCAATACCTTCGAAGCGGATCAGGGGAAGCAGCACCAGCGCGATGAAGTGGAGCGGCGTCGGCGCGAATCCGCGCGCCGCCGCGGCGAGACCGAGAAAGGTCACGACGGAGGCCCACACGTGAGCGCTGTGCTCCATGCCGGTCATCGGCAGCGCGATTGCGCTAACGTTAAAGATCAGGAGCAATGCGATCAGATAGCCGAACGCGCGATCATTGGCGTCGTCGAACAACCCGTTCGCCTCCAGCGCACGCAGAAGCGCAAACACTGTCGCACAGGCGGTGGCAGCGTTGATCAGCAGCGGGCCGAACGGGCCGAGATAGATGGCCTCGGTCAGCGCGAGAATATAAGGCCAGATGATCGAGGAGCTTGGCGATGAAAATTCGCCGGCGTTGACGCCATATCCGCCGGAGAGGATTTGGTCGGCAACCGCGAGATGGATGTAGGCGTCGTCCAGAGCGAAGATGAGCCTGAAGTCGCACAGCGCCACCATCGCGGCGAGCTCCGCCGCAAACAGCGCCGACCAAAGCAGCACGGCGACGGTCGAAGGACGGGTCCACCGCCCCGCGCCGGAAGCCGCAGACGATTGCCGAGCTGACCGCTCCAGGCCATCGCAATGATTCACGGCAATGGTCACAAAGCTCTCCCCGCGGGCCACGCCGAGCCCATCGCATTCGATACGATCAAGAGTTTAATCCCGCATTTCCGCCGGGCCGTAGCCGACCCGTTGCGTCAGCATTTCGTTAACGACGATGAGCGCCCGGGGGCCTTAGTTCCCCGCTCGCCACGAATCCGGGGAACCGTGAACGGTCCGTTACCGTCCGTTAAGCCAGAGCCGGCAAGCTCAGCCGCAAAGTTCCGTGGCACGTCGCGGTCTTCGATCCACCATCATATTCGGGCCAGGTCGCTTCATCCCCATGCTTGCCGAAACGCTGGAGTCTGTTCGATCGTCGCCGTCGAAACGCACGCTCTATGTGCGCGTCGTCGTCGCGGCACTGGCGGCAATCCTTGTTCTCAAGATCTACTGGTTTGTCCGGTGGGGTTTCTGGCACGACCAGCAGGTGCCCGATTTCGCGGCGTTTCATCTCGTCGCACAGCGGATCTGGCTCGGCGATCTCGACCTGACCTACCAGTTCTCATTGTTCATGAAGATGCAGGCGAGCCTGTCGGGCGGCGCGAGCGGCTTCATGCCCTGGACGTACCCGCCCCAGTTCGACCTGCTGCTCGCCCCGCTCGCCTTCCTTCCGACCTGGGCCGCCTACGCCTTGTTCACCGGCACGACGCTCGCGGCTTACTTGATGACACTGCGCAAGCTCGCCGGAGAATACTTTGCCCAAGTCCTCGTCATCCTGTTTCCGGCGATCGCGATCACGATCGGCTGCGGGCAAAATGGATTGCTCACGGGTGCGCTGATCGGGCTCATCTGCGTCCATGCCGAGAGGCGCCAGGTGCTCGCGGGCCTCGCGCTCGGCGCCATGGTCATCAAGCCGCATCTCGCCGTCGCCATCGGCCTCTATCTGCTGGCGACGCGACAGTGGGCGACGATCGCCGTCGCAGCCGCGCTCGTGCTCGTGAGCTCGCTTGCGTGCACGCTGGCCTTCGGGCCGCAGATCTGGCTCGCCTGGCTCGGTGCGATCAGGGAGTCGGCGAGCTTTCTGGAGCAGGGCTCGTACCCCCTGTTCCGCATGATCTCCAGCTACGCGGCGTTGTACAATTTCGGCGTCCCGGCAAGTGGCGCGTTCTGGGGCCAGATCGCCATAGCCGGCCTTGCGCTCAGTGCCGTCGCACTTGGCATCGCTCGCCGGATGCCTCCTTCGTTCACGCTCGGCATCGCCGCGCTGGTCTCCGTGATGATCAGCCCCTACGCCTATGATTACGACCTGCCCATCGCCGGGATTGGTCTGGCACTGGTCCTTCCATATCTCCCCAAAGTGGCGAACCCGCGCGAGCGCAGCATGATGTACGCTCTCATCATGCTGGCCGGCGCCTACGGCTTGCTGCAATCGACGAACCTCGCCTCCAGCTTCGACGAGCACTTCAAGCCGGCGATCGCCGGTGCCGCACTGATGGTCCTGCTGGCAATGCTGCTGCGGATGATGTGGCGCGATGCGCCGCCGGTTACCGCTGCCGAACTCGGCGCACCGGCAGGCGCGCTCGAATAGCCCGCATCCGCGGGGCCATGGCGGACCATGGAACCGGAAGGGCAGGCTGCCCGTTCAGATGAACGCCACGCGGAGATCGTGGTGCAGCGCAAGCTAGGGAGGCCCGCCATGCCCGCAGCCGAGAAGGATCATGTCTACAAGATCCTGGAACTGGTTGGATCGTCCGAGAGCTCGATCGAGGACGCGATCAAGAACGCGATCAGCCGCGCGTCCAAGACCGTGCGCGAGATGAAATGGTTCGAGGTGGTACAGACGCGCGGCCACATCGAGAACGGCGCCGTGCGTCACTACCAGGTGACGCTGCGAGTCGGGTTTACCCTCGACGGGTGATGCGATGAACGCGAGGCAGACCGTCCCGCCGCGGCAACGTGGTTAACATCCACCGACGCGCGTTGATTAAAACGCCGACTATCCCCGCCGATTGACCACGGCCCCGCGCAATCATCACGGTTCTTGCAACAAGCCGTTAAGACCAAAGTGAGAGGTTTGCGCCGAATTGGAGCAGACCCGATGGCCCCGAGCCGCGAACTCGGCAAAACGCACCTTCCGCTCTGGGCGGCGGGGTTCGTTGCCCTGATCTGCGTGACGATCCTGGGCTTGAGCGTCTGGCGCGAATGGGAAACGCGCAATGCGGAGCTCAGAAGCGCCGAAATCGACGTTGCCAATCTGGCGCATTCGCTGGTCCAGCACGCCGACGACACGTTCGAGCTCGCCGATACGATCCTGGTCGGGCTGGTCCACCGGCTCGAGCTCGACGGATTGGGCCCGGACACAATTTCGAAGCTCCAGACCTATCTGCCGACCCGCAAATCATCGGACCGCATCCGCGGCATCTTCGTCTATGACGAGACCGGCCGCTGGCTGGCCACGACCGAGCACATCGACTTCTCCGGGCTCAACAACAGCGATCGCGAATATTTCCAGCAGCATCGCGCCTCCCCGGACAAGGGCACGCTGATCGGGCGCCCCATCAGGAGCCGCGCCGGCGGCCAGTGGATCATCACGGCGTCGCGCCGGATCGACCATCCCGACGGTAGCTTTGCCGGCGTCGCCCTGCTCACGATCGACGTCGCCTATTTCGCAAAATTCTACGAGCGATTCGACTTCGGGCCGAATGGCTCCGCATCGCTGCTCAACAACACCGGCATCATGCTGGCGCGGACCCATGACGAGAGCGAAACTTTCGTCGGACGGGATCTGTCCAATTCACCCTTGTTCAGAGACTGGGAAAGCCGTCCCGCCGCGGCAGTCTATTACTTCACGTCGCCGCTCGATGGCGTGCAGCGGCTGAGCTATTACCAACGCAGCAGCCACTATCCACTGATGGTGCTGGCGAGCAAATCGCAGGACGACGTGCTGGCTCCGTGGCGCCACGCCGCGGCCGCGCGCATGATCTTCGTCCTCGGTCTTGTGCTGCTGATCGCCGTGATCGGCTTCTATCTGGTCCGTCAGTTGTTGCAACGGCAGCGCATGGCGCAGGTCCTGGTCGCCAAGGAAGCCAATTTCCGCCTGCTGGCCGAGCAATCCAGCGACATGGTGACCCGGATCGGACTCGATAACCGGCTGCTCTACGTTTCTCCCTCATGCGTGCGCATCACGGGCTGGTCGGCCGAGGAACTGCTGGACACATCGGCCCTGTCCGGCATTCATCCCGATGACATGGAACGGGTCGAGCAGGTCATTGCCGCGCTGAAAAACGGCGAAGCCGAGGAGGCGCGGTTCGTCTATCGCCAGCGTCACCGCGACAAGGGCGAGATCTGGGCCGAAGCGGCGCTGCACGTGACCCTGGGGTCGGACAGTGGCGAGATCGACGGCGTCGTCGCTGTCATGCGCGACATCACTGAGCAGAAGGACCTTCAGGACAAGCTCGCCTCGCTTGCGACCACCGACGCTCTCACCGGCCTCGCCAACCGGCGCGCATTCGACGAACGCCTCGCCGAGGAGTGGGCGCGTAGCCGGCGCGACGGCACGCAGCTCTCGCTCCTGCTGATCGACGTCGACCATTTCAAGAAGTTCAATGACCATTACGGACATCTGGCAGGCGACGGATGCCTGCGCGCGCTGGGCCGGATTCTATCCACCACCGCCAGGCGTCCTGCCGACCTCGCGGCGCGCTACGGCGGCGAGGAGTTCGCCGTGCTGTTGCCGAACACCGGTCCGGAGGGCTGCGCCGAGGTCGGCGAAGGGATTCGCCAGGCGCTGCGCGATCTCGCCATGCTGCACGCGCAAAATCCACCTTCCCGCCTGGTGACTGTCAGCGTCGGCGCCGCGACGAGCCTGCCATCCCAGGCCACGGACTCAAGCACGCTGGTCGCTGCCGCCGACCGCGCACTCTACGCCGCCAAGGACAGCGGCCGTGACCGGCTGGTGATGTCGGGACAGGTTGTCCCCTGGCCCGCGAAGACCGCGTGACGGGATCGGTTGCTCCTCAGGCGCAACACATGCCACCCTTGTCGACGGAGCTTCAGTCCCAGACCGCGACGGATTGCAAAGCGGTGGTGCCGCCGACCGCTCGCTCTACAGCGCCACGGCGGCGACCGGCTGGAGATGTCGGGTCAGGTCGTGCCTGGCCGATGCAGAGCGCGGGAGGAAACTGACCGCTCACCAAGCGTAGCGCACGCTGCCCTTCCCCGCATAGCTGCGCGTGACGTTCGAGAATTCGCCTTCGAAGGTCGCCGCTGCCGACCAGCCGTTCAGCCATTTCATCTCGAGCGATGCGGAGGTGAGCGCCGAGTCGCGTGCCTGTGCGGCACCGTTGACGACCAAGCTTGCGCCCGGCAACGCCTGGAAAGTGGCGACGATCGAACGATCCGGATTGAAATCATGCGCCCAGGCGGCGCGGCCGCGCAGCGTCAGAACACCGTTCTGGACTGCGAAGGATTTGTCGCTGCGCAGGCCAAGCTCGCTGCGCGTGTCAGTCACGCTCCTCGCGGCATAGCTCAGCGCAAAGGCAGACGAACCGGAGACGACCTGCTCGGCATAGGCCGGCAGATCGAACGTCGTGAACTGCGCGGCAGCATAGGGCGTGAGGCCGATGCCCCCGATCCAGGGCGCAACGAAGCGATAGCCACCTTCGAGGCGACCGGAATACGCGTTGGCGTCGAACGCGGCCCGCAGGCGATCGGCGCCGGCGATGGTCACTGTGCGATCGGTGGTGATGTTCTGCCAGCCATAAGCGAGCGCAGCAGAGATGTAGGCCGGACCATTGGTGTGACGCAGATAGGCGCCGACCTGAAACAGGTCGGAGCGGCCCGAGCCGAGACCGTTTGCGACGCTGAAATTGGTCCCGCCGCCGGCCAGCGCAAAGCCGGCGAGCGTATCTGCCGAGAACCGGTAATCGGCCCCGGCGGCGGTCCCAAACACGTGGCTGGTCGAGTCGTTCGAACCGGTCGCCGCATTGCCCATCGTGGATTGCGAGCCGCCAAAGCCCGCGGCCCATACACTCCAGCGCGGTGCGAATGCCTGCGGCGGCGCCTTCGTGACCATGGCAAATGCATCGGTGCGCCTGCGTGCTGCATAGGCGCTGGCCCGATCCTCCTCGGCAAAACCGGCCGCACCGCTCGCCGCCCCCGGTCCGCCATCCCGTTGCGAAATCGGATCGGTCAGCAAGCCCACGAACTGGCTCATGGCGTTGAAGCTGGTCTGCTGTGAGCCGGTTCCGGGTTCGCCGGAAACTTGCGTCAGGCCGGCCGGCGTCAGCGTACCGTAGACCGCGGCGATCCCGCCATTGGCGTTGAAGAAATTCGTCAGCGCGTTGCCGACGCGCTGCTGGTTGCCGTTGAGGTCGGACGGAATGGCAAAGTTCAGGGCCAGATCGAGATAGACGTCGTTGGTATCATAGCTCAGACCCACGCTTCTGATGTTGCCCGGCAGGCCGGCTGTAACCAGCGAGCCAAACGTGCCGTTGACCCCGCCACTCGCGGTCAGGATTGTGTAGCGCCTGGAGATGTAACTGCCGCTTGCGAAAACGGCATCTACGGTCGCACCGCCGAGCGTCGCCGTGCCGGTGACAGCCGCGAACGAGGCCGCCGAAGGAGTGACCTGAACCAGATAGACCGCGCCGGAGTGGAAGGCGAGATTGCCGCTCACAGTCATCGCCGTCCCCGCGTTGCCGTTGCCCGGTGCGAAGATGGCTCCGTTCTCGATAACGGCAGATCCGACCGTGCCGCTGCCGCTGAGTGCCGCTCCCGATTGGACGGTGGTCAGGCTGGATGATGCAATCGATCCGTCGACCTGCAACGTTCCGCCGCTGACGATGGTCGCGCCACTGTAAGTATTGCTGCCGGAGAGCAGCAAGAGGCCGGTGCCGGCCTTGGTCAATGCAATCGATCCCGCGCCGTCCTGGATCGTTCCGGAAAAGACCGTTGAGGTGGTATCGCCGCCCGCCGTCAGCGTGGCCGCGCCGCCGCTGTTGGTGACGGTGCCGGCACCGGCGAGCGAGCCGATCGCGTTGGAGAAACCGGCGAGATCGAGCAGCGCACCGCTTGCGACCGTGACCGAGGAGTTATTGCCAAAAGCGCTGGTCGAGCCGGCTTGCAGAGTGCCGGCGTCCACGGTGGTTGGACCAGTATAGGTGTTGACGCCGGAGAGGATCAGCGTTCCGGCGTAGCCGCCCGCCTCGTTGACGACGACGTCGCCCGAGCCGGAGAGCACGCCCGTCAGGTTGACAGTGCTGCCAGTGATGACGTTGTAGATGGGATCGCCAGTCGCGGCGATGTTGTTGGCAATCGTGTAGCTGCCATTGAAAGTAACTGTGACACCGGTCGCGCCGCCATTGAGCGTCAAGGTGCCGGTACCGAGCGCCTGGGCGTTGCCAACAACCAATGTCGAGCCCTCGTTGATGGTAGTGCCGCCGCTATAGGTGTTGGCACTCGACAGAGTTAGCGTGCCGCCATTGCTCTTGGTGATCGCGACGCTGCCGCCCTGGTCGGCCACATTCGTACCGCCGCCCGGATTAGTGCCGCCGGAGCCGGTGTAATCGGCGATGCCATTGGCAATGGACTGGGTGCCGGAACCGAAGTCGAGAATGCTGGCGGTGCCGCTCGTGCCCTGGAAGAAGATGCCGGAGCCGAAGGCCGAACCGTTGGTCCCGCCATTGTAGCCTGCCCCGCCCGAGGCGCTGCCTGCCGTCTGCGACAGGTCGCCCTGAACGGTGACCGATCCGCCGCTCTGCACGAAGATCGCCCCACCGGCGCCGAGGCCGCCGCCGCCGGCGTTGTATCCGCTGACGCCATTGCCGGCGCCGAAGCCGCCGACGCCGGCCGCAGTCATGCCGCTACCACCGCCTCCTCCGAAGCCGCCGACACCACCGACCGAAGTCGACGTGCCGTTAGCGGAGCCGCCGCCGCCACCATAACCGCCTGAGCCGCCCGTTGTTGCTCCGCCGGCATTGGCACCGCCCCCGCCACCGCCAAATCCGCCCGCGCCCCCGACGACGGGTCCTCCGTTCGACGAGGCCCCGCCACCGCCGCTGGCAAAACCTCCGGCACCGCCGGTCGCCGGCCCATTGGCGACATTGTTACCAACACCGCCATTGGGTCCGCCGCCGTTACCCGTGCCCGGAGCGTCCGAGCCGACGAACAGTCCGCCGCCGCCAGTCGGAGTAAGAGGGTAGGACTTGCCGCCCATGCCGCCGCCGCCGCTCATTTCTCCGATATTGTCCACAACGCTGCCACCCTTGGCCTGCGTGTTCGAGACGGCGACATTCGACAGCGTCAGCGCGCCGTTGCTGGAGACGAACGCCGCGCCGCCGAGACCGGCGCCAGCACCGGAGCCTAAACCGGCTCCGCCCTGCGCCACTGCGTTGGCGATGGTCAGGTTCTTCAAGGTGACCGAATAGGTCGAGCCGGTGGTGCCAGCATCGCCGATGAAGAACGGGCGATAGGTGCCGGCGCCGCTGATGGTCGGGTTGTTGCCGTTGCCGTCGATGGCGATGTTCTTGGTGATGACCGGCAGTTCGCTCTGGAGCGTGATCGTGCCACCGACCTGGAATTGGATCGTGTCGCCACTCGCGGCGCTGATGATGGCGGCGCGCAAGCTGCCGGCGCCGCTGTCGGCTGTGGAAGTCACCATCAGCGTCGCCGCACGCCCCGCCTGGGGCAAGCCAAGCGCCATCGCCCAAACTGCAAGGCCGACAAGCGCCACGGGCCGGCCAACGGCATACGGCGAGATCGTCCGCCCAATCAATAGGCAAAGCGGGAGACGGAATCTCGTTGTCATGAAGGGCCTCGGACGCGAACTGGCCGCAAGCGACCGCGCGGCAAGGTTGGGATTTCATCGGCTCGTAGCAGACCGGCGATTTCCGCGATGTGCCCAGTGTCTCAGCCGCTGATTTCGGCATGCACTGATGCATAGATGGCACAGCGATGCTGATTCCACGTGGCGTCCGCCGACACCGATCGGCGACTGTGCTTGTCGTTGCTTGCGCGCCGAATTCAGGGTGTTTACATGATGAAATGATGTTGCTGTGCTGCCGATCCGCGAAATTCGGGTCCCATGCGGTTCTGCCTCATCGCGCGATGATGGGGACGGCACGGCCTTGAACGAGAACATGCTGGCGGACACCCCGGGGCGCGGGGCATTTGCGCTTGCACAATTGCGCGCGATGACGGCCGACATCTGCGACGTGATTCCGCTCACGGCGGATGACGATTTCCATGTCACCAGCTTGACGATGATGACCCGCAATGCGTTGCTGGTCGATACGCGTTCGACCGATCTGGAATACGACCGGACGCCCGCACACGTCGCCCGCGGCGCGATGGACCATTTCCAGATTACGCTCTGCGTCAAAGGCGAGATGCGGTTTAGCTCGGGTCCGCGCGGGGTGACGTTGGGGCCGGGCGACATCTGCCTGCTCGACATGGCGCAGCCGAACCGAACGGTGTTTCGCGGCGGCGCCGACCGCACCCATGTGATTGCGATCATCCTGCAGCGTGCCATGCTCGCGCCGCGGCTCGCACATCCGGATTCCGCGACGGCCATCTTGCTGCCGTCAGATCACCCGCATGCGCGCCTGCTCGCCAACCATTTTGCGGCGCTTGAACTGCCCCCCGAACCCGAGGCCGGCAATGCCGAGACCACGGTCGAGGCAATCGCCGATCTCATGGCCGCGGCCGCCGGCGGTACGGCCGACATCGTCGCCGGCGTCGAACGGGCCGAGCGGCATCTGTATCTCGCGATGATCAAACGCCACATCGCGCATGGTCTCGATACCGACGCACTCTCCACCGCGGAGCTTTGCCGCCATTTCCAGATCTCGCGGGCAACCCTCTACCGGCTGTTCGAGGCCGATGGCGGGCTGGCACATTACATCAGGGAGCAGCGGCTCAATCTGGCCTTCCGGCAACTGATCTCGCCGTCCGCACAGGACGGGCGGCTGATCGACCTCGCCATCGGGATGCGTTTCAGCAGCGACTCGACGTTCATACGGGCGTTCCGCCGAAAATTCGGACTGACGCCGGGCGAGCTCAGGGAGCAGGCGGACCAATGGCTGCGCGAAACCGGAGCCGTTCCGGCCATCGACACGGTGCTTCACCAACTGGCCCGGCGTCGGACATCGCGGCCGTGAGCGACGCCAACGTCCGGGTTTGTCGCCTGCGCTTCGACCGGATATGACTCCGGTCACGGCCGAAGTTCGGCCATCCGAGAGTGCGGCCGTGCCTGGTGACATCAAGCTCGTCCTGTTCGATATGGACAACGTCCTCTGCGACTACGACAGGGGAAAGCGCGTCGCGCGCCTGGCGAAGCTTGCCGGATCGACCGACGAATTCGTTCACCAGGCGATCTGGGACAGCGGCTTCGAACTGCTCGGAGACTCCGGCGCGCTCGATGCCGTCGATTATCTGCGGGGCTTCGGCGAACGGATCGGCTATCCGCTGTCGCTCGACGAATGGGTGGAGGCGCGACGCTGTTCGATGCGGGCCGATCGCGCGATGCTGGAGATTGTCGGGCAGCTCCGCCGAACCGTCGATATTGCGATCCTGACCAACAATACCACGCTGGTCGCCGATCACATCGATACGTTGCTGCCGGAATTGCGGCCGCTGTTCGGCTCCAAAATCTACACATCGGCCGAGTTCAAGACGGCGAAGCCCGACCCGCAGTGCTACCGTCTGTGTCTGTCGGAGCTCAAGGTGAGGCCGGAAACCGTCCTGTTCGTCGACGATCTGGCGGCGAATGTTGCCGGCGCGCGCGAGGCTGGCCTCCTGGCCCATCATCACACATCGCCGGAGACGTTCAGGCAGGCCCTTTCAGGCTATGGCCTGCTTCGCGAACGGTGAACGCATGCGACGTCAGGCGAGATCGACACCGCGCCGCTCCGGGATCAGCGTAAGCAGCGCCACGATGTCGATGAGATAGAGCAGCGCAAGACCCGCGATTGCGGTCGGGAAGCCGTACGCGGCACTGACGATGCCGACGACCAGCGGTCCGAAGCCGGCCACCGCCCGACCGATGTTGAAGAACACGTTTTGTGCCGTCGCGCGCGCCGCGGTCGGATAAAGCTCGCTCATCAGCGCGCCGTAGCCGCCGAGCATGCCGTTGACGAAGAAGCCCATCACGGCGCCGCCGACCAGCAGCGCACCGGCGGTCGTCAGCTGCGAATAGACCACCACCATGACGGCTGCGCCCAGCATGTAGGTCAGAAACGCCACACGGCGGCCGAAACGATCGGCCGCATGACCGAACAGGAAGATGCCGAGCGCCATGCCGGCGATGGTAACGGCCGTCCAGAGCGCCGATTGGGTCAGGCCATAGCCGAACCGCGTCGAGAGATAGTTCGGCAGCCAGATCATGATGCCGTAATAGCCAAAATTCTGCACCGAGCAGAGAATGATCATTCCGATGCCGATCCGGGTCGTCCCCGCATCAGCCACGAGCGCGCGAAGTGACGAACCGGTCTTCATTGCCTTCGCCTTGTGCGCGATGAAGACGTCCGGCTCGTGCAGCTTGCGCCGGATCACGTAAGCGACCACTGCCGGAAACACGCCGAGCGCAAACATCCCGCGCCAGCCAATGATCGGCAACAGCACCGGCGTCACCAGCGCCGCCGTAAGCACGCCGAACTGCCAGCCGAGCCCGACATAGGACGTGGCCCGGGCGCGCTTGCTCGCGGGCCAGGTCTCGGCCACCAGCGCCATGCCGATGCCGAATTCGCCACCGAGGCCGATGCCGGCAATGGCCCGGTAGGCCAGCAGGTCCCAATAGCCCTGCGCCAGCGCACACAGGCCGGTGAAGACCGCGAACAGGACGATGCTCCAGGTCAGAACCCGCACGCGGCCAAGCCGGTCCGACAGCATGCCGAAGACCAGGCCGCCGACGACCGCGCCGACCAGGGTCCCCGTGACCAGCGAGGCCGCCTGCGGCTGGGTAAGATGAAGGTCTTTCGAAATCGCCGTCAGCATGAAGCCGAGGATGAGGAGGTCGAACCCGTCCATGGCGTAGCCGAGCGCTGATCCCCACAGCGCCCGGCGCGCTGCCGCATCGCGGTCCGTCGCACGGTCCGTATCGACCGCGCCGAGAGTCACATCCTGTAGCTGGCTCATGTGTCCCCCCCCCTACGCCAGCCAGTCCGTTGGGATCAAGGCCTCCGAGGACCTATGCACCGCGCAACTCAGGCCAGATGACACGCCACGAAGTGTCCGCCCGCGCCTTCCTTCAGTTCCGGCGCACTTTCCGCACAGCGCGGCTGGGCGATCGGGCAACGGGTGTGAAAGTGACAGCCCGACGGCGGCTTCATCGGGCTCGGCACGTCGCCCTTGAGGCGGATGCGGTTGCGCTTGAGCTTGGGGTCCGGCACCGGTACGGCGGAAAGCAGCGCCTTGGTGTAGGGATGCTGCGGATTGCGATAGAGGTCGCTCGCCTTCGCCAGCTCGACGATGCGGCCGAGATACATCACGGCGACGCGGTCGGAAATGTGCTCGACCACCGAGAGGTCGTGCGCGACAAAGAGATAGGTGAGGTTCAACTCGGCCTGGAGATCTTCCAGCAGGTTGATGACCTGCGCCTGGATCGAGACGTCGAGCGCTGACACCGGCTCATCGCAGACGATCAGCTTGGGTTCGACCGCGAGCGCCCGCGCGATCACGATGCGCTGGCGTTGACCGCCGGAGAACTCATGCGGATAGCGCCGCATGTGCTCGGCCTTGAGGCCGACCTTGACCAGCAGGCCCGCGACGCGCTCTTCGCGCTCCCTGGCGTTCGATGCGAGATTGTGGATGGTGAAAGCTTCGCCGAGAATGGAGCCGACCGTCATGCGCGGGTTGAGCGAGGCGAACGGATCCTGGAAGACCAGCTGCATGTTCCGCCGCATCGCGCGCAGATCGTTGCCGCCGAGCTTGCCGATGTCCTGGCCGTCGAACATGACTTCGCCGTCGGTCGGCTCGATCAGGCGCAGCACGCAGCGCCCGGTCGTCGACTTGCCGCAACCGGATTCGCCGACGAGACCGAGCGTCTCGCCCCGATTGACCGAGAACGACACGCCGTCGACCGCATGGACGGTACCGACCTGGCGAGACAATAGGCCGCCGAGCACGGGGAAATATTTCTTCAGGCCGCTGACGCGGAGCAGAGGCTCGCTCATGCCGCGCCTCCCAACTGTGTATCTCCGAGATGGCAGGCCATGCGGTGGCCGGGTGCGATCTCGCGCAGCAGCGGCTCCTTCTCGGTGCAGACGTCCATGGCAAACTTGCAGCGCGGCGCAAAACGGCAACCGACCGGCGGGTTGATCAGGATCGGCACCGAGCCACCGATCGCCTCGAGGCGCGTCTTGTGCTCGCTGTCGAGATCGATGCGCGGGATCGAGCGGATCAGGCCCTGCGTATAGGGATGGCGCGGATCGGCGAAGAGCGCGTCGACATCGGCCTCCTCCACCACCTTGCCGGCATACATCACGACGACGCGCTGCGCCGTCTCGGCGACGACGCCCATGGCATGGGTGATCAGCATCACCGCCATGCCGAAGCGCTCCTTCATGTCCTGGAGCAGGTCGAGGATCTGCGCCTGGATGGTGACGTCGAGCGCAGTGGTCGGCTCGTCGGCGATGATCAGCTTGGGCTTGCAGGCCAGCGCCATCGCGATCATCACGCGCTGGCGCATGCCGCCGGAGAACTGGTGCGGATAATTGTGCACGCGGCCTTCGGCATTGGGGATCTGCACCAGCTTCAGCATCTCGATGGTGCGATCGAGCGCCTGTTTCCTGGTGACGTTCTCGTGGCGACGCAGGCTCTCGGCGATCTGCTCGCCGACGGTCAGCACCGGATTGAGCGAGGTCATCGGCTCCTGGAAGATGAAGCCGATCTCCTTGGCGCGGATCTCGTCGAGCTGGTTGCTCGTCAGCGGCACCAGATCGCGGCCCTCGAAGATGATTTCGCCCGCCGCAATGCGGCCCGGCGGCATCGCGATCAGCTTCAGAATCGACATTGCGGTGACGGTCTTGCCGCAGCCGGACTCGCCGACGACGCAGAGCGTCTCGCCCTTGTTGATGGTGATGTCGACGCCGTCGACGGCCTGCAGGATGCCGTCGTCGGTGGAGAAGTGGGTCTTGAGACCCTTGATCTCGAGCAGCGGCGCCATCAGATCACCCGTCGCGCATCGAGCGCGTCACGCAGACCGTCGCCGATGAAATTGATCGCGACCACCGCGATGAAGATCGCGCCGCCCGGGAACAAGGCCCAGTGCGGGCCGATGTCGAGGAAATCCTTGGCATCGTACAGCAGCCGGCCCCAGGTCGGGGTATCCGGCGGAAAGCCGAGGCCCAGGAAGGACAGCGTCGATTCCGCGATGATCGCGGCGGCAACGTCGATGGTGCCGGCGATGATCACCGGACCGAGCGCATTGGGCAGGATGTGCTTCACCACCTGCCGCACCGGGCTCGCACCGAGCGCGCGCGCGGCCTCGACGAACTCCTTCTCGCGGATCGACAGGAACTGCGCGCGCACGAGGCGCGCCACCGGCATCCAGCGCAAGCCGCCGATGACGAGGACGATCAGGATGAAGATGCCGCCTTCGGGACCGAACATCTGCTTCAACCCGTCGCGGAAGAGATAGATCAGCAGCAGGAGCAGCGGCAGTTGGGGCAGCGACAGAAAGAGGTCGGTGAGCCACATCAGACCATGCCCGAGCGCGCCGCGGGACATGCCGGCGAGCGCACCGATCAGCGTGCCGATGAACACCGAGACCAGCATCGCGGCCAATCCGACCGCAAGCGAGATACGACCGCCATAGATCATCCGCGCAAGGATGTCCTGGCCGAGGTCGTCGGTGCCGAAGGGATGCGCGAGCGACGGCCCTTGCATGCCCGCCACGATATCGATGTCGTTGATCTTGATCCGCCAGATGAAGGGGCCGACCACCACAGCAAGAATCAGGACGAGCAGCAGGATCGCGCTGACGACGGCGAGCTTGTGGCGGCTGTAGCGCCGCCACGTCTCGCGCCAGGGCGAGTAGACGCCCCGCTCAGCGGAGGGAGATGCGAGGGTCAAGCCAGCCATACAGCACATCCGCGATGAGATTGAAGAGCACCACCAGACAGGCGAACACAAAGGTCACGGCCATCACGACCGGGGTGTCATTGGAGAGAATGGAGGAGATCAGCAGCGAGCCGATGCCGGGAATGCGAAAGATCTGCTCGGTGACGATGGCGCCACCGAACACCGCGGGCATCTGCAGCGCGATCAGCGTGACGACCGGAATCATGGCGTTGCGCATCACATGCTTGACGATGACCTTGGCCTGCCCGAGCCCCTTGGCGCGCGCCGTGGTGACGTAATCGAGCCGGATCACGTCGAGCATCGCCGAGCGCACGAAGCGCGTCATCGACGCCGCCTGGAACAGGCCGAGCACGGCGACCGGCATGATCGCCTGCCGGATCATCTCGAGCACGTAGTGGATGCCCGTGGCCTTGATGTCGGTGGTGTAGACGAAGGGCAACCAGTCCAGCGTGACCGAGAAGATCAGGATGAACAGGATGCCCGTGAAGAAGGTCGGCAGCGAAAAACCGACGAAGGCGAGCGTGTTCGCGACCTGGTCGAACAGCGAATAGGGCTTTGTCGCCGCATAGACGCCGACGGGAATCGCGATCAGCAGCGCCAGGATCTGTGCCGAACCGATCACGTAGAGCGTGGCCGGCAGGCGCTGCAGGATGAGCGTGTCGACGTTCATCCGGCTGACGAAGGAGAAGCCCCAGTCGCCGTGCACCATGGCGGATAGCCAGTGCAGGTAGCGCAGATAGATCGGATCATCGAGCCCGAACCTGGCCCGAAGTGCAGCCTGCACTTCGGGTGGCACGTTCGGATTGGTCGCCAGTTCCGAGAAGGGATCGCCGGGCGCGAGCGCCAGGACGAAGAACAGCACCGCCGAGATGCCGAGCAAGCTCGGAATGGCGATCAGGAGGCGACGCAGGACATACTGGCTCATGGGGAATAATCCCGTCTATGCCCTCGCGATCATGCCTCCCGGTACCAATCCTGGATGTTGTCGGTCCGATTGGCCCAGCCCGAGATGACCGGCTTCAGCGTGTTGGCGCAGGCGTCCACCGTAAGACGGTGCATCACCGGAATGAACACGGTGTCCTGCCACAACAGGTCGTTGCACTTGATGTAAAGCGCCGCCCGTTTGACCAGGTCGATCTCGGTCTCGGCCGCGGCAATCGCCGCATCATAGTCCTTGTTGACATAGCGGGGATAATTCGGGCCCTGCCACTTGTTCTCTTTGGTTGCCACATTGGCCGAGATGTAGCGGCGCATATGCAAAGCCGGATCCGGTTGTGTCATCGGGATCTGGAACATCTCGATGTCGGCGTAAAACTTGGGATAGGTGTCGTTGTTGGCAACGTCCGACGAGAAGAACACCGAAGCAACGACCGACTTCAGCTCGACGTCGATGCCAGCCTTCTGGCAGGCCTGCTTGACGATGGCCTGAGTCTTCTGGCGCGGACCGTTGGTCGAGGTCTGGTACAGGAGCTTGAATTTCTTTCCATCCTTCTCACGGATGCCGTCTGCGCCAACCTTCCAGCCGGCGTCGTCCAGCATCTTCGACGCCTTCTCGATGTTGAACTCCCAGGAGGTGTTCTTGGAGACGAACTTCTCGGGACCGTTGAGGTAGTTGGCCGTGGTGCGTCCAGCGCGACCGTAGATCGCCTTCTTGACGGACTCGCGGTCCACCAGGAGAGCCAGCGCCTTGCGAACGTTCGGATCGGAAAAGATCGGATGCTTGGTCTTCATCGAGGACCGCTCGCCATCGACCTCCGTGTTCGGGTCGGTGAAATTGATAGCGATGAACTCGATGTCGCCGCCTACGGCATAAACGGTCTTACCCTTGCCGCCCTTCTCCAGGCGCAGCAGCACGTCGTCCTCGACTTGCATGTTCCAGGCAAAATCGAACTCGCCGGTCTGGATCACCGCGCGTGCCGCAGAGACGGCATCGCCGCCGCCCTTCATGTCGATGGTGTCGAAATACGGACGGTTGGGCATGTGGTAGTCGGGGTTCAACGCACCACGGACGAGATCGCCCGGCTTGAACTCGACGAATTTGTAGGGGCCGGTGCCCACCGGGGCCAGATTGGTCGGCGCCTCACGGGATTTCGATCCGATGTAGTCGCCAAACAGATGCTTCGGGATGACGCATCCGTACGCGCCGACGAAAGCATTGGCCCAGAACGGCGTCGGGTTCTTGAACAGGATACGAATGGTAAGGTCGTCCACCTTCTCGACCGTCATGTCGGCGTAGGTGCTGATAGAGACAGCCGCCGTGGCAGGATCGCTGGCATAGGTGAAGGTGAACACGAAATCGTCGGCTGTCAGCGGCTTGCCGTCATGCCATTTGACGCCGGGCTTGATCTTCCAGATCACCGACTTGCCGTCGGCGGCGAGGCCGCCATTTGCTGTTGACGGAATTTCGGCGGCGAGAATCGGGTTGAGATTGCCGTCCACGTCCCAGCTTGCGAGCGGCTCGTAGAACACGCGCGAGCCGTCCTGGTCCTTGGTGCCGGTCGCGAAATGCGGATTGAGCAAGGTTGGTCCCTGCCACCACAACAGCTTGAGCGGGCCGCCGCCGCCACGCTTGGTCGGCGGATAGGGGGACGGGCTCTGCGCCATGGCGACGCCGCCGATGGCGAGGATCTGGTTGGCCATGGGAGCGGTGAGGCCGACGGCGGCCAGGCGCTGGATGAAGGCGCGGCGATCCATGCGCCCGTCCTTCACGTCACCGATCATCGAACGCAGTTCTTTATCCAGCATGGTTGTCCCCCGTCTGGTTCCCGTATGGATGCAGGCGGCCGCAGCCCGGCCGCCGAGTTTGGCTGGCGGTAGATGGCACACTGAATAGGCCGCGCGTCAACTGCGGCCGTGTGTGTGCAAACGGTGTTCTGGCTGTCTGTTGAGCAAAACTTCCTTCCGCAGCCCAACGGTTCGGCATTCCCGCGCCAAAATCCGCGGGAAACCAAGTTGCACTGCGGAAAATTTGTTCTTCAGATCAGACGAAGTATCGAGATGGAATTCTACGCCACGGACATATTGAGTGGCGGCGCGACGTGGTCCGGCAGCGGGCAGATATAAGGCGTTTTGGTCGTCCGCTTCGTGAGATCGGCCTTCGCGGCCTTGATCAGTTCCGGTTCGGTCATCGCCTTGATGCCAAGGCCGGCCATCGCCTTGGCCGCCTGCACCATCGCCTTGTGGGCATGCGGGCTCTTGCCCTGCGCGACCACCTGCCAGGTGTGGAACGGGGTGCCGATTGCAACCGTTGGTGCGTGTACCTGCACGGTCGGCACCACCCAGCTCACATCGCCGACGTCCGTCGAGCCAACCAAGGGGTTGCGCTTGGCGTCGAGCGGCACCAGGAAGTCGGCCAGCGGCCGATCGGTCGGCTCCATGCCGATCGCATAATAGACCGACGCGATGTCCTTGTCGGTCAGCGTCGCGCGGATCTGGCTGGCAAAGCCATTGTCGGCATCGTCGAAATGCGGCGGTCCGAGCTCTTCCATGACCCGGTGCAGCGCCTGTTCCAGCGGCGTGTTGGGCAGGATGTTGGAGACCGCGGAGATGATCTTCATCTCGACCTTGGTCTCGGTCATCAAGGCCGCCCCCTCTGCGATCTTGCTGACGCGCCCGACCAGCTCGTTCATGCCGGGCAGATCACGGGCGCGAATGGAGTAGCGCACGCGGGCATGGGCCTGCACCACGTTGGGCGCAATGCCGCCGGTGTCGAGCAGCGCGTAGTGCACGCGCGCATCGCTCGGCATGTGCTCGCGCATGTAGTTTACGCCGACATTCATCAGCTCCACCGCGTCGAGCGCGGAGCGGCCGAGATGGGGCGACGCCGCAGCATGCGAGGTGCGGCCGGTGAAGATGAAGTCGGCGCGGGTGTTGGCCAGCGACGGCGTCACCGCGACTTCCCAGAAACTATGCGGATGCCAGGTGATGGCGATATCGGCGTCCTCGAACGCGCCGGAGCGCACCATGAAGGCCTTGGCCGCGCCGCCCTCTTCCGCCGGGCAACCGTAATAGCGCACACGGCCGGGCACCTTGTTCTCGGCGAGCCAGTCCTTGACGGCGGTGGCGGCGAGGAGCGCTGCGGAACCGAGCAGATTGTGACCGCAGCCATGGCCGTGACCGCCGGTCTCGACCGGACGATGCTCGGCGACACCAGCCTCCTGGCTCAGGCCCGGCAGGGCGTCATATTCACCCATGAAGGCGATGACCGGACCGCCCTCGCCCCATTCGCCCATCACCGCGGTCGGAATGCCCGCCACTTTCTCGGTGATGCGGAAACCCTGGTGGCGCAACTCGGCGAGATGCTCGGCGGCGGAACGCGCCTCGGTGTAGCAGACCTCGGGCATGCCCCAGACCTTGTCGCTCAGGTCGATGAAACGTCCCTTGATCGTGTCGATGCCACGCCAGATGTCGCTGCGATTGTCCATGGTTTGGTCCGTGATCTCTTGGTCAAACGAAGCGGCAATGGTTAGCAGCTTCATTGAACTCCGCCTAGCATCTCGCGAGACACCAGCCATGCGACCGATGCCGGATTGGCGGTTGCCGCCCGGCTTTAGGTGAACAATGCCTGTCATCTTCGGAAACCGGCGGCGCGACATCTGGAATAGTTGCGGTCAAGCCTTTCAAGACGGCCTCCTCCGGCCTAAATTATGCTTGCTTCGCGCGTCGTTCCGCAGCCATGGCGGAGCGATGCTCTCAGCCAGGAGAACTCCATGCCCGCCTTGACCGAATGGAGAGTGCCGCCGGCCAATCAGCCGCGTGCGAGCGATTACGGCTTCGATCTCGATCGTGCGCTCGCCTCCGTCGTCGGCCTGCACGCCATCATTCCGCCGGACGCTTTCAGCGCCGAAACACTCGGCACCGAGCGCGCCGGCAACGGCGTCGTGATCGACGACGGGCTGGTGCTGACCATCGGCTATCTCATTACCGAGGCGGAATCCGTCTGGCTTCACCTCGGCGACGGGCGCGTGGTGGAGGGACATGTGCTCGGCTTCGATTCCGTCACCGGTTTCGGCCTGGTGCAGGCGCTCGGCCGGCTCGACATCGAGCCGCTGCCGCTCGGCTCCTCGGCGGACACCCGGCTCGGCGACCGCGTCGTGGTCGGCGGCGCCGGCGGGCGAACGCGATCGGTCGCGAGCCAGATCGTCGCCAAGCAGGAATTCGCGGGTTACTGGGAGTATCTGCTCGACGAGGCCTTGTTCACCTATCCGGCTCATCCGAACTGGGGCGGCACGGGACTGATCAACGAGCGCGGCGAGCTGATCGGCATCGGCTCGCTCCAGCTCGAGCGTGAACGCGACGGCAAGGCCGAGCATGTCAACATGATCGTGCCCATCGATCTGCTAAAGCCGATCCTCGACGACCTCCGCAAGTTCGGCCGTGTCAACAAGCCGGCACGCCCGTGGCTCGGACTCTTTTCGACCGAGATCGACAACCGCGTGGTGGTGATCGGAATCTCCGCCAACGGTCCCGCCGCGCGCGCCGAACTCAAGACCGGCGACGTCATTCTTGCCGTGGATGGCGAGAAGGTCACGAGCCAGACCGACTTCTACAAGAAGATGTGGGACCTCGGTGCCGCCGGCGTCGACGTGCCTCTCACCGTGCATCATCAAGGCACCGCGCATCATGAAGGCGTCACCTTCGACGTCACGGTGACCTCGACCGATCGCTTCAAGCTTCTGAAAGCGCCGAAGCTGCACTGATCCAGACAGAGGAAGCAGCGATGACCGAGGCCGTCGTTGACGACATCGTGGCCGTGCTGCCGCCGTTGCTCAATGCACTGGAGGCGCTCGGCTACTTCGCCCGGCACTTGCATCCGCCGGCCTTCGGCTCGGTGATGAACGCCATCGGCGCACCGGACGACGCGCTTCAGTCGGCACGCGCAGCGATCGGAGCGTGGCCGGAGCAGTTCGCCGGACTGCGCGAGCGGCTCGATCGCGCCTGCGACGAGACGCTGTCCGCCTTTGCCGGCATTCGCGACGTCGAGCGCGGCAATGGCGATCTCGTCGCGGTGTTCCGCGCGCTGCGCCATCTGCCGCGGGCACAAGAGGCGCTTTATCCGCTGTCTGCGCAGTTTCCACCGGTGAGCAATTTCTTCCTCAACACCGGCAATCGCGAGAATGGTGAGTTGCTGGCGCGGCTGGAGGTCGCCGCCGGCGAGGACACCGGCGTCTTCCATGATCACAACGAGCCCGGCAGCCGCGGCGGCTTCTCGGTCTACGTTCCCGAGTATTACACGCCCGATCGCAACTGGCCTCTGGTGATGGCGCTGCATGGCGGCAGCGGCAATGGCCGCGGCTTTCTGTGGAGCTGGCTGCGCGATGCCCGCAGCCTTGGCGCGATCCTGGTGGCACCGACCGCGACCGGACAGACCTGGGCGCTGATGGGCGACGACACCGACACGCCCAATCTGATGCGGATACTCGAAACCGTGCGCGGCCGCTGGCGGGTCGATGCCTCGCGGATGCTGCTGACCGGCATGAGCGACGGCGGCACGTTCTGCTATGTCAGCGGGCTGGATGGCGCCTCGCCCTTCACTCATCTCGCACCGGTGTCGGCGACCTTCCATCCGCTGATGGCGGAGATGGCCGATGCCACGCGCCTGCAGGGCCTGCCGATCTTCATCACTCACGGCAAGCTCGACTGGATGTTTCCGGTGCAGACCGCACGGCAGACGCAAGCGGCACTCGCGGCCGCCGGCGCCGATGTGACCTATCGCGAGATCGACGACCTCAGCCATACCTATCCGCGCGAGATCAACGCCGTGCTGCTGCAATGGCTGAATGAAGGATGAACGAGCCGTCCTTACCCGCGCCGTAGTGCCGCGGAACCATCACTCCGGGCCGACGTTATCCGCCCACACCGGAGGTTCGCCATGCAGACTTTTTTCGGAATGATTTTGGGTGCGCTGCTGCTCGGCTGCGGCGTGTATGTCTATGATTCCATGCAGACGTCGTCCGTCGCCAATGGCGATGTCGCGACTGCCAATCGCACCATCGTGAACTGGGATGTCGCGAAGGCCGACTGGAATGCGCTGCAGGACCGCGCGCACAAGGACTGGGTCCGGATTTCGTCGAAGTAATCTCGCCCGCAATGAACAAGGCGCCGTCGCGATCCGCGGCGGCGCCTTTGTGTTGGCTGCGATGAACGCTGCTGCGCGTCAGTTCATCTTGGCCTTGCGGGCGTCGGCGATGACCTGCTCGAACTCGGCCATGCTGAGCGCACCGGGTACGCGATACTTGCCGACAATGAAGGACGGCGTGCCGCGGAAGCCGAAGGCCTCGGCCTGCTCGTTGTTGCGCTTGAGGATCGCGTCGATGTCCTTGGCGCGCGCGGTGAGATCGCTCTTGAGGCGGTCCATGTCGACGCCGGCGGCCGCGAGCAGCTCGTTGATGCGCGACTCGGTCAGGCGCGAGCTGACGCCCATCATGGCGTCATGGGCCTTGTGGTACTTGTCCTGGTATTTCGCGGCGAGTGCGATCCGGGCGGCCGTCACGGAGACGGGCCCGAGGATCGGCCAGTCCTTCAGAACCAGCCTGACCTTGCCGTCGTCCTGGATGACCTGGCGCAGCTCGGGCTCGAGCTTGCGGCAATAGGGACAATTGTAGTCGGACCACTCGATGATGCTGATGTTGCCATCGGGATTGCCGGCGACGGGGACGTCGGGATCGCGCAACACCCTGGCTTCGGTCAGCACTTCGTCTTCGCTGCCAGCAGCCGCGCGCGCCAACGTCACCCCGCCAGCCGCGAAGCCGCCCGCCCCGATCAACGTCAACGCGGCGCGTCGTGTCGGCCCAAAGCCCTTAGTCCTGAATCCAGTCATATCTCGTCCCGTTTCGGTCCTATCGCCGCAAGTACGGCCCCGGACCGGGAATTGTTACGGCTCATATAGTACTACTGAGTCAGAAAAAGTGTCTGATTCAAAAGATCGCGGGCGAGATCCTGTGAGAATCAGTTACCTGTTGAGATTCAGGCATCGGCAACGGGGGCTGATATGGATCTCCGGACATCAGGCGGCAGTGAATCGCGATTTTCGGCTTTTGTCGAGAAACTTGTGAGTGTGATCGGACATGCGGACCGGGCCCAGCCGTTGTTTGATTATTGCATCGGCTTAATCATGCCGGGGGAGCGTAAAAGCGTTGAGCCTATGGCAGCGGTAACGGCACCTGATCGGACGGCGGCGCAGCATCAGTCGCTGCTGCACTTCGTCGGCCAATCGCCTTGGTCTGACGAGGGTGTTTTGGCCAAAGTGGGTGAGATGGTACTGCCGGCGATAGAGCGCCATGGACCGATCGAAGCGTGGATCATCGATGACACCGGTTTTCCCAAGAAGGGAGCGCACTCGGTCGGTGTGGCGCGTCAATATTGCGGGCAGCTCGGCAAGCAGGATAACTGCCAAGTCGCGGTATCCCTGTCGCTTGCCAATCACCACGCCAGTCTGCCGGCGATGTATCGTCTCTATCTGCCGCAGGAATGGGCGGCAGATAAGAAACGTCGGCGCAAAGCGGGCGTGCCCAAGGAGATCAGCTTTAAGACCAAGCCAGAGATCGCGCTTGAACAGATCGAAGCAGCCTGCAGAACCGGGCTTCCTCGCGGCGTGGTGCTGATGGATGCCGGATATGGCTGCAACACGGACCTGCGGACCAGCATCAGCGCGTTGGCGTTGACCTATGTGGCTGGTATCTTGCCAAACACCACGGTGTGGACATCCGACACGGCGCCGCTACCGCCGAAAAAATGGTCGGGCAAAGGGCGACCACCAAAGCTGCTGCGCCGCGACCACAAGCATCAACCGATTTCGGTCAAGGAGCTTGCTCTTTGCCTTCCTAAGCGGGTCTGGCGCACGATCAAGTGGCGAGAGGGCGCGGCCGAGCGGCTATCGTCGCGCTTCGCTCGCGCGCGCGTTTGCGTCGCGCATCGAGATTACCAACTCACCGAAAGCCGACCGGAAGAATGGCTTTTGATCGAATGGCCAGAAGGTGAGGACGAGCCGACCAAATACTGGCTTTCAACGTTGCCGGAAACGATCACTTTTGGAAGGCTAGTCGATCTAACCAAGCTGCGCTGGCGCATCGAGCGCGATTATCAGGATCTCAAACAAGAGGTCGGGCTCGGGCATTTCGAAGGGCGAGGTTGGCGTGGCTTCCACCACCACGCTACGCTGTGCATCGCAGCCTACGGATTCCTGGTCTCCGAGAGGGAGACGATTCCCCCCTCGGGATCTCGTTCCACCAGGCCGTTCAAGAGACTTGCGGTTTCCAACGGTTACCGACCCAGAGGCTCCGCTGCTGCGACCCGAACGTCACATCCCGAACTCGATTGCGACGATGCGGCGAAGACTGATCGTTGCCATCGTCCGCACCCTCTCACGCTGTCCCTGTTGCATTCGCCCGATCAAACAGCGCCTTCTTTTGTGACGCAGTAAGAATAGGACGTTGTGGGTGGGATGTCATTGCCGCGTTATGACACGACAATGGCCTGCGCGCCCCGAGTGTCGGCGCGGGGCAGCATCGCCATGAGCGTTCCGGTCATGGTGGCAATCAGCGTGGTCCTACCCTCGTGCTCGGCAAACGCCTTGGCCTCGCAGAAGGTCAACGTACGGCCAGGCTTGATCACCTCGGCCTTGAACACGAAACGCTCGCCGCGGGCAGGGGCGAGCAGCGTGGTCTTGAACTCGACGGTGAGGATATCGGCCTCCGACGGCATCAGTGTGAAGGCGGCGACACCGCAGGAATTGTCGAGCCCGGCGGTGATGATCCCGGCATGGATAAAACCGTTCTGCTGCGTGAATTCAGGGGAATGCAGCATCGCCAGCTCGACCTCGCCCGGCGCGAGGCGGACAATCACGATGCCGAGCGTGCGCATCGCCGGCTGGCCCTCGAACATCGCAATGGCCGCCGCACGATAGCCGGGGTTTTTCGGCTCGAACGCAGCCATGGCTCAGACCTCGGCCGGTTCGACGAGATATCTCAGTGCGATCTCGCGGATGGCATCCGCGAACGCCGCGGATTTCCGCTGCCTGCGATCCATGTGCACGGCGGTGATTTCGCAGAACGCAGCCATCTCGCCGGTCTCGGCATTCGTCATCTCGTGCCGGAAGCGGATTGACTTGTCGCGAACCTCCAGCAGATGGCTGCGTATCTCGACGATGTCGCCGGCGAGCAGCTCGCGCTTGTAGGTGATGTTCTGCTGCACCGCCGCCATGCCGCGGCCGGAGGAGCGGAGATAGCTCGGCGTCAGCCCGAGCCGGGCGAACCAATTCCAATTGGCCTCGTCGAATTTGCCGACGTACCACATGATGTTCATGTGACCGACATGATCGCACTGCCATGGATAGACCGTGCCGCGATAGGTCGCCTCTTGCTCCATCGCCATTCCCTGCCCTGTCTGTCTTTTGATCTTGATACGGTAGCGTATCAGGCGTTGGACGCGTTAGCAATACGGCACCGTATCAAGAACCGGTGAGGCTTCCTTCATGAACGACGGCAAGGGCGATGTCTGGGTCGAGGCAGGGTTTACCGAGCTCGCCCGCGCTGGGGTCGAAGGGGTACGGGTCGAGGTGCTCGCCAAGAATTTGGGCGTCACCAAGGGCGGCTTCTACCGCCGCTTCGCCGACCGCGCCGCGCTGCTCGACGCCATGCTGGTGCACTGGCGCGAGGGACGCTCGGCATCAATCGCACAGCAGACCAGCCTGGACGGGCAAGCGCCCCGCGAGCGGCTGAGGGCGGTGATCCAGCTCTATTCCGAGCGGCTCAATCCGGAGGGCATGGCGATCGAGCTCGCGATCCGGCAGTGGGCGCGCTCCGACGAGAGCGCCGCTGCGGCGGTGGCGAGCGTGGATGCAGCCCGGCTGAAGCACGTTGCCGAGCTCTATCGCGCGACCGGTCTCGAGCCCGAGGAGGCCGAGGCGCAGGCGTTCCTGTTCTATTGCTTCATCTTCGGCCAAAGCCTGTTGTTCGTCGAGCGCGGCCCGCGCAAGCGGTCGCAGCTCGTGGCGAAATCGGCCGAGAAATTGCTGGACTAGAGCATGATCCGGAAAAGTGTGAAGCGGCTTTCCGAAAAGATCATGCTCTAACAATAACCTAAGCAAGAGGCCGGAGCTTGGCTCCGGCCTCGGCGTCAGTTTGAAGCTCAGGCGGCGCCCTTCAGCTTCTTGTTGCATTCGCTGTAATAGCCGCCGCCCTTCTCGATCCACTTCATGCCGCCATTGCCGTTGGTGGCCTTGTTGGCGTTGTACTGGTCGACGCAGGTGTGGAGGCGAGCCTTGCCCGCGCTCTCCTTGGCGTATTTGGCATCGACCGCGTTCGGGAAGACGGCGTTGCCCATCGGCATGGTCGGCGCCGGGGCGGCGACGGGAGCCGCCTCCTTCTTCGCGGCCGCCTTGGGCTCGGCAGCAGGCGCGGGCGCTGCCGGGGCCGCCGCTGTCGGTGCGGCAGCCGGAGTTGCATCGGCGCCGCACTGGGCCTTGCGGAAGTCATTCCACTTCATGGTGCCGAGCGAGCCGTCCTTCTTGGCGGCCTGGTATTTCGCACTGCACTCCTGCGAGGTCAGCGCCTGCGCCGGCGCACTCGCCATCAGCGCGGCAACGCTCGACGCCGCAATCGCAGACAACAATTTGGCTTGAATGGTCATCCTTGGTCTCCCTCAGGGAAGCAAACGAGGATTGCTATCCTAGCGTGCCCCGGACTTCCGACAAGGAAGCGATGGGGTTCGGAGCCAAAATATAGTGATCGCACCGTTCAGGATTATTCATGTGGCGTTCAGCAAGGCAGGCCGACGTTCGCGCTCCTCCGCAACTCTCGCAAGAAGAGCCACACCATGACCCTCGCCACCCGCCTCGCCGTCGTCGCGATCGCCTCGCTGTTCGCCACCGGCACTGCCTTCGCGCAGACCGCTGCGCCGGCCGCAAAGACCGATGCCGCTGCCACCACCGACAAGAAGGCGCCGAAGGAGCACTCGGCCGAGTCGCTCGAATGCTCCAAGCAGGCGGACGCCAAGGGCCTGCATGGCAAGGAGCGCAAGAAATTCCGCTCCGAGTGCATCAAGACCGCGAAGGCCGGTGGCGCTGCTGCTCCTGCGCCTGCCGCCGACAAGAAGTAAATCCGTCACAATCCTCCCCTCGCCTTTGGCGGGAGGCGCACGCATTGCGGCATGACGAGCCTGCAATTGTGCGCCTCTCGCCGATTTGCGATAAGGCGGCGTGAAGCAAATCACCGCCTCCCTCCCGTTCGAATGGCCGAGCCGTGCCAAGGTTTTGAGCACCGCGGAGACGCTCGTCATCGGCGCCGCCGGGGGCCTGGCCTTTCTGGCCGCGGGCCTTCCGGGCGGATTGATCTCGGGATCGATGATTGCGGTCGGGATTGCCGCGATTGCCGGACGCCAGCTTTCGGTGCCGCCGCTCCTGACCCAGACTGTGCTGGTGCTGCTCGGCATTTCGCTGGGCTCCGTCGTTTCGCGCCATCTGATCCAGCAGGTCAGCGCCTACCCGCTCACCATCGGGCTGCTGGCGCTCGCGACATTCTGCTCGACCTTCGGCTCGAGCTATTACTTGCAGCGCGTCCACGGCTGGGACCGTACGTCGGCTTTCCTCGCCGGCAGCCCCGGCGCGCTGTCACAGATCACGATTTTGGCGGTTGAGCGCGGCGCCGACCTGCCAGGCATCGCGGTGGTGCAGACCATGCGCGTGATCATCCTCACCGCGGCGCTGCCGATGGTGCTGGCGATCGCGGGCGTCGCCCCCTCCGTCGCGCCATCGCTGACGACGGCCATTGCTTCGCCGCTCGATCTTCTGGAGCTGGTGGCCGCATCGCTGGCGGCGTCGCTCGTGCTGCGTCTGATCAAGTTTCCGGCAAGCTGGATGTTCGGCGCGATGATCGCCTCCAGCGTGCTGCATGGCGCGGGGTGGGTCGAGGGCGGTCTGCCGAACTGGGTGCGCGGTGTCGCGCTGGTCGGCATCGGCGCGCTGATCGGCAGCCGCTTTGCCCGGATGCGGATCAAGACGCTGGCCGGCCACATCAACGCCGCGCTCGGCTCGTTCGCCGTGGCGATCGCCGTCTCCTCGATCTTCGTCGGTATCGTGGCAATCACGACGCAGGTGAAGTTCTCCGACGTCGTCGTTGCCTTTGCGCCCGGCGCGATGGACGCCATGCTGGCGCTGGCACTGACGCTACACATCGATCCGATCTTCGTCGGCGCCCATCACCTTTCGCGCTTCGTGTTCGTCACCATCGCGACGCCGGGCATCGTGCATCTGTTCGGCCGCACGCAGGACGACGTCGACGATTAGCGTTCCGCTGGCGTCGCCTGCCCCGTCAGCGCCGCGACCTGCGCCTCGAGCTCCGCAATCCGCTGGTCCCTCGCCGCCAGCGCCGCCGCCACATCCGCGGCGTCGAACTTCTGCGGAATGTGCTGCGGGCAATTGGTGTCCCAGGCCGCGATCTTGAACACGATCACCTGCTCGGGCCGGGCGCGATAGCCTTTCGGCATCAGCGCGTCCGTCAGCGCATCGTCGTCCTCGACCACGCGCGCCTCGCCCCAGATCTTGACCCGGCGGCGATGGGCATAGTCCATCACGAAGATGTAGGCCTTGGGGCTCTCCGAGAGATTGCCCTGGGTCAGATATTGCTGATTGCCGGCATAGTCGGCGAAGGCGAGCGTCTGCTTGTCCAGCACCTTCAGAAACCCCTTCGGGCCGCCGCGATGCTGGATATAGGGCTGGCCGTCCGCCGAGGCCGTGGAGAAATAGAAGCTGTTGGCGTCGGCGAGAAATGCCTCGAGGTTTTCATCGACCTCGGTGCGCCAGCCGCGCTGCTCGACGCGGCCATAGGCTTCGCGCGAGCCCTTGCGCGCCTGGATCGCCTTCACCGCGGGGGTAAAGGCGACGTCGCTGGCATAGGTGTGGACTGCGGTCATCGGAATATCTCCTGAAAATTCCGGCGCATCTCTGCGTCTTTCGGGGATTAAAATGGACCTTCCGGCGATCAAAACAATCGGACCTATTGACACTTCATCGTTGCAATATATGCAATAATGCCCATGGATCGCCTGGAAGCCATGCACGTGTTCGTCACCGTCGCCGATCTGCGCGGCTTTGCGCCCGCGGCGCGCAAGCTACGGCTGTCGCCCTCGGCGGTGACACGACTGATTGCTGCGCTGGAAGAGCATCTCGGCGCGCGGCTGCTGCAGCGGACCACCCGGCAGGTGAGATTGACCGACGTCGGCACCCGCTATCTGGAACGCGCCCGTCGAATCCTCGCCGACGTCGAGGAGGCCGACGGCTCGGCGCGGGAGGAGCGCAACCGGCCGAGCGGAAAGCTGGTGGTGTCGGCCCCGGTCGGCTTCGGGCGGCTGCATGTCGGCCCCGTCATGACCACCTATCTCAAACGCTATCCCGAGGTCGCCTGCGAGCTCAGGCTCTCGGACAACCTCGTCAACCTCGTGGAGGACGCCGTCGATGCCGCCGTCCGTATCGGCCACCTCGCCGATTCCTCACTGGTTGCGCGCCAGGTCGGCGAGATGCGGCGGATCACGGTGGCCACGCCCGGTTATTTGAAGCGCCATGGCGAGCCGAAGACGCCGGAGGCGCTGACCGAGCATCAGACCATCCTGTTCGGTCCCGCGATAGCGTGGCGCTTCGCGCAGGACGGCCGCGATATCGAGGTGGCGCCGTCCCCGCGCTTCACCAGCAACAGCGCCGACGCCGCCCTGCAATATGCCGAGGCCGGCGGCGGCATCACGCGCGTGCTGGCCTATCAGGCCGCCGACGGCTTGAAGAGCGGGCGGCTGAAGATCCTGCTGGCGAAATACGAGCAGCCGGCCCTGCCGATCCACATCGTCTATCCGACCTCGCGCCTGCTCTCGGCCAAGGTGCGCGCGTTCATCGATCTCGTCGTGGAGACGGCGGATTGGCGATTTGGGTAGGTCTTACGCCTTCCTCGGCACCACGCGAAACGTCCCGCTGGCGCGCGCGATCACGACATCATCGGCCTTCGCCAGGCACTGCGCGAAGCAGATGGTCTTGCCGGTCTTGATCACGTCGCTCTCGATGGCAAGCCACTGGCCGATCCCCGCTTGGCCGACGAAATCAACCGTGAGCGAGACCGTCACGAACGAGGTGGTCCAGCCCGTCGCCTGCGCGCAGCTGTAGCCCATCGCATTGTCTGCAAGTGCTGCGATGAGGCCCCCGTGAATCATGCCACGGCCGTTGGTATGCGGCCGGTCCAGCCGAAGACCGAGGATGAAGGCCTTCTCGGTTTTCTTTGCGTAGATCGGTTTCCAGGGCTCCGTGAGCGGACCGCTGCGGAGATGCGGCTCGAAACCTGCGGGGATGGCGGTGTCGGTCATGCGTGTCTCGTATCCGTTGCAATGATTGTTGCCATTGAACGCGATGGACGTGACGGACGCATCAATTACAAAGTTTTAAACGAGATTTGCGCGGGTGTTTGAAATGGACGGGCCGCAAGGACGGTGCCGTAGGGTGGGCAAAGCGAAGCGTGCCCACGAGCTTTCGCAATTATAGGAAGACGTGGGCACGGCGCTTCGCGCCTTTGCCCACCCTACGGCACCTTCCTAAAACGGCAACCCCACGTAATTCTCCGACAGCGACGTCATCGCGGCCTGCGACTGCGTGACGTAGTCGAGCTCGGCAACCTGGATGCGTGCGCCGATGCTGCCGTTATCAGGGAATTTGTGCAGCATCGATGTCATCCACCAGGAGAAGCGCACGGCCTTCCAGACCCGCGCCAGCGCCCTGGCGGAATAGGCATCGATCCCCGCGCTCGATTTCTCGTCGTAGAATTCCCGGAGCGCGCCCGACAGGTAATGCGCATCGCTTGCCGCCAGGTTCAGCCCCTTGGCGCCGGTCGGCGGCACGATGTGGGCAGCATCGCCGCACAAAAACATCTTGCCGAAGCGCATCGGCTCGGCGACGAAGCTGCGCAGCGGCGCGATGCTCTTCTCGATCGAGGGGCCTGTCACAAGACTGTCGGCGGCCTCCTGGTCGAGCCGGCGCTTCAATTCGTCCCAGAAGCGATCGTCGGGCCACTCGTCGACATGGTCGTTGAGCGAGCACTGCAAATAATGTCGGCTGCGCTTCAGCGAGCGCATGGTGCAGAGTGCAAAGCCGCGGGCATGGTTGGAATAGATCAGCTCGTGGCTGACCGGCGGCGTCTCTGAAAGAATGCCGAGCCAGCCGAACGGATAGACCCGCTCGAACTCGGCGATCGCCGAGGCCGGGACGCTGGCGCGGCTGACGCCGTGAAAGCCGTCGCAGCCGGCGATGAAGTCGCAATCGAGCGTGTGGGTGATGCCGTCCTTGACCCAGGTTACGCGCGGGTGACTGCCGTCGAAATCGTGCGGCTGCACATCCTTGGCTTCGTAGACGGTGATGAGGCCTGCCGCTTTCCGCGCATTCATCAGGTCGAGCGTGACCTCGGTCTGGCCATAGATCATGACCGTCTTGCCGGTCGCGGCCTTCATGTCGATGCGATGACGGCGGCCATCGAAGGCGAGCTCGATACCCTCATGCACCAGGCCTTCGGCATGCGCCCGCGCGCCGGCGCCGATCTGGTCGAGCAGCCCGACCGTTCCCTCCTCCAGGAGACCGGCGCGGATGCGGCCCAGCACGTAATCCGGGCTCTGCCGCTCAAGAATGACATTGTCGATGCCGTATTGGTGCAGAAGTTGCCCAAGCAACAATCCTGCCGGCCCGGCCCCGATGATTGCGACTTTTGTCCGCAATACTTGCTCCTCCCGATCCTGTAGGCTTTCGTCGCGGCTCGCTTGTGGCGGTCGTCCGCGCGCGATAATTATATCATATAACGGTTGGGCAAAAGGGGAGTGCTCGTCGCCGCATCGCGACAAATCCATGCAACATGGCTGACATAGATGACGCGGCGGCACGCCGCGGCAGTTCCGGCTTGAACGCGCCAGCCAATTAGATAACATGTTAATTAATGAGGCCGGGCCAGCGAAGCCCGCCGTCGAAAAGAGGGAGACACGACCGATGAGGAAAGCCTGTCTGGCTTTGCTGCTGGCAGCAAGCGTGACGCCTGCGTTCGCGCAGGACAAGACTTTTGACCTGAAGGTCTCGCATTGGGTGCCGGCGTCGCATCCGCTGCAAAAATCTCTGGAAGACTGGGTGGCCGCGGTGAACAAGGATTCCGGCGGCACCATCACGGGCAAGGTGTTTCCGGCCCAGCAGCTCGGCAAGGCTTTTGACCATTACGACATGGCGCGCGACGGCATCGCTGACGTCACTTATGTCAATCCCGGCTACCAGCCCGGCCGCTTCCCGATCATCGGCGCCGGCGAATTGCCGTTCCTGATCTCGGATGCCAAGGGCGGCTCGGAGGGCCTGGACGCCTGGTATCGCAAATATGCCGCGAAGGAGATGAAGGACGTCAAATACTGCCTCGCCTTCGTCCACTCGCCCTCCTCCTTCCACTCCCGCACCAAGAAGATCGTGATGCCGGAGGACGTGAAGGGCATGAAGATCCGCCCGGCTCACGCCACCATGGCGAATTTCGTCACCGCGCTCGGCGGCACCAATGTGCAGTCCTCCGCGCCTGAAGTGCGCGACATCATCGAGCGCGGCGTCGCCGACGGCGTCACCTTCCCCTGGGGCTCGCTGGTGCTGTTCGGCATCGACAAGGTCACGAAGTACCATATGGAGGCGCCGCTCTACACCACGACCTTCGTGTTCGTGATGAACAAGGACAAGTACGACGCAATGTCCGACAAGCAGAAGGCCGCGATCGACAAGAACTGCTCGACCGAAATGGCCGGCGTGGTCGGCGAGCACTGGGGCAAGTTCGAGGATGCCGGCATCGACAAGGTGAAGGCGGAGGAAGGCCACGAGGTCTACAAGCTGACGCCGGACCAGACCGCCGCCTGGAAGAAGGCGTCCGAGCCGCTGGTCAAGACCTGGGGTGATGGCGCCAAGAAGGCCGGCATCGATCCCGACGCAGCGCTGGCGGATTTGAAGGCGTCGTTGAAGAAGTACAACGCGCTGGCGGAGTAGTTTTCACCGAAACAGAAGCGGCGGCGGGAATCGTTCCGCCGCCGCTTTCCTGCAAATTTGAGGACCCTCCACCCATGAAGCGCTGGATGGATCGCGTCATCGACTCGATCGAATGGATCGCCGCTGCCTTCGTCGGCATCGTCGCGCTCGACATCTTTCTGTCGGTGCTGCTGCGCAACACGCTGAACTATTCGATTCCCGACAGCTTCGACATCGGCCGCATGCTGCTCGGCATCCTCATTTTCTGGGGCATCGCCGCGACCTCCTATCGCGGGACCCACATCACGGTCGACCTGGTCTGGGGCAATGTCGGGCCGCGCTATCAGCGCTGGATCGACGTGTTCGCGACGCTGGTGCTGCTGTTCGTCGTCACCGTGCAGACCTGGACGCTGTTCGACAAGGTTCGCGGCACCTACAACGACAACGTCCAGACGTTCGACATGCACATGCCGACCTGGCCGTTCTTCGCGATCGCCTGGATCGGTGACGTTTCGGCTGTTCTGCTGATCGCGATCCGCACCTACCGGCTGATCTTCCATCCCGAAGAGATGCACGACCCCAAGCTCAAGGCGACGGAGTAATCATGAGCACCGATGCCGTCGCCGTTATCGGCTTCGTTTCCCTGTTCGCTCTGATGCTGCTGCGCGTGCCCGTCGGCATGGCGATGGGCCTCGTCGGCGTCTCCGGCTTCTCCTATCTGGTCGGCGCAACGCCGGCGTTGAAGCTGGTCGGCCAGACCTCGATGCGCACGGTGACCGACTACACCTTCGGCGTCATCCCGATGTTTCTGCTGATGGGCTCCTTCGTCAGCAATTCCGGCATGAGCCGCGAGTTGTTCCGCGCCGCCAACGGCTTTGTCGGGCACTTGCGCGGCGGCCTCGGCATTGCCACCGTCGGCGCCTGCGGCGGCTTTGCCGCGATCTGCGGCTCGTCGGTCGCGACCGCGGCGACGTTCTCGGCGGTCGCCTACCCGGAGATGCGCCGCTTCGGCTATCCGCAATCCTTTGCCACCGGCGTGATTGCGGCCGGCGGCACGCTGGGTGCGATGCTGCCGCCCTCCACCGTGCTTGCCGTCTACGGCATCATCACCGAGCAGGACATCGGAAAACTCTTCATCGCCGGCATCATTCCGGGCCTGCTGGCGATGACCATGTACATGATCACGATCTTTCTGATCGGCTATTTACGCCCCGACTTCCTGCCCAAGGGCAAGGTGCTGCCCTGGCGCGAGCGCTTCGCCGGCCTGAAGGACATCTGGGCGCCGGTGCTGCTGTTCGTGTTCGTGATCGGCGGCCTCTACGGCCTGCCGTTCCTGCCGCGCTTCACGCCGACGGAAGCCGGCGGCGTCGGCGCCACCGGTGCTTTCATCATCGGCGTCGTCACGGGCCGGCTCGATCGCGAGAAGATCCTGGCTTCGCTGCTCCAGGCAACGCGCACGGCGGCGGCCGTGTTCACCGTACTGATCGGTGCGCTGATCTTCGGCTATTTCCTCACGGTGACGCAGACGCCGCAGAAAGTGACGGAATTCCTCACCGGCCTGGGCTTGGGCCCCTACGGCGTGCTGGCGCTGATCATGGTGATGTATCTCGTGCTCGGCTGCCTGATGGATGCCATGGCGATGATCATCCTGACCGTACCGATCATCTTCCCGGTCATCACGCATCTCGGCTTCGATCCGATCTGGTTCGGCGTCATCATCGTCATGACCGTCGAACTCGGCCTGATCCATCCGCCGGTCGGCATGAACGTCTTTGTCATCAAGAGCGTGGTGAAGGACGTCTCCTTCTCCACCATCTTCAAGGGCGTGATTCCGTTCGTGGCGACCGACCTGGTGCGTCTGGTGATTTTGATCGCGTTCCCGCTGCTGGCGACCTGGCTGCCGACGCGCATGATGGCGCATTGAAGGGTGAAGCGATGACCACACCGACACTCGAGACAAGATACGCCTTCACCATCACCGCAAAAATCGGCGACGTCATCACCGCCGGCGAAACCGGCATCGGCGTCCGTCGCATCATCCCGATCATCGGTGGCGAGGTGACAGGTGCGATCACCGGCAAGGTGCTGCCCTTCGGCGCCGACTTCCAGACCATCCGCCCGAACGAGCTGATCGATCTCGAAGCCAAATACGCCTTCGAGACCGACGACGGCGCCATCGTCTATGTCGAGAACAAGGGCATGCGCTTCGGCCCGGTCGACCTCTTGCAAAAGCTCAAGCGCGGCGAGCCGGTCGATCCGAAACTGATCTACTTCCGGACCGTGCCGAAATTCGAGACGGGGCACGAGACGTACCGCTGGCTGATGGAGCACATCTTTGTGGGCTCAGCGGCGCGGCATGCGGACCGGGTGGTGATCGACGTCCACCAGGTGGTGTGAGCTACACACTCGGCCGTCGTCCCGGCGAACGCCGGGACCCATACCGCGTGATCTATCGATCGCGGACGGTAGGAGCGTCGGACGACGAATCTTCGCCAAATTTCTCCCTGGGACTATGGATTCCGGCTTTCGCCGGGACGACATCGAATGTGAAGGCCACGGCGCCGGCCCCATATTGACTCCCGCAGAATTCGTTATACAACATAACTATTCTGATAAGGACGCAAATGACACAGGGAAACGCCGAAACCGCTGCCGCGGGCGCCTCCGGGCTGCTTCAAATCGAGAGGGTGGACCGGGTTCTGACCGTGGGTCTGAACCGGCCGGCCAAGCGCAATGCGCTCAACGACGGCATCATCCTTGAAATCGGCGAATGTTTTGCGTCCCTGCCCGAGGACATCGGCGCGGTCGTCATTCACGGCATCGGCGATCATTTCTCCAGCGGCCTCGACCTCTCCGAACTTCAGGATCACGACGCCACGGGCGGGCTCCTCCACTCTCAAATGTGGCACCGGGTGTTCGACCGCATCCAGTACAGCCGCGTGCCCGTGATCGCGGCGCTCAAGGGTGCGGTGATCGGCGGCGGGCTCGAGCTTGCCTGCTCCGCCCACATTCGCGTCGCCGAGCCCACAGCCTATTTCGCGCTGCCTGAGGGCCAGCGCGGCATCTTCGTCGGCGGCGGCGGCTCGGTGCGCCTGCCACGGCTGATCGGCGTCGCGCGCATGATGGACATGATGCTGACGGGCCGCGTCTATAGCGCGACCGAGGGGGCGTCTTACGGCTTTGCGCAATATGTCACCGAGGCCGGCAGCGGCCTCACCAAGGCGCTGGAGCTCGCGACCAAGATCGCGTCGAACGCACCGCTGACGAATTTCGCCGTGCTCCAGGCATTGCCGATGATCGCGGAGGCCAATCCGCAGACCGGCCTGCTGATGGAATCACTGATGGCCACCGTCGCGCAGAGCGACAAGGAGGCCAAGCGCAGGATTCGCGAATTCCTCGAGCACAAGACCGCCAAGGTAAAGCCGAAATCATGAGTGCGAAGCCGTCCTCTTCCAGCACAGAGCGCGGCGAGAGCAATTCTCCGCTGCGGCCGATCTCGTTCGGCGATCCCGTCATCGACATCGATCGTCGCGCCGATGGCACGATCTATTTGCGGCCGAAGCAGCCGCTCGGCGACTATCCCATCCGCATCACCGACCGCCTGCATCACTGGGCGACGACGACGCCGAACCGCGTGTTCATGGCGGAGCGCGAAGGCGGCCACGGCTGGCGCAAGATCACCTATGCCGAGCTGCTCACGGCGAGCCGTCACATCGCCTCGGGCCTGATCCAGCGCGGCTTGTCGGCCGAGCGGCCGGTCGTCATCCTCTCCGGCAATTCGATCGATCATGCGCTGCTGGCGTTCGGCGCGTTCTATGCGGGCATTCCGTTCTGTCCGGTATCGCCAGCCTATTCGCTGGTGTCGAAGGATTACGGCAAGCTCTCTTACCTGATGAAGCTGCTGACGCCCGGCCTCGTCTTCGCCGAGGACGCCGACAAGTTCGCGGACGCCCTTGCCGCCAACGTGTCGCTCGGCACCGAGATCGCCGCATCCTATGGCAGCGTGCCCGGCCGCGACGTCACCTTGCTCGCCGACCTCATGGCAACGCCTGTTCGCAGCGACCTCGACGCGGTGCATGGCAAAATCGGCCCCGATACGATCGCAAAATTCCTGCTGACGTCGGGCTCGACCGGCAATCCCAAGGCCGTCATCAACACCCAGCGCATGATCTGCGCCAACCAGGTCATGCTGCGCGAGACGCTCGCCTTCCTCAAGGACGAGCCGCCCGTCATCATCGACTGGCTGCCCTGGAATCACACCTTTGGCGGCAACCACAATATCGGGCTGACGCTCTACAACGGCGGCTCTATGTATCTCGATGCCGGCAAGCCCATGCCCGGCGGCATCGAGGAGACCGTGCGCAACCTCCAGGAGATTTCGCCGACGGTCTATTTCAACGTGCCCAAGGGCTACGAGTCGCTGCTGCCTTATTTGCGCGACGACCAGGGCCTTCGTGCCAAGTTCTTCGACCGGCTGCATGCGATGTTCTTCTCGGGTGCGGCGCTGTCGCCCTTCGTCTGGAACAGTCTCGACGAACTCGCGGTGAAGGAAAAAGGCTATCGCGTGCCGATGCTGACCGGCCTCGGCGCAACCGAGACCGCGCCATTCTTCATGTCGGTTAATCCGCGCACCAGCCGCTCCGGCCATGTCGGCCTTCCCGTCTCGGGTAACGACGCCAAGCTGGTTCCGAACAACGGCAAGATGGAGGTTCGCGCCAAGGGCCCGAACGTGATGCCCGGCTACTGGCGCCAGCCCGACATCACCGCAAAATCCTTCGACGAGGAGGGATTTTACAAGATGGGCGACGCGCTCAAGCCCGCCGATCCCGATGATCTCAACGCCGGCTTCGATTTCGACGGCCGTGTCAGCGAGGATTTCAAGCTCGCGAGCGGCACCTGGGTCAGCGTCGGCCCGCTGCGTGCGCGCTTCGTCGCGGCCTGCGCGCCGCTGGTGCGCGACGTCGTTATCGCCGGCATCAACCGCGACGAGGTCTCCGCGCTGGTGCTGCTCGATCTCGACGGTTGCCGCCTGATCAACCCGACGCTGCCGGCCGATAGTCTCGCCGTCACCGCCCGGGATAGATTGGTGCGCGAAGCTTTTCGCGAGCGGCTCACGCGTTTCCTCTCTTCGGCCACCGGCTCCTCGACGCGGATCACGCGCGCGATCCTGCTGGACGCGCCGCTGTCGATCGACAAGGGCGAGGTCACCGACAAGGGCTCGATCAACCAGCGCGCGGTGCTCGAGCATCGCGGCGCGCTGATCGAGGAGCTCTACGCTGCCAATCCATCTGATCGTGTGATATCGGTCGGCTAAGAATTCATCGAAGGAGAACGCCATGTTGTTGAAGGATCAGGCAGCCGTCGTCACCGGCGGCGCATCGGGACTGGGCGCCGCCACCGCTCGCAAGCTGGCGGCACAGGGCGCCAAGGTCGCAGTGTGCGATCTCAACACCAAGCTCGCGGAGACCGTTGCCGCCGAGATCAAGGGCGTCGCCGTGACCTGCGACGTCTCCGACGCCGCCTCCGCTGAAGCCGCGATTGCACAGGCCGCCAAGGCCCACGGCCCGGCCCGCGTGCTGGTCAATTGCGCCGGCATCGGCGTGGCAAAGCGCGTCGTCGGCCGTGACGGCCCGATGGCGCTCGCCGATTTCGACAAGGTGATCAAGGTCAATCTGATCGGCACCTTCAACATGCTGCGCCTCGCCGCGACCGAGATGTCCAAGCTCGAGCCGCAGGCGAGCGGCGAACGCGGCGTCATCATCAACACGGCCTCGGTTGCCGCCTATGACGGCCAGATCGGCCAATCAGCCTATTCGGCCTCGAAAGGCGGTATCGTCGGCATGACGCTGCCGATCGCGCGCGAGCTGGCCCAGTTCGGTGTTCGCGTGCTGACGATCGCGCCCGGCCTGTTCCTGACGCCGCTGCTGGCCAACCTGCCGCAGGAAGCCCAGGACTCGCTCGCCGCCGCGATCCCCTTCCCGCGCCGGCTCGGCCATGCCGACGAGTTCGCCGCGCTCGCGCTGCACATGGTCGAGAACTCCTACCTCAACGGCGAAGTGGTGCGCCTCGACGGCTCGCTACGCATGGCGCCCAAGTGACTTCGTAGAGTAAGAGCCCCGCATGTTCGTGAACCGGCGCGACGTCCAGATCCAGTGGGGCGACTGCGACCCTGCCAACATCGTCTACTATCCGCGCTATTTCGCGATGTTCGACGATTCGACCTCGACCCTGTTCGAGGTCGCCGGGTTCTCAAAACAGGACCTGGTCCGCAAATACGGCCTGGTGGGCATCCCCATGGTCGACACGCGGTCCAAGTTCTACATCCCCTCGACCTATGGCGACTGGATCACCATCGAAACGAAGATCGAGAGCATCAAGCGCTCGAGCTTCGAGGTGAAGCACAATGTCTACAAGGGCGATGCGCTCGCCATCGAAGGTTTTGAGACCCGCGTCCTGGTCGGCCGCGATCCCGTTAACCCCGACAAGCTGAAATCGGCACCGTTTCCGCCGGAAATGGTAGCGAAATTCATAGGGAGTTAGATCCGGAGCTAAATCGCCGCATCACCAAAAGACGGGGCTGAAATAGCCCCGAATTTCTGCTTTCAAAGAAATACGAAAAGGGAGGAATCGATGAAACGCTTTTACCTGACCGCCGCCATCGCCGCGGCCGCGCTGGCGCTGCCGGCCCTGCCGGTGCTGGCCCAGACCAACGAAATCACCATCGGCATCAGCGTGACCACCACAGGTCCCGGTGCCGCCCTCGGCATCCCCGAACGCAACGCGCTGGAATTCGTGCCGAAGGAGATCGGCGGCGTGCCGCTGAAGGTGATCGTGCTCGACGACGGCGGCGACCCGACCACCGCGACCACCAATGCGCGCCGCTTCGTCACCGAATCCAAAGCCGACGTCATCATGGGCTCCTCGATCACGCCGTCGTCGATCGCGATCTCCAACGTGGCGAACGAAGCCGGCATCCCGCATTTCGGCCTTGCGCCGTTCCCGATCACGCCCGAGCGCGCCAAGTGGTCGGTGTCGATGCCGCAGCCGATTCCGATCATGGGCAAGGTGATCTACGAGCACATGAAGGCCCACAACGTGAAGACGGTCGGCTATATCGGCTACTCCGATTCCTACGGCGATCTCTGGTTCAACGATTTCAAGACCCAGGGCGTGCCGATGGGCATGACCATGGTCGACGAGGAGCGCTTTGCGCGTCCCGACACGTCGGTGACCGGACAGGTGCTCAAGCTCGTCGCGGCCAATCCGGACGCGATCCTGGTCGGCGCTTCCGGCACGGCCGCGGCGCTGCCGCAAACCGAGCTGCGTGAGCGCGGCTATCAGGGCCTGATCTACCAGACCCACGGCGCGGCCAGCATGGACTTCATCCGCATCGCCGGTAAGGCCGCCGAGGGCGTGCTGATGACGTCGGGCCCGGTGATGGATCCCGAAGACCAGCCCGACAGCGCCCTCACCAAGAAGCCGGGCCTGGCGCTCAACTCCGCCTATGAGGGCAAATACGGCCCGAACAGCCGCAGCCAGTTCGCCGGCCATTCCTACGACGCCTTCGAGGTCCTGAAGCGCGTCATCCCGACCGCGCTGAAGACGGCGAAGCCCGGTACGCCTGAGTTCCGCGAGGCCATTCGCCAGGCCTGGCTGACCGAGCGGGAAATCCCGGCAAGCCAGGGCGTCTACAACTTCACCGAAAAGGATCGCTACGGCCTCGACGACCGCTCGCGCATCCTGCTTACGGTCAAGGACGGCAAATACACGCTCGCGAAATAAGCAGCGACGAGTTTCCAATACGACGAGAGCCGGCCCGATGGGCCGGCTCTTTTGTTTTGCGTTACCGGCGCGACTGCATCAGGCCGCCTGCCGCAGCGGCGTCCAGGCGAACTCCGGATAGTAGGTGTCCATCATCCGGTCGACATAGGCGGTGAGGTTTTGAAATCCTTCCGCGCGCTCGCGCAGACGGGATTCGAAGAACGGCGTGAGAATTCCGGCGAGCGCGCCGAACGCCGTCGCGTCGACCCCGCTGGGCCTGTTGCCCATCAGATAGGATTTGTCGCCGAGCTGCACCGAGAGCGCAAACAACGAGCGCACCGCGAGCTCGACATCGTCATCGGGCCCATGACGGCCGAGGCCGGAGAGCAGGTAGTTCTCGGCGACGCGGAATTGCGCGTCCTCGCGCAGTTTCTCGCGGCTGTGCTCGGGCGCCCCGTCGAAGAAATGCGCAGGGCCCTTGGCGAAATTGGCAGCATCGACCCAGCGCGCGCCGACCAGCGACCAATAGACGTGGTGCTCGATCATGCGCTCGAACGCCCAGGCCTGGGCGCGTTCGTGCAGGGAAAGGCCGGCGTCGAAGTCGAAGCCGTAGCGGCGCTCGATATGGGCGCGGATGAAGGTGGAATCGGCCACCGCCTCGCCGCCGTCGTCGATGAAGGGCAGCTGCCCCTTCGGCGAAGCCGGGGGCATTGCGCGCTCCTTCCGGTAGGGCAGTCCCGCCATCTTGAGCTGCACCTCGGTCTTGGTGACGAAGGGGCTGATTTCCGGCAGGCCGAAGCCGGTGCCAAAGCCGTAAAGCGTTATCATTGGAGCTCTCCTGAACCTGCCGAAAGAGTTGACGGAACCTAGTGACGGGCTGCTGCCACCATGGTGGCAGCAGCCGTGATATCTTCTGCGAAACGGGCCCCCCGCCAGGCGCGGCTCATGACATGGCGGACCAGCGCGTCCGCAGCCTGGATCAGCGCACGTACCAACAGGGTCGCAAGCGCAACGCGGAGATCGACGACGGTGAGATCGAAAAGCGCAAGGCGGCCAGGGACTCTGGCATGCAACGAGGTCTGCGCCCGCCACAACGGACCGACCAGGCCGAGATGGATTGGAATGATCATGGACAAACCCTCTTCAGTCGATGTGTTGTCCCGGTATAGAACTCCCCTGCTGCCAACATCCTGTCAGCAGCCACGCGCCGTTTTCTGATCCGCCCCCGATGAGAGAATTGTCATGAGACGCGCCGACCGGCTGTTTCAGATCATCCAGGTGCTGAGACGCACCCGTAAGCCGCTGACGGCGGACGCAATTGCGGCCGAACTCGAGACGTCGAAGCGAACGATCTATCGCGACATCGCAACGCTGATGGGCCAGCGCGTGCCGATCCGCGGCGAGGCCGGCATGGGCTACATCCTGGAGAAAGGTTTCGACCTGCCCCCCTTGATGCTGACACCCGACGAGATCGAGGCGGCGGTGCTCGGTGCGCAATGGGTCGCGGGCCACGCCGATTCCACGCTGGCGCGCGCGGCCGAAGATTTGATGGCCAAGATCGCCGACACCGTGCCCGAGCGCCTGCGCCCCTTCGTGCTGGAGCCTGCGAGCCGCGCGCGCCCGAGCTGGAACAGGGAGCCTGACCGCCTGGACATGGCGCGCACGCGCACCCAGATTCACGAGGGCAAGAAGATCATGCTGCGCTATCGCGACGAGCAGGGCCGGCCCAGCGAGCGCATGATCTGGCCGATCTCGGTCGGCTATCTCGAAGCCGTGCGCCTGCTCGCGGCCTGGTGCGAGCTGCGCAGCGATTTCCGCAGCTTCCGCACCGACCGCGTGGTGGATGCGACCTATCTCGACGAAAGATATCCGGAGCGGCGCGACGTGCTGCGCGCGAAATGGCGGCAGAGCCTGGTCTGGGGCCCGCCCAAGGACACCTGACAAGGGACACGTGACGAGGATGGAAGAAATCGATCTGTCGAGCTGTTGCCAGAGCTGCGGCGCCTGCTGCGGCTATTCGCAGAACTGGCCGCGCTTCTCGATCGAGAGCGACGAGGAGCTTGCAGCGATTCCGGAGACGCTCATCAACGAGCGACAATCCGGCATGCGCTGCGAAGGCGATCGCTGTTCAGCGTTGCAGGGCGAGATCGGCAAGGCAACCGCGTGCGGCATCTACGCGATGCGGCCGGAGGTGTGTCGCACCTGCATGCCGGGCGACGCCGAATGCGCGATGGCGCGGCGGAAGTTCGGACTGCCTGTGATCGTGACCGCTTAAGCGGGGACGGCTTCGCTGATCTCGTCGTCGATCTCGTCGTCCAGCGGTGCGAGCACCGAGAGCGGCTTGGTCGACAGGCTGATCGGCTTGCGGCCGCCCGACAGCGACGGCGGCGATTTGGACGAGCCCTCGCGCGACAGCGCATAGAGCGTCGAGCCGACACGGCCGCCGTTCTCGATCAAGTCGCGCTCGCTGCAGCTGGCTGCGATCGCGACGGCCAGCGAATGAAGATGGCTGCGGCGATAGCAAAACAGCGCCAACCTGGCGCGCGCGTCAGGGGAAACACTCTCAACCAGCCTCGGCAGGCCACTCTCGCTGGCGCGGTACATCTCGCCAAGGAGCTCGTCGCGAACCGGGCAGAAATCGCTTTCATAAGCGTCGCGGCTTGAAAACATTGCAGTTCTCCCTCGTGTCCGGAAGATGCAGCGCAATTCTCTAATGAAAGGTTAACCACCCTGGGCGGTAGTCACCCGGGGTGCTTGCCGTTATGGCGCGAATCGGAGCGGCCCCCTGCCGGGCTGAATACGGGGTCGGCGGTGCCGTTGCGGCCATCCTTCGAGACGCCCGCCTCTGGCGGCTCCTCGGGATGAGGTTTGTTTCCACCGAAAAATTCCAACGCCTGATGGTGAGGCGGCGCGAGGCGCCGTCTCGAACCACGAGGCCGGGCAGCCGACCGCAGGCAGCCTCAGTTGGCCGCCATGAAGATGGAGAGGCCGAAGCCGGTCAGATGGTGCAGCGCCTGGTCGACGCCGATCAGGGTCCAGAACCAGGGGTGCTCCTGGTTGACGCCGAAATTGGCCGAGACCAGTCCCTTGGCGCGGTCGATCGTGATGTGAATGACGAAGTCGATGAGCGCCACGAACCAGAATTTCGGTGCGACGATCAGGATCAGCGGCAGCGCAACTGCAAGGTGAATCAGGCAGTGCACCAGAAGCGGCAAAGCCCAGCCGTGCTTCTGGTCCTTGCCGTGCGCCATCCATGCGGTCTGCAGCACGAAATCGGCGATGATGTGCTTGAAGGTGAGCAGCAACATCCAGCCAATGAGCGCTTCAACCGGAACCGCCGATGACAGAGGTGGAAACGACAAAGCTGACGCCCTCGTTGAATCGAAAAGAAAGAATGGAGCGTTCAGCGCAACTTCTTCTTGGACCCGTCAGATCATCGGGACCGCTGATTTATGACATCTCCCGCGACGGAATGCAGCCGGGGGGAACTGGAAAATCGCCAACTGTGGCTAAACGGTGATAGCATGACCAAACGACGCGGATCGGTCGGGTAAGGTTACCTTCGGCGCGGAATTTGCATTCTCTCGCTGGAGCGCTATCATCCTCAGGTAGAGGATTATCGTTCTTTTTTCAGATGCTTACGAATTTTCCGCGCGTGCCGCCGGCGATGCCCGTGCCGCCCGCCGTCCCAGAAATAAGGCCAGAGTGCTGCCATGAGTGCTGAAGGTCCGACCTCGTCGACCGAGCTCCCGCCGCCCCGGCGTCCCAAGGTGATCAAGACCAATCAGCAGCAGGTCGTGCTGTATGTCGTGCTGACCCTGCTGCTGTCGCTTGCCACCGTCTGGGCCGGACGCGCCTGGTTGCACAATTCGGAGACGCTGACCTTTGCCGTCGGCGCTCCCAACAGCGACGAAGCACTGTTCGCGACCAAGCTCGCCACACTGCTGAAGAACAACGCCTCCCGTTTCCGGATCAAGGTCGTCAACAACGCCGACGGCGCCAAGGCACTCGCGCAGTTCGATCGCAGGCAGGCCGATCTTGCCGTGCTGCGCACCGACGCCAAGGTGCCGCTGCGGGCGCGGACGCTCGCGATCCTCGAGCACGATCTCGTGCTGCTGCTCGGCCCCGGCAGCAAGAAGATCAAGTCGCTCGCCGAGCTCAAGAAGAAGAAGGTCGCCATTCTCGCCGAGAATGATTCGTCCCTCGCCTTCGTTCGCAGCATCCTCGACATTCCCGCCGACAGCCCCGACGCCGCGAAGATCCAGATGGCGCCGCAGGGTGCGACACTGGACAAGCTGTTCGCGCCGGCCAACGGCTTCAGTGCGGTGATTGCCGTCGTCCACGCCTCCAAAGCCGTGCGCGACAAGGCCTATGAGCAGGTCGCCAAGCGTGGCGGCTTCACGCTCAATGCAATCGACGAGGCCAAGGCCCTGGCACGCAAATTCCCCGGCATATCAGACGAGACGCTGACGGCAGGCACGCTGTCCGCCTCGCCCGAGATTCCCGACGACGATCTCGACACGATCGGCCTCGAATGGCTGCTGGTCGCTCAGTCCAAGATGTCGGCGACCACCGCCGGCGACATCGCGCGCATCGTCTACGAGAACAAGTCCGCGCTCGGGCTCGACAACGGCTTTGCGACCCATATCGAACCGGCTTCCGTCGAGAAAGATGCGTACGTGATGGCGCATCAGGGCGCCGCCGACTACATCAACGACGACACCAAGTCGTTCATGGATAAGTACAGCGACATGATGTATCTGGGCGCCGCCGCGCTCAGCGTCATCGGTTCGATCTTCGCTGCGATCTACGCCAAGATCACCCGCATCGCGCCTGAGAAGGCTGGCGAACTTTCTACCGCCGTCCTCGACGTCGGCGAACGCATCGAGCACGCCCATTCGCTGGATCAGCTCGAATGCCTGCAGGACGAGCTCGAGGGCATCTTGCGCGGCGCGGTGATCGGCTTGCGCGACGGCACGATCAGTACCGACGGCCTCGATACCTTCAAGCTCGGCTATGAATTCGTCCGCGACGAGATCGGCATGCGCCGCGACTACCTGAAGCGCCACGCCAGCGAGCTCGAGAAGATCGGCGCCCCCGCCGCGCTCCCGCCGCCCGAAGACAGCAATGTCGTCGTGGTGAAGACGGCTCAGAGTGCCTGACCTATCGAGGCCGTGCCTCGAGATCGGGCTCGCTCGCTTTTTGGGCGAATCGCGAGCCATGCCCCGGGAACCGTTTCCCTCGTACAACCGTTGGCGTTCTCAGCACAACCGGAGAACGCACCATGCGTCTGCTCCTTCTCATCATCTTGCTGGGAATGCTGGTTGCGGTTGGTTACTTCGGCTATTCGGCCATGGCGGTCGAAGGCGACCCGCTCCCGACGGAAGGTTATGTGGCACTGGCGCTCGGAGCGGGGTTCTCCGTGATCGTCGGCGTCGGCCTGATGATGCTGCTGTTCCTGAGCAGCCGCCGCGGCTATGACGAACCTCCACATTTCAAATAGCAACCAGACCCCGCCCCCTTGCGATTGGACGAAGTAGCCGCGCCCTGATCCGGGCGGATGGTTCGGCTGCCCGCCCCGTCGTTGACGGCCCCGGTCCGGGCGGGCACTTTGGCGCCCAAGTCCCTGGCCGGGACCGCCAAGCACCAAGATCGAGCCGCCATTCCGCATGTTCAAGCCGATGTTTCCCCCTCTGGCCCAGTTCGTGGCCGCGACCGCCGGCCGCAACATGACCAAGGCGGCCTATGTGGCCGTGACCGTCGGCGTGGTCAGCATGGTGCTGCTAACGCTCGATCCAGCCTATGAAGCGGCCCACCGTTGGGTCGATTTCCTGCTCTGGGCCTGTCTCGCCTATTTCGTGTTCGAATGGCTGGTCCGGCTGCGCCACATGGCGCGGCAGGGGCGGCTCGCCCTCTACATGTCCTCCTCGGCCGGGTGGGTCGACGCATTGGGGGCATTGGCGGTGCCGGTCGCCCTGATCCTCGGCGCCGAACCCAAGACCGCCTGGCTCCTGAGCGTGCTCTGGGTCTTGAAGGTGGTGCCGGGCATTCCCGGCCTGCGCCAGCTCCGCCGCGTGCTGGTGCTGGAATCCGGACCGCTGCTCAGCGTGCTTGTGATTTTCCTGATGGTGGTCTTCCTGGCCTCCGTCGCCGAATATTTCCTGGAGCGGGACGTGCAGCCGCAGACGTTTGGCAGCGTCCCTGCCGCGCTGTGGTGGGCGGTCGTCACCCTGACCACGACAGGCTATGGCGACGTCGTACCGGTCACGCCGCTCGGCCGCATGGTCGCGGCGCTGGTGATGATCTCCGGCCTCGGCGTGTTCGGCCTCTGGACCGGTATTCTGGCGACCGGGTTCGCGGCGGAAACCCGGCGTGACAACTTCCTCAAGACCTGGGAATCCGTCAGCAAGGTGCCGTTCTTCGCGGCGCTGGGGCCGGCAGCGATCGCTGACGTCACCCACATGCTGCGTACCATGGAGCTGCCGGCACGCACCATGATCATCCGCAAGGGCGCGCAGGGCGACTGCATGTACTTCATCGCGGCCGGCGCGGTCGAGGTCGACCTCCCCGGCAAGAAAGTCCAGCTCGGCGAGGGCGCCTTCTTCGGTGAGATGGCGCTGCTCGGCAACAACATGCGCGGCGCCAATGTCTCGACCACGAAAGTGTCGCGGCTGCTGGTGCTCGACCTCGTCGACTTCCGCGTGCTGATGGCGCGGCACCCGGACCTCGCCGAGACCATCGACGCCGAGGCGAAGCGCCGGGCGCTCGAAAACAAGTAATGGAGACAAGAATGTCGGACACAGCCGACGCGGCCAGCGGCCCCGTGCTCGAAATCAATGGTGCGCGCGCCACCATCCGCCTGAACCGGCCCAAGCATCTCAACCGGCTGCAGGCGGAGGATCTCGGCGACCTGGTCAGGCTGTTCGACCGGGTCGAGGCCGATCCAGCCATCCGCGTGCTGGTGTTGACCGGCACCGGACGCGCGTTCTCCGCGGGATACGATCTCAATTCGGTCGCCGAACGAGCCGTGAGCGCCAACGAGCAGCAGAGCGCGGGCTCGGCCTTCGAGGTCGTCGTCAATCGGCTGGAAGACCTCGGCGTGCCAACGATCTGCCGTCTCAATGGCGGCGTCTATGGCGGCTCGACCGACCTTGCGCTGGCCTGCGATTTCCGCATCGGCGTCGATACCGCCGAGATGTTCATGCCTGCGGCGCGGCTCGGGCTGCACTATTACAGGAGCGGCATCAAACGCTATGTGACGCGGCTCGGCGCCGACAACGCCAAGAAGCTGTTCTTGACGGCGCAGAAAATCACCGCGCCGGAGATGCTGCGCATCGGCTATCTCACCGCCATGGTGCCGGTCGAGACACTCGACGAGGAGGTCGACAGGCTCGCCAGCATCCTCGCCGGCAATGCCCCGAACGCGATGCGCGGCATGAAACGCGCAATCAACGAATTCGCCCGCGGCGAGCTGGATGAGCAAGCCGCCGACCAGCGCCACCGCGACAGCATGCGCGGCGACGAGATCAAGGAAGGCATCAAGGCCTTTGCGGAAAAGCGGCCGCCGCGGTTTTGAGGATCACCCCCGCTTCGACCGCATCGCGCGTGTCTGCGTGAGCTCTGAATCGTGCGACAGCGCCTGATAGCGTTTGCTGTCGACAGCGTAGATCGCGATTCGGCCCTCACTGTCGGCGTGCACACCCCAGCCGTAGCGCTTGCCGAGACCCGAGGCACGCATGCAGGCCTGGCCCCGCGAGAAGAACGTCGCGCGGGCAGCGTTCTTCTCGGACCTGGTCGCCTTGGCTCCAAGCTCACGCCCAGGCGCTGAGGTTGCGAAAATCACATCGTCCGACGTGTACGTGTAAGGTGCATTCGCGATCATCTCATATTGCAGGCCGGCCACTGTCGGTCGCCCGGCCCGCGGCGGCGGCTCCTCACCGAAGCGCGCCGGACAGTCCTCGGCAACCCGAATGAACGTGTCGAAACAGTTGGTCGTATGGAGCGGCTTGGCCATATGAGGTCCGGCCTCTTTAGCTTCCCGCGGCCGCAGCATGCTGCGCAGCCATCTCGTCATCCGCCGCACTGATGCGCTGGTACGCCGGCCTTGACGTGATGCGCTCACTGTAGCGGACAAATACGTCCTTCTTCGGCACGATGCCAAACATCATCGTCCAGCTGAACGCGACACCCCAAAGAATATCTGCTGCCGTCATCCGCTCGCCAAGCAGATAAGGCCCTTTCGACAACTGTGTTTCGAGCGCGCCCAGCATGGTGTCGTAGTCAGCGTAGGGCGACTGCGTGATCGGCATAGGATCGCGCTTCATGAACTTGTCGATCAGGGCAGGCTCGAAGGAGGCGCCGTAATAGGCGGTCCAGCGCAAATACGGACCGCGCAGCGGATCGCCAAGCGCAGGCGTGAGGCCGGCCTGCGGAAAGAGATCGGCGAGATAGATCAAGATGGCGACCTGCTCGGTCACGAGCGCATCACCATGGCGGATCGCAGGCACCTTGCCGAGCGGATTGATGGCGAGATAGGGAGGCCTCCGCTGCTCGCCGGCCTTCATGTTAAGGACATGAAGATCATAGGGCGCGCCGAGTTCCTCCAGCAGCACACGCGTGCCCATGGCCCGGCTTTGCGGCGAATAATACAGCGTGATGCGGTTCGGATCGGTCATGGCGCGTCTCCTCGGGTCGGCTTGCGATGGATGACCTTGTAGCGAACCATACCTGACATCCTGTGTCAGGTATGGTTTAAGGAGATCATGCGCGCGAGCCGGATGCTGTCGATCCTCACCACCCTCCAGGCCAAGGGACAGGTCACTGCGCCCGAACTCGCCGAGTCCTGCGAGGTGTCGGTGCGCACGATCTATCGCGACATCGACGCGCTCGCGGCGTCCGGCGTCCCCGTCTATGCCGACCGCGGCGCGGAAGGTGGCTACCGTCTGCTCGACGGCTATCGCGTACGCCTGAACGGCCTGTCGCAGAGCGAGGCAGGCGCGCTGTTCCTCGCGGGACTGCCAGGCCCGGCGGCCGCGCTTGGGCTCGATGCAGCGATGATCGCCGCACAGAACAAGCTGATGGCGGCGCTGCCCGCAAACTTGCGCGAAGACGCCGGGCGGATGCAGGAGCGTTTTCATCTGGACGCGCCGGGCTGGTTCGGCGAGGCAGAAGAGCCAAAGCATCTGCGCGCGATTGCCGGCGCGGCTCTGCGCGGGACATTGATAAAGATCCGCTATCAGAGCTGGCGCGCTGAGAAGCTGCGCCGTGTCGCCCCGCTCGGCCTCGTGCTGAAGGGTGGCAGCTGGTATCTCGCAGGCCAGGTCGACGGCAGCGTGCGCACCTACCGCATCGCGCGCGTGCTCGACTGCAGCGCGCTCGACGACCGCTTCGATCGTCCCGCCGATTTCGATCTCGCCGCCTACTGGCAGGATGCCACACTGCGGCTCGAGGCCGAGATGCACCCGAACGTCGCGGTCGTGCGGCTCTCACCATTGGGCGTAAAGCTGCTCGACGCGCTGAGCCAGCCTTACGTCAGGGCGCGCACGCAGATCGACGAAACCACTGATGCCGATGGCTGGCGCATCGCGAAGGTGCCAACCGGGAAAACCTCGTGGCATGCCGCCGCCGAATTGCTGCGGCTCGGCTCCGAGGCCGAGGTGCTGGAGCCCGCCGATCTCCGCGAGAAGATGGCCGAGATGACGCAGGCGATGGCCGCGCGCTATCGCGCGGCGCGGAAAGCCTGACAGCGGCGCACCTCGCCGCGGCCGATGAAACAATCCTGAAACACGATTCTCCCTCCTCCATGTGAACGCAATCACGCTTCGGCCCGACCGAGAAGCAGGGACACAACAACGGCCTCGCGCCACACTGGAGAATGAAGATGTTTCGTAAGCTTGCTCTTGGTCTGATCGCCGCCGGTTCGCTCGGCGCTGCCGCTCTCGCACCCACCGCGGCGTCGGCTCACGGCTTCCACCACTGGGGTCCCGGCTGGGGCTTCGGTTATGGCGGCCTCTACGTCAACACCGGCGTCAGCAACTGCTACCAGGAGCGCGTCGTCCCGACCCGCCACGGCATGCGCGTCCGCGTCGTGAATGTCTGCGCCTACGGGATCTACTGATATCGTGCCTTCACGACAAAGCTCCGGTCGCGCTGCGGCCGGAGTTTTGCGTTGAGATCAAGCGCTCTTCCGATGCCGGCGAAACCAGGCCCATGTCTCGCGCGTCGTTCTGATATAGCCACGGCCACGATAGACGATCTCACCATCGACGATGCCGTTCAGCCTTGGCAGGGCATGAAACGGAATCGAAGGATAGGCGTGATGCTCGACATGGTAGGGCATGTTCCAAGCAATCCATTTGACGACCGCACCGGTGTAGGTGGTGCGGGTGTTCTCGAACGCGCTGCGGGTCCGCTCGCAGCCGGTGTGCTCGGCGTAGAGATAGGGCCGCAAGAAAAATTGCCCGATGATCAGCGGCACGATCCAGACCCACAGCAGCAGCGCCGACGAGAACCACAGCGACAATGCGAGCAGCAACGCGTAGGACGCGACATAGGCGCGCGCCTCGGTCACGATGGTGGCGCGCTTGTTCTCGGGGATCCAGGGCACGACGACCTTGCCGGTGATGGCATGGCCGAGCATCAGCCGGAGGCGGCCGGCGACCTGGAGCAATCCGCTATAGGCGATCGCAAGCTGCGTGTCGGATGCCGGCTTCACGCCGACGATCAGCTCGGGGTCCTTGTCCGGATCCTGGGTATAGCGATGATGGTCCCAATGGAACAGGCAGTAATATTCGTAGGGAAGGCCGATGATGAACGCGGAGAGATAGCCGACCGCGAGATTCAGGCCACGACTCCTGAACGCGGTCTTGTGGGCAGTTTCGTGCACGGCCATGAACAGGAAGGCGACGAGATAGCCCTGCGCCACCACCAGCGGCAGCGCCCAGAGCACGCCATAGCGCGAAGACACCATCCAGATCAGCGCCCCGACCAGTACGATCGTTCCGTAGTGACCGAGGCTCTGCGCCGCGCCCCTGAGATTCGAGCGCACCGACAATTCGCGCAGCATGGCCGGGCTTAGCGGCTTCAGGCGATGGCCGGGCTCTGAAACTGTCGCATCGCTCATGATCGAGGACCTGTCTTACTTGCTGAGAAGCGCTGCGACCTCGGCCTTGAGGAAGGCCTGATCGCGCGGATTGTTGATGGGATTGCCAGCGCGATGGCCGTGCAGCGACGGGATCGGATGCAGCACCGCCGATTTCGCGTTGACGAGCTTGCCGAGCTCGTCCTCGTTGTCGCGAACATCGAAATAACGATCGGTCGCGCCCGGCATCAGCAGCATATGCGCCCTGACCGCCGCCAGCGCGCGATCGAGATCGCCGCCGAAGGCATCGCAGCGGCTGATATCGCCGCGCTGCCAGATACCGACCTGCGCCAGCAGATCGTTGGCGTCGCGGCGCGCAAATATCGTGTCCCAGGCGCGGACGAGATAGTCTTCCAGCGAGGTGAAGCCTGCCTCGCGCCACAGCTCGTCGCGATAAAATCCGTGCGACATCGCCCAACCGGCATAGACGCGGCCCATGGCGCGATAGCCGATCGTAGGCCTTTCGACGAAGCGGCCATCGCGAAAGGCCGGATCGCCGGTCAGTGCGGCCTTCACACTTTCAAGAAACACCTGATTGTATGGCGCACAGCGCGCGCTACCGCAGACGACCGCGGCACGCGCCACCATATCAGGGTGCAGCGCCGCCCAGTGATAGGCCTGCATGCCACCCATCGACCAGCCATAGACCAGCGCGAGCTTCGTGATGCCGAAGCGCTCGGTCAGCAGCCGGTGCTGGACCGCGATGGCGTCGTGGTAGGAAATTTGCGGGAACGGCCCGTTGCCGGAGTTCGATGGCGAGGACGACAGGCCATTGCCGAACAGATTCGGGATGATGATGAAATAGCGGGTGGGATCGAGAACGCCGTCGGGCCCGATCAGCCACTCCGTGTCGAAATGCTGCGCATTGAACGAGGTCGGATAGAGGATGACGTTGTCTTTGGCCGGATTGAGTGTGCCATAGGTCTTGTAGGCAAGCTTCAGCGAAGGGAAGACCGCACCGGATTGAAGCGTGACATCGCCAGCCTCGAAGATCTCGTAGTCGCTCTGCCCGGTCATGCGTCCAAATCCCGCTCGCGCGGCCGCGGAATGCGCCCGCCACGACCACGATGCATCGATCGTGCCGGACCGGCAAACGCATCGTTGCGTCGCATCTAATAACTGTACCAATAGTACAGTTATTAGGCCAATGCAATGAAATTCTGGCTGTCAGGCGATCGCCGCGATGTATCGCTCCACCGATGCCGCGAAGGCGTCCTTCGCACCCGAGGCAATGTTGCGCCCCCACCAGGCGCCATAGATGCGGTCGAAGGCGAGCGGCTCGACGGCCGCAGCGATCCGCCGTACCGCGGCCGCGTTGAGCGGCACGTAGTTCGGATAGGAGTACATGAAGCTGAGGAAGCGGCGGTCCATCGTCACCTGCGCGATGTCGCCTGTAAGCAATGCGCCCCTGCCCTCGGCGCCGCGCGAATGGTGCAGCATGGTCGCACCCGCGAAATGACCGCCCGTGCGCAGCAACAGCAAGTCATCCGAGATGCGATGGTGATCGCCGGTCCAGTGCACGATCGACAGATGTGGACGCGTCACCCAGTCGCGATCATCGGCATGAAGATAGACCGGCACGCCACCAAATGCCTCGCTCCAGTCGGCGAGCGCGCCATAGAAATGCGGATGCGAGATCGCGATCGCTGTCAGGCCGCCGAGCGATTTAACATGCGCGATCGCCTCCGAAGTCGCGAGCGGGATGCAGTCCCACATCACGCACCCCTTGCCATCCGGGATCAGTAACGCACGCTGGCCGATCGCGAAGCTCGGATCTGAGCCGATGCCGATCAGGCCGAGATCATCGCGCCAGACGAGGCGATGGTATTCCGCCAACGTCTCGCGCGTCAGGAAGGTTTGCCCCTTCCAGTTCACGAACTGCCGTTCGTCCTCGCAGATCTGGCAGGAGGCAGGCGGCTTTTCGTTGTCCGGGAATTGTGCGCCGCAGGTTTCGCAGGTCCAGAGAGGCATGGTGGGAGCTCCATTGCGGGATGCAGCACCCTATTGCCTCAAGCCGATCATTGCGAGCGCAGCGACGCAATCCAGAGATGCACCCGCGGAAAGACTCGGGATTGCTCGCTACGCTCTCATCGACGATGTCGAGGCCCGATCGTTTCAAACCGACCCCGGACTCGCAGAGAGTCAGACCCTCACGTCCCAAAGCTCTTCTGAACCGCCTTGTCGAGGGTGTCAGCCCCGACGAAGCGCTGGCGCAGCTCGCGCTTGAGCAGCTTGCCGCTCGGGTTCTTCGGCAGGCTGTCCACGAAGATCACGCGCTTCGGCACCTTGAAATGCGCCATCTGGCCGGCGCAGTGCTGGATGACAGCGTCTTCATCCAGCTTCTCGCCGGTCTTGACCACGACGATGGCCGTGACCGCCTCGATCCAACGCGGATCGGGCAGGCCGACCACGGCGACTTCGGAGACCGCGGGGATGCGATAGACCATCTCCTCGACCTCACGGCTGGCGACGTTCTCGCCGCCGGTCTTGATCATGTCCTTGACGCGGTCGACCACGGTGATGTGGCCTTCGTCATCGACCGTGGCAAGATCGCCGGAGTGAAACCAGCCGCCGGTAAACGCCGCCGCGGTCTTCACGGGATCATTGTAATAGCCGGAGAGAAGATGCGGCGAGCGGTGCACGATCTCGCCGACCTCGCCGACCTCGACGTCCTTCATCGACGTATTCACCACACGCGTCTCGACATTGAGCACCGGCTTGCCGGCCGAGCCGGCCTTGCGCAGCTGATCCTCCGGACGCAACACTGTCGCGAGCGGTGCGATCTCCGTCTGGCCGTAGAAGTTCCAGAATTTTACCGCGGGTAGGCGGCGCTGGAGCTCGAGCAGCACCTCCACCGGCATGATGGAGGCACCGTAATAGCCCTTCTGGAGCGTCGAGAGATCGGTCTTGTCGAAATTCGGCGAACGCAGCATCGCGATCCAGATCGTCGGCGGCGCGAAAAACGAGGTGATCTTGTGCGCCTGGATCAGCGCCAGGATGTTGTCGGCGGTCGGCTTGCCCGTGATCACGCCGGAGGCGCCGAGATAGACCTGCGGCCCGAGGAAGACGTCGAGCTGGGCGCAATGATAGAGCGGCAGCGCGTGCAGGAACTTGTCGTCCACGCTCATGCCGCCGTCGATGATGCAGCTGACATACTGCCACATCACGGCTTCGTGGGTCAGCATCGCGCCCTTGGGCAGCGACTCCGTGCCGCTGGTGTAGACGATCTGCGCGAGATCGCGGCTGTCGACGGACGCCTCGAGGAACGAGCCGTCGGGATCAAGCAGATCGTCGAAAGTGGTGAGGCCCGCGGGCGCCGTGGCGGGATCCTCGCCCGGCAGCCAGATCATCTTTTCGACAGCGCAATCCTTCGCGCTCGCGGCGCGCGCCGGCTCAACGAAATCCGGACCGGTCGCGAGCAACTTTGCGCCGGAGCTCTTGAGGATGAAATTGATCTCGTCCGGATTGAGCATGAAGTTAATCGGCACCAGCACCGCGCCGATCCGCGCAACCGCGAAGCGTAGCGCGGCGAAAGCATGGGAATTGCGCGAGAGAACGGCAAGACGATCGCCCTTCTTCACGCCGAGACCGAGCAGGCCGCGGCCGAGCCGGTTGCAGATCGTATCCATCTCGGCAAAGGTCCAGCTCACGCTGCCGCAGCTCACGGCGAGCTTGGCCGGCTCGCGACCCGCGGAACGGCGCAGAAGATCGCCGATGGAATGCTCGCGCGCCTTCGAGATGGTGGCTGCGATGTCGCCGGTCATGTGTCCCTCCATGTGATGGCTTTGCTTGTTCGATTTCTTGCTTGAAATCTTGCGTCTTGTGCTTCTTGCGGATGATCTTGCCGGAAAACCGCTTCACACGTTTCCGGATCATGCGACGCTATCTGCGCCGGACCGCCTGCGCGTGCTCCATGTACATGTGCTCGACCGACCGATCGAGCGAGGCGATCTTCTCGAACCCGCGGCGCCAGTCCTGCAGGTGCCGGCGCGTCCAGAGTACGCCGGCCTCGCGGTCGCGTCGACGGATCGCGTCGATGAGATGGCGGTGCGCGGCAACGAGGCGCGGGCCGCCTTCGGCGACACCCGTCACGATCATCTCGGTGGTCGGATAGAACAATTGCGCCGCCGGCTCGCGCGCGAGTTGGAGCACGCGGTTCTGCGAGGCCTTTGCGACCAGCACATGGAATTCTGCGTCGCATTCCGCAAGCGCCGCGGGATCGCCGACCACCGCCTCGCTGCGCGCAAGGTTCTCGCCGAGTTCGGCCAGATTCCCCTCCGTCGCCCGCTCCACCGCACCTTCGATGCTGGCGACCTCCAACGTCATCGAGGCCTCGAAGAGCTCGCGAAACGTGACCTCATGCAGCACCAGCGCGCGGCTGAGGCGGCTCGCGAGCTTGCTGTAGCGCGGCAGGCAGGCATGCAGGCGGCGCGAGGAATCGCGGCGGATCAGGCCCCCCTCCTCCAGCACGCGGATGCCTTCGCGAATGGTCGAGCGGTTGACGCCGAACTGCCGCACGAGGTCGTGCTCGGTGCCGATGGGATCGCCTGGCTTGATACGGCCATTGACGATCTCGCGTTCGATCGCGTCGGCGACCTTCTGATAGGCCGGCGCGACATCGATCGGACGGAAGAGCGGCGAGACTGGCAAGATAGCCCCTAATGGCGATTGTCCGACAAAGTATAGGAGCGACCGAAAAGCGCGTCAAACCCGGTTATAAATGTTGCATCTGCAGCAAATTGACTCCTGCGAAACCCCGCTCTAGCTTTGTCGGACAAAGGGACGGAACAGTCCCGCAAGAGGAAACGTGTCCATGAGACCTATCGCAGCACTCATGTCTGCGGCCGGCCTGCTGTCGGCTGCCCTGATCGCTCCCGCCTCCGCCCAGCAGACCCCGCTCAAGATCGGCGTGCTCTCCGACTTCTCCTCGGTCTATTCCGACATCGGCGGCCAGGGGAATGTCGAGGCCACCAAGATGGCCATTGAGGACTTTGGCGGACAGATGTTCGGCAAGCCGATCGACATGGTCGCGGCCGACGTGCTCAACAAGCCGGACGTCACCTCCACCATCGCGCGCAAATGGTGGGAGACCGAAGGCGTCGACATGATCATCGACCTGCCGACCTCGGCCACTGCGCTTGCGGTGATGGAGCTGTCGAAGCAGTACGAGAAGATCATGATCGTCACCGATGCGGCGAGCTCCGACATCACCGGCAAGTCCTGCTCGCCCTACACCGCGCACTGGACCTACGACACCTATTCCAATGCCCATACCGTCGGCAGCGCCATCGTCAAGAATGGCGGCGACAGCTGGTTCTTCCTCACCGCCGATTACGTGTTCGGCCATTCCATCGAGCGCGACACCGGCGATGTCGTGCGGGCGGCGGGTGGCAAGGTGCTCGGCAGCGTCAAGCATCCGCTCAACACCGCTGATTTCTCGTCATTCCTGCTCCAGGCCCAGGCTTCGAAGGCAAAAATCATCGGGCTCGCGAACGGCGGCGGCGACACCATCAACGCGATCAAGCAGGCCGGCGAGTTCGGCATTGTCGCCGGCGGGCAGAACCTGGCGGCGATCGTGATGTTCATCTCCGACGTGCACAGCCTGGGGCTGAAGCTCGCGCAGGGGCTGATCATCACCGAGGCCTATTACTGGGATCTCAACGACAAGACCCGTGCCTTCGGCAAACGCTTCATGGAACGCGTCAAGCGCATGCCGACGATGAACCAGGCCGCGACCTACAGCGCGACGCTGCATTACCTCAAGGCCGTGCAGGCCGCCGGCACCAAGGACACCAAGACCGTGATGGCGAAGATGCGCGAGTTGCCGGTGAAGGACGCCTTCACCGACAACGGCATCCTTCGCGAAGACGGCCGCATGGTGCACAGCATGTTCCTGTTCCAGGTGAAGAAGCCCGAGGAATCCAAAGCTCCCTGGGACTATTACAAGCTGCTCGCCGAGGTGCCGGCCGACCAGGCCTTCCGTCCACTCAAGGACGGCGGCTGTCCGCTGGTGAAGTAACGCTCACGACGACGGACCTGCATCGCCTTGCGCGGCGCAGGTCCTCTAGCGGCGACGCAATTCCGACGGGCTGTGTCCGAACTTCCTGCGAAACACCGTGCTGAAATATGACGAGGAGCTGAATCCCAGCTGATAGGCAACCTCGGTAATCGACAGGGACCGCAACTCCGACCGTGTCAAGACGTCGTAGCAACGCTGCAACCGCCGATCCAGGATCCATTCGGACACCGAGACATCCGTGAGCCGGAAGAGATAGTGCAGATGCCTGAGCGAGACGCCATTGCTCTTCGCGATCCTCTCCAGCGACAGATCCGCGTCGGTGAGGTGCGCTTCGATCCAGGCCTTGACCGAGCGCAGCCGGGCCTGCTGCGCGGCCGCGTCCTCGGAGAATTCCTCCCGGTCGCCCATGTCGAGCGCAAGTGCCAGCACGTCCATCAGTTCGCCGCCAAGCCGCGCCCTTGCGATCTCGTCCAGCTGCCCGCCTTCCTGAGCAAGTGTCGTGCAGAACTCGGCAGCGATCCGACCCAGACCGCGACTCGTCGTCATCGTGGTGATGACAGGCAGGCGTCCATCGCTGAAGCGCTCCGCGAACTCCGTGCGGGGTATCTCGAGGTAGAGCGATCGTACCTTGCCGATGCATTCGAGGTCATAGGCCTCGGAAGCCGAGAAGACCGTGCTCATTCCAGCGTTCGAACGCATGGTCTGGCCGGCCTGAAGGACGTTGATCCTGCCTTGTTGAACGAATTCAAGGTAGTAGCAATCCTTGTCGAGCTTTGCGATGTGCCGCTCGCGCCGGGAGATGCGCTGCTCCGACAGCAACACGTCGGTCATCGTGATCGCGCCGAATTTCGCCTCACGTATGAAGCCCTGATAATCGGATCGCGCTTCCGCATTGACGTCGACATGAACGTAGACGTCGCAAATGGCACCTTGCCACGCGGCGAAACGTTTGGACGGCTCGAGGTCGTCCGTCGAGAATATCAGGTCCATCGTGCGCCCATCCGTTGCAAGGCCATGATGAACGTCGTTTGTGCGTCGCACAAGCCGGCCCGACTGCGAAATTCTAGATGGCCGCCGCCTACGCGCAAGACCGGTTTGCGCGGACAAGCAAAAGCTTTGCGCTCCGGAGCAAGCCGAGTCCGGGCATGTGGCCTATGAAGAACAAAAATCGCCCAACGGGATAGGCAGGAAACGTTCGCTTGCATCAGGACAGATCAGCTGCCGCACATTCCTCCGTGCCGCTTGATTGGCGGTGTCCGTGAGCGCGCCCTCGCTGATCACGACGCGGTTCACGCAGCCGATCCAAACCATCGCCGACATCGAGGCGCTGGAAGGTCGGCCTTACGATTCCCTCATCCCCTCCCGCAATCTGCATGATCTCTTCGAAGCCACGGCGCGCCTGCATCCCGACCGGCCCGCGCTGACGGTGCTGACCAAAGGCTCGCGCGAGCCCGGCGATGTCACGCTGACGCATCGGCAATTGCTCGCGGAGATCACGCGCGCGGCCAATCTCTTTCGAGTGCACGGAATCAATGAAAGCGGCGGCACCGTCGCATTCCTCTGCCCAATCCTGCCACAGCTCTTCCCGGCACTGCTCGGGGCCCAGATCGCGGGCGTCGCCAGTTCGATCAACTATCTCCTGACCGAAGATGCGATTGCCGATCTGCTCGAAGCACAGGACGCAACTGTCCTGGTGGTCGCGTCCGAGGCCGCCGATCGCACGATCTGGACCAAGGCGGTCAATGTCGCGAGCCGCGTCCCATCGCTCAAGACGATCTTCGTGGTCGGTGCGAACGGCCGCCTCTCCGGCGGCGCCACGAGCTTCGATGAGGCGGTCGCAACCATGCGCGACAGCCTGGACTTCGTGCCATCGCAGGATCGCGACACCATCTGCGCGCTATTTCACACCGGCGGCACCACTGGGCGACCGAAACTTGTCCGCCTGACGCATGGAAACCAGATTCATGCCGCCTGGAGCTTTGCGCAGGTCCACGGCCTGGATGAGCTCGATGCCGCCATCAACGGCTTCCCGCTGTTTCATGTCGGCGGCACCATGACGCTCGGCCTGTCCATCCTGGCGGCCGGTGGCCACGTGATCATTCCCTCGCCCTACAGCCTCAGAAGTCCGGATGCGATCCGCGACTATTGGCACACCGTCGAGCGGTTTCGTGCGACCATCGTGAGCGGCGTGCCGACCTCGATTGCCGCGCTGGCCGAGGTGCCGATCGGGTCTTCCGATGTCAGTTCGGTTCGCATGGCCCTCACCGGCGGGGCGGTGGCGCCGAAAGCCGTCAGCGAGAGGTTTCAGGCGCGGACCGGGATCACGCTGTTCGAGACCTACGGCATGACGGAGACCGCGGCGGCGATCGCGTTCAATCCCGGCCGCGGCGCGCCGGTGCAGGGCAGCGTCGGCTTCAGGGCGCCGTTTGCGCAGACGAAAATCGTCGCGCTCGATGATACCGACCTCGATACGGAATGCCCGCCGCTCACCAGCGGCCTCGTGCTTGCGAGGGGACCGCAAGTGTTTCCCGGATATCTCGATCCCCAGCACAACAGGGGCGTGCTCACCGCCGACCACTGGATCGTCACCGGCGATGTCGGCTACCTCACCCCGGACCAGCGACTGGTGCTGACCGGACGCGAGAAGGACCTGATCGTCCGCAGTGGTCACAACATCGACCCCGCCGCGATCGAGGACGTCGCCAATGCCTTCCCCGGCGTTCAGATGAGCTCAGCCGTCGGCATGCCCGACGCCTATGCCGGAGAGGTTCCCATTCTCTTCGTGGTGCCGTCGCCCGGACAAACCATCGACCTGCCGCGGCTGAGCGAGCATCTCGAACGCAACGTGAATGAGCCTCCCGCCCGGCCGAAGCGCGTCGTGCTGCTCGAGACTCTCCCCGTCACCGCGGTCGGCAAGATCTTCAAGCCCACGCTTCGTGACCTCGCTGTCCGGGAAAAAGTCCGAACCGAGATTGACCGAATCTTCGGGCCCGACACAGCGGCAGACATTCTCGTCGACAAAGACGCCAGACTGAATACGCTGGTCCACATCTCGATCAGCTCCAACGACCAGGACCTGGTGAAGGCCCTCACGGAAAGTCTGACACCGCTTCCGCAGACCTATCGCATACGGACCCGATCGTCATAACGGACCCACAGAGGCCGACGTCGAAGAAAGGCAATAAGGGGATGAAGCGTTTCCGGTTCAATCAGCAGGAGATCGTTTTCGCCGTCTTCGCGCTGCTGTTCCTCGTGTTCTCGATCTTCCTCAACGGTTTTCTGACGTCAGAGAACATGCTGACGCTGCTCCAGAACGTGGCAGTGCTCGGCATTCTCGGCCTCGCCATGGCGATCGTCGTGATCGGCCGCGGCATCGACATTTCGCTGATCGCGGCGCTCGCCGTGCCCCCGGGCCTCGTGCTCCAGATGGTGCAGAACGGCCATTCGCTACCCTTCTCGCTGCTGACCGCGGTGCTGCTCACGATCGCCTTCGGCCTCGTCAATGGCTGGCTGATCGCCTATGCCGAGGTGCCCTCGCTGTTTGCGACGCTGGCGACGGGGCTATTGCTCGCCGGACTCGGACAAGCCGCGCTGTTCCAGCTCGACGTCGTGCAATGGAGCCCGGGCATGAACGGCTTCGAGCGGCTCGGGCAGGGCACCGTTCTCGGCATTCCGACGTCGATCTGGATGTTCGCGATCGCCTGCATCGTGGTCGCGTTCCTGCTGCGTCAGACCCGCTGGGGCGCCTATATTTATGCGATCGGCGACAATCCCTACGCCGCGCGTGTCACCGGCATTCCCTCACGCCCGATCATCGTCCTGCAATATGTGATCACCGCACTGATCGGCTGCTTTGCCGGCCTCGTGCTGGCGGCCTCGGTCAATTCGATGCCGACCCGCATCTTCAACTCGACGCTGATCTACGACGTGATCCTGGTTGTCGTGCTGGGCGGCATCGGACTGTCAGGCGGCCGTGGCGGCGTGCTGAACGTCATCATCGGCACGCTGCTGATCGGCACCATGCTCAATGGCATGACCATCATGGACATCTCCTACGCCGGGCAGAATTTGATCAAGGGCGTGGTTCTGCTGCTCGCCGTCATCACGGACTCTTTCCTGAATCCGCGCAACGAAGAAACGGCACAGCAGGGCGATATCTGAACGACCGACAAGAACGACAATGACAAATACAACCAAGGAGGAAGCAATGAAGACCTTTGGCAACCCGACACGGGTGACCCTCGCCGCACTGGCTCTCGCGGCACTGACCGGACCGGCACTCGCTCAGCAAGGCCTGGACGAACCATTCCAGAAGCCGTTCAAGGAAGCGCTCGCCGGCAAGACCGTGGCCTATGTGCCGGTCGCCATGAACTTCGACCTCACCGAGGGCTGGTACGCCGGCCTGAAGAAGGAGCTCGAGCCATTCGGCGTCAAGTTCGTGATCCGCGATGCCAACTGGAACACCAATGCCGGCGCGCAGGCCGTCACCTCGTTGATCTCCGAGAAGCCGGCGGTGATGGTCGTGCATAATCCGGACGTGCAGACCTATGCCAAATTGCTCCAGCGCGCCGAGAGCGAAGGCATCTACGTCATCCAGATCAACATGGGCTCGGCCTACCGCAGCTCCGCCTTCGTCGGCGCCAACTGGGTCGAGATCGGCGAACGCCAGACCGAAGGCGTGGTCAAGGCTTGCGAGGGCAAGTCGAACAAGATCGCGATCATCCAGGGCGCGCTGTCGGCGGCCGCGAGCGCCTACACGCTGAAGGGCGTCGAGAACGTGCTCGCCAAGCATCCGGAGATCAAGGTGGTGTCGAGCCAGGCCGCTGACTGGGATGCCGCCAAGGCCAAGGCAATCACGCAGACGGTGCTGAAGCAGAATCCCGATCTCTGCGGCATCGTCGGCTTCTGGGACGGCATGGATATCGGCACCGCAGCGGCCGTGAAGGAAGCAGGTCTCACCGGCAAGGTGTTTCTCGCGACATCGGGCGGCGGCGAGCGGAAGGGCGCCTGCGAGCTGGTGAAGTCCGGCGCGTTCGACCTCAACATGAGCTACGACGTGCCGACCCAGGCTGCGCAGATGGCCGGCACCATCAAGTGGCTGCTGTCGTCGGGCGCCAAGCCTGGCTCGATCAAGGGCTCGGAATACACCACGCTGATTCCGATCACCAAGGAGAACGCCGACAGCCAGACGGCCTGCTGGAATCTCAGCGACCTCAAGAAATAGTTCGACGCTGACGCACGCGATCCCCGGGCGCATCAACGCCCGGGGACCCTCCGCCCGATAATTTCCATGCCCTGCTGGAATGCCGATGCGCGACACAATCACAAGCCTGCGTTACCGCTACTGGCCTGACCATCTCCTCGGTGAAATCCTGTCCAAGCGATGGACCGAGACTGCCATCCCGGTCATCCTGCTCCTGATCGTGGGCTTCGCGTTCAGCCGATCCATCGACAACTTCCTGTCACCGGCGAGCCTCGCCGACACCGCGCGCCAGGCCGGAGAGATCGGCTTCATCGCACTTGGGCTCGCGCTCGTCGTCATCGTCGGCGGCATCGATCTGTCCGTCGGTTCGATCTTCGCGCTGACGGATTTCTGCGCGCTCTATCTGCTCGACGTTGCCGGCTGGCCGGTTCCGGCCGTGGTGATCGCCACGCTGCTCTGCGGTGCGATGCTCGGCGCCGTCAACGGCATCCTGGTCGGATATCTGCGGCTACGCGCTTTCATCACCACGCTGATCACGCTGATCATCTATCGTTCGGCTTACGATCTCCTGATCCAGCGATACTCCAACGCCATTGCCTCAGCTTTCCCCGACATCCCGTCCTGGGATTTCATCGGCGCAGGCAGCATCTTCGGCATCCCGACCGTGGCGCTCGCCTATATCGCGATCGCCATCTTCGGCCACATCTTCATGACCCGGCTGCGGCCGGGCTGGCACATCACCGCGATCGGCGGCTCGCGTCGTTCGGCCTACAATTCAGGCATTCCCGTTCGCCGCACCATCGCGCTCTGCTACGTCGCAAGCGGCGCGCTGACCAGCGTCGGTGCGCTGTTCTTCGCCTCGCGGCTCGGCACCGTCGGCGGCGACATCGGCGTCGGCCTGGAAGTGATCGTGCTGACCGCGACCGTGCTCGGCGGCATCACGCTTGGCGGCGGCAAGGGCTCGGTCGCGAAATCCGCAGTTGGTGTCCTGATCGTGCTCCTGATCACCAACGGCCTCACAACCATGAACGCGCGCGGCGGCGTCAACCGCATGGCGCTCGCCGGCATCCTGCTCGTCGCAGCCATGGTCGACATCCGCTGGCAGAAGAACCGAACCCGCATCATCAGCAAGGTCTATGTCGCGCCGACCTACCACGAACTGCCCCCGCCGCCACCAACCGAAATCGGACAAGGCGGCCCGTTCGAGCAGAACGACAAGCTGCGTATCGTCGAGGCGATCGGCCTTGGCCGCATCGAGGCGCCGGAAGACGTCATCCTCGATCGCCACGACAACCTCTATGCCGGCTCACGCCATGGCGACATCATGCGCTTCCTCGCGCCCGACTACGAGAAGATGGAAGTATTCGCCCATATCGGCGGCCAGCCGCTCGGCATGGCCTTCGACCGCGAAGACAATCTCTATGTCTGCATCGGCGGCATGGGGCTCTATCGTATCAAGCCTGACGGCACGGTGGAAAAGGCGACCGACGAGACCAACCGCAGCATGCGCTCGGTCAACGATGACAGCCGGCTGCGGCTCGCCGACGACCTCGACATCACCGACGACGGCCTGATCTTCTTCTCGGAAGCGACGGTGCGCTACGAGATGGACGAGTGGCCGATCGACGGACTGGAGGCCCGCGGCAACGGCCGCATCATCTCCTACGACACCAAGACCGGTACCACGCGTACCGAGCTGCGCGGCCTCAAATTCCCGAACGGCATCTGCGTCGCCAGCGACGGCCAGTCGATCCTGTTCGCCGAGACCTTTGGCTGCTCGATCAAGCGCTACTGGTTTGCTGGACCGAAGAAGGGCCAAGTCGAAGTGGTCATGGACAACCTGCCCGGCTACCCCGACAACATCAACCTCGCCTCCGACGGCAATTACTGGCTGGCACTGGTCGGGATGCGCAGCCCTTCGCTCGATCTCGCCTGGAAGATGCCGGGCTTCCGCCGCCGCATGGCCAAGCGCGTGCCGGTCGACGAATGGCTGTTCCCCAACATCAACACCGGCTGCGTGGTCAAGTTCAACGAGCAGGGCAAGATCGTCGAATCGTTCTGGGATCTGCATGGCGAGAACCATCCGATGATCACATCGATGCGCGAGCATCGGGGCTATCTCTATCTGGGCGGCATCCTCAACAACAGGATCGGCCGCTACAAGCTCGACAACGCCGATCCGAACTTCGTCCAGTATGACAAGCGATGGGGGAAGCTCTCGTGATCGCTGCCGTCAAAGACTTCGCCAACCGCTTTCTCGGGCGCGGCGACGCCACCATCACCGTGCCGTCCTTCGACGGCGCATTGAAGCCCAACCAGAAGCTGGAATCGGCCGAGACCTTGCTGACGTGCGAGGCGCCGGAGGATATCGCCACCGAGGGAAGCAACCTCTTCATCGCTGACGGCCGGCGGCTGATGTGCCTGAGCGGCGGCACGGCATCGGAGGTACGCAGCTTCGAGCGGCCGATCTCGGCGCTATGCGCTCTTCCCGGTGGCGGCCTGACCGTCGCACTCGGCGGGCGCGAAGTGCGCGTTTACGCAAGTCCCTCGGCGGAGCAGCCGCGCGTCGCGTTCACCGATGCCGCGTTCAACGCCGTCAATGCGCTGGCACTCGCGGAAGACGGCACGCTGATTGCAACCGACGGCTCGACGACATGCGGCGTCGACGATTGGGCGCGCGACCTGCTGGAGCTCAATCGGACCGGCCGCGTGTTCAAGCTCGATCCCGGCAGCAAAGCCGTGACCCGATTGGCACAGGGGTTCGGCTATGCCTTCGGCACCTGCGCCCACGGCAACGCCATGCTGGTCAGCGAGAGCTGGCGTCATCGTCTCGTTCTCGTCTCGCCCGGCGCATCGCCAAAGGTCGTGCTCGCTCACCTCCCCGTCTATCCGTCGCGACTGACAAAGGCCTCCGGCGGCGGCTACTGGCTCACCGCCTTCACTGCGCGGACCCAGCTCGTCGAGTTCGTGTTGCGTGAACCGGGCTATCGGCGCCGCATGATGGCCGAGATCGATCCGGCCTATTGGGTCGCGCCGCGGTTGCGCTCCGGGCGCTCGTTCAAGGAGCCGATGCAGGGCGCGCACATCAAGACCATGGGCGTGATCAAGCCGTGGGCGCCGCCGCGCTCCTACGGCCTCGTCATCCGTCTCGATGCGGATGGCCAGCCGCTCTATTCGCTGCATAGCCGGGTCGACGGCATCAATCACGGCGTCGTTGCAGCCATCGAGATGGGCGGTGACCTCGTCCTGATTGCCAAGGGACCGGGCCGCGTCCTGCGATTGCCACTTGTTGGCCTTGCCGAGGAGTTTCGCCCATGAGCGACATCGCACTCTCGCTGCGCAAGGCCACAAAACTCTACGCCGGCGTGCCCGCCATCGATGGGGTCGACTTCGACCTCCGCCGCGGCGAGATCCACGCGCTGGTCGGCGAGAACGGCGCCGGCAAGTCGACCCTCACCAAGGTCATGGCAGGCGTGGTGACGCTGACCTCGGGGACCATGACGGTCGACGGCGCCGATGTCGCGCCGAAGACGCCATTGGAGGCACGCAATCTCGGCATCGCCATGGTGTTCCAGGAGAACAGCCTGGTGCCGACGATGACGGTCGCGCAGAATTTGTTTCTCGGACAGGAGAAGTTCTACAACCGCCTGCGCGGCATCTACATCGCCGCGCAGCAATTCCTGCAATCGCTCAATTTCGACGTCACGCCGACCGCCACCGTCAGCGGCCTCGGCGCAGCCAAGAAGCAGATGGTCGAGATCGCGCGCGCGGTCCTGCACCGCGCCAAGGTCATCATCTTCGACGAGCCGACGGCATCACTGACGCCGGAGGAGAAGAAATATTTCTTCGACCTCGTCCGCGACCTCAAGAAGCGCGGTGTCTCGATCGTCTTCATCTCGCATGCTCTTGAAGAGGCGCTGCTGCTGGCCGACCGCATCACGGTGCTGCGCGACGGCAGGCATGTCGTGACCGACGATGTCGCCAAGTTCGACCGCGCCGCGATCGTGCAGGCCATGGTCGGGCGCGATCTCTCCAACACGCTCTATGGCGCGCGGAAGAGCACCGTGAGGCCAGCGGGCGCGCGCGTGCTCACGGTGCAGAATCTGAAGATGGCACCGATGGTGAAGAACAATTCGCTGTCGGTGTTCGCGGGCCAGATCACCGGCGTGTTCGGTCTCGTCGGCGCGGGCCGCACCGAGACGTTCAAGATCGTTGCCGGCGTGCTCAAGCGCGATTTCTTCCATGGCGGCGAGATCCTGCTGCACGACCAGCCGGTGCGCTACCGCGTGCCTGCGCCGGCGGTCAAGGCCGGCATCGCCTATGTCACCGAGGATCGCAAGGTCGAGGGCTTCTTCGAGACGTCCTCCATCGCGCGCAACATCTATCTCGGCCTGCTGTCGAAGTTTCCGAAGGGCCGCATGATGCTGTCGCGGCGGGAGACCGACACGGTCGGCAAGACCTGGATCGAGAGGCTCAAGGTTCGCGCCATCGGCGACGACGGCAAGGTGGTCGAGCTGTCCGGCGGCAATCAGCAGAAGGTCGTGATCGCGAAATCGCTGGTGCAGGAGCCCGATTTGATCATCTTCGACGAACCGACCCGCGGCGTCGACGTCGGCGCCATCGTCGAGATCCACGAGCTGATCAACCGGCTCGCCGACGAGGGCAAGGCGGTTGTCGTGATCTCATCCTATCTGCCCGAGATCATGGCGCTGTCCGACCGCATCCTGGTCTCACGCCAGGGCAAGGTCGTGGAGGAGTTCTCCGCGCTGGAGGCGACGGAGGAGAAGATCATGTACGCGGCGATCCACTGAGGAGAGCCGCTACAGCTTGTGCCCCTTCTGGCGCAGCGCCTCGATCAGGCGTTGCTTCAATTGGTCGGCGGCCTTCTGGCTGACATCCTGGGCGATCTGCGTGGTCGCCTGCGCCAGCGCATCGGATTGCGCGAGCAGCTTTTGTCCGACCGGCTGGGCGTAGAACGCCTCGATCTGGCGCAGCTCATCCAGGGTGAAAGTCGCGGCATAGACGGCGGCGATCTGGTCGACCATCGCGGCGAAGAACGGCGCATAGATCTCGGCGCCGGGTGCGGTCATCGCGTCATAGTCGCGCTCGATCTCGGGCCTGTCCTGCGCCACCACCGGCCGCAGCTTGAGCAGCAGTTGCGGCAGCAGCGCGCGATACTGATCGGCGATCTTGAGCGTGACGACGAGCTTGCGCGCCGCAGCCATCGCCTCCGGCGACGGCGTCTCGGCGGACGCACCGCAGGCGAGGAGCAGGAGAATGCCGGTGATCGCTAGCAAACGTCTGGACATGGACCTCTCCACTCAGCGGCTCGCATTGGCGGCTGGCGCGCTCTCGACGGCGGTCTCGGGTTCGTCGACGTCGGTCACCTTCACAAACAGGTTCGGCACCCGCTCGGCGCGATCGAGCACCCAGGCGGCGGCGATCATGATGACGATACCGGTGAGCGAGACGGCGAGCTGCTCCCACGTGCCCTTGGTGTATTGGGTGAGGATCCAGTGGGCGGAGAACGACAGGAAGACGCCGAGGCAGAAGATCGGCAGCGAATGCTGGCCGCAGAGGATGACCGGCCGCAGCCACACCGTGTGCAGCGCCTTCCATTTGCGCGAGACGAAATGCGTCACCCAGATCGCCAGCGCCAGGAAATGCGTGAAGCGCAGCATGTCGAGGTCGGTCTTGTCGATCGGGTAGATCGCCTTGATCATCCATTTCGGGATCATGGCCTCGAGCGCGGGGACGTGCCATGTCATCACGATCAGCAGGGCGAAGACGAGCCAGGCGGCGGCCAGCGCCATCGCCGTCTTCGACCAGACCAGGGTTGAGAACTTCTCGATCTGGCCGATGCCGCACCAGGCGGCGAACACGAACATCAGCTGCCAGCAGAACGGATTGAAATACCAGGTCGTGCCGGGCGGATAGGAGGCGATGTTCCAGTCGAACCAGCGCGACAGCACGTAGAGCACGACGGACGCCGCGAGCGTCAGGTTCGGCCGGCGCACCAGGCACCACATGATGAAGGGCGAGGCGAACACCAGCGTGATGTAGAGCGGCAGCACGTCGAGATTGACCGGCTTGTATTTCAGCAGGATCGCCTGCCCGATCAACTCGTCCGGATGTGCCAGGAAATTGAACACGTTGAACTCGTGCTCGTACATCGGGTTGTCGAAGCGGCGGGCGGTGCGGGCGATCTGCGCCGTGAACAGCAGGAACAGCATGATGTGGGCGACATACATTTCCGTCGCCCGCCGCCACAGCCGCTTCAGCGCGGCGAGGAACCAGCCGCCGGCGACGATCGGCCCGTAGATCCAGCCGACCAGATAGCCGGAGATGAAGACGAAGAACTCGGCGGCATCGCTGAAGCCGTAATTGCGCAGCGTCAGCCAGGCCACGACGTCGTGCGGGATGTGATCGAGGAAGATCATCCACAGCCCGATGCCGCGGAAGAGGTCGAGCCGCAAGTCGCGCTCGATCGGCGCCAACAGTGCTGACTGGTCCCGTATGATCATGGCCCCCGCCTCGTCCGGTGGGCGTCGCGCCGTCGCGGCGCCGATGACGTCGGATGCTAAAATAGATCAATCAAATCGTCACCTAACCCGGCGACTAGAAACCGGACGGTAGCCCACCTTGAGGCCCGCGCAAGGGACTTTGTCATGACAACGCGCGGGCCTCCCACAAAAGGCGACCAAAACAACCCCATGCACAGTAGCTAAGTGCTTGCACTGCTTGCGAAACCTGGTCGACCCGTCGGGCGGGACCGCAGCCGGTCGCGCGCGGCGGCTCAACTCGGCTGATCGCCCGCGGCGCGCATGCCGTTCAGCATCGCCTCGGCCTTATGCAGCAGCGGCTTCGCCCCGCTCTCGGAGGCGATCGCGATTGCGGCGCGCAGCGCGGAAAAGATGATGGTCCGGTTCTCCTCGTTCGACGGCGGCGTCACCACGGCCTCGCCGAACAGGGCCTCGGCCTCGAGGCCGGAAAAACCCTGCTGGCGCGCGGTATTGCGCGCCTCGCGCAGCATGTTCTGCGCCGCCTGGGCATCGCCGAGCCGGTTGGTCGCCAACGCCAGGTAGATCGACGAGCGCAGCACCGCCGAGGTGTAGCCGACATTGCGCGCCTCTTCGCGCGCCTCGGCCAGCATGCCGCGCGCCCGGTCGAACAGGCCTTGCTCGAGATAGGCGATGCCGAGATGGCAGCCGAGCACCGGCACGAACAGCCGGATGCCGTGTTTTTGCGCCAGCACGAAAGCCTGTTCGAGGATAGCCGCGCCTGCCGCGGGATCGTTGCGGCCGAGCTTCAGCCAGCCGCCGCTATAGGCTGCCGCAACGCGGTCATAAGGGCGATTGGTTTCTTCCGCGATCGCATCGGCATGCCGCTGCATCTGTTCGGCGACGTCAAGGTCACCCATGACGGTGTGGTTGATGCTGCCCATCATGCAGCAAAGCAGCAACGCGTATTTCGCTGTCGTCCCGAAAGGTGCACTCGCCTCCGGCCCCATCAATTGGGCGCGGGCCCGTGCGAACAAACCGCCCGCCTCGCGATAGCGGCCGGCGAGGAAGTACACCTGACCGAGGCCGTATTGCGCAGCGTTGAGCCAGCCCGAGCTGTCCGACTGCTCTGCGAGGCCCACGACTTCCTCGTTGAGCTTGATCGCTTCGGCCGGCGAACCATAGAAATTCTGCGCCGCTGCCATGACCGTCATGGCCGCCACCTTCCGCCCGATGTCGTTGATCGCATCGGCGCGACGCTCGGCTTCCTTGCCTAGGTTCAGCCACTCGGACAGGTGGCCGGATCCAATGAACGCCGCGCGGGCCTCGATGCGAATATCCACGGCGCTCGCTTCCCGGGCGGGGGTAGCCAGCGTCATATCCAGCGATCGCATCGCTGTCTCGAAATAGTCTGCAGCATCAGTGAACGCGGATCGCGCCAGGCATTTTCGCGCCGAGGCCCGGCCATAAGCGAAAGCCTTGTCCCAATCCTTGGCCCGCGTGGCGTGATAGCAGAGCTTGTCGGAATCCTCGGCCTCGCTGCCTTCGAGTGCGGCGAGAATGCGCGCATGGATGTCCTCGCGCACCTTTTCGACCATCGAGTCGTAGGTGACCTGGCGAACCATCTCGTGACGGAACTCCAGCGAATCCTCCAGTTCGCTGTCGATCCGGACCAGCAGCTCGGCGCGATCGAGCGAGACGAGGCAGCCGTGGAGGGCATCTTCGGGCAGGATCGCAATCTTGCGCAGTATGGCCTCGCTCGACCGCGCCCCCAGCGCGGCCGCGATCTGCAAGATGGACCGTTCCTGCTTCGACACACGGTCGAGCCGCGCCGCGATCACGCCCTGAATGCTGGTGGGAATACCGAGCTCGTCGATCGGACGCACCAAAGCGAGGTCGCCCCACTCGCCGCGCAGGGTGCCGCTGTCCTTCAGCCCGCGGCAGACCTCCTCGATGAACAGCGGCACGCTGGCGGTGTGGGAGACGATCCGGTTCTTCAGATCGGCGTTGGTCGCGGACGATCCGAGCATGTCGGACAGCATTTCCAGCCCCGAATCGTCGTCGAGCGGCCGCATCGCGACGATTTCGGCGTGGCAGCGTGCGATCCACACCGGCATGCCGTTCGGGCGGGAGGTGAGCAGCACGAGGAGATCGGGCACTGCCAGCGAAGCGATGGCGGCCACGACGACATCACTGGCCCGGTCGATCCAGTGCAGATCCTCCAAAAGCAGGATGGTCGGCTGGCGGCTGGCGAGGGCCTGGATCACGGCGCAGCTCGCATCGGAGATCACGCGCCCGCGGGCATGAGGCTCGAGCTCGTCCCATTGCGGATTCGCAATCGGCACGTCGAGCACCGCGTCGAGGGCACTTTGCTGGATCGCGGTCAGGTCCTTCACGGGATCACCGGGATTGCCGGGCTCCCTTGCGGCTGCGTCCATGGCCGACAGCAGGATTCGCTTGAGCGTGCTGAAGGGCGCTCCTTGCAGATTCGGGCTGCACTCGGCGTCGATCAGCCGCCAGCCCTCGGCCCTGAGCTTCTGGGCGAATTCGTGCGCCAGCCGCGATTTGCCGATGCCGGCATCGCCCAGCAGCAGGACGGTCTGCCGGCTGGCCCTGGCCTGCCCGGCCGCGCGGTCCAGCAGGGCTCGCTCGGTGGTCCGATCGACGAACCGGGAGACACTGCGGGCGCGCCGGACCCGCCAGCTCGACAGATCGCTGGCGCCGACGATCCGGTAGACCGTCACGGGCTGGCTGAAGCCGCGCAGGGATTTGCCGCCCAGAGATTCGAACCGGACATGCCCGTCGGCAAGACTTTGACAGGCTTCCGAGACGTAGATCTGGTTCGCCTCGGCCTCCTGCTCCAGCCGCGCGGCCAGATGCTGCGCGGCGCCGCCGATCTCGTAGACCTTGGAGAATTCGCTGGCGACCATGTAGGCGACAACGTGGCCTGAGTGGAGGCCGACCCGGACCTGAAGGGCGGGATCGCCGAGGCTGGCGACGCGCCGGACCAGCTCGATCGCGGCATGACACGCCAGCGGCGCGTGGTTGTCGTCCGCGATCGGGGCGCCGAACACCGCGGCAAGCCCGTCGCCCAGCTCCTTGCTGACGATGCCGCCGAATTGTCGGACCGCGCCGCGCATGGCGGCCAGGGCCGGCTCCAGGCGCGAGACCGCCGCCTCCGGATCCAGCTCGGCGACGAGGCCAGTGGAATCGATCACGTCGGCGCGGAGGATCGTGACGAATCGACGTTCGCTGTCGGGATCAGGGCGCCGGACGGCCGTGCCGCATTTGGGGCACCGGCTATCGCCCGGGGCGAGCGTCGACTGACATGCAGCGCAATGCATTCCCGTGCTCTCAAGTGATTCCAAAGGCACTGTCGATCGGGCTCCCACGCGCGGATCGCAACAAGATCGCTTATCGAACCTTGCTTAGCAACGCCTAGTAATAGGGCAGCCGATCCATCCCCGGCGGAGTGCTGGCCAAGCGGTTGCTAATCTGGACGATTCACAGTCTGTGGTGGTAACCTCATGAATGTCGCGCGGAAAAGAGGCTGCGAATCGTGGGCTGCCAAGCACTCGTTCGAGCCGGCGAGTTTCGCAGAGCGGCATATTTCCCGGGGAAGCCAAGGGACTCATTGAGGGGCAAACATATGGGCATGCGAGTTTATACGGGCCGGCCATTTAAAGATCTGATGAATGCAAATTACTTTCCTTTGGAGAACATGAAGAAGAGCGTCAAAAAGCTCAAAGCGTCTGAAAACATTCACCTGCCGACTCTGGAATATGGCCAGTATCATTTGATCCTGGTGCCGAAGAGCAAGTGGCCGCAGGGCAGCGCGAAGCACTGGCAGAAGGAGAAGGGCCGCGCCCGCGTCGATCTCACCAACCAGCCGAACAAGACGCCCCTGTCCAAGGACGAGCCCAAGGTCGTTCCGCTGACCCGATGCGCGCTGCTCGATGCCTGCGTCCGCAAGTGCTTCAATTCGGAGCCGCCGATTCCGATGAAGACCAACATCATCACGCACGAGGCGACCGACCGTAACGCCGACCAGCACGAGATTCGACTGGAGTGGGAGTACGAGGGGAGCAGCAAGACGCCGACGCTACTCAACCTGACGATGGTCTGCCCGCACAAGCCGGCCAAGTCCTGATCTCGCGGCAAACCTGACAGGTCGACGAGAAGGAAGGTCCGATGTCATCGCCACCTCGCTCAGCGGCGAATGCGTTGCTCGACGGACCGATCCTGCGTACACTGCTCTCGCTCGCTTGGCCGAATGCGCTAGCGTTTTCGGCCGGCACTTTGGTTGCGATCGCAGAAACCTCGTACATCGGCAGGCTTGGAATCGAAGCTCTGGCGGCGATGGCGCTGGTGTTTCCTTGCGTGATGTTGACCATGAGCATGTCCGGCGCGGCCATGGGCGGCGGCGTAGCGTCGGCCATCGCCCGGGCACTCGGTGCCGGCGACCACGACCGGGCTGAGAACCTCGCCACGCACGCGCTCCTGATTGCGATCTTCTTCGGCCTCGTCTTCATGCTGGGCATGCTGGTCGGTGGCCGGAAACTGCTGGAGCTATTGGGCGGCCAAGGGGACGTGCTGGCACTGGCGGTCGCCTACAGCCAAGTCTACTTCGGCGGGGCCGTACTCACCTGGCTGGTCAATATTCTGGCCGGTGTCCTGCGCGGCACCGGCAACATGAAATTGCCCTCGATGATGATCGTCAATTCCGCGATCTGCCAAATCATCCTTGGCGGAACGCTAGGTCTTGGTCTCGGGCCTGTCCCGCAATTCGGGATGCCGGGGGTCGCAACGGGATCTTTGATCACCTATTCGATCAATATCGCGATCATGAGCTGGTACCTGTTCTCCGGCCGGGGGCGCATCGTTCCCCGGCTGCAGGGGTTTCGCATGCAATGGGCGTTGTTTGCCGACATCCTCAAGGTTGGTGCTGTCGCTTGTCTCTCCCCGCTGCAAAACACGCTGACCAACTTAACCCTCACCCACCTGCTGGCCATTTTCGGCACCGCCATCCTCGCTGCTTACGGCATCGGCGCGCGCCTGGAATACGTGCTGGCGACCATCGCTTTTTCTGTCGGTATCGGCTCGGTCCCGATGATTGGCGTGGCGATCGGCGCTGGGCGTATCGCGCGTGCCCGGCGTATTGCCTGGACGACCGGCCTTGTCGCGCTCGTGGTGGTTGGGGCGCTCGCGTGCGCGGTCGCTCTCCTTCCAGACCCGTGGGTTCGCCTCTTCACCGACAACGCGGAAGCGCATGCCGACAGCCGGCAGTTTCTCCGGACAGTCGCACCGTTCTACGCCTTCATCGGGCTTGCCTCGGCGATGTACTTCTCGTCACAGGGCGCCGGCAATGTGCTCGGTCCCGTGCTGGCGCAAACGGCGCGCCTGCTCTTTATCGTGCTTGGCGGCTGGTATCTGACGTCGCAGGCGGCGAGTGCCGCGAGCTTTTTCTCGCTCACGGCAGCTTCGATGATGTTGCTCGGCCTTCTCTCCTGCGCATCAGTTGCGTTTACCCGCTGGGGACCGCGCACGACCAACGTGAAAGGCCAACTGAATTTGGCGAACGCTGGCGACAAGTGAGAGCGCAAGGCCTGCACAACAAAATCGCCCTCAGCGTTGCCTTAAGATGCGGCGTCAACGAGCGCTCCGGCACGAGCGTTAAGCGCACTGCTGTTGTTGATCTGGACAACTCACTCTCAGGTAGTATCATTCCAACGCCGTGCGAGGCGGGGGGCTTCAAATCGTGAGCTGCCAGGCTTTCGTTCCAGCCGACAAGTTTCGCGGGGCTGAGATAGAAACATATTGAGGGAAAAGGCGATGGGCTCGAGACCTTACACCACGGCTGCATTCAGAAACCTGATGAACAGCAACTACTACCCTCTGGCGAACATGAAAAAGAGCGTGGCCAAGCTCAAGGCATCGGCTCACATCGATCTGCCGACCCTGGAATACGGCCAGTACCACCTGATACTGACGCCGGCCTCGAAGTGGCCTCAGGGCAGCGCGAAACACTGGCACAAGGAGAAGGGCCGGGTGCGCGTCGATCTCGCGGCACAGCCGAACACCGCCCCGCTGTCCAGGGACGAACCCGACGTCGTCCCGCTGACCCGATGCGCGCTGCTCGATGCCAGCGTCCGAAAGTGCTTCAATTCGGAGCCGCCGATTCCGATGAAGACCCACATCACGACGCACGAAGCGACCGACCCCGGCGCGGACACGCATGAGATCCGACTGGAGTGGGAGTACGAGGGAGACAGCAAGACGCCCACGCTGCTCTACCTGACAATGGTCTGTCCGTATAAGCCGGCGCGCGATGCTCGAGCTGTCGATAGTCGGTCCGTAGAAGCCGGCGAAGGGCTGAGCCTGGGCTAGATCGCAACTGCATTGCCTGATCTGAACGGCGCGGGTCGGCTATTCGCCGGCTCGCGCTTTTTGTTGCGTGGGTTGCAAGCGCCCACAAAACGACACTGCGGCGCTATGCCTCCGCCCCTCCTCCCGTCACGGGCCTGTCGTACGAAGATGGTCGGCTGCGTCTCATTGCGAGCGAGTCGCGTTGCGGCCGCGGGCTCATCGGAAGGAGCGGCCAATGCCGGTTGGATTGCTGGAGGTCGAAGGCACGATCGAGGTCAGCCAGTTCTGGCCGGAGGGACGATCGGACGCCGACACCACCAAGGTCGTGGTGAACGTCGCCCCCGACGCGATCCGCTTCCGCAAGAACGATCAATCGCCGTTCCAACCGACCCACGTTTTCGACAACGCCAAGGTCAAGGGGCGAACCAACACGGCGCCGATCAAGAACGGCAAGCTCACCATCCGCCTCCAGGGCATCGACGCGCCCGAGCTGCACTATATGCCGTCGCCGCTCTCGCCCGCCGAGAAGAAGGGGCTGACGGACGCCAGGAAGCAGGCCTATCACGAGGTCACGCATTCCTACCGGCAATTCCTCGGCGCGACCTCGACCAAGGCCCTGCATGACCTCCTCGCCGGCACCGGCGAGGCGACGCTCGCCTGCCGGGTGTTCACCCATGTCGACGCACCGAACGAGGTGTTCGACACCTACGGGCGGCTGGTCGGCGACATCGAGGTGACGATCGCGAACCAGACGATCGACATCAACCACTGGCTGGTCGAGCAGGGCTTTGCCTATCCGACCTTCTACTCCTCGATGAACGACGACGAGATCAAGGCCTTCCTGGCGCTGACCAAGACCGCGCGCACCAGGAAGCTGCCGGTCTGGAAGAACCTCGCCAAAACCATTCCCACCTTCGACTTCGATTTGCGCGAGCCCAAGAAGAACGAGACCGAATTGCTCGCGACCGACAAGGGCCCGGTGATCCTGCCAAAGCTCTTCCGCCGCCAGACCAACTGGTCGGCGCGCAAGAAGGCCAAGGTGACGAGCCAGAATTTCCAGACATTTTTGAGCGAAGGCTCCGGCGGCAAGCCCGACACCTGCTACGAGATCAACGACTTCCTGGCCAACGGCGTACACTCGGCCAGCCCGCGGAATTTCGCGGAATTCGTCGAGGGCGGCAAGACGATCAAGTTTCAGCCGGACGGGCTGGTGTTCGGCGAGGCGCCGTCGACGCTGGTGGGAGCCGACGGCAAGCCGATTACGGGGTTTTGAGCGCCCGAGCCACCAGACAAAAATGGCCCGCGCGAGGCGGGCCATTTTCTCATCGGAAGCCGTGAAGTCCAAACTTGGCCTTCAGCGACGTCGGGCCGCCAGAGCACCACCGCGTCAGCGAAGGCCGCCGGTGACGTGAAGTGTCTCGCCGGTCACGTAGGACGCTTCGTCCGAAGCGAAGAAGGCCACCGCCGCCGCGATCTCCTCGACCTTGCCGATGCGGCCGAGCGGGGTGGTGGATTCGATCCACTTGCGCATGTCGCCCTCGTGCAGGCCGGCCGACACGACGCCTTCGGTGGCGATCATGCCTGGATTGACGGCGTTGACGCGAATCTTGCGCGGTGCGAGCTCCTTCGACAGCACGGAGGTGATCGCATCCACCGAGGCTTTGGTCGCGGTGTAAACGGCGGTGTTCGCCGGTGCGATGGTCGATACGCCGGAGCTGATGTTGATGATGCTTCCGCCATTGGCGTTGAAGTGCTTCACCGCTTCACCCGAGACCAGCAGCAAGCCAAGCACGTTGAGGTCGAAATGCTTGTGGAAATGCTCGGGCGTGATGGCCTCGAGCGCGGCGAACTCGTAGATGCCCGCATTGTTGACGAGGATGTCGATCGCACCGAATGCCTTCACGGTCTCCGCGACAACGCTCTTCACGTCCTTGGCGTCGGCCAGGTTGCCATGGACCGCGACGGCTTTGCCCCCCTTGGCGATGATGGCGGCGACCACGCGGTCGGCGGCCTGCTTGCTGGAGCTGTAATTGACGGCGACCGCCGCGCCCTCAGCCGCGAGCCGGGCGGAGATTTCGGCACCAATGCCTTTGGATGCGCCGGTCACGAGCGCAACTTTGCCTTCGAGTCTCTTGGTCATCGCATGTCTTCCGTTGTTCGGCGGGATGCCGATATTCAATAGTTCAATACTAGTGAACTATTGAACGAGTTCAAGGGGCATGCTATATTTTGGGCATGGTGCAGTTCGTTCACCCATCGCGGGATGAGATTACGCTGGCCGGAGTGCTCGGAGCGCTCGCGGATCCCATGCGGCTGCGTATCGTCAAAAGCCTGGTCGCGCAGAAGGATTGCATGTCGTGCACCGAGGCGGCGCCTTGCCCCGACATGGCGAAATCGACCCTGTCGAACCATTTTCGCATTCTGCGGGAGGCCGGCCTGATCCGGACGTCGAAGCAGGGTGTCCAGCACCGCAACGTGCTTCGTGAGGAGGACATCAATGCCCGGTTTCCGAAGCTGCTCAAAACGATCCTGAGCTGCCCGGAGTGAGGGATCAGCTCGCTCTCTCACATCACAACGGCTAGACGCCCGGCAACAGCTTCCCGAGACCCCAAACAAAAATGGCCCGCATCAAGCGGGCCATTTTCGTATCGGAACCGGTCATCCCGAATTTGGTTGCGGGGATAGGATTTGCTTAAGAGCCTGATGAGCCACCGGGCTGCCCACCCCGCTTTAAACCGTTGCTTTCAAGATCGCCGAACCTCGCGACATGCAGCAGCCGGATCGCTAACTCTCGAAGAAGCCGGGATGCTTCTCCACGAAGGCGTGGAGCTCGCGCGCGACGCGATCGAGATGGTTGGCCATCTCGGCCCTGGCCCTCGCGGGATCGCGATCTGCGATTCCGCGGTAGATCGCCTCGTGCTCCGTGTAGGTTCCTTTGGGCCGGCCCGGCTCGGGCAGCAGCGTACGGCGCACGCGTTCAAGATGAGTTCGGATCGTATCGAGAGCTTCGCCGACGCGCGCGAGGCCCAGGCTCTCGGTCATCTGATGGTGAAACCTTGTATCGAGCTCGTGGAAGCCTTCGAGGTCTCCGCTCGCGATCGCGGCCTTTTGATAAGCGAGATTTTGGCCGAGCGCGCCGATCGCGTCGTCCGACATGCTGGCCGCGCAGACGCCGACGATTTCGACCTCCAGCGCGCGACGCATCAGCATCCACTGCCTGACGTCCTCGAGATGAATCCTGGCAACATAGGAGCCGCGCTGCGGCTCGACCACGACGAGTCCTTCAAAGGCGAGCCTGTTGATGGCCGTCGTGATCGACAGCTTCGACACGTCAAAGCGTGCACACCACTCGTTCTTGTCGATCGGCGTTTCGGGCGCGAGCGCGCCGGAGACGACGGCACGCTTCAGCGCGAGATAGGCCTGATCGACTTTCGACCCGCCTGCGCTGCGTCCGCGCGCCGGCCTCGCGCCGCCACTGAATCCGCCGACTGAATGCATGCTGTGTTCCCCCGGCCGATCTACACATATCGATGCCGCAACGCCAATCGCGCGGCCAAAAGGCTTGACGAGCATCAACTGATATAACTAGCATATCAGATAACAAACAAAGCATCACCTGCGGCTCTGATGTCTTCCCAAGGACTGACGGCACGCCGGGAGGAAATTGCAATGGAGACACGCGTCGGCGCGCTCGGGGCTGACGATGAGCGCGGCGCGTCGCGCTCCTCTCGCGTGGTCGAGCTTGGCAGCCGCGCGAGCGTGCCGGGCGGACATACCGTGCTCTGCGCGGAGCGGATCTCCAAATCCTTTGCCGGCGTGAGGGCGCTCCAGGACGTCGACTTCGACCTGCGCCATGGCGAAGTGCATGCGCTGATGGGCGAGAACGGTGCCGGCAAGAGCACCCTGATGAAAATCCTGGCCGGCGTGCATACGAGCTACGACGGCACCATCCTGGTCGGGGGCATCGCTGCGTCCTTCGGCGGCGTGCGCGACGCCGAAGAGGCCGGCGTCGCCATCATCCACCAGGAGCTCAACCTCGTCCCCGAGCTGAGCGTCGCCGACAACATCTTCCTTGGCCGAGAGCCGCTGATCGGCGGCGTCTTGATCGACCGGCGCCGGATGGTCAGGGCGGCCGGGCGCCTGCTCGCGCGCCTCGGCGTCACCATCGCGCCGGACACCAGGATCGCGGGCCTGCGCGTCGGCGAGCAGCAGCTCGTCGAGATCGCCAAGGCACTGTCGCTCAATGCGCGCATCCTCATCATGGACGAGCCGACCTCGGCGCTGTCCTCGTCGGAATGCGACACGCTGTTCAAGATCGTGCGCCAGCTCGCGAGCGAAGGCGTCGCGATCATCTACACATCGCACCGCATCGAGGAAGTGCTGGAGCTTGCCGACCGCGTCACCGTGCTGCGCGACGGAAAGCGCGTGGTGACGGCGCGAATCGATGAACTCTCGCGCGGCGCCATCATCTCGGCGATGGTCGGCCGCGAGATGGCCGCGAACGAACGCGGCGCGACGGCGCAGGACGGCGCGGTCGTCCTCTCGGTGCAAGACCTCACCCTCGATACGCCGGGTCCGCACGGATGGCGGCGGACACTGCACGGTGTGAGTTTCGAGCTGAAACGCGGCGAGATTCTCGGTGTCGGCGGCCTGCTCGGATCCGGCCGGACGGAGATCCTGGAGTCGATCTTCGGCGTGGCTCGCGGCTGGCGCGAGGGGCGCATCGCGATCGACGGTGCGGCGGTCGACATCACCTCTCCGTCCGACGCCTACCATCTCGGCGTCGCGCTCGTCAGCGAGGACCGCAAGGAGCGCGGCCTGCATCTGGCCGCCTCGATCTGCGACAATGTCGCGCTGCCCTCGATCGGCGCGCTCTCGCGATTTGGCCTGCGCACGTTCGCCCGCGAGCGCGCACTCGCCGCCGACATGGTGAAGCGGCTCTCGGTTCGCTGCACCGGCATCGGCCAGGAGGCCGCCGCGCTGTCCGGCGGCAACCAGCAGAAGGTCGTGATCGGCAAATGGCTGGCGACCGAACCGCGTATCCTGCTGCTCGACGAGCCAACCCGAGGCATCGACATCGGCGCCAAACAGGAGATCTATCGATTGATCTTCGATCTCGCCGCGCAGGGGCTCGGCATCATCGTGGTGACCTCGGAGATGCCCGAGCTCTTGCTGCTGTCCGATCGTATCCTCGTCATGTGCGAAGGACGGCAGACCGGCATCCTCGCACGCGAGAATGCGACGCAGGAGACGGTGATGCGCCTTGCCGCACCGGGGATGATGAACTGGTCGCAGGAAGCCGCATCATGAAAGCCATGCTGCGCCTGCTCTCCCGGACCAAGCTCTATTGGGGGCTTGTGCTGATCTGTCTGATCGGCGCCGTCATCTCGCCGCACACCTCATCCGGCCACAATATCTTCCTGTCCTACGGCAATCTGACCGACGTGCTGCGCCAGGTCTCGATCACCGGCCTCGTCGCAACCGGAATGACCATGGTCATCCTGCTCGGCGGCATCGATCTGTCGGTCGGCTCGGTGATGGGCTTCTCGACGGTGATCTGCGCGATGCTGCTGACCAAGCCCGGCTGGACCACGGCGTCCGTCATGGGCGTTCCGGCCGCGATCCTCGTCGGCGGCGCTGCCGTGGCGCTGGCGGCACGCTTCGTGTTTGCCGGCCTCGCGCGTGGCCGCGATGTCAGTGCGGGACGGCGGCGTGAGATTGCGCTGCCGCGCTGGCAGAGCACCGGCATTCCGGGACTGCTGGGCCTTGTCGCCGCCATCGCGATCGGCTGGTGGACGATGAACCAAGTGCCGGCCAAATTCGGTGTTCTCGGTGTCCTGCTGATCGCGCCCTGCCTTGCGATGGTGCTGGGCGGCATCAACGGTCTCCTGATCGTCACCGGCCGGCTGCAGCCCTTCATCGCGACGCTTGCGATGATGGTCAGCGCACTCGGCATCGCGCGATTGACGGCAGGCTCCGACAACGCCGTGGTCCCGGTCTACACCGGCACCAATGCGACCGAGGACTTCGAGCTGCTGCGCTCGATGCTGTGGGGCGTGTTGCCTGTCCCGAGCGTCTTCTTCCTCGCGGCCATCTGCCTGTTCGGCGCGATCCTGCGCTTCACCACTTTCGGGCGCTATGCCTATGCGATCGGCGGCAATGTCGAGGCCGCAAAGCTTTCCGGCATCAAGGTCGCGCAGGTGCAGCTCACGGCCTATCTGTTGTCGGGCCTGCTCGCGGGAATCGCCGGCGTGCTGTTCGTCGCGCAGTACCGCCAGGGCAAGCCCGACGCCGGCACGGGCCTCGAACTCGATGCGATCGCCGCCGTGGTGATCGGCGGCACCAGCCTGATGGGCGGCCGCGGCGGCCTCGCCGGCACCTTCGTCGGCGTCCTGATCTTCGGCCTGCTCTCCGACATCCTGCAGCTTCAGAACATCGACTCCAACGTCCAGCTCGTGATGAAGGGGCTGATCATCGTCTGCACTGTGCTGGTGCAGGAACAGAATCTCGGCCAGCTTGTCGCGCGATGGCGATTCCGCCGATCGGGCGAGGCCCAGGCCGATCCGAAAACAGCCGAGCCCCGTCGGCTGCCAAGTGCCGCAAAGGCCCAACTCGCAAGGGAGGATCTCGATGAAGCGTCGTGAATTCCTGAAACTGTCGACCACCGCGGCGGGTGCCGCAATGACCATCTATCTGCCGGCCGGCTGGACGCCTGCAAGTGCCGCCGGCAAGTCGAAAGTCGGCTTCAGCCAGTGCACCACGCTGGAGCCGTGGCGCGTGCAGTTCAACAAGGACATCCAGGCCGAGGCGAAGAACCATCCCGACATCGACCTCATCATTACCGACGGCCAGGACAAGACCCAGAAGCAGGTCGCCGATTGCGACAATCTGATCGTGCAGCAGGTCAACGTGCTCCTGATCTCGCCCAAGGAGTCGGCCGGCCTGACCGGCGTGGTCGAAAAGGCGATCGACGCCAAGATTCCCGTCATCGTGCTCGACCGCAACGTCGACACCAAGCGCATCACCCAGTTCATCGGTGGCGACAACGTCGCGATCGGCAAGGCAGCCGGCGAGCATGCGGTGAAGCTGCTCGGTGGTCCCGGCAAGGCGGCCGGCAACGTCGTGGAAATCTGGGGTGGCATGGGCACCCAACCCGCGCATGACCGGCACGACGGCTTCCATGCCTTCACCGACAAGGAACCAGGCATCAAGTACCTGCTCAACAACCAGTCGGGCGACTGGAAGCAGGACAAGGCCTACGACATCATGACGACGGCGCTGCGCAACAACGAGAAGATCGACATGGTCTACGGCCATAACGATCCGATGGCTTACGGCGCTTATCTCGCCGCCAAGGACGCCGGCCGCGACAAAGACATCAAGTTCATCATCGGCATCGATGGATTGCCGGACGAAGGCGTCACCTGGGTCTCCAAGGGCCAGCTCTCTGCGACATTCCTCTACGCAACACCTGGCGCGGAAGGATTGCGGCAGGCGGCAAAGCTGCTGAAGGGCGAGAAGCTCGAGCCGGTCATCACCCTGCCGACGATGCTGATCACCAAGGAGAACGCGGCGGAGATCCTGAAGAAGAACGGGTAGCTCTGAACCGTCAGCACTGAAATGTGCCTCGGAGAGCCGGTGATCTCGCACCAGGCTCTCCGTTCTTTTCACGGACCTATCGCGCGAGATCAACGTTCTCTGGTATCGGCAATTTTTCTTCGAGGTTCGACATGAGCGCTGCCATCTTCGCCAGACAGGATGGTGTCTGGCTGAATGAACCACAGCGATGGACTGCGCAGGGCGACAGCCTCGAGATCGTCACCGACAAGGCCACCGACTTCTGGCAAAAAACCCACTACGGGTTCTGCCGCGACAGTGGGCACTTTCTGGGATTTCGGACCGCAGAGGCGTTTACCGCCGAGTTGCGCATCCAGGGCAATTTCCAGGAGCTCTACGATCAAGCCGGCATCATGATGCGCATCGACGTCGAGCACTGGATCAAGGCCGGAATCGAGTTTTCGGATGGACGCGCCATGCTATCGAGCGTGCTGACCGTTGGTCAGTCCGATTGGGCAACAGCCCCGTACGCGCATGATGCCAGTGATTTCCGGATGCGCGTCACGGTCGCGGACGGCGTTGTTCGGTTGCAGACGTCGACCGACGGCAAGACCTGGCCGCTCGTCCGATTGGCGCCTTTCCCCAAAGCGCAATCCTATCTCGTCGGGCCGATGGCCTGCACACCCGAACGAGCGGGATTGCAGGTGAAGTTCACCGGATTTTCCCTGAAGCCGCCGCTCGGCAAGGATTTACACGATCTGAGCTAGAGCGGGGCAAGCCATGGTGCTGCGGTAACGGACGCCGAACTCGCGCCTTAAATAAAAATGGCCCGCGTCAAGCGGGCCATTGTCGTGTCGGCTAGCTTTCCAAAATCGCGACCGCGCGCGTCCATCCGGCCGAGGCGCGCTCGATCTTCACGGGGAAGCATGACACCTTGAAGCCGGTGGGCGGCAGCTGTTCGAGATTGTGCAGCTTCTCGAGGTGGCAATAGCCGATATGGCGGCCGGCCTTGTGGCCTTCCCAGATCAGGCTGGCGTCCTTCGTCTCGGCGTATTTCTTCGCGGTGTGAACGAACGGCGCGTCCCAGCTCCAGCCGTCGATGCCGGTCAAGCGCACGCCGCGCTCGAGCAGGTACATGGTCGCTTCATAGCCCATGCCGCAGCCCGACGTGACGTAGTCCTGTCGGCCATATTTGGCGCCGGCGCTGGTGTTGACGACGACGATCTCGAGCGGTTTCAGCTCGTGGCCGATGCGCTTGAGCTCGGCCTCGACATCCTCTGCGGTTGCGACATAGCCGTCCGGCAAGTGACGGAAGTCGAGCTTCACGCCGGGCTGGAAGCACCATTCCAGCGGCACCTCGTCGATGGTCCAGGACCGCTCGCCGCGATTCATGGTCGGGTGAAAATGCCAGGGCGCGTCGAGATGCGTGCCGTTGTGGGTCGAGAGGCTGACCTGTTCCACCGCCCAACCTTGCCCGTCCGGCAGATCCTCGGCCTTCAATCCGTCGAAGAACTGCAGCATGCGCGGCAGGCCCTGCTGGTGATTGATGTATTGGATGGTCGGATGATTTCCGGGCGGGTCGGCCGGCACGTCGTTCTGCAGGGGGACGGAGATATCGATCAGCTTGGTCGTCATGGCGCTTCCTCGTTGATTGTTTTCGTTAGCGGCCGTCAGGCGTCCCTTCAAACGAACCTTTAGACATCCTGCCGCTCGACGCGGTTCTTCAAGATACCGATCTTCTCGACCTCAAGCTCGATCGCATCGCCGTGCTCGAGATACCATCCGAGCTCGAGGCCGCAACCATTGCCGACCGTGCCGGAGCCGATGAATTCGCCGGGCATCAGCGTCTCGTCCTGGGTGACGTGGGCGATGATCTCCTCGAACGAAAACAACATGCCCTCGGAGACGCCTTTCGAACGGACCTCACCGTTGACGCGCGCTTCCATCTTCAGACGATAGGGATCGCCGATCTCGTCCGGCGTCACGATCCAGGGACCCATCACGTTGCCGCCGTCGAAACTCTTGCCCTTGGCCGGGCCGAGCCGTCCCTCCATCTCGATGCGCTGGGCGTCGCGCGCGGAGAAATCGTTGAAGATGGTATAGCCGAAGATGTGATCCCCAGCCTTCGCGGCAGAGATGTTTGAGCCCTTGTTCCTGGTGATGATCCCGAACTCGAGCTCGTAATCCATCACCTTGCTGTAGCGCGGCCATTTCACCGTCGTGTTGGTGCCGCGGACGCTGAAGCGGTTGGTGATGTAGAAGATCGGCTGCTTGCGATAGACCTCGGGCAACTCGCCGAGCGGTTCGGCGTCGATGCGCGCCAATTCCGCCATATCGCCCTTGGCGCGCGCCGCGAGCTTTTGCTGCCCGCGCGGCGCTTGCAGGATGTGCAGCGGAAACGACATGCCGTCGCGCATCTGCCTCGGCTCCGGCACCGGCGCGAGGATGTCGACGGCGCTGACCGCCGCCGACAGCGTTGCGTCCCGGCCGTGCTTGTCGAGCAGGGCCCGGGCCCGATCGAGCGCGCGGGGTCCGGCATCAATCAGCGCCAGCATCGAGCCGAAAGCCGGATCGGCCTGGCCGTCCCGCGCAGCGGCGGCGGCGAGATCGAACACCTGACTCTCATTGGCATGGACGGCGCCGATCTTCTCCTGACCGGCCGATCTGAATGTTGCGAGCTTCACCTTGGGCACCCCTTGCTATCGTTTCAAATATATGATCAGATAAAATATCGATAAACAAGATAGAAAAATACAAATTGGGGAGAGCGCGGTGAGACGAACGCAGATAAGGGCGATGTTGGCGGGTCTCTCACTCGGAGTTGGTGTGTGCGTTGCTTTGACGGCACCCGCGCTGGCGCAGGCCAAGATCCAGATCGGCTGCACCGCGACCACTGACTGCGCCTCGGCAATGGTCGCGGTCGACGAGGGCATCTTCAAAAAGCACGGACTGGACGTCGAGATGACGCCGATCGCGATCAACTCCAATATCCCGGCGGCGATCCTGTCGAACTCGATTCAGGTGGGTGGCCCGACCTCCACCGTCTTCCTCCAGGCCGTCGACGGCGGCCTCGACCTCGTCGCAATTGCCGGCGCCTCGGTCATGAACACGACCTCGAACACTGCGATTGCCGCGTTCGTCCGCAACGGCCTCACCATCAAGGAGCCGAAGGATTTCGTCGGCAAGAAGATCGGCGCGCCCGGCCTGAACGCCTTTCTCCATGTTTTGTTCGTGAAATGGCTGGTGGAGAAAGGCGTCGATCCCAAGAGCGTCAATTTCGTCGAAGTCACCTTCCCAACCATGGCGGACATCATCAAGTCAGGTGGCGTCGACGCCGTGCTCACGGCCGAGCCGTTCGTCACGCGCATGACCAACGCGGGGCTTGGTTCGGTCGGCGCGCGGTACGGCGCCGAACTCGGCCGCACCGATCCGATCATCTTCTATGCGGCGTCGCGCGACTGGGCGGAGAAGAACGCGGCGACGGTGAAGAAATTCCGCGAGGCCATCGCGGAGGCCGCTCCAATCGTCAACAGCGATCGCGAGAAGGCCTCCGCCTCGATCGCCAAATTCACCAAGCAGCCGCTCGATCTCGTCAAGGCGACGCCGCCGAACCAGTCCGAGCCGAACCTCAAGCCGGAAAACCTGTCCTGGTGGATCGACGTGATGTCGTCGCAGAAGATGCTGCAATCGAAACTCGACACCGCGAAACTGGTGCTGAACTGAGGATATCGACGATGCCCGCTCCCGAGCGCACTCTCGAACGCCCGCCGGCGGAAGCCGGCACCTTGAGCGAGCGCGCCGCAAATCTAATCGAGCGGGACATCCTGGCCGGAGATCTCGCGCCGGGATCGCGGCTCGGCATCGTCGACCTCGTGCAGCGCTACGAGATCGGCGCCACACCCTTGCGCGAGGGCTTGTCGCGGCTGATGTCGCGCGGCCTGATCGTCGGCATCGGCCAGCGCGGTTTCCGTGTCGCCGAGGTCAGCCGCGACGATCTCGCCGACATCACCTGCATGCGGACGGCGGTCGAGATCGAGGCCGTCAGGCTCGCTATCCTCCAGGGCGACGCCGCCTGGGAGGCCGGCATCATCAGCGCGTTGCATCAGATGCGCCGGCATATCGAGCGCACCGGCAATGAATTCCGCGAGGGCGCGGCTGACTTCGACCGGCTGCACAAGGGCTTTCACACCGCGCTGCTCGCCGCCTGCGGCTCACGGCGCATGCTGGCCGCCCATTCCGACCTCTACGACCAGGCCTATCGCTACCGCCGCGTGATGATGGGTGCCATCGACAGCGCCGAGGGGTTCATCCGGAGTCACCAGATGCTCGCCGACCACGTGCTCGCCCGCGACCTGGCCGCCGCGCAAAAAATGCTGGCCGCGCATCTGCACGCGACCATCGATTTCGTCTATCCGCCTGCCAGCGAGGAACAATCATGAGCGCCGTTGCCAGGCTCGACGAGGCGCGCGCCGCGCGGCGACAAAAGACGCTGATCGCCTTCAGCGCCGCGACGCTGCATCTCGGCGGCAAGACCATCATCGAGAATCTCGATCTGAAGGTGCGGCCGGGCGAATTCCTCTGCATCGTCGGCGCCTCCGGCTGCGGCAAGACCACGGCGCTGCGGCTCGCCGCGGGCCTCTATCGCCCCACGAGCGGTGCAGTCACGTTCGACGGCGAGCCGATCAATGAGCCGCGCCGCGAGGTGGCGATCGTGTTCCAGGATTACGGCAAGGCGCTGTTGCCGTGGCGGACCGCGGCCGGAAACATCTCGCTGGCGCTGGAAGCCTCCCGCGTGCCGGTGCGTGAGCGCGGTGCGCGCATCGAGGCACTGCTGCGCAAGGTCGGCTTGCCCGGCCATGCCGACAAATATCCGACCGAAATGTCGGGCGGCATGCAGCAGCGCCTGCAGATCGCGCGCTGCCTCGCGCAGGAGCCGACGACGCTGCTGATGGACGAGCCGTTTGGCGCACTGGACGCGATGACGCGCCAGGGCTTGCAGGACGAGGTGCTGTCGCTGACGCAATCGAGCCAGACGACCGTGATCTTCGTGACCCACGATCTCGACGAGGCGATCTATCTCGGCGACCGCGTCGTCGGCCTGCTGCCGCATCCGGGCCGGATCGGGATCGAGCTCGATGTCGACCTGCCGCGTCCGCGCGACCAGCTCGCCACCCGCGAACATCCGGAATTCCTGCGGCTGCGCCGGCAATTGTTCGACTTCATCAAGGCGAGCGAACATTGAGCCTCGATCGCACGAGGCCCTTGCTGCTGCCGCTGGCGCTGATGCTGGCGTTCGAGCTCTGGGCGCGGCTCACGCATCTGCAGAGCGACAGCCTGGCTCCGCCAAGTGCGATCCTCGCGGCGCTGACCGCGGCACTTGCCGATCTCTCGATTCCGATCGCGACCCGCGACACGCTGTTCGCCGCCTTTGCAGGATTGGCGATCGGTAGCGCAATAGGTCTTTCGCTCGGCATCGCCTTCGGCATCTCGCGTCCCCTCGACCGGCTGATGGAGGTGACGGTCGAGGCGATCCGCCCGATTCCCTCGATCGCGCTGCTGCCGATTGCGCTGATCGCGCTCGGCTTCGGCTATCGGATGGAGATCGTGATCGTGGCGTTCGCCTGTGTCTGGCCGATGCTGATCATGACGCGCAGCGCGGTGCGCAGCATCGAGCCGCGATTGATGGAAGTGTCGCGGGCCCTGCGGATGAGCGCGGCGCAACGGATCGCGAAGATCGTGATCCCGGCGGCACTGCCGCGGATCTTCGTCGCGTTCCGCCTGTCGGCCGGCATCGCCCTGATCGTCGCCGTGACCGTCGAGATCGCGATCAATCCGATCGGCCTCGGCGCCGGCATCATGCTGGCGCAGCAGGCGCTGCGCGCCGATTTGATGCTCGCTTATCTGCTCTGGATCGGCGTGATCGGCTACGCGCTGAACATCCTGTTGATCGCGGCCCAGCGCCGCCTGTTCGGCCGCGCCGCGCTCGGCGGAGACAATCAATGAACCGCGCGGCGATCCTCTGGCGTGTCGCCAGCATCCTCGTCGCGGCCGGCTTCATCGCGGCGTGGCAGCTCGTCGCCAACCTGCGGCTGGTCTCGCCGGTGTTCCTGCCCGGTCCCGACAAGGCCTGGGCCGCCCTGGTGCGAGGTTTCTCGAGCGGCGACCTCGCGGGCAAGCTGATCGGCACGCTCGAGCACATGGCCTATGGCTGGCTCGCCGCCTCGATTGCCGGCATCGCGCTCGGCGCGCTGATCGGATCGTCGAAGATGATGCGCGCCTATATCGCGCCGTCCCTGGAATTCTTGCGGCCCCTGCCGGTCTCGGCGATCATCCCGGTCGCAATCGCGATGCTCGGGCTGACGCAAGGCATGGCGCTGTTCGTCATCGCCTTCGGCGCGATCTGGCCGATCATGCTGGCAACCATTCACGGCTTTGCCGCGGTCGAGCCGCGGCTCTACGAGGTCGCCCGCTCGCTGCAGATGTCGCGCGCATCAGTCATTGCCAAGATCGCACTGCCCTCGGCCTTGCCTGATATCCTCGCGGGCATGCGGCTCAGCCTGACGGTCGCGTTGATCCTCTCGGTGGTCTGCGAGATCCTGGCCGGGCTCGACGGCCTCGGTCAGTGGGTCCTGCTCTCGGCCCGCGCGTTCCGATCAGCCGACCTCTTCGCCGGTGTCATCCTGTTAGGTGCGACCGGATATCTGACGTCGATTGCGGTATCGCTCGTCGAACAGCGACTGCTCGCCTGGCAGACTGCGGCGCGGTAGGGCTGCAATCACATTGGCAGACGCCCATCGTCGGCGGGTAGAAGCACGCACCAATCTGCCGACTATTCTTGATGAATCCGTCGAAATGCCCCCTCAAGAGAACATTGCGGGCGATTACGGTTGGCGTAGGGTGGACAAGTCGGACCCCCAGTAGGTGCGGTCCCCTCAAATTATTTTTTGTGCCGCGACCCCGGCGCCGGATTTGCGCCCTCTCATCTGGGTGAACGCGCCATAGCGGCGCGTCACGAACCGGAGCACAGAACCATGTGGTATAGGAAGAACGTTGGCGGGTGGGGGCGCGCGGCCAGGCTGATCGGCGGGGGCTTGATGCTCATCTGCGGCGTGGTTGCGCTGCACGCTTCGCCGCTCGGGCTACTGCTCAGCGCCGCGGGTGTCGTGATGCTGGTCACCGGCATGTTCGGTTATTGCCCCGCCTGCGCCATCGCCGGGCGCGAGCCAGTCAAGGGGTGACCGCCTTGGCGCGCGTATCAGACGATCTCTTGCTCGCGGCACAGTCGGGTGACCGGCACGCGCTGACACAGCTATTGGTGGCGCTGCAGCCGGACGTTCGACGTTACGCCCGGCGCCTTTGCTACCGCGCCTCGGTCATCGAAGATGTGGTGCAAGAAGCACTCATCGTCGTGTACCGACGCGTGGGCACGATCCGCAGTCCAGCTGCACTCGCCGGCTGGCTGGTGACTGTCATCGCGCGCCTTTGCATGCTGCCCGCGCTGATGCTGATGCGCGGAGTCGAGGAGCTCGCCAGCCTGGAAGCGTCGCGCGAGTTCGCAAAGGTCCCGCCGGACGAGTTGCGCATAGACCTGGTCGATGCGATCGAGTCGCTTTCGCCGTCGCATCGCGAAGTGCTGCTGCTGCGAGACCTCGAAGATCTGACGATCTGGGAAATCGCCGGGCGGCTCGGCGTGACGCGCGAAGCGGCCAAAAGCCGCCTTCGCCGCGCCCGTGCACTTGTGCGCGAATACCTGCTCGGCACAAAGAACAGCGGACGAGAGAGCACATGAATTACTTTCGTGGAGTCGGCGTGTTCGGGAGCTCCTTCCTGGGCGCACACCTGATGCGCGGCGCGGCTGCGGCCGCGCTACTCGCTTGGGCCATCGTCCACCAGACCGCGCACCCCTGGCTATCCTTTGGCGCGGGCGTTGCCGCCCTCGTCGCGCTGCGCGGATGTCCAATGTGCTGGACAGTCGGCCTGGTCGAGACGCTTTCGCAAGGCCGGCGCGATTCAACCGCTGAACGCGCTGACCGGACATGACTGCATTAACATTGCGACAAGGACGGGACGCATGTCGAAGCTCACGGCAATCCTGGGTTCCGCGCTGTTTTTCCTCGTTGCACCGGCGGTGTTGGCGGGTGTCATCCCGTGGTTGATCACGCATTGGGAATTTCGGCCACCCTTCCTAGCCGTCGAAGCGACCCGCTTGGCTGGGCTAGCGTTCATTATTGCCGGCGTGCCAGGATTGTTGGATTCGTTTGCGCGCTTTGCGTTGCAGGGTCTAGGCACGCCCGCGCCGATCGCGCCACCACGCAATCTCGTTGTGAGCGGATTATATCGCTATGTGCGCAATCCGATTTATGTTGCAGTCGTTGCCGTCATTCTTGGTCAGGCGCTGCTATTCGCTGACTGGCATCTCCTCGGCTACGGTGCGTTCATGTGGCTCTTTTTTCACGCTTGGGTCGTTGCCATTGAGGAGCCGGGGCTCCGCGAAAGCTTTGGAGCCGAGTATGAAAGCTATTGCGCCGATGTGCCGCGCTGGCTTCCCCGACTCATTCCGCGAGCCGTCTAACCGATTTGAGGCTCGGTGGGGTCGAAACGTCTGAATCCGGCCGATCGCGACACACCAGGGTTCAAGGCGAGATAACGCCGCCCCCAAACAAAAATGGCCCGCATCAAGCGGGCCATTTTCGTATCGGAACCGGTCATTCCGAATTTGGTTGCGGGGATAGGATTTGAACCTATGACCTTCAGGTTATGAGCCTGACGAGCTACCGGGCTGCTCCACCCCGCGTTAAATCGTTGCTTTGCCTCTGCGAAAAGGCCGGGGACGGTGGATTGAGGGCCGACGCTGTTCGCGTGGCTGCTTCTCCCGTCCCGAAGGCTTCCCTGGAAGGCAACCCCGGGGCAAAGCCCGTCGGGTGCGAGGGGTATGTACCAACCCGAACCGCCTTTGGAAAGGGCCGCCGGGACGTTTTTTTCGACTTTATGACAGGTTGCGGGCGCGGATTCCCGCCGATTTGCCACGGACTTGCCAGAAGTTCCACAAACCGCCAGCTTGCGGCAACAAAACAGAGGCGAAACGCCGATTTGGGGAGGACCGCCTTGAACAACACGTTCGATCGCCCCTTGGCGAGCGCCCCGCTGGCGGCGCTCAACGACAGCTTCCGGGCCATGGCGGCGCGGTCGCGCGCCGAGCCGGCGCCTGATTGCGCCGCGCGGCTCGACCGGCTGGCGCGGTTGCGCGCCGTGGTCGCGGACAATGAAGAGCGGTTCCGGAAGGCCATCTCGGCCGATTTCGGCCACCGCTCGGCGGTCGAGACCAATATCGCCGAGACGATGCTGGTGTTCTCCGAGATCCGGCATGCGACAAAACATTTGAAGACCTGGATGGCGCCGCAGCGCGTCGCAACCGCACTGCAATTCCTGCCCGCGCGCAACCGGCTGATGCCGCAGCCGCTCGGCGTGATCGGCATCATCGCGCCGTGGAATTATCCGCTGCAACTGACGCTCGCGCCCGCGATCGGCGCCATCGCCGCCGGCAACCGCGTCATCATCAAGCCGAGCGAGCTCGTGCCGCACTTCTCCGCGCTGTTGAGGGAGACGGTGGCCGAGAGGTTCGATGCGACAGAGTTACTCGTCACCGGGGTCGAGGACGAGATCGCAAAAGCCTTCGCACACCTGCCGTTCGATCACCTCGTCTTCACCGGCTCGACCCGGGTCGGGCGGCTGGTGGCGGAAGCCGCGGGGCGCAATCTCACGCCTGTCACGCTCGAGCTCGGCGGCAAGTCGCCGGCGATCATCGATACCTCGGCCGATCTCGACGAAGCCGCCGAACGCATCGCCTACGGCAAGCTGCTCAATGCCGGACAGACCTGCATCGCGCCCGACTATGTGCTGGTGCCGGAGGACGCGCTGCAGGCCTTCACTGAAAAGGTCCGCGCGCAGATGCGGCGCATGTTCGGCACCGATCCCGCCAACAAGGACTACACCTCCATCATCTCCGACCGGCATTATGCGCGGCTCGAAGCGCTGGTCGCGGATGCCGCGCAGCGTGGCGCAAAGATCCTGCAGCCGGCGAAGGCGGACGATCCGAACTGGAAGGCGCACCGCAAATTCCCACCGACGCTGATCGTCGGGGCCACCGAAGAGATGGCGGCGATGCAGGAGGAGATCTTCGGCCCCGTGCTGCCGGTGCTCGGCATTCGCGCGCCCGCGGACGCCATCGCCTTCATCAACCGCCGCGACCGGCCGCTGGCGCTGTACTGGTTCGGCAGGGATCGCGACGCGCGCGACGAGGTGCTGGCGCGCACCGTCTCCGGCGGCGTCACCATCAACGACTGCCTGTTTCACTTCGCGCAAGCCAACCAGCCGATGGGCGGCGTCGGCCCATCCGGCACCGGCGCCTATCACGGCGAATGGGGTTTTCGCACCTTCAGCAAGCTGAAGCCGGTGTTCTATCGCTCGAAATTCAACCGCCTCGCCGATCTCTATCCGCCCTATGGCGGCAAGATCGCGCGGCTGGAGAAGATGATGCGGTTCATGTCGTAGGGACGGTCGTTCCGGGGCGCGAAGCGAACCCGGAACCTCGAGATTCCGGGTTCGATGCTACGCATCGCCCCGGAATGACAATAAGGGGGAAACATCAGTGACTGACACATTCGACTTCATCGTCGTGGGCGCGGGCTCCGGCGGTTGCGCGGTGGCGGGGCGGCTGTCGGAGGATGCGGCGACGTCCGTGGCACTGCTCGATGCCGGCGGTACGAACGACAATTGGCGGATCACGACGCCGTTCGGGCTCGCTCTGCCGTACAAGGCGGCCAACTGGGCCTTCGATACAGTGCCGCAGAAGGGATTGAAGGGCCGTATCGGCTATCAACCGCGCGGCAAGGGCCTCGGCGGCTCCTCGGCGATCAACGCCATGGTCTACATCCGCGGCCACAAATGGGACTACGACCATTGGGCCGCGCTCGGCAATGAAGGCTGGTCGTATGCCGACGTGCTGCCCTATTTCAAGCGCTCGGAGAACAACAGTGATTTCGACGGCGAATATCACGGCAAGGGCGGCCCGCTGCATGTCAACAGGCTGCGCTCGGACAATCCGATCCATGACATCTTCCACCAGGCCGCGCGCGAGGCGCAATTCCGCATCCGCGAGGACTTCAATGAAGCGGACCACGAAGGGCTCGGCAGCTACCAGGTGACGCAGCACAAGGGCGAGCGCTGGAGCGCGGCGCGCGCCTATCTGCAGCCCCACATCGACAAGCGGGCCAATCTGCGCGTCGAGACCGGGGCCCATGCCACGAAAGTCCTGTTCGAGGGCGGGCGCGCGGTCGGCATCGAATATGTGCAGGGCAAGCAGACGAAACGGCTTCGCGCCCGCCGCGAGGTGATCCTTGCCGGCGGCGCGTTCCAGTCACCGCAATTGCTGATGCTCTCGGGCGTCGGCGATGGCGCTATGCTCGGCAAGCACGGTATCAACGTCACGCATCATCTGCCGGGCGTCGGGCGCAATCTGCAGGACCATCCGGACTTCGTGTTCGTCTACGCCTCGGACTACCCGCACTTCGTTCACGCCTCGATCAGTCGGGTGCCATCCCTGCTCCGCGCCATCCAGCGCTATCGCAAGGAGCGACGCGGCCTGATGACCAGCAATTTCGCCGAGTGCGGCGGCTTCCTGAAGACGCGGCCGGACCTCGACGTTCCCGACATTCAACTGCACTTCGTCATCGCAATGCTCGACGATCACGGCCGCAAGAAGCACAAGGAGGCTGGCTTTTCATGCCATGTCTGCCTGCTCAGGCCGAAGAGCCGCGGCAGCGTCTGGCTGAAGAGCGCGGACCCGCTCGCCGCTCCAATGATCGATCCGAACTTCCTGGAGGAGGACGAGGACCTCGAGGCGATGGTTGCGGGCTTCAAGACCACGCGACGGCTGATGGAGACGCCCGCGCTGCGCGCGCTGCAGAAGAAGGACATGTTCACGTCCGGCGTGAAGACCGACGACGACATCCGCAACATTTTGCGTAATCGCGTCGATACCGTCTATCACCCGGTCGGCACCTGCAAAATGGGCACCGATGCGGCGGCCGTGGTCGATCCGAAGCTGAAGGTGCACGGCGTCGACGGTCTGCGCATCGTCGATGCTTCGATCATGCCGACGCTGGTCGGCGGCAACACCAATGCGCCGACCATCATGATCGGGGAGAAGGCGGCGGACATGATCAGGGCGGAGATGCGGGTGAGTTAGCGGCGTTATCTCCACATCGTCGTCCCGGCGAAGGCCGGGACCCATACTCTCGAGGCGTCGTGATGCGCCGAACTGGTAACCACGAGTCATCGCCAAACTACTGCTTGTGGTTATGGGTCCCGGCCTTCGCCGGGACGACAGCGGAGTATCTGTCACCGATTGAGGCAATAGTGTTTGATGATGCTTTCTTTACCGACGTCGAATAGTCCTGAATCGACACAATCCCGAGCTGCTGGAGCGAAAGAATACAGACGATTTTAGCGATCTGAAACCGGAACGATCGGTTCAGCGTTCATTCGTTCCACGGCAGGGTTTCGCTCATGAACAAATTCGATCTGGCGGTCTATGCCGCCCTCGTTATCGCGATCGGCTTCGGCTTCAAGACCGGCCTGCTGCGCAGCGCCATGACCATCCTCGCCTATCTCCTCGCCGCTCCCATCGCGGTTTCGCTGATGCCGATGATCGCGCCGCAGATCACCGGCAATCCGAATGCGCCGCTGGTCCAGAACTGGATCTGGTTCTTCGGCATCTTTCTGGTGGTCGGCATGCTGCTCGGATATATCGGCCGCTTCGTGCTGGACGACACGATCCGCGAGGCCGGGATCGGCGACCGGCTCGGCGGCGCCGCGCTCGGCGCCATCAGGGTCGGCCTCGTCGCCACCACGCTGGTGCTGGTGTTCGACCAGATCGTCCCGGCCAATCGCCAGCCCCCCTTCCTTGCCGGGTCGCAGCTGCGGCCGCTGTTCTCGGCGGTCGGGCAGATGGGCTTCAAGTCGCTGCCGCCGGAGGCCGCGGCCGCGATCGACCGGCTCAAGCAGGAGCGGCGTATCTAAAGCGTTTGGGCATGATCTTTTCGGAAGACCGCGGCACACTTTTCCGGATCATGCCCGTTTGCATCGCCACGGCGAGCGCCATGCATTTTGACGCGGCTCCATCCCTTATCAGCGGCGTCGAGGTTGGCTAGAGTGCGCCCCGTCCAAAAACCTGCCTGCTATTTTCGGGAGTGAAACTGTGGATCTTGGGATCAAAGGTCGCCGCGCCATCGTCTGCGCATCCAGCAAGGGCCTGGGGCGCGCTTGCGCCATCTCGCTGGCCGAAGCCGGCGTTGACGTCACGCTGACCGCGCGCGGCGCCGACGCGCTGAAGAAGACGGCCGACGACATCCGCAAGGCCTATCCGGGTGTGAAGGTCACCGAGATCGTCGGCGACATCACCACGCCCGCGGGCCGCGAGGCCGTGCTCAAGGCCTGCCCCGAGCCGGACATTCTCATCAACAATGCCGGCGGCCCGCCGCCCGGCGATTTTCGCAACTGGACCCGCGACGACTGGATCAAGGCGATCGACGCCAACATGCTCACGCCGATCGAGCTGATCAAGTCGACGGTCGACGGCATGATGGCGCGCAAGTTCGGCCGCATCGTCAACATCACCTCGGCCGCGGTGAAGGCGCCGATCGACATTCTCGGCCTCTCCAACGGCGCGCGCGCGGGCCTCACCGGCTTCATCGCCGGCCTGTCGCGCAAGACCGTGATCAACAACGTCACCATCAACGGCCTCTTGCCGGGCCCGTTCGAGACCGACCGCCTGACCGGCACCGCGAAGGCCGAGGCCGACAAGCGCGGCACGACGCCCGAGCAGATTTTGGCCGAGCGCGCCAAACTCAACCCGGCTGGCCGCTTCGGCCAGCCCGACGAGTTCGGCTATGCCTGCGCCTTCCTGTGCGGCGCCAAGGCCGGCTTCATCACCGGCCAGAACATTTTGCTCGACGGCGGCGCTTTCCCCGGCACGCTGTGAGGGCGGTGGCGCCTTCAACCTCTCCCCAGCGGGGAGAGGTCGATTTGCGCCAGCAAATCGGGTGAGGGGGTGCTGCAACACGTGAGAGCGTAACCCCTCACCCCGCGCTACGCGCCGACCTCTCCCAAGGGAGAGGTGAAATTCCGATGCCGCGCCTCTTCATACAAAATCACAACCCGGAAAATAGCCGAGATGAGAGCGGTCTGGTACGAGCAGACGGGACCGGCAGTTGACGTTCTCACCTATGGTGAGATGGCGACGCCGGTCGCGGGCCCAGGCGAAGTCCGCATTCGCCTGGAAGCCTCCGGCATCAATCCGGCCGATGTCGGCAGGCGCGGCGGTTCTTATCGCGCGATGGAATTCTCGCGCGTGATTCCGAACAGCGACGGCGCCGGCTTCGTCGACCAGATCGGCGACGGCGTGACACGCTTCAAGATCGGCGACCGGGTCTGGCTGTTCAACGGCCAGCGCAACGGCCGCGCCTTCGGCACCGCGGCGGAATACATCGCGCTTGCCGAGCAACTGGTGACGCCGCTGCCGGACACTCTCTCTTTCGCGGAAGGCGCCACGCTCGGCATCCCCGCGATGACTGCGTGGTGCAGCCTGTTTGCGGATGGGCCGATCGTCGGCAAGACCGTTCTGGTCACCGGCGGCGCCGGCGCGGTCGGGCACTATGCGGTGCAACTTGCAAAGTGGGGCGGCGCGCAGGTGATCGCGACCGTCAGCTCGGCGATGAAGGGCGAGCAGGCCCGGCGTGCGGGCGCCGATCTCGTGGTCAACTACAAGGACGAGGACGTCGTTGCGAAGGCGATGGCCTTCACCGGCGGGCGCGGCGTCGACCGCGTCGTCGATGTCGATTTCGGCGGCAACATCGCCACCACGCTGAAACTGATGGCGATGAATTCCACCATCGCGGTCTACGCCACCAACGGCAACCGCACGCCGACGGTGCCGATGCGCGAGCTGATGGAGAAGTGCATCAACCTGCGCGCGCTCGTGCTGTTCGCGCTGCCGCCGGCGCTGCTCGCGGCGGCGCAGGCCGACATTTCAAAATGGCTGGCGGCCGGGCCGCGGCTTCACAACGTCGCGGCGCAGTTCGCGCTGTCGGATACGGCGCAGGCCCATCTCGCCGTCGAGAAGGGTGACAAGCTCGGCACCGTGATCGTCGACTGCGCGCGGTGAGCACCGAGTTAGTCGCTCGAAGTCTCCACAACCGTCATGGCCGGGCTTGTCCCGGCATGACGACGTCTCGCTACGCCACCGGCGTCGTCCGCTCGTCGCTCCAGTCGATGCCGAGCTCATCCATGCCGTCGGCCAGGAGATCGCCGAGCATCGGCTCTCCCAGCAGATATTGAACCGTCTCGCGCCGAGGAGCCTTGTACTCGCTGCGCGCTTCCACGGCCCGCTCGCGCAGATCGTCCCATTCGTCCACATCGCCATCGCCGCGGCCGAGCCACATCAGCGTGACGAGATCGAGCTGCTCGTCCTCGTTCAGCGCCCGGATGAAGCCGGAAAGCTCCGCTGCGACCGGATCGGAATTGCTGTCCTCGAGCACATCAATCTCGTCGTCGTCGGACGGATTAGAGCCCGAGTCCGGATCTGAGGCCGCTTCCTTGACGTCGAATTCGCGGGCCTTCTCGATGATGAAGGCGACCTTGTCGGCGGAAATCGCAAGCTCTGGCATGGGCTCCCCCTGCTGGTCGTTTGGCTGGTTCCAGCCTCCCCGGATAACGCAACATCACGACAGATGATCCATTGCGTTCGACGGCGGAAGACCGCATCTTTCGCGAAAGCAAGAAAATGAGGGGCACGCCCGATGCAGTGGCAGGTCGGCAACGTCAAGATCACCAAGCTCGTCGAAATGGAGACGGTCGGCTCGACCCGCTTCATCCTGCCGGCCGCAACCAACGACGAAATCCGGAAACTGCCCTGGCTGATCCCGCAATTCGCCACCGAGGAGGGTCGGCTGAAAATGTCGATCCATTCGCTGGTGGTGGAGACGCCGTCGCGCCGGATCGTGGTCGATACCGGGCTCGGCAACGACAAGCAGGGCCGCGGCGTCCCGGTCTGGAATAACCGCGACACGCCATTCCTCGAGATCATGGCGGCGGCGGGCTTCCCCCCGGACAGCATCGACACCGTGCTGTGCACCCATCTTCACGTCGATCACGTCGGCTGGAACACAAGGCTTGTCGGGGGCAAATGGGTGCCGACGTTCCCCGGCGCGCGCTACCTGTTCGGCAAGACCGAATATGAATATTGGCGTGACTATACGGCCGAGCCGGACAAGGTCGCGGTGTTCAACGATTCCGTGAAGCCGGTCGTCGATGCGGGCCTGGTCGACTTGATCCCGAGCGATCACCGGCTCTGCGAGGAGATCAGCGTGATCCCGACCCCCGGCCACAGCCCCGGGCACATGAGCGTCCTGATCGAGTCCGCCGGTGAGCGGGGGCTGCTCAGCGGCGATGTGGCCCATCATCCCTGCCAGATGGCGCATCTCGACTGGTGCTCCGTCGTCGACAGCGATCCCGCCCAATCGGCGGCGAGCCGGCACACGATATTCTCGCGCTTTGCCGATACCCCGACCCTGGTGATCGGCGGACATTTCTCGGCCGGGCACATCAAGCGGGACGGCGACGCGTTCAGGTTCGTGGCGCTGCAATCGTAGAATTTGGCTGCCCACGACCTGTTGCTGCAGGGAAAAGTGGTGGGCACGGCGCACCGCGCCTTTGCCCACCCTACGAGCGACGAGCGCCTGAATCGGGAGGCTGCAATGCACCCCTTTTCCGCGGTTGAATTTCCCGCCGCGCTGTTCCATGAAGCTATTTAACCGATCAGTCCATCCCAAGGGAGAAACCAGAATGAAGCTTGTTCGTTACGGCGAAAAGGGTGCGGAAAAGCCAGGCCTGATCGACAAATCCGGCCAGTTGCGCGACCTGTCGGCGCATGTGAAGGATTTCACCGGCGAGGCCTATTCGCCGGAGTCCCTGAAGAAGCTGGCGGCGATTGATCCCGCCTCGCTGCCTGCCGTGTCCGGCAAGCCGCGGTTCGGCGCGCCCGTCACCGGCATCTCGAAATTCGTCGCGATCGGCCTCAATTACAGCGACCACGCCAAGGAGACCGGCGCCGCCATTCCGACCGAGCCGATCATCTTCATGAAGGCCAACACCTCGCTGACCGGCCCGAACGACAAGGTCGAGAAGCCGCGCGGCTCGACCAAGCTCGACTGGGAAGTCGAGATCGCCGCGATCATCGGCACCCAGGCAAAATACATCTCGGAAGCCGATGCCCTGAACTACGTCGCCGGCTATTGCGTCTGCAACGACGTCTCCGAGCGCGCCTTCCAGACCGAGCGCCTGGGTCAGTGGACCAAGGGCAAGTCGCACGACACGTTCGGCCCGGTCGGTCCCTGGCTCGCCACCAAGGACGAGATCAAGGACGTGCAGAACCTGTCGATGTGGCTCGACGTCAACGGTCAGCGCCGCCAGACCGGCTCGACCAAGACCATGATCTTCTCGATGGCCAAGTGCATCTCCTACGTCTCGCAGTTCATGACGCTGCTGCCGGGCGACATCATCACCACCGGCACCCCGCCCGGCGTCGGCCTCGGCATGAAGCCGCCGACCTTCCTCAATGTCGGCGACGTCGTCACGCTCGGCATCGAAGGCCTCGGCGAGCAGCGCCAGGAGATCGTCGCGGCGTAAGTCGCCGTCCTCCCTCATCCTGAGGAGCGCGCAACGCGCGCGTCTCGAAGGATGTGCCAGGAAAAAAGTCGCCCGACGTTCGCGCCGGGTGACGAGCGAAGATACCTCGTTGTCCATCCTTCGAGACGCGCGCCAAGTGGCGCGCTCCTCAGGATGAGGACCGTCTGTCTCGATAGAGGACATCCCATGAAACTCTCCTTCTCCGCCGCCTCGCCCTTTGCCCGCAAGGTGCGCATCGCAGCGATCGAGCTCGGGCTGATCGACAAGATCGAGTTCACGCCGGCAACGGTCGCGCCGGGCACGGTGAACGAGGACTATTCGAAGATCACGCCGCTGAAGAAGCTGCCGGTGCTCATCACCAATGACGGCGACGTCATCCTGGATTCCTACGTCATCGTCGAATATCTCAACGAGATGGCCGGCGGCAATTTGATCCCGTCTTACGGCCCGCGGCGCTGGAAGGCCAAGACCAATCATTCGCTGATCAACGGCATGCTCGATTCCATGCTGCTGTGCCGCTACGAGAAGATGGTGCGGCCGCAGGGCCTGCAATGGCAGGCATGGTCTGACGACCACTGGAACCGGGCCTGGACCGGCATGGCGCGCTTCGAGAACATGCCTGATGTGCTGAACGGCCCGTTCGACATCTCGCAGATCGGCCTCGTTTGCGTGTTCGGCTATGCCGACTTCCGCTTCGCCGATTGCGGCTGGCGCAAGGCCTATCCGAAACTCGACGCGTTCCACCAGAAGATGCTGGAGCGGCCCTCGGTGAAGATCTCGGTCCCACCGGCCGCGTAGCGACAGTATGCCGGGAGAATGACGATGCGCGATCAATTCTCCCGGTTCTCAATTCTCAGCGCGAGCTTCGTGCTCGCGCTCTCCGTCTCAGCCACCCATCTGCGGGCCGAGAGCATGCCGCCTGGACCAACCGATCAGGCCTGCGGAGCGCCCTCATCGATCGATGATGGCTGGGAGATCGCCTCGCCCGACACTGTCGGCATGGACGGCGCGAAGCTGTGCACTGTCGCCGCGCGGCTCGCGCAGCGGTCGACCGCGGTGCATTCGGTCGTCGTCATCAGGCATGGCAAGCTCGTCTTCGAGCAATATTTTCCCGGCTACGACCAGCCCTGGGGACAGCCCGACGGCCAGTACGAGTTCACCGCCACGACGAAGCACGACATGCGCTCGGCATCCAAGAGCGTGACCTCGCTGCTGATTGGAATCGCGATCGACCGCAAGCTCATCGCAGGCGTCGATGAGCCCGTCCTGAAATTCTTTCCCGATTATGCCGCGGTGAAGCAGGAGGGATGGGACGCCATCACGCTGCGCCACCTGCTGACGATGTCATCCGGCTTCAAATGGGACGAGGCGCGAGCCTGGACCGATCCGAAGAACGAGGAGCCGCATCTCGTCACCGAGCCGGATCCGCTTGGCTATGTACTATCACGACCCATCGCAGCACCGCCCGATACGCTATGGGCCTATAGTGGCGGCGGCACGGAATTGCTCGGCAACATCGTCATGCGCGTCTCGAAACAATCGCTGGAGGCGTTCGCGCGCGAAGCGCTGTTCCAACCGCTCGGCATTACCGACGTCGAATGGAAGAACTACAAGAACGGCAAGATCGCGGCGGCCGCGGGCCTGCGCTTGCGGCCGCGCGATGCGGCGAAGATCGGCCAGCTCGTTCTCAATCGTGGCCTGTGGAACGGCCGGCAAATCGTCTCGGCCGACTGGATCGCACAATCGATCACGCCGCGTTTCCAGGCCGTCGGCTATTTCGGCAGCACGCAATTCTATGGTTATCAATGGTGGATGGGTCGCTCGTTCGCCGGCGACAAGGAGATCAAATGGGTTGCTGCCTTCGGCTGGGGCGGTCAGCGCATCTTCGTTGTACCCGAGCTTGATCTCGTCATGATGACCACTGCTGCGCAATACGGCCAGCCCAAGGAGGGCGTGGCCGCGATCGACATCCTCTCCAATATCGTCATTCCATCCGTGCGCGACGTGCACTGATCACAAAGGAAGCGAGCATGAGCCTGAAATATTCGGTCGGCGATCTCACCATCCAGCGCGTCATCGAGCAGGAGACCTCGTTCGTTCCGGCACTGGAGATGCTGCCGGGACTGACACCTGAGGTGCTGGCCGAGAACCGGGACTGGATGCGGCAAGCCAAGGCGCTGGACGATCAGGACGTGCTGATCCTGGCCTTCCAGTCCTATGTGGTGAAGACGCCGCACCACACCATTTTGATCGATAGCTGCATCGGCAACGACAAGCCGCGCCCCAATCGCGCGAAATGGAACATGAAGACCGATGACACCTATATGCGTGCGCTCAATGCCGCGGGCGTCTCGGTTGACGACATCGACTTCGTGATGTGCACGCATCTGCATGTTGATCACGTCGGCTGGAACACGCGGCTGGAGAACGGCCGCTGGGTGCCCACTTTCCCCAAGGCACGCTACGTGTTCGCCAAGCAGGAATACGACCACTGGTTCGCAGAGAATGCGAAGGCGGAGATCCCGCCCTTCGCCGACAGCGTGCTGCCAGTGGTCGAGGCCAAGCGGCACGAGCTCGTCAGCAACGATCACCAGATCGGCGATCACGTCCGCATCGTGCCGACGCCGGGCCACACGCCCGGCCATATCGCGATCGCGATGGGACGCGGCAAGGATGACGCCGTGTTCTCCGGCGACCTCATGCATTCGCCGCTGCAGACGCTCTATCCGGAGCTGTCGATCAAGTTCGACACCGATCCGGCCAAGGCGGCCACGACGCGGCGGAGCTTCCTGGAACGCTATTGCGACACCGACACGTTGTGCTGCACGGCGCATTTCCCCTCACCATCGGTGGGGAAGATCAAGCGCAAGGGCAACGCATTCGTGTGCGCGGCGGTTTGATTTAGCGCGGCTCGCACGGCGAACTCCCATCCTCCCCTGGAGGGGAGGATCGGATCGCATACAGCGAAGCGGAATGCGATCCGAGGTGGGGTGACGGTCTATCCTCGCTGAAACCGCCCGTGTTGAGAGATCACCCCACCCCGCTCGCGCTTCGCGCGATCGACCTACGAGCGAGCTACGCTCGTCTCGGACCCCTCCAGGGGAGGGTAAGGAGACAACATCGATGACAACACTCCCCGACATTCCTCTTCCCGCCGGCATCCGCTCGCGATACGTCGACGGCATCAACGGCCTGCGCATGCATGTGCTCGAAGCCGGCTTCGAGACCAGGGGCCGTCCCTGCATCCTGCTGCTGCACGGGTTTCCCGAGCTCGCCTTCTCGTGGCGCAAGGTGATGCCGGCGCTGGCCGCCGCCGGCTATCACGTGCTCGCACCCGACCAGCGCGGCTATGGCCGCACCACCGGCTGGACCGCCGATTACGACGACGATCTCACCCCGTTCTCTCTTCTCAACCTCGCGCGTGATGCGCTCGCTTTGGTGTCGGCGTTCGGCTACAGGCAGGTGGACCTCGCCGGACATGATTTCGGCAGCCCGGTCGCGGCGTGGTGCGCGCTGATCCGGCCCGACGTGTTTCGTTCGGTGACGCTGATGAGCGCGCCGTTCGGCGGGGCGCCGCCGCTGCCGTTCAATACGGCCGATGGTCCGGCGAAGACTGCGGTCGAGGATCCCGTCCATCGCGAACTCGCCGCGCTGCCGCGCCCGCGCATCCATTATCAATGGTACTACGCGACGCGCGCCGCCAACGCCGACATGCAGCACGCGCCGCAAGGCGTGCATGATTTCCTGCGGGCCTATTATCATCACAAGAGCGCGGACTGGATCGACCACAAGCCTTATCCGCTGAAGTCGTGGTCTGCAGGCGAGCTCGCAAAGCTGCCGACTTATTACGTAATGGACCTCGGCGAGACCATGGCCGAAACGGTCGCGAAGGAGATGCCCTCGCCGGCTGCGATCGCCGCCAATCGATGGCTGCCGGACAGCGACCTCGCTTACTACAGCGCCGAATATGGCCGCACCGGATTCCAGGGCGGTCTGCAATGGTATCGCTACGGCACAACGGGCATGCTCAACAGCGAGATGCAGCTGTTCTCGGGCCGCAGCATCGACGTGCCCTCGTGCTTCATCTCGGGCAAGCAGGATTGGGGCACTTATCAACGCCCCGGCGTGTTCGAGGCGATGCAGGGACGCGGTTGCACGAGGATGCTCGGCTGTCATCTCGTCGACGGTGCCGGCCATTGGGTGCAGCAAGAGCAGCCCGCCGAGGTCAGCCGGCTGCTGCTGGACTTCCTGGCAAAAGCAGCCTGACCAAGTCCGCCGACGCCCGATTTGACCCGGGAACCACGGCGCCCTATATAGTTTAGAATTATTCTAAACTAGCGAGATAGGGCCGCCGTGAAGAATTTTGCTGATCTGACCGAGCGCGAGGTGCTTGCGGTCGCGATCTCCTCCGAGGAGGAGGACAGCCGCATCTATATGAGCTTCGCCGAGGACTTGCGGGAACGCTATCCGGATACGGCGAAGATCTTCGAGGAGATGGCGGAGGAAGAGCGCGGCCACCGGCACCGCCTGCTGCAACTCTATGAAGAGCGTTTCGGCCCGCATCTGCCGCCGATCCGGCGCGAGGACGTCAAAGGCTTTCTGCGCCGGCGCCCGATCTGGCTGACCAAGAACCTGCCGCTCGACACGATCCGCAAGGAGGTCGAGACCATGGAGCTCGAGGCCGAGCGCTTCTACGCGCGCGCCGCCGAACAGGCCGAGGATGTCGGTGTACGCCGCCTGCTCGGCGACCTCGCCGAAGAAGAGAAGCACCACGAGAACCGCGCGGTCGCGCTCACCGACGAGATCCTGAAGCCCGACGTGCGCGCGGAAGAAGACCGCACGCGGCGGCGGATGTTCGTGCTGCAATATGTGCAGCCGGGCCTCGCCGGCCTGATGGACGGCTCGGTCTCGACGCTGGCACCGCTGTTCGCGGCAGCCTTCGCCACGCACCAGAATTGGCAGACGTTTCTGGTCGGCCTCGCCGCTTCGATCGGCGCCGGAATCAGCATGGGATTTGCGGAAGCATTGTCCGACGACGGCTCCCTCACCGGGCGCGGCTCACCCTGGCTGCGCGGCATCACCTGCGGCGCGATGACGACACTCGGCGGGCTTGGACACACCATGCCCTATCTCGTGCCCGATCACTGGGCCAACGCGTTTTGGATCGCGACGGGAATCGCCGGCATCGTCGTGTTCTTCGAACTCTGGGCGATCGCCTTCATCCGCGCACGCTACATGGACACGCCGTTCCTGCAGGCCGTATTCCAGATCGTGCTCGGCGGCGCCATCGTGCTGGCGGTGGGGATCTTGATCGGCGCGGCCTGAGGCATTCCGCACCACGGCATGGCAATCGCGATCAAACGGCGGTTGCGGCCTTCCGGCAAACTGCGCATCATCCCCCAGGTGAAGCGCAGGAGCATGTCGTGGCGAAATCGGAATGGAGTTACAAGAGTGCGGTCGAACTGTCGGCCGCTTTGGCAGCGAAGAAAGTCTCCGCTGTCGAGCTCACGCAGGACGCGATCGACCGCATCGAGCGCCACGACGGCAAGGTCAACGCGATCTGCGTGCGAGACTTCGATCGCGCGCTGAGCGCCGCGCGTGATGCGGATGCCGCATTGGCCCGCGGCGAGCGCAAGCCGCTGCTCGGCCTGCCGATGACGGTGAAGGAATCCTACAACATCGCCGGCCTGCCGACGACGTGGGGGAATCCAGCGCAAAAGGATTTCATTGCCAAGGAAGATTCGCTGCCGGTCACGCGGGTGAAGGACGCCGGCACCATCGTGCTCGGCAAGACCAACGTGCCGGTCGCGCTCGCCGACTGGCAGAGCTACAACGACATCTACGGCACCACCAACAATCCCTACGATCTCGGCCGCACCCCGGGCGGCTCATCCGGCGGCTCGTCGGCGGCGCTCGCCGCGGGCTACGGCCCACTCTCGCTCGGCTCGGATATCGGGGGCTCGCTGCGCGTGCCCGCGTTTCATTGCGGTGTCTACGCACACAAGCCGACCTTCGATCTGTTGCCCTCTCGCGGCCACACGGCTCCGCCGGCTGCGTCGCTAGCTTATGAGCGCGATCTCGCCGTGATAGGCCCGATGGCGCGCAGCGCCGGCGATCTATCCTTGCTGCTCGACGTCATGGCCGGGCCGGACCCAATCGACAACGGCAAGGCCTACAGGCTCGAGCTGCCGCCTGCGCGTCACGGCGCGCTAAAGGATTTCCGCGTCCTCGTGATCGATACCGATCCGGTGCTGCCGACCGACACCGCGGTGCGCGGGAGCATCAACACGCTCGCCGACAATCTCGCCAGGGCCGGCGTCAGAATCGAGCGCAGCAGTCCGCTGCTGCCGGATTTCGCGGCGTCCTCGCGCCTCTATATGCGGATGCTGCTGTCGTTTCTTGCCGCCAGCTTCCCGAGCGAATTCTACGCAGGCGCGGTCGCCGCGGCCGCCACCCTGCCGGCCAGCAACAACAGCCTGCAGGCCGAACGCCTCCGCGGCATCGCGCTCAGCCATCGCGACTGGGTGACCGCGACCGTCGGCCGGACACGACTGCGCGCACAATGGCGCGAACTGTTCACATCCTTCGACGCGGTGATCTGCCCGATTATGCCGACACCAGCCTATCCGCACGATCATTCGCCGGATCAGGAGCAGCGCCGTATCGTGATCGATGGCAAGGAGCACGTCTATACCGACCAGCTCGCCTGGCCCGGCATCGCCACGCTTCCCGGCCTGCCCTCGACCGCAATCCCGACCGGCTTCGCGCCGGACGGCCTGCCGATCGGCGTCCAGATTGTCGGCCCGTGGCTGGAGGACCGCACGCCCTTGAGGCTGGCCGAACTGATCGAACGCGAGTTCGGCGGGTTCGTGCCGCCGAAGATGTTTGACGACTAGACGAGAACCTCATCCTGAGGAGACCGCGAAGCGGTCGTCTCGAAGGATGGCCACAGGAGAGATCGGGGCCTTCATGGTTCGAGACGGCGCTAACGCGCCTCCTCACCATGAGGGTCGAATCGGGAGAGAAGCATCATGAGCCAGGACATCGAACAGCTCACCGCACTCAACCGCGACTACGTCGCCTCCGTGCAGAACTGCGACGTCAAACGCTTCGACGAGATTTTGGCGCCGGAGTTTTACTGCTCCAATCCCGACAAGACATTGGTCGACCGCGCCGCCTTCCTGGAGCAGACCGCGCGGCCGATCGCGATCCGCAATCTGCACGCCTTCGACGTCATCATCCGCATCATGGGCGACTTCGCCATCATCCACGCGGCGACGAGCTACACCACCGCGGATGGTCAGCAGGCGACCGGGCGCTATACGGACTGCTGGACGAAGAAGAACGGCACGTGGCTGGCGGTGTCGGCGCACGTGTCGCGGTGAGTTGATGCAGGCCATCCCCGCACTCCGCAGTCATGCCCCGGCTTGACCGGGGCATCCAGTACACCGCGGCAATAGTTCGTTCACGCAACTTCCGCCGCAGAGTACTGGATCGCCCGCCTTCGCGGGCGATGACACCGTCCTAGACGTCAACTATCAAACACAATCACGCTCCGCAGCGTCTTGCCGGCTTTCATGTTGGCAAAACCTTCGTTGATCTCGCTGAGCTTCAGCTTGGCCGAGATCCAGTCTTCCAGGTGCAGCCGGCCGCGCAGGTAGAAGTCGACTAGGCGCGGCATGTCGACACGGAAATGGTTGGAGCCCATCGACGAGCCCTGGATCCGACGCTCCCGCAAGAAATCGAAACCGTGCAGCTCGATCTTCTGGCCGAACGGGATCATGCCGACGATGGTCGCGGTGCCGCCGGAGGCGAGCATGCCGAAGGCCTGCTCGGCGGTTTCCTTGCGGCCGAGCACCTCGAAGGAATGCTGCACGCCACCATTGGTGAGGTCGCGCACCTGCTTCACCACGTCGCCGTCGGCGGGATTGATGATGTCGGTCGCACCGAGCTTGGTCGCGAGCTGGAGTTTTGCGGGATTGGTGTCGATGGCAATGATCCGCCCGGCACCGGCGATCTGCGCGCCGTTGATCGCGGCCATGCCGACACCGCCGCAGCCGATCACCGCCACGGTCTCGCCCGCGGTCACCTTCGCGGTGTTCACCACCGCGCCATAGCCGGTGATGACGCCGCAGCCGATCAGCGCGGCGAGATCGAGCGGCATTTCTTTCCGGATTTTGACGATGGCGTTTTCGTGCACCAGCATCTGCTCGGCAAAGGACGAGAGGTTGAGGAACTGATGCAGCTTCTCCGGCCTGTTCCACTGCATGCGGTCCGAGGCGCCCGGCAGCATCTTCACCGTGGTGTCGGTGCAGAGCACGGTGCGACCCGTGGTGCAATTGTCGCAGGTGCCGCAGAACACGGACAGACAGGTCACGACGTGATCGCCCGGTTTCACATAGGTCACGTCAGAACCGACCTGCTCGACAACACCGGCGGATTCGTGCCCGAGCACCGCGGGCAGCGGATGCGGGTAGAGGCCTTCCATGAAGTGCAGATCGGAGTGGCAGAGCCCGGCGACGGATGTGCGGATCAGCACTTCGCGCGGCCCGGGCTTCGGCAGGCTGACATCCTCGATGACCAGCGGCTTGTTGACTTCATAAAGGACGGCGGCCTTCATCGAGCACTCCCTATCGCGTTTTTTGTTTGATCGTGGAGTGCAGCCTACGCTGCCAGAACCAGTTCGCCAACCTCGCTCATGGAGGCCACGCGGTCGCCGAGCAGAAGCGCCGCGATCTTTGCTTGCGTGGCATTTTCCGTCAGCCGGAACGGATCGCTCGGCGATACCCGATGATCGATCACCAGCCGCGACAGCAGCAGCCGGCGCGCATCGCCGCGCATGTCGTGGATGCGATGCGCCTCCCAGGCGAGCGCAACGGCGCTTGCGACGTGATAGAGCAGGCTCGTGGCGCGGCGCGCGTCGGCCTCGTTCTCCGACTTGCCTGCGACCTCGCGCGCGAAGCCGACGGCACGATCGACGAAGCCGCGCAAATTGTCGCGCCAGGCCTGCGGCACGGAGCCGCTGTCGTCGAGGCGGGCGTGCAGATCGGCGGCAAGCGCGGACTCGGCACCATGGCGGCCAACCGCGCGCCGGAGCGCATCGATCGCGACGATGTTGCCGGTGCCCTCCCAGACCGAGCCGAGATGGGCATCGCGCAGCAGGCGCGGCGTCGCGAATTCCTCGATGTAGCCGATGCCGCCGCGCATCTCGAGCGCATCGCCGCAGACTTTTCGCGCATCGCGCGTCGCGCGGAATTTCAGCGTCGGCGTCAGGATGCGCAGCAACGCCGCCGCATCCTGGCTGCCGGCCTCCGCACGATCGAGCGCATCGGCGGTGAGAAAGCTCATCGACAGCGCCTGCTCGACCGGCAGCATGATCTTCAGCATCTGCCGTCGCCCGAGCGGCAGGTCGATGATGCGGTTGCCGAACACGACGCGGTTCTTCGCCACCGTCATCGCGTCGTGATAGGCGCGGCGCATCAGCGCGGTCGATTTCACGCCGTTGGAGAGACGCGACGAGTTCACCATCTCGGCCATCTGCACGAAGCCGCGGTCGAGCTTGCCGACCGCGTACGCAATCGCGCCTTCGAGCTTGATCTCGCCCGAGGCCATCGAGCGGGTGCCGAGCTTGTCCTTGAGGCGCACGATCCGGTAGTGGTTCTGCGAGCCGTCGTCGAGGAAGCGCGGCATCAGGAACAGGCCGACGCCGCGCGTGCCGGGACCGGCACCTTCGGGGCGCGCCAGCAGCATCACCACTTTCGCATCGGCATTCGAGCAGAACCATTTTTCGCCATGAAGGCGCCAATGGTCACCCTCCTGCACCGCGCGCGTGGTCAGCGTGCCGACATCGGAGCCACCTTCCTTCTCGGTCATGAACTGGCCGCCCTGGGTCAGCTTGCTCATGTCGGTCGAGGTCAGGCCGTCCAGATATTTCGCCTTCAGCGCCTCGCTGCCGAAATTCGCCAGCAGTTTTGCGCAACCGTCGGTGACGTTGATCGGGCAGCCCATGCCGAATTCAGTCTGGTTGAACAGAAACGTGAAGGCGTGCTTGGCCACCACGGGATATTTGTCCGGCCAGCCCATGATCCCCTTGCGGATCGAGAGCGCGTGGATGCCGAACTCGCCGAAGGCGGCGTCCTCCAGCTCGCGATAGGCGGGGTGATATTCGATCCACTGCACGTCGCGGCCGAACTTGTCGCGCTGGTGCAGCACCGGCGTATGCCGGTCGGCAAGCCGCGCGCAATCGTCGAGACGGCCGCCGGCGAGTTCACCGAGACGGTCGAGATGCGGCTCGATGTGTCGGAATAGCTTCTCCGGCAGATGGATGCGCAAGAGATCCGTCAGCGCCTGATCGGCGCGGTAGAAATTCATGCCTGACGTATCGGGCGCCAGCAGGCCCGACTGCTCCGCCGCGACATTTTTTGGCTGCGCTGTGGCCGGCTTGTGCATGATCGTCCTCTTCGTTTCCGCCCAACGGCAATTCTTATTGCTTGCCGCTTGAGATGATGTCGATCATGCTCCCATCGCGAGAGGCGATAAAGCCGCAAATTGTCAGGGAGGCATGATCGCCGTGAAGGAGCAATTCGCTCTGCGGAATTGTGATCAGCTGGCCTTAGGTCGTGGCTGGTTGTCCGCGCAGCGGATGCCTAGATCAACGGTTTCCCGTCCCCGAAAGATCACGCCAGAGACCACATCATGGAACATCCGAAATACAAGATCGCCCTCATCGTCGGCGCCGGCGAAGGCCTGAGCGCTTCGCTGGCACGGCTGCTGTCCGCGCAGGGCATCCGTGTTGCCCTTGCCGCGCGAAAGATCGAGAAGCTGGGTGCGCTCTGCAGCCAGACCGGCGCGAAGGCCTATGCCTGCAACGCCACCGAGCCTGAGGAGGTCGAGCGCCTGTTCGGCCTGGTCGAGCGTGAGATCGGCACGCCGGACCTCGTCGTCTACAATGCCAGCGGCCGCGCGCGCGGGCCGTTCGTCGATCTGGTCCCAGCTGATGTCGCCAACGCGATAGCGGTCAGCGCCTATGGCGGCTTCCTGGTGGCGCAGCAGGCGGCCAAGCGCATGGTACCGAACCAGCACGGCGCGATCCTGTTCACCGGCGCATCGGCCAGCGTCAAGGGCTACGCACAATCCGCGCCATTCGCGATGGGCAAGTTCGCACTGCGCGGGCTGGCGCAGAGCATGGCGCGCGAATTGTCACCGCAAGGCATCCATGTCGCGCATTTCGTCATCGACGGCGGCATCCGCAGCGCGGCGCGGACGGAGCCTGCGGACAAGCCGGATTCGATGCTCGATCCCGACGCGATCGCGGAGAGCTACTGGAACGTCTTGCAGCAACCGCGCAGTGCCTGGAGCTGGGAGCTGGAGCTGCGGCCCTGGGTGGAGAAGTTTTGATACGAGCTGCCGCAGGGTGGGCAAAGGCGCAAAGCGCCGTGCCCACCCTCGCGAACACAAAAACAAATCGTGGGCACGCTTCGCTTTGCCCACCCTACAAGAGCAGGGAGAAAGCATGTCCACCGAAACCACCATCGATACCGGCACAAATGAGCTTCTCTGCGTCATCCGCGACCGCGTCGCCGTCATCACGCTGAACCGGCCGGAGGCGCGCAATTCGCTGTCGGATACGTTGACGCCGGCGCTGCGCACGATGATCCGGACCTGCGGCGAGAACCGAGATGTCGGCGCGCTCCTGATCACCGGCGCGGGCGAAGCGTTCTGCGCCGGCGGCAACGTCAAGGGCATGGGCGCGCATCGCGATCCCAAAAAGCTGGAGATGTCGCTGGAAGATCGCGTCGCCGATCTGCAGGAGCGGCAGCGGCTGCTCACGGGCGCGCTGGTCTCGGTGCGCAAGCCGACCATCGCCGCCCTGCCCGGCCCTGCGGTCGGCGCCGGGCTTGCGCTCGCCATGGCCTGCGACATCCGCATCGCCGCACAATCGGCCTTCGTCGCCACCGGCTATGCCCGTATCGCGCTCTCCGGCGACTACGGCATCGCCTGGCTGCTGACGCGCCTCGTCGGCACCGCGCGGGCGCGCGAGCTGCTTTTCACCGGCGATCGCGTCGATGCCGTCCGAGCGGAGGCCATCGGCCTCGTCAATCGCGTCGTGCCCGATGACAAGCTTCAGGCCGAGGCCTTCGCCCTGGCCAAGTCGCTCGCCGAAGGCCCGCGCCTGGCGCTGCGTTACATGAAGGACAATCTCGACGAAGCCCTGCTGTTCGATTTCGAGACGGCCCGCGACCACGAGGCCGAACGGCTGGTCCGCCTGACCACGACCGCCGATCACAAGGAAGCCGTGCAGGCCTTCATCGAAAAGCGCAAGGCGGTGTTCACGGGGAAGTAGGGGCCGCGCGGCCAAGACCATCAGATCATTCCATAGGGTAGATACCCCCTTTTTTGGGAGAGCCACATGGACTGGTCTGAGGTGGTGCGGAAAGCCGTCATCCTGGCGGAGAAGACCGGCTACGTCACTTTCGATCAACTGAACGAGTTGTTGCCGTCGGCCAAGGTGGAACCGAAAGACATCGAGGCGATCCTGACCGCTTTGAGCGAGCGGGGTATCTGGATTGCCGAGGAATAGGCCGGCACCGTCATCTCCTCGATTGGGCCGCGCCGGTCTCGCCCCGCGCAAAATCCACGAACGCCCGTAGCGCGGCCGGCAACTGGCGGCGGCTCGGGTAGTACAGGAAGAAGCCGGGATAGGCCGGGCACCAGTCGGCGAGCACGCGGACCAGCTTGCGCCTGGCGAGCAGCGCTTCGACCTGGGCCTCGAACACATAGGTGAGACCAGCCCCGTCGAGCGCGGCATCGACCATCAAATCCTGGTCGTTCATCGTCAGCGGCCCGGTGACGTCGATGGTGAGCTCGATGCCGCCGCGCTCGAACTCCCAGTGATAGAGCGCGCCGGAGGTGAAGCGGTAACGGATGCAGGGCAGGCCTTTCAGGTCGCGCGGCGTGGTGGGCGGCTTGTGCACCTTGAAGAAAGCGGGCGAGCCGACCACGGCAAAACGATGCCGCGGGCCGATCGGGACCGCGATCATGTCGGCGGCGATGGTTTCGCCAAAGCGCACGCCGGCATCGAAGCCGGCCGCGACCATGTCGATCAGAGCGTCGTTGATGACGATCTCGACGCTGACGTCAGGGAACCCTTTCAGGAAACGCGTCACGATCGGCAGCAGCACGAGCTGTGCCGACTGGCGCGCAGCGGTGAAACGCAGCATGCCGGCGGGCTTGCCGCGGAAATTGTTGAGGTCCTCCAGCGCATCGTCGATGTCGCGGAAGGCGGGCGTGATGCGCGCAAACAGGCGCTCGCCGGCTTCCGTCAGCGCCACGCTGCGGGTGGTGCGGTTGACGAGCCGCAAGCCCAGTCGTTCCTCGATATTGCGCAAGCCATGCGACAGCGCCGACGGCGTGACGCCAAGCTCGGTCGCCGCCGCGCGAAAGCTGCGATGGCGGGCAATGGCGAGGAAGGTCGCGAGGTCGGACGGGTCGATCCGCATTGATGAATTTTTCTCAGAAGCTTGCGGAATATATAGCGGATTATCTCAGCTATGGCGAGCCGCTACACCTTGCCCATCGGCTTCGGCACCTCGCCTGGCCAAAATGGAAAGGGCAACATCATGCGTGTCTGGTTCATCACAGGAGCATCCCGCGGTTTTGGCGCATTGATCGCCGAGGCAGCCCTGAAGGCCGGCGACGCCGTCGTGGCGACCGCGCGCGATCCGTCGACCGTCACCGCGCGGCTGGGCAGCCACGAACGGCTGCTCGCCACCCGGCTCGACGTCACCAGCGAAGCGGAAGCGCACGAGGCCGCGGGCCAGGCGGTGAAAAAGTTCGGCCGCATCGACATCCTCGTCAACAATGCCGGCTACGGCCTGTTGGGCGCGATCGAGGAAGCGAGCGGCGCGGAGACGCAAAAGCTGTTCGCGACGAACGTGTTCGGCCTGCTCGGCGTCACCCGCGCCGTGCTGCCGCATATGCGCCGGCAGCGTTCGGGCCACGTCATCAACATCTCGTCGGTCGGTGGCTACACCGGCTATCCCGGCTGGGGCGTTTATGGTGCGACCAAGTTCGCGGTCGAGGGCCTCAGTGAAGCGCTGGCCGGCGAAGTCGCGCCGCTCGGCATCAAGGTGACCGTGGTCGAGCCGGGCTTCTTCCGCACCGACTTCCTCGACGAGTCCTCGCTGTCGCGCACGACGCAGACGATCGACGACTATCACGAAAGCGTCGGCAAGACCCGTGCGCATGCGGCCGAATTCAATCACGGCCAGCGCGGCGATCCGCGCAAGCTGGCCCAGGCCTTCCTGACGCTCGCCGATGCCAGGAACCCGCCGCTGCGGCTGCCGCTCGGCAGCGACACGGTGGAGCGGATCGAGACGAAGAACGCCTTCGTGGCGAAGGAGCTCGCGGCATGGCGGACGGTCGCGACGTCGACCGACTTCACCAATGACGATCCTGCGTGACGGCAAAAAAAAGCCCGGCGCTGGCTTGGCCAGGCCGGGCTTGGAGTGGTGTCAGGCCGAGGCTGAGGGGCTATCGGCCTGACGGGAAAGCGCTGCAAGACGCCAGCTGGCGCAGGGAATGTCCTTGGGAGCGACGTGGATCTCCTTGTCGAAGCGCACCAGCTTCCAGTCGTCAGGATGGTTGACGAAGGCGAAGCCGGATTTGCGCGCGAGCGAAATCATGGTCTGGTTGGAGCGTAGCGTGTCACCAAAGATGTGCTCGGCACCAAGCGCGGCGGCGCGGCATTCGAGATTCTTCAGAAGTGCGGTCGCAATGCCGTGGCCCTGCCAGCGGTCGTCGACCGAGAGGCCGAATTCCAGTGTCGACGTCTCGACATGGAAGGCGTAACGCGCTTCAGCGACAATGGTCTCGAAGCCGTCGACCATTTTGGTCGCGACGACGGTAAAGCGCTCGCGCGCTCCGATATCGAGGAACTCGCTCAGCAGGCCCTTCGGCAACTCACTGAGGGCGCCGAAGAAGCGGTTGTACCGGGAGCGGGTCGAGAGCGAACGGAAATAGTGCTGAAGCTCCTCGGTGTCGCCGGGCTCGACGAAGCGGACGTTGAGCGGCTCGCCCTGTCGGGAGCGCAGCACGTCCGAATATTGCTTCAGATCTTCCAGGCGAAGGATGCTCATGACACGAGCCTCAAAGGAAGAGGGACCGCCGGCGCCCCTGTGATCAGGCGGCGCCGGCCTGGCGGCCAATCAGGCCCGCCAGAAAGGTTTGTCGGCCTCGTACGCGACATCGGTCCAGGACAGGCCGACGTCGTGGAGATCGCGGGCGGTCCAGTTGGTCAGCTCGCGACGGGTCCGGTAACGCTCGTGCCAGACATGGAGGGTCTCGCCGATCTGGTAGAGCAGGCCGGGTGCATGATGATTTGTCATCGAATTGTCGGTGCAAGTAGACATTTTCAGCTCCTCGAGCTAAATTTGAAGCGAATATCCTCCTGCGCGCGTCGCTCGACAAACGACAATTTGTACCTCTTCGCATGAAATAAGCTCATGCATCCTGCTGCCAAATGACTGCCAGATTGCCCTCCCTGAACGGATTGCGGGCGTTTGAGGCCGCCGCGCGCCATCTCAGCTTCACGCTGGCCGCCAGCGAGCTGAACGTGACGCAGACCGCGATCAGCCATCAGATTCGGCGGCTCGAGGAGGAACTCGGCATCCGCCTGTTCATCCGCCAGAACCGCGCGCTGGCCCTGACAGCGGAGGCGCGCGACTACCTCCCCGGCGTCCGCGCCGCCTTCAATGACCTCCGCCTTGCGACCGACCGGTTGCTGCGCAAGGACGACGACAAGGTGCTGACGGTCTCGACCCTGGCCTCGCTCGCCGCCAAATGGCTGCTGCCGCGGCTGACCGATTTCCAGGAGGCGCATCCCGGCATCGACGTCCGCATCACCACCTCGACCAGCCTCGTCGACTTCCAGCGCGACGATGTCGACGCCGCAATCCGCTACGGCCGCGGCCAGTGGCCGGGCCTGCGCGCCGACTGGTTGATGGCGGATGAGCTGTTCCCGGTGTGCAGCCCATCTCTGCTGCGCGGCGACAAGCCGCTGCGCCGGCCGGAGGATCTCCGCGGCTATCCGTTGCTGCACACATCCAACGCCAACAGCGACGACTGGCGGCTGTGGCTGACGGCGGCGGGCCTGCCGGCCGACATCGCCAAGCAGCCCGGCATCACCTTCGACATGATCTTCATGACCATCCAGGCCGCGATCGACGGCATTGGCGTTGCGATGGGCCGCACCTCCTACGTGAGTGACGACATCGCCAAGGGGCGATTAGTGGTTCCCTTCAAGATCGCCCTGCCGGCCGACGCGGGCTTTTACCTGGTCTCGCCGGAAGGCCGTCGCGAGGCGCCAAAGCTTGCCGCCTTCCGCCAATGGATGATCGCTGCAACGCAGAATAAAGCCTGAAAAATCATCAGCTTCCGCAGCGAAATGGGTTGACTCGCAAGGCCTCGCGCGAGAGGGGTTAGACAGATTGTCACAGCAACAATCTGTCGCCTTGCCGTGAAAATGAGTTCCGGTCCGGCCACGTCTTCCAGGGGAGCAAACGTCAATGGCTGGACCAGCAGCATCAACCAATCCGCCCGAGATCAAGTCGCGCATCGGCGCGATCCTGCGCGCCACGTCGGGCAATTTCCTCGAACAGTTCGACTTCTTCCTGTTCGGCTTCTACGCCGCCGCGATCGGCAAGGCGTTCTTCCCCTCCACCAACGAGACCGCATCGCTGCTCAACACCTTTGGTGTGTTCTGGCTCGGCGCGCTGATGCGCCCGGTCGGCGCGATCGTGCTCGGCGCCTACATCGACCGCATCGGCCGCCGCCAGGGCCTGATCGTCACGCTCGGCATCATGGCCATCGGCACCGTCGTCATCGCGTTCTGCCCGAGCTATGCGACCATCGGCATCGCGGCACCGATCATCGTGCTGATCGGGCGCCTATTGCAGGGCTTCTCCGCCGGCGTCGAGCTCGGCGGCGTCTCGGTCTATCTCGCGGAAATCTCCACGCCCGGCAATCGCGGCTTCTACACCTCGTTCCAGTCGTCGAGCCAGCAAGTCGCGATCTTCGTGGCGTCAATCCTTGGCTTCATCCTCTCCGAGGTGATGCCGGCCGAGACGGTCGCGTCCTGGGGCTGGCGCATTCCGTTCTTCGTCGGCTGCCTGATCATTCCCCTGATCTTCTTCCTGCGGCGCACGCTGGAGGAAACGCCGGCCTTCCTCGCGATGAAGAAGCACCCGACCGCCAGCGAAGTGTTCGCTTCCGCGCTCGCCAACTGGCGCATCGTCATCCTCGGCATGATGATCGCGATCCTGACCACGACGACGTTCTACTTCGTCACCGTCTACACGCCGACCTTCGGCAAGACCGTGCTGAAGCTGTCGACGCAGGATGCGCTGCTGGTCACGCTGCTGGTCGCCGTCACGAACTTCATCTGGAATCCGGTCGGCGGCGCGCTGTCCGACCGGATCGGCCGCAAGCCGGTGCTGCTCGCCATCGCCACGCTGGCGCTGCTCACCGCCTATCCGGCGCTGAGCTGGCTGGTGGCCGCGCCGACCTTCGGCAAGCTGCTCGCCGTCGAGATGATGTTCTCGTTCTATTTCGGCATGTACAGCGGCACCATGCTCGGTGCACTGGTCGAGATCGTGCCGGCGCATGTGCGCACGACCTGCTTCTCGCTGGCCTTCGCGCTCGCGGCCGCGCTGTTCGGCACCTTCACGCCGTTCGCGTCCACCTGGCTGATCGAGCAGACCGGCAACAAGGCCATGCCCGGCGCCTGGCTGATGTTCGCGGCAGCACTCGGCATCATCGCCGCGCTGATCGTCTATCGCGACGGCGGCAAGGCGGTGCCGACATATGATACGGCGGCGGAGCCGGCGACGGGGCATTAGCAGTCACTTGGATCACCGCGAATCTTCACCCTCCCCCTCCAGGGGAGGGTAAGCGCAGCTACAGCTCCACCACCACGTAGTCGCTCTCGACTTTCACCGGGATCGTCTCGGCGACATAAGGTCCCTTCACCACGCTCGCGCCCGGCTCGACATGGGCCGGATAGGCCTTCACGCGGAAGCGGCGGGGGTCGCAATAGGACTGGCCGGTACGGATGTCGAACTCCCAGCCGTGCCAGGGACAGCGAATGATCTCGCCGAGTTTGGTGTATTCGATCTCGCCGGGGTCACGCGACTGTGCGAGCCCGATCAGCGGCCCCTCGCACAGCGCCGCGCCCTGATGCGGGCAGCGGTTCATCAGGCCGAAATACTCGCCCTTGATGTTGAAGACAGCGATCGGCCGTCCGTCGATCTCGAGAAATTTTCGCGTGCCGGGCGGAAGCTCATCCACCGCGGCAATGACATGACGCGCCATGCTTCAAGTCTTCCGCATGATCTCCGCGCAAACGCGTTCCGCGTTTGTCGCGGAGAAAAACCGCTTCACACTTTTCCGGATCATGCGGAAATCCCGTAAAGCTGCTTGGCATTGCCGAGATAGAACGCCGAGCGATTGGCTTCACTGACACCCGCCGGCAGCACGCGCGACGGCTCGTCGTAGTCCCAATGCGGATAGTCTGTCGCGAACAACAGACGGTCCCAGCCGATCCAGTTGATGACGTCGAACAGATCCTCGCGCCGCTCGGGGTCTTCCATCGGCTGCGTCGTCCACCACACCTGCTCGCGGATATATTCCGACGGTGGCCGCTTCACATGCGGCACTTCGCTGCGCAGCCGCTGCCAGACCTTGTCGAGCCGCCACGCCAGCGACGGCGCCCAGCCGAAGCCGGCCTCGATCATCACCATCTTCAGTTTCGGGAAGCGCTCGAACACGCCTTCCAGAACAAGGCTCGCCAGCGCCGATTGCTGGCACTGCGAATGCCCCACCATCTCCTCGATGTAATAGGACGGCCAGCCTGACGGCGTGATCGGATTGCCGCCGAAGCCAAAGGCGTGAACGCCAACGGGAAGACCCGCCTCTTCCGCAGCCTGATAGATCGGCCAGTAGCGGCGCTGGCCGAGCGGCTCGACATTGCGGCTGAGCAGCAGCACCTGCACGAAGTTCTTGTCGCCGGCACGCTCGCGGATTTCGGCCGCGGCCGACAAGCCATCCTCATTGCCGACGACGATCGAGGCCTTCAGCCGCTTGTCCTTGCTGGTCCATTTGTCGATCTGCCAGTCGTTGATGGCCGAGCATAGCGCGGCCGAGAGCTCGTGATTGCGGATGCCCTGCCCGGTGTTCAGCGGATTGAGCACGCCCAACTGGACATTGTTCGGATCGAGCAGCTGCTTTTGCATGAAAGACAGCGAGGAACCCTGCGGGCCGCCCTCCGGCGGATAGGCATCGCGGCGCGAGGCGTTGGGCTGCGCCTTCGGATAGGGCGGGCCTTCCATCATGCCCTGATAGGCATGGACGCCGTAGACCTCGAGATGATGCTGCCAGCGTTTGGCGAGATAGGGATAGAGCTCGGTACGGGTCGCGCGCGCCGGATGGATGTCGCAGTCCGCGATCGCGGTCTTGGTCGTCAAGGGAGAAGCGGCTTCGGAGTTTTCGCGGAACTGGATATTCATCGCCTTGCCTCCTTTGGCAGCGCGCTCACGTCAGGCGGGGATAGGTTGCATGCGGATTGTCGATCATGATCTTGCGCACGAGATCGGGAGACAGACCTTGAGGCAGCGCGTCCAGGCCGTCGAACTGCCAGTGCGGATAGTCCGTCGAGAATAGGACTAATTCGTCGGACTGCATATGATCAAACAGGCGAATTAATGTCGCTTCGTCCGGCGGCGCATCAAATGGCTGTAACGAGAAGCGGATGTTGCTGCGCACAATTTCCAGCGGCGCGCGATCGACCCAGGGCGTCTCCATCCGCACCCCGCGCCAGAACTTGTGCAGACGCCAGAGATAGGGCGAGATCCATGAGACGCCGGATTCCAGCATCACCATCTTCAGCCGCGGATATTTGGCGAACACACCCTCGACGATCAGGCTGGTGAGCTGGGTCTGGAACGCCTGGGCCTGACCAACATAATCCTCGATGTGATAGGACCCCCATCCCACCGCGGTCGGCGGATTGTGATAGGCGGAACCGGCGTGGATCCCGATCGGCAGGCCGTGCCGTTCCGCCGCCTCGTAGATCGGCCACAGCGCGCGCTTGCCGAGCGGCGTGTCGCCCATGACAAGCATCAGCACCTGCACGAATCGCTTGTCCTCAGCACAGCGCTCGATCTCGGCGACGGCCTTCTCGATGCTTTGCGTCGGGATCACGATCGAGCCGCGCAGCCGCTTGTCACGGTCGAGCCATTCCTTCGCGAGCCATTGGTTCAGCGCGCGGCAGAACGCGGCCTGCATGTCTTCGGAAAACACCATCTGCACGCCGTAAAGCGGGTTGCAGATGGCGTGCGTCAGCTGGAAGGGATCGAGCACATGGCGCTGCATGTCCTCGAGGCTCTCGCCCGGCTTGCCGTTCTCGGGGCGCCAATCCGGTCGCGCAACGATCGGCGAGTTCTTCGGATAGGATTGCGAGACGAGATCGACCATGCCGCGCGTCGTCACCTGATCGCGCCAATAGTCGCTCAGGTAGGGCAGCAGGCTGGTCAGATGCGGCACGGCCGGATGCACATCGCAATCCACCCCGCCGGCGATCAGGGACGCCATCACGTCTCCCTTCTCACGTTTCCTCGTCGTCTCTTGTCGCGGGCGGCGCTCAGCCGCCTCGCCTTGTCCGCCATTCAAGCAGGCCTGCCCTCCGCCCGCAACTCGGCCAAGGCTTCTGTCATATGCTAGGAAGGCTGAGCTCAGTTGCGAGGGAATAAGGGGTCAGGAATGAAAGAGCTCGTCAGCATTGCGGAACAGGTCGCGGCAAAACTGATCGCGCGCAAACAGACCATTGCGGTCGCGGAATCCTCGGCCGGCGGCCTGATCGCGGCGAGCCTGCTCGCAGTGCCCGGCGCGTCCGCCTATTTCCTCGGCGGCGCCGTGGTCTACACCCGCGACGCCAGGCGCGTGCTGATGGATATTTCGGATGAAGGAATGAAGGGCTTTCGTTCCTCCTCGGAGCCCTACGCAAAGCTTCTGGCCGACCAGATGCGCGGCCGCTTCGCATCCGACTGGGGCCTGTCCGAGACCGGCGCAGCCGGCCCGACCGGCAACCGCTACGGCGACGCCGCCGGCCATAGCTGCATGGCGGTCGCTGGACCCGCCACGGAGGTGATGACGCTCGAGACCGGGAGCAACGACCGGTTCGCGAACATGCAGGTGTTCGCGGCGACGGCGCTGAACTTGTTGTTGAAGAAGCTGTCAGACTAGCTGCAGCGTTTCAGTGTCGTCCTGGCGAAAGCCAGGACGACACCAAGGCTCATCTTCCCAGATGCCGCGTAAAGATCCGCACGACGTAGCCCTTGAATCGCGGCGCCTCGTCGTAGAGATCCGAGGCCAGCCGCTCGATGGTCTCGCGCAGCGACATGAACTGCGCCTGCCGCGCGCTGCTTTCGGTGCCTTGCATGCCCGCAAGCTCGTCCATCGCCGCATCGCTGATCTGGCAATGCACGACGTCCTCGTCATTCAACATGGTGAAGCGGAAAGCCAGACGTTCGAGGTCGTGGCCGATGATCTTGTCGCGCGCCAGCGGCATCCCATTGTCCCGTTCGCACCCCCGAACGGGACAATGCAAAAAATCCGACGCCTTGTCACCTTGGCCGCAGGACCAGCGCGGCCCTAATAGGCCAGCGCCGTTCCGGTCGGCTTGTCGAGTGCCGCGGCCAGCGATCTATACTCCGCGCAATCCGTGCCGCAGATGGCTGCAATCCGGCTGAGATGATAGAGCGCCTGCTCGCGGTTACCCCGCTCGAGCTGCCACAGACCGTAATACTGCCATGTCAGGACGTGGTTCGGATCCGCCTTCAGCGCGCGCTCGTACCAGACCTGCGACTGCTCGTAGTCGCCGAGCTTCCGGTAGGAGTAGCCGATGAGGTTGGCGACGTTCGGATGATCGTCATGGCCAAGCGACTTCAATTGCGCGATCGCGCTCGCATAATCGTTGCGCTCGTAGATGGTGTCATAGGCCACGCGGTAGCCGGCCGCGAAGGCGGGATCGTCGATACTCGACTGGTTGTTCGGCTTCTTGCCTTTCTGGGTCGCCTTGGTGCGGCTCGGGTAGGTCGGGGCCGGCGTGCTCTGGCTGGACGAGGGGTGCGCGAAGGGGTCCATGCCGCCCCCGCCGCCACCCCCGCCTCCGCCACCACCTCCGCCGCCTGCCGCCAAGGCAGGACCAGACCCGGTTAGGGCGACGAGCGCCGCGAGATACGCGCAGCGAGCGACAAACCTGATGATCGGAGCGAGCATTGTGGTCTCCTGATGTCTGCTGGAAGTCACCCCGGATGAGATGACAACCCTGCCCTGGCGCGGATATTCCCGGGATACGCGCGCGAGCACATCAGGAGCTCGGCACGACAGCTGTGCTGCCGTTGTTCAGGTCGCTCCGGCCGGCTTACTGGAACGCGACTTCGGCAAAGCTGCGCAGCTTGCGCGAATGCAGCCGCTCCGATTCCTGCTGCTTGAGCCGCTCCAGCGCCTTGAGGCCGATCTCGAGATGCTGGCCGACGCGCCGGCGGTAGAATTCGCTGGCCATGCCGGCGAGTTTGATCTCACCATGCAGCGGCTTGTCGGAGACGCAGAGTAGCGTGCCGTAGGGGACGCGGAATCGGTAACCGTTGGCGGCGATCGCGGCCGATTCCATGTCGAGCGCGACCGCGCGCGATTGCGACATGCGGCGGATGACCTCGGGCCCCGAGATCTCCCAATTGCGGTTGTCGACGCTGGCGACGGTGCCCGTGCGCATCAGGCGCTTGAGTTCGAAACCTTCCAGACCCGTGACGTCCTCCACCGCCTGTTCCAGGGCGACCTGCATCTCGGCCAGCGCCGGAATCGGCACCCACAGCGGCAGCTCGCGATCGAGCACGTGGTCCTCGCGCACATAGCCATGCGCGAGCACGTAGTCGCCGAGCCGCTGCGTGTTGCGCAAGCCCGCGCAATGCCCGAGCATCAGCCAGGCATGCGGCCGCAGCACCGCGACGTGATCGGTGACGTTGCGCGCGTTGGACGGACCGGTGCCGATATTGATCAGGGTGATGCCGCGATAGCCGGGCATCATCAGATGGAAGGCCGGCATCTGCGGAATACGCGTGGGCGCGTCTCCGGTCGTCACACCGCCGCTGCGCGTGATGACGTTGCCCGGCGCGACGAAAGCTTCGAGGCCGGCCTCGCCGGATTGAAGCCGCTGCTGACACATCTGCGCAAAGGCATCGACGTAGAACTGGTAGTTGGTGAAGATGACAAAGTTCTGGAAATGCTCGGGATCGGTGCCGGTGTAGTGATAGAGCCGGCGCAGCGAATAATCGACGCGGGCGGCGCGAAACAACGACAGCGGCTCGGGCGCGCCGGCCTGAAGCTCGAACGTGCCGTCGGCGATCGCGTCGTCCATCGTAGCGAGATCAGGCACGTCGAACGCATCGCGCAGCGAGCGCGTGACGGACGAATTCTCGCTGGTCGTGATGGCGGCTTCGATGTTGATGTCGCGGCGATAGGCGAAGTGGATCGGGATCGGCTCGGCCGACTCGCCGATCTCGACGGGAACGCCGTGGTTCTGGATCAGGAGCCCGATCTGCTCGGTGAGATAGGCGCGGAACAGATCCGGCCGCGTCACGCTGGTCTCGTGCACGCCGGGCCCCGCGACGAAGCCATAGGCGAGACGCGAATCCAGCCGCGCATGCGTCGCGGTGGTGAGCCGGACGAAGGGATAATAGGCCCGCACCCGCGTCGTGATTGCCTCGCCCGAGACATAGGCCTCGAACCGGTCGCGCAGGAATTTGGTGTTGCGCTCGTAGATCTCTTCGAGACGGGCGACGGCGAGGCCCGCATCGGAGAAGGATTTCGTGGCGATGGGAGATGGGGATTGCATTGTTCGACCGCCGGGTTGATGGGCTTGAGTCGAACTATAGCAAAGAAGAACGTCTCGTAGGGTGGGCAAAGCGGAGCGTGCCCACGATCTTCCTCGGCATTCAGAAATCGTGGGCACGGTGCGCCTTTGCCCACCCTACGAGATCGAACCTGCGGCTCGAGATCCCGGATGCGCGCTAAGCGCGCTCCGGGATGACGCGCTTTCGCGCGTCACTTCTCGCGGAAGGCTCGCATGAACTGGTCGTGCAGCGGCTTCAGCAAGTACGACAGCATCGTACGGTCGCCGGTCTGGACGAAAGCCTCCACCGGCATGCCGGGGATCAGCTTGGAATCGCCGAGCCGGGCGACCTCCTCGGGCGACATCGAGACGCGGATGGTGTAGTAGCTCTGGCCCGTGCGCTGGTCCGTGGTGACGTCGGGCGAGACACGGCTGACGACGCCGTTGAGCTCGGGCGTGGTGCGCTGGTTGAAGGCGGAGAGGCGCAGCAGGGTCTTCTGGCCGATCTGGAGCTTGTCGATGTCAACCGGATTGACCTTGGCCTCGACCTGGAGGTCGTCGGCCTGCGGCACGATCAGCATCAGCGCATCGCCGGCGGTGACGACGCCGCCGACGGTGTGCACCGTCGATTGCAGCACCATGCCGTCCTGCGGCGCGCGAATGTCGACGCGGCGGAGCTGATCCTCGGCCGCGACCTTGCGCTCGATCAGCTCGCCGCTCTTGTCGTTGGTCTCGCGCAGATCCTTGGAGACCTCGCTCACCATGTCCTTGTCGACCTGGATGATCTGAAGCTCGGTCTCGGTGATCTTGCCCTTGGCCTGCGCCCGCGAGGCTATGTATTGCGCGCGCTCGCCATTGAGGCGGGCCGAGTCGCGTTCCAGCGTGGTCAGGCGCGAGATCTGCACCAGGTGCTTGTCATAGAGATCGCGCACGCCGGTGAGCTCCTGCTGCACCAGCACGATCTCCTTGTCCTTGGCCTTCTCCTGCGCGGACAGACCTTCGATTTCCTCGTTGAGCTGCTGGATGCGCTCGCGCAGCTGCGCCTTCTGGCCGGCACGGCCGTTGACGCGGACGTCGAACAGCTTGGCTTCGGCGGAAAGCAGTGCCTTGACGTCAGGATCGTCGCCGCGATCGAGCAGCGATTGCGGGAACTCGATCTTGTCGAGACCGCGCTGCTCGGCCTGCAGCCGCGCCGCGCGCGCCTGCGCGGCGTCGAGATTCTTGGTGACGATGGCGAGATTGGCCTTGGTGACGGTATCGTCGAGCCGCACCACGATGTCGCCGGCCTTGACCACGTCGCCGTCGCGGGCGCGCACCTCGCCGACCACGCCGCCGGTCGGGTGCTGCACCTTCTTGACGTTGGATTCGACCACGATCTGGCCCGGCGCGATCAGCGCGCCGGAGATCAGCACCGTCGAGGCCCAGCCGCCAAGGCCCAGGGCCAGCACCAGCACGATCGAGATGCCGAGGATCAGGTGAAAGCGGATCGACTCCCGCACCGTCCTGTTCGCGGCGGGCTTCGTGCCGCCAACCGTCATGGTGCTCATGGTTTGGCCACTCCGCCTTCGCTGACGATCTTGATCGGCGCCGGCGGCGCGACGCGGGGCTGCAGCACCTGGGCGAGCACCTGCTCCTTCGGGCCGAAGGCCTGCATGCGGCCGTCGCGAAGCACCAGGATCTGGTCGACCGCCTCGACGCCGATGGGCCGGTGCGCCACCACGATGACGATGGCGCCGCGCTCGCGCGCGCTGCGGATCGCGCGGGTCAGCGCCTCATCGCCTTCGGTGTCGAGATTGGAGTTCGGCTCGTCCAGCACGATCAGGAACGGATTGCCGTAGAGCGCGCGCGCCAGCGCCACGCGCTGGGCCTGGCCCGCGGAGAGCGAAGCGCCCTGCTCGCCGACCTGCGTGTTGTAGCCCTCGCGCATCTTGATGATCATCTCGTGCACGCCGGCTTCCTTGGCCGCGGAGATGATGCCGTCGGAAGTCGCCTCGGGGTCGAAGCGGCTGATGTTCTGCGCGATGGTGCCGCCGAACAGCTCGACGTCCTGCGGGAGATAGCCGATGTGGCGGCCGAGCACGTCGGACGACCATTGGTCGAGCGCCGCACCGTCGAGCCTCACCTTGCCGCGGACCGGATACCAGACGCCGACCAGCGCGCGGATCAGCGAGGATTTGCCGGAGCCGCTCGGTCCGATCACGCCGAGACCGTTGCCGGCTTCGAGAGCGAAGGTGACGTCCTGGACGATCAGGCGCTGGTCGCCCGGGGCCACCATGGCGATGCCTTCGACCGAGAGGCGGCTGGTGGGCGCCTGCAACTGGGTCGGCGTCGCCTGCGCCGGCATCTGTTCCAGCAGGCGGCTGAGGCGGTGCCAGCTCTGGCGCGCCGCGACGAAGGATTTCCAATGCGCAATCGCGAGATCGACCGGCGCCAGCGCGCGGGCCGAGAGGATCGAGCCCGCGATGATGATGCCGGCGGTCGCCTCCTGATGGATGACGAGATAGGCGCCGACCGCGAGCACCGCCGATTGCAGCATCATGCGCAGCACTTTTGCGATCGCGCCGAGGCCGCCGGCGACATCGCTCGCACGCTGATTGCCGACAAGGTATTTTTCGTTGGCCTCGCTCCAGCGCGCGTTCAGCCGGCCAGCCATGCCCATCGACACCAGCACTTCGGCATTGCGGCGGCTGGACTGGGCGAGATCATTGCGCTGGGCGGCAAGGCCCATCGCCTCCTTCGCCGGCTGACGGGACAGGTACTCGGTGACCAGTGTCAGGCCGACCAGGATGATGGCGCCGACCAAGGCGGTCACGCCGATCATGACGTGGAAGGCGAAGCAGATGGCGAGATAGAGCGGCAGCCAGGGCAGGTCGAAGAACGCGCTCGGGCCCATGCCGCCGAGGAAGGAGCGGACATTGTCGAGGTCGCGCAGCGGCTGCAGCCCTTCGTTGCGGTTACCGACCAGGAGCGGCAGGCGCACGATGGTGTCGAACACGCGCTTGTTCAGGGCTTCGTCGAGCGCGGTGCCGACCCGTCCGAGGATGCGGCTGCGGATCATGTCGAGCACGCCCTGCGCCATGTAGAGGCCGCTGGCGAGAACGATCAGGCCGACCAGCGTCGGAATGCTGCGGCTCGGCAGCACCCGGTCATAGACCTCCAGCATGAAGATCGACCCGGTCAGATAGAGCAGGTTGATCATGCAGCTCATGAAGCCGACGCCGACGAACGCTGTGCGGCAGGCACGGAGCGCGTCACCGAGCTCTGAACGGCGGAGGCCGGGAACGGCTGCCATCAGTCTGATCTCTTCCGGGTAAGGGGTAATACCCCTGATTTAAAACGCAAATCGAGGCGTACGCGCCCTGGATTAATATCGGGTTCTCCCCGGCTGCAATGCAATCGAATTAATCCGGGCCTTCGCCACATCTACCCCGGACGGCCCGATCCGCAAGTCCGGTATTTCACAGTCTTTGCGGCTTTTTATAGCAAAGACAAGCGCCTCTCCCCAGGGTCGCGGGGAGAGGCGCTCGGTTCCAATCGATCGAACGGCCTAGAGCCGGCCACCGCCGCGCACCAGCCGCACCACCAGCAGCAGGATGATGGCGCCGATGGCGGAAAAGATGATCTCCGAGACCAGCCCGACGCCAATATGGATGCCGAGCTTCGGGAACAGGAAGCTCGCGACAAACGCGCCGGCGATGCCGATCACGATGTCGCCGATGATGCCGAACCCGCTGCCGCGCACGACCTTGCCGGCGAGCCAGCCGGCGACCAGGCCGACGAACAGGATGACGATGAGGCTTTGGCCAGAAATGTACATAAGTTGAAGTCCCTCTCCATTAACGGGGCCATGGAACCGGAACCGGGATGAATGGGGTCTGAATGGTTCCCGGAGGGGACGCTCAGACAGGAACCGCGAAAACAACCCCATGCACAGTAGAGCGGGGGGTGAAAAAGTGGGGGACGCAAGCGAGGTCTGAGTTCGTGGCTACCCCTCTCCCCCGCCCTCCCCCGCAAGGGGGGAGGGAGCGCAGTGGTGCACGAGGCGATGGATGCGCTGAATCGCTTGGGCGCTACGGCGCCGCCACCGGCTCCGCCAGGACGCACCTTGCCGCCCTGCCCGGGCCGACCTCCACATTCGCGGGCAATTGCTCGATGCAGCGCGGCTGCGCCACGGCGCAGCGGGGGGCGAAGGAGCAATTGTGGGGTTTCTCGGCCAGCGACGGCGGGGTGCCGGGGATGGTCTCCAGCCGCTGGCCCCGCTTGGCGCCGTGGATGGTCGAGGCGAGCAGGCCCCTGGCGTAGGGATGCACCGGGGAGCGAACGATGTCGCGCAGACTGCCCTGCTCCACAATCTGGCCGGCATACATCACCGCGACGCGGTCGCAGATCTCGATGGCGACGCCGATGTCATGGGTCACGAAGATGACGGACATGCCGAACTCGCGCTGCAGCTCGCGCAGCAGCAGCAGGATCTGGATCTGCACGGTGGCATCGAGCGCCGTGGTCGGCTCGTCCGCCAGCAGGATCTTCGGCCGACAGGCGAGCGCAAGCGCGATCATCGCGCGCTGGCGCATGCCGCCGGACATTTCGTGCGGATAGGCATCCAGTCGCCGCTTTGCGGAGGGAATGCGCACGACCTCGAGCATTTCGAGCGCCCTCGCCTTGCCCTCCGCGTAACTCTTGCCCTCATGGCGCACGACGCTTTCGGCGATCTGCGCGCCGATGGTGTAGACCGGATCGAGCGCCAGCGCCGGCTCCTGAAAGATCATCGAGACGGTCTGCCCCCGGAATGACGACAGCTCCTCGTCATTCATCGCGAGCACGTCGCGGCCCATCACGTTGACCGTGCCCGAGATCTGCGTGCGCTTCTTCGGCAGCAGCCGCATCAGCGCTCGCAGGGTCACGCTCTTGCCCGAGCCGGATTCGCCGAGCAGGCCCAGCACCTCGCCGTCACCGAGCGAGAGGCTGAGATCGTTCACGGCATAGACCGTGCGCTCCCCGGTGAAGCGAATGTTGAGGCCTGAGATCTCGACGAGCTTTGTCATGACGGCAGTTTGGGTACCCGGTCGTGATAGTCGGTGACGCGCTGGAAGGCGGCGCCGATGGTCAGCAAGGTCGCTTCATCGAAGGAGCGGCCGATCAACTGCATGCCGATCGGCAGGCCGCTCCTGGTGAAGCCCGAAGGTACAGTGAGTGACGGCAAGCCCAGAAAATTCACCGGACGGGTGAACAGCGTGATCCGCTGCAACAGCGCCGGTGCATTCGGTCCACCGCCCACATCGCTCTCGTCGATCGTCGGCGCCGGGATGGGCGAGGCCGGTGCGATGATCGCGTCGACGCCTGCGGCGGCCGCATTGTGCGCCGCGAGTGCCGGGCCGCGCCAGCGCATCGCCTCGAGGTAGGTGATGGCGGGAACCGCGAGGCCGTTTTGCAACCGCATCAGCGTCTGCGCGCCATAGTCCTGCGGCCGCTCGATCATCCAGCGCTTGTGGAAGGCAGCGGCTTCGGCCGCGAGCACGAGCTGGCTCGCCGCCTGCAATTGCCGCTGGTCCGGCAGCTCGACCGTGAGGATGTCGGCGCCCTCGCGCTTGAGCACCGCGATGGTTTCGTCCAGCACGCGTGCGACTTCGCTATCGAGATCGTCGACATAGAACGACGCGGGCACGCCGATCTTGAGGCCCTTCAGCGAGCCCTTGGTCGCCGCGACATAGTCCGACAGCGGCTCATGGCTCGTGGTCGAATCCTCGGGGTCGAGGCCCGCCATCAGCGCCAGCAGCAGTGCGCAATCTTCCGCGGTGCGGGCGAGCGGGCCGACGGTGTCGAGCGATTGCGACAGCGGCATCGCGCCGGCGCGGCTGACGCGACCGACGGTGGTCTTCAATCCGGTGACGCCGCAGAAATGCGCGGGCATGCGGATCGAGCCGCCGGTGTCGGAGCCCAGCGCCGCATAAGCCAGACGCGCCGCGACCGACGCGCCGGAGCCCGATGAGGAGCCGCCGGTGATATGCGCGACGTTCCAGGGATTGCGCACCGGGCCGTAATGGGTGTTGTGGCCGGTCGGGCCATAGGCGAACTCGGCCAGATGCAGGGTGCCGAGGCGAACCTGGCCCGCATCCTTCAAGCGCTGCAAGGCGGTGGACGTGACGGACGGAACGAAATCGCGGCGGATCAGCGAGCCGCAGGTCGCGACGTGGCCTGCGTCGTAGTACATGTCCTTGTGCGCGAGCGGCACGCCATGCAGGGGACCACGGACCTCGCCCTTGGCGAGCGCGGCGTCGGCGGCATCGGCGGCCTTCAGCGCCGCCTCCGACTCGATCGACATGAAGGCGTTGAGATGCGGCTGCCATTGCGCGATGCGGTGCAAAAGCGCGCGCGTCACCTCATGCGAGGACAATTGCTTCATCGCGATCGCACGCGCGACCTCGGTGAGCGTCATCAGGGCAGGCTCGGTGCTCATTTCGACACCTTCTGCGTCTGGGCGAGCGGATAGAGCGCGGGCTCGAGGTCGAACGGCAGCGTGCCGGCGATCGCCGCAAAGCCTTCGAAGGCAGGCCCGATGGAATTGGAGATGCGCGTCGCGATCTCGTCATTCACGGGAACACCGGCGACTTGAGCCGTCGCCTGGATTTCTTTTGTCGTTGGTCTCGTCATGCGGTTTCCTCTCAGGGCGCGCGGCTATGGCCTGAACCCGGAATCGCCATGTAACACGCGGCCTCGTGGCCCATCTTATCCACGGCGGTGAGCTTTGGTGCAGCATTTGCGCAGAGCGGCTCCGCAAACGCGCAACGCGTGTGGAAGCGGCAGCCCGCGGGCGGATCGATCGGATTGGGTGGATCGCCCGAGATCGGCGGCTTCTCGGTGCGGCGGTCCGGATCGGAGGACGGCATCGCAGCCAGGAGCGCACGCGTATAGGGATGTGCGGGGCTATCCCAGACCTGGTCGACCGGGCCGAGCTCGACGACTTCGCCAAGATACATCACCAGCACGCGATCGCTGATGTAGCGCACGACGTTGAGGTCGTGGCTGATGAAGAGATAGGTCAGGCCGAACTCGCGCTTGAGGTCGGCCAGCAGATTGAGCACCTGCGCCTCGACGGATTTGTCGAGTGCGGAGACGGCTTCATCCAGGATCACCAGCCGCGGCGACAGCGCCAGGGCACGCGCGATGTTGACGCGCTGGCGCTGTCCGCCGGAAATCTCGTGCGGATAGCGGTTGGCAAAGTTTTCAGGGCGCAGGCCGACCTTGCCGAGCAGCTCGCGCGCGAGCGCCCGCGCGGCGCCATCGGCCATGCCGTGGACTTTCGGACCAAAGGCGATCGATTCCTCGATGGTCAGGCGCGGATTGAGCGACGCATAGGAATCCTGGAACACCATCTGCATACCGCGACGCAATTCCCGCAGCGATAGCGACTGGCCGACGGTCATGCCGTCATAGACGATGTCGCCGATGTCGCGCGGCATCAGGTGCATCAGCAGGCGCGCGGTGGTCGACTTGCCGCAGCCGGATTCACCGACGATGCCGACGGTCTCGCCCTTCGCCACGGAAAAGGAGACATTGTCGACCGCACGCACGGTGCGTTTCGCGGCGAACAGACCGCCGCGCACCGGGAAATGTTTTGTCAGGCCGTTGACCTGCAGCAGCGGCTGCGCGACGCCGCCGACGTCTTCGACGGGCTCCAGCATGGCGACGGACGTGTTGGTCTCACTCATGGCCGCGATCTCCCACCTCTCCCCATCGGGGAGAGGTCGCGCCGAAGGCGCGGATGAGGGGGCGCGGCAAACTCGGTGCAGCGGAGCCCCTCACCCGGCTCGCATCTGACGATGCGAGCCGACCTCTCCCGATGGGAGAGGTGTGGCACCGTCGCCGTGGCGAACCGCGTCTTTCTCATCATCTCAGTTCCTGATGTCCATGGCGCTGCGCAGGCCGTCCGAGAGCAGATTGAAGCAGATCGAGACCGCAAAAATCATCGCGCCCGGCAAGGCCGCCACCCAGGGGTTGACGTAGATCGCGGTGCGCAGGGTGTTGAGCATCAGGCCCCATTCCGGCTCCGGCGGCTTGGTGCCGAGACCAAGGAAGGAGAGACCGGCGGCCAGAATCATCGAGACCGAGATCAGGCTCGTGGCATAGACGAAGATCGAACCCAGCACGTTGCCGAGGATGTGCACCCGCATGATGGTGAAGGGACCCGCGCCCGAAGCGCGCGCGGCCTCGACGAAATCCATGTTGCGCACGCCGGTGGTGACGCTTTCGGCGACGCGGGTGATCTGCGGCACGAACACCACGGTCAACGACACGATGGAGTTGAGGATGCCGGCGCCGAGCGCGCCGGAAATTGCGATCGCCAGCAGCACGGAGGGGAAGGCGTAGAACACGTCGATCGTGCGCATGATCGCAGTGTTGAGCTTGCCGCCGACATAGCCGGCAACGAGCCCGAGCGAGGTGCCGATGCAGAAGGCGAGGATCACGGGCAGGATGCCGATCACCAGCGACAGCCGCCCGCCATAGATCAGCCGCGCCAGCATGTCGCGGCCGAGCTCGTCGGTGCCGAGCGGATAGCCCACCGTGCCGATGTGGCGCAGGCGGCGGATCATCGAGCCCTTGTAGGGATCTTCAAGACCGAGCCAGGGCGCGAGGATCGCGGAGAGGAAGATCAGCAGCAGCACCAGCGCGCAGGCCATGCTGACCTTGTCGCGCAGGATACGGCGGCCAACAGTTGCCCAATAGCCGCGCGCCTTGGTCGCGGGCGCGGCCTGCAGCGCGGCATCGGCGGCGGCGGATAATGGAAGCTCGCTCATTGGCGCAATTTCCGCCGTCGTCCCGGCGAAAGCCGGGACCCATAGCCACGAAAAGTAGTTTGGCGAGGACTCGTGGTGACCATCTCGTCCCACAATCTCCTGCCGGGGTTATGGGTCCCGGCCTTCGCCGGGACGACACTGAATGTGTGGTGCGTCATCCCCGCTAGCCCCGCTTGATGCGCGGGTCGATCGCGGCTTGCGCGATGTCGACCAGCAGATTGAGGAAGACGAAGAACAGCGCCAGCACCAGGATCGTGCCCTGCAGCAGCGGCAGGTCGCGCTGGAAGATCGCCGAGTTGAGCAGGAAGCCCGAGCCCGGCCAGGAGAACACGGTCTCGATCAGGATCGAGCCGCCGAGCATATAACCGAGCTGAAGCCCCATCACGGCGAGCGCGGTCGGTGCGGCGTTCTTGATGACGTGGCGGAACACGCCGGTCTCGTGCAGGCCCTTTGCGCGCAAGGCTTCAACGAAATCCTGGCTGAGGATGTCGCCGGTGAGCGCGCGTACGGTGCGGGTAACGATGCCCATCGGAATCACCGACGTCGTGATCGCGGGCAGCACGAGATATTTCAGGTGCTCCCAATCCCAGGCCCAGGCGGCCGAGCCGCCGGGCCCCGCGCCGACCGCGGGCAGCCAGTTCAGCTCCACCGAGAAGATGATGACCAGCACCATGCCGAGCCAGTAATGCGGCACCGAGACGCCGGCGATGGCAAACGACGTTGCCATCTTGTCGATCCAGGTCTCGCGAAAGTAGCCGGCGATCAGGCCGAGCAGGATGCCCATGGTGAAGCCGATGATGGCGGCCGCAATCGCCAGCGTGACGGTGTTACTGACCGCGCGCATGACTTCCGCGAGCACGGGCCGCCCGGTCGCGATGGAATTGCCGAGATCGCCATGCAGCGCGCGCAGGAGCCACAGGCCGAACTGCACCGGCAGCGGCCGGTCGAAACCGTAGGCGGCGCGGAGCTGCGCGGCGAGCTCCTGCGAGGCATCGGCCGGCAGCACCGCGACCAGCGGATCGCCCGGCGTGATGTGCACGAGCAGAAAGCACACCAGCGCCACGCTGATGACGATCGGGATGACATAGACGATGCGTCTGGCGATGTAGGCGAGCACTGGGTAACCTAACGAGATGTTGCACAATACGGTGCGCGGGCTTGAGTAAGGGACGCGAGATGCGAGGGTTCCCTCCCCCCTTGCGGGGGAGGGTTAGGGAGAGGGGTGGCCACACAGGGACCGCCCGTGTGGACCCCCTTCCCCAACCCCTCCCCGCAAGGGGGAGGGGAGCCCTACCAGCGTGCTCACCTCACGGCGTCATCGAGATCGGCGAGAAGTCGATGAACCAGCTCTTCGGCTGGATCACGCCGGTGACCTTCGGGCTCATGGCGCGCGGGCCGACGTCGTGGGCGACGTAGAGGAAGGCTGCGTCGTCGACGGAGGCCGCGTGCAGTTCGGCGAGCGCGGCGTCACGCGCGGCGGGATCAAAAGTCTGCCGCGCCTTCTTCACCAGCTCATCGAACTTGGGATTGTTGATAAAACCCCAATTGTTCGAGACCGGCGGCGCCATGCTCGACTGCAGGAAGCGCACCAGCGCAAAGAACGGGTCCATCGCCGCATAGGTGACGTTGGTCGCGTTCGCGCCGTTGGCCGAGGGGTCCTTGGCGCCGCGGCGCCAGTTGGTGAACAGCGTGTTCCACTCGATGACATCGAGCTGCACGTCGAAATAGCATTCGGCGAGCGCCTGCTGGAGATATTCGTTCATCGGCAGCGGCTGCATCTGGCCCGAGCCGGATGCCGATGTCTGGATCTTCACCGTCAGCTTCTTGTTCGGACCAAAACCTGCCTCCTGCATCAGCTTCTGCGCAGCCGGCTTGTCATACTTGATCTCGAAGGTCGGCTTGCCGCGCCAGGGGTGGCCGGGCTCGAAGGTGCCGGTCGCGGGCACCATCAGCCCTGCAAGCAATCCGTCCTTGAGGCCTTCGCGATCGACGCAGAGATTGGCGGCCTTGCGGACGCGAATGTCGTTCCAGGGCGAGCCCTCGACGCGCGAGAACTGCCACGGCCAGACATGCGGCTGCTCGTTGGCGTAGAGCTTGAAGCCGCGCTGCTTGAGCTCGGGCAGCGCATCCGGCGCCGGCGCCTCGACCCAATCGACCTGTCCGGACAGCAGCGCTGCGGTGCGCGCGTTGGCTTCCGGCATCGGCAAGAGCACCATCTTGTCGATCTTGGGCACGCGGGCCTTGTCCCAATAATCCGCGTTCTTCACCAGCTCGAGCCGTTCGCGCGGCGTGAAGCTCGCCATCTTCCACGGGCCGGTGCCCGCGGCGTCCTTGGCGAAGGCAGTCCATGCCGCCTGCGACTTCGCCTTGGCGTCGGCGCCTTCCGCCTTGTCGTAGAAGTGCTGCCACTTCGCCGGGCTCGCCATGAAGAGGTTGGTGAGATTGATCGGCAGGAAACTGTCGGGCTCCTTGGTGGTGAGCTCGACCGTCATGTCGTCGATCTTCTTTGCGGACGCCAGCGTCGGCATGCGAGATGCGGTGACGCCGACCTGGCTGGCGTCGAATTGCGGCGCGTCCTGCTTCAACACCTTGTCGACGTTCCAGACCACCGCGTCGGCATTGAACGGCGTGCCGTCGTGGAAGGTGACGCCGGGGCGCAGCTTGAAGGTCCATTTGGTCTTGTCGGCGTCATCGACCTTCCACTCGGTCGCGAGCCCGGGGATCACCACGCTGGCCTTATCGGCGGACGACAGGTCCCAGCCGGTGAGCGCGTCATACATGGTGACGCCGGTGAAGCGATTGCCTTCAAAACCCTGGTCGGGCTGACCGAGCGTGCGCGGAATATCGGCAGCCGTCATGCCGATGCGCAGCACGGTTTCGGCGCTGGCAGCGCACGGCCATGCGGCCGCCGTCGTCAGGGCCAGCGCCGCGATCAGCGCTGCGCGCGCGGTTGTCTTGATAAGCATTGCCTCAGTCCTCTTCCGGCTTTCAATGATTAATTTTGATGCAATGGCTGTGCCAAATGACCCGCAATGGCGATGCCAAGGAGAAACTTATTCTGCAAATTAGCCCTGCGACGACAAGTCCTTGTGATCGCGGGAAGGCTGAGCAGCCGCGCTGCCTATTCTGGCATCAAGATTGCACGTTTGGCCCCAACCTTTTCCTTAGGTTTTCCTTGGAGCTTTGGGCCATGCGTATTCGTTTATCGACCTGTCTCGCCGTGCTTGCGCTGGCGTTATCGGCAATCCCGGCGCGCGCTGAAACGGTGGTGCGCTACGGCATCTCGATGGCGGACATTCCGCTGACGACGGGCCAGCCCGATCGCGGTGCCGGCGCCTATCAGTTCACGGCCTACACGATCTACGATCCGCTGGTCGCGTGGGAAATGGACGTCGCCGACCGCCCGGGCAAGCTGGTGCCGGGACTCGCGACCGAGTGGAAGGTGGATGATTCCGACAAGACCAAATGGCGCTTCAGCTTGCGCAAAGGCGTGAAGTTTCACGACGGCAGCGAGTTCAACGCCGACGCGGTGATCTGGAATCTCGACAAGGTGTTGAACGACAAGGCGCCGCAATTCGACAAGCGCCAGAGCGCGCAGGTGAAGACCCGCCTGCCCTCGGTCGCCAGCTACGCCAAGATCGACGATTTCACCGTCGAGATCACGACCAAGACCGTGGATTCCTTCTTTCCCTATCAGATGCTGTGGTTCCTGGTATCGAGCCCGGCGCAATATGAAAAGCTCGGCAAGGATTGGGACAAGTTCGCAAGCCAGCCCTCCGGCACCGGCCCGTTCAAGCTGACGAAACTGGTGCCGCGCGAGCTCGCCGAGCTCAGCAAGAATCCGGACTATTGGAATCCGAAGCGTAGTCCCAAGGTCGACAAGATCGTGCTGGTGCCGATGCCGGAGGCGCTGACACGCACCAATGCGCTGCTCGCAGGCCAGGTCGATCTGATCGAGACGCCGGCACCCGATGCCGTGCCGCAGTTGAAGGCCGCCGGCATGAAGATCGTCGACAACGTCACGCCGCATGTCTGGAATTATCATCTGAGCGTGCTGCCGGGCTCGCCCTGGACCGACATCCGGCTGCGCAAGGCGCTGAATCTCGCGATCAACCGTGACGAAGTCGTCGGCTTGATGAATGGCCTCGCCAAACCTGCCAAGGGCCAGGTCGACCCGTCGAGCCCGTGGTTCGGCAAGCCGAGCTTCGACATCAAATATGATCTCGCTGCCGCCAAGAAGCTGGTCGAGGAGGCCGGCTACTCCAAGGCCAAGCCTCTGAAGGCCACCTTCATCATCGCCCAGGGCGGCACCGGCCAGATGCTGTCGCTGCCGATGAACGAATTTTTGCAGCAAAGCTTCAAGGAGATCGGCATCGATATCGAGTTCAAGGTGGTCGAGCTCGAAACGCTCTATACCCACTGGCGCAAGGGCGCGGCCGACGAGATGAACGCCGGCATCACCGCCAACAACATCGCCTATGTCACCTCGGACCCGCTCTATGCCATCGTCCGCTTCTTCGCCTCCGACCAGGTCGCGCCGGTCGGCGTCAACTGGGGCGGCTACAAGAACCCGAAGGTGGACGCGCTGATCAACGAGGCCAAGCAGACGTTCGATACAGCCAAGCAGGATGATCTGATCGCCCAAGCCCATGCCTTGATCGTCGACGATGCCGTGCTGGTCTGGGTCGTCCACGACACCAACCCGCACGCGCTGTCGCCGAAGGTGAAGCAGTTCGTGCAGGCGCAGCACTGGTTCCAGGATTTGACGACGATCGGGGTGGAGTGAGGGGGCAAGCACAGCTGCCGTAGGGTGGGCAAAGCGCAAGCGTGCCCACCAATTGTCGCGGTTAAGAAGACGTGGGCACGGCGCATGCGCGCCTTTGCCCACCCTACGGGAGCTGATGGTGAGGCCACACACGGCGCGTCAAACTCAGGCGTCGTCCCGGCGCAGGCCGGGACCCATAACCGCAGGATCGAGTTTGGTGAAGATCGTCAACTCCGATCTCGCGCAACAACTTCTGCTGCGGAGTATGGGTCCCGGCCCCCGTGCGCAATTGCGCACTAGGCCGGGACGACACCTTTGTTGACGCACGAGTGAGCGCAACTCGCGTAGCAGCCCCCTACTTCGTCAGCAGCGCGTACGCTCCCGACCAGCCCTCCGGCGGAGGATTGGCCTTGAATTCCTTGATCCGCGCTTCGTACAGCTTGAACAGCTTTTCCAGCGTGTCGGCGTCCTCGCTGCGGCGGCCGCGCTCGATGGCGTCCTGCGCGCCCTGCCAGTCGCGGCCGCGGTAGCAGCTGAGCATCTCGATGGTGATGTTGCGCAGGCGCTGGAACGCGGCCGACTGCATCACGTCCTCGCGGCCGGCGATGGCGTAGATCACCTCGGGCTCGGTCTTGCCCTTGACCATGATGAAATCGAGCTCGAGGATCGCGAACTTGTCCTTGGCGGCAAGCGCCGTGCGGGATCCGACGATGATCGGAAAACCGTATTCCTTGGTTTGGCCTTCCAGGCGTGACGCCAGGTTCACGCTGTCGCCGAGCACCGAATAGTTCTTCTTCAGATCGGAGCCCATGTTGCCGACCACGCCGATGCCGGTGTTGAGGCCGATGCCCACGTTGAGCGGGATGTAGACGTGCCCGCCATCGGCGGCTTCCTGCTCGCGCTCCTTGTTGACCTCATCGATCTTCTCGAGCATTTGGATCGCGGCCTCGCAGGCATTGACCTGGTGTTCGGCATCGTCGAGCGGCGCATTCCAGAACGCCATGATGGCGTCGCCCATGTATTTGTCGACGTAGCCCTTCTGCTCGATGATCACGTCGGTGAGCGGCGTCAGGAAGCGGTTCATCAGCGTGATCAGGCCTTGCGGATCCTGCTTGTAGCTCTCCGAGATCGTGGTGAAGCCGCGCACGTCGGAGAACATGATGGTCAGCTCGCGCTCCTCGCCGCCGAGCACGACTTTCTCCGGCGATTGCGCGAGCTGCTCGACCAGCACCGGCGACATGTATTGCGCGAAGATGCCGCGGATCTGCACGCGCTGCCGCTGCTCGCGCACGAAGCTCGAGAAGATGAACGTCAGGTAGATCGCGGTGGTCGACAATAGCGGATAGGTGAAGTCGACGAGGTAGCGTTTCTGCCAGTAGTAGAACCAGGACGTGCCGACCAGCACCGCGGCGAACATCGCACCCGCGAGCACCAGCCGCACCGGCCCAAGGTTCGGCGTGAAGATGATGACGAGAAGGCCGATGATCAGCGCGGCCAGCAGCTCGATGCCGAGCGCATAATTCGGCTGCGAGATCACCGCGCCGCCGCTCAGCACGCTTTCGAGTATCTGGGCGTGAATCTCGACGCCCGGCATGGTCGAGGACACCGGCGTGGTCTTGATGTCGTTCAGCCCGGCCGCGGAGGTGCCGATCAGCACCAGCTTGCCGGCGAGCTTGCTGGGCGGCACGGTGTTGTCGAGCACGTCCGCTGCCGACACATAGATCGAAGGATCCCGGCGAGCGTAATGCACCCAGAGCTGCCCGTTCTTGTCGGTCGGGATCTCGACGCCCTTAAGGCGGATGGCACGGATGCCGGTCTTGTCGGTGCGAACAAGCAGTGTCGGGGTACCCGTGACGACCCGCAGGATCTCGAGGCTGAGCGAGGGCATGATATTGCCCTGGGCCCACATGATCATCGGCACGCGGCGGATGAAGCCGTCGCGCTCGGTCTTGATGGAGAACAAGCCACGACCGGCGGCGACCTTCTCGATGACGGGCACGTTGCGCAGCAGGCCGGGGAATTCGAACAGGAAGTTTTCCGCATTCGCTTCCCCGACCGTCGCGACTCCGGTGAAAGGAAGCGTCTTGTCGAGTTCGGATTCGACTTGTGGCAGCCCGGTTTCGCCGAGGACGACTTTCGAACGCTTGATCGCTTCGGAGAGAATCTGGTCGTTGCTCGGCAGCTCGCTCAGCTTCATCCGCGTGGCGTCGTCCAGATAGCGCATCTGGTTGGCGACCAGATCCGGATTGAGCCGGTCGGGTTCGGAGAACACCACGTCGAAGCCGATCGCCACCGCGCCGTTATTGGTGAGGTTGATGATCAAATCCGCGATCCGCGTGCGCGACCACGGCCACTGGCCGAGCCTGGCGAGGCTCTTGTCGTCGATGTCGACGATGGTGACCGGCCGCACCGTCTTGTGGCGCGGATCGATCAACTGGAACAGGTCGAAGGTGCGCAGCCGCAATTCCTGGACCGGCGGCGGATCCCAGACGCGCAAGCCGGCGAAGACGACCAGCAGCGCAAGGCACACCAGCCGCGCCAAGCCGAACTTTCGCGCGAACCACCGCCGCAGGATCTTGAGACGTTTCATGCCGAATGAATATCACGCATTGCCGGCCAATGGCAGCGCCGAACGCACCTGCGGGCGATCGGCGTCGTCCGGGCGATCATCCGGAATGGACGATAAAGTCGCTCGCGTGGAGGTTGGCGGCGTTGACGCCCTTCAGGAGGATCGTGTCGGCGGAATCGATCGTGATCAGGGTATCCGCGGAGTTGGCCGGCGAAGCCGCGACGTGCTGCGCGATCCATGCGGCGTCGATGTCGGTCGCCACGACCGCGGTCAGGTTGATGTGATCCTGGTTGGGCGTGAAATTCACGATCGTGTCGTGGTTCGAATTGGCCCCGAACACGAATTGTTCCTGATAGCCGGTCCCGAAGAAGACATCCTTGCCGGTCGTGCCGGTGAGGCTCACGTGATCGTCCGCGCTTTCGGCGAGATTGAAAATCAGGTTGACCGTATCGGTCGCACCGTGGCCGTCGGTCACGGTGAGCGTGACCGTATCCGTGGAAGGCTCTTCGCTGCCTTCATTATAGGTCAGGGTGCCCAGCATCGTGTTGATGTCGGCAAGAGAACCCGAGCCAGACGACGGACTGACATCGCCCGCCTTCGCGCCGGTCGCAAGAAGCGTGAAGGTTTCATCCGCAGCAGCATCGACATCGGTGACCTGGAGGCCGTGAACGACGATCTGTTCGTCGTCCAGCTGGGTCACGCTGATCTTGTCGAGGTTGAAGACGGGCGCATCGTCCGCACCGGTCACGTCCACGGTATATGTCGCCGTGGTGGCGGCACCATGCGAGTCCGTCAGCTGGACGGTGAAAGCATCCGAATAGGAGCCTTGAGGCAGCGCATTGATCGAGGCGGCATCGGGGACGTAGGTGTAGCTGCCGTCGGTGTTGAGCGTCAGCGCGCCATAGTGACCCGTGAGGGTGCTGGTCGCGTGATGATCCGAGTTCAGCAGAGCATAGGTCAGCGTATCGCCGGTATCGGCATCGGTCCCGGCCAGGTGGCCGGTGAGGTCGGAGAAACTGTCGGCGGCGGCCGTGTCGGTGAGCTTGCCGAGGCTGCCATCGGACAACACCGGCGTGTCGTTGGCGCCGGTCACGTTCACCGTGAATGTCGCGGTGCCGGTCGCGCCGTGCGCGTCGGTGGTCTGCACCGTGAAAATATCGACATAGGAACCTGCCGACAGCGCGTTGATCGCGGTCGCATCGGGCGAATAGTCGTAGGTGCCGTTGGCGTTGACCGTGAGCGTGCCGTAGTGGCCGGCCAGCGTCGATACCGCGTTGTTGTGCGAATCGAGCACGGCGTATTTCAGCGTCGCCGTCTCGCCATGATCCGCATCGGTCCCGACCAGCGTCCCCGTGATATCGGAGAACGTATCGGCGTTCGCCGTATCCACGAGCGGCGCCGTCGTCATCGCAGCCAGTGTCGGCGCGTCGTTCTGGCCGGTGACCGTGATCGTGACATCGGTCGTCGTCTTCTGGCCATGGCCGTCGTCGAGCGTGATGGTCGAGACGACCTTCGCGGTCTGGTCCTGGCCGAGGAAATCCAGCGCACCGTCAGCGATCGAATAGCTCCAGGTGACCGTGCCGTTGTTCTTGCCGGTCTGCTGGAGCGTCAACGCGTTTTCCAGCGCCGCGATCTCGCCGGGCGTCAGCGATGCCGTGAGGTCGGTGCTGTGATCGGCCCCCAGCGAGGTCACGACCTGGCCGGTGATCTTGGCCGCCGGCAGGTCGGTCAGATCGATATCGGTGAAGTCGACCGAGCCGGTCGCAGGCGTTGCGGTATCGACCGTGGAGAAGTCGCCGGTCGCGTTCGCCTGCTCCGAGACGCTCGCGGCCAGCACTCCGCCGTCGGTGAAGGCCGGCGCGTCGTCGGCGGCATGGACCGTGATCAGCGTGTGACCGGTGCCGTCATCGCTGCCTGCGAAGGTCGTGTTGCTGTAATCGGCGCCGGTCAGCGTCAGGCTGATGTGGTGACCGTAGGCGTCCGTCACGGTCAGCACACCGCCGGTCGAGGCATCGGCGTTGGCAACGTAAACCGCGCTGGTGCCGAGCCCGTACTTGATGGTCGACAGGTCGATCGTGTCGGTCTTGGACAACGCCGCGATCGATCCGCCGAAGGTCGAGGTATCAATCTGCAGGTGGGCGCCGTCGCCGGCCAGCGTGATCGTCTGCGAGACCGTGCCCTCGACCTCGAGCGTCGCGCCGGCATCGACGGTGACCGAACCGGAGCCGGACAGCGAGCCGAGCAACGACAGATCGCCGTCATGGACCTCGATGGTTCCAGTGTTGGTGATGGTGCCCGAAATCGACGCCACACCCCAGCTGTCGATGGTCGCGTCATTCGTGATGCTCAGCCCGGCCCCGGAAATCGAAGCACCGTGCAGATCGATGTCGCCGTGGTTGACGATCGACGACGCATCGCCGAACACGCCACTGCCCGCGACCGTCCAGGTGCCGCCGGCGTTGTTGTCGAACGTGGCGCTTGCGACCGAGATGTTGCCGTTGATGTGGCCGCTGTTGTTGATCGTGATCGCGCCGCCGGTCTCGACGATCGCGTAGGACGTCGACGTCACGCTGGCGGCGTCGGAGCCGATCGTGCCGGAATTGTCGATCGTCGCGGACCCGGTCGTGTTCTCCTGGATGGAGATCGCGGCGACACCATCGGCGCCGACCACCGTGCCGGCGTTGATGATGTGCGTCGAGCCGGTCGCGCCGGAATCGTCCTGGTCGACATGAAGGCCGAACGAAACCGTGCCCGTGATGTGACCGTTGTTGGTGACGGTAACGGCGCCCCCGCCATGGGAGACGACGTCGAGCCCGACCGCGCCGGACGCGGCACCGCCGATGGTCGCGGTAATATTGCCTGCGCCGGTCGCGCCGTCGTGCAGCACGATGCCGTCGCCAGTCTTGCCGGTGACGTCGCCAACCGTCGTCAGCGAGATATCGCCGATGCCGTTCTGGGTGACGACAATGCCGTTGTTCGCGCCGCTCAGCGCGCCGGCCGGCGTCAGCACGATGTTGGCGCGATTGTCGCTCGTCCCGCCGGACGCCGTGACGTCGAGCGCATCGCCCTTCGACGTCGTAATGTCGGCATCACCGGTGACCGTGAAGGTGCCGCCTGTCGACGACTGGGCGGCGATGGTGCCGGTGAAGCTGTGGCCGGCAACCTTGTCGAGCTCAAGCGTATTGGTGCCGCCGGCGAAGGTGACGGTCTGCGCATCCGCGCCGCCGAGCGCGAGCGTCGCCTTGTCGTCGATGATCAGCGTGCCGACGCCGGTGATGCCGCCGGACAGGCTCAGCGTGCCGCTCTGGACCTCGATGGTGCCCGTGTTGGTGACGCCACCGGTGACCGTGTTGAGGCCGACGCTGTAGAGATTGCCGGCATTGGTGAGGCTGCCGCCATTGATCGAGACGTCGGTCAGATAGAGCTTCGACGTGCCGTCAACCGAGATCGTGGCACCGGCATTGGTGATGGTGGCAGTCGTCAGCTTCAGCGTGCCGCCGGTCTCAGCCTTGATCAACCCGTGATTGGTGATGGCGTGGCTCGTCGTGGGATCGATCGTCAGCGTGCCGCTGGTGACGGAGACCGTGCCGGTGCTGGCAACAGTGATGTCGGCGTTGTCGATGGCGCTCGCCCCGGTCGATTCCAGCGTGCCCGCGATGGTCACGGTGCCGCCATCGATCGTCGCAGCCTGGAGATCGAGCGTCGAGCCGGCCTCTACCGACACCGTACCGTCGGTGTTGGTGACAATGTTCGAGATCAGCTTCAGCGTGCCGTCGTTGATGGCAGCCAGCGTCCCGGTGTTGGTGACGGCTTCGCCGTTGATGTCGAGCTCGGCGCCATTCGCCCGGAGGATGCCGCCATTGGTGATCGCGGTGGTGGACGTCGTCGCGACCAGCGCAAGCAGGCCACCGAGCGTCGACTCCAGCAGATTGGAGTTCCAGATATTGGCATTGGTGATCGTCGTCGCGCCGGTCGAATCCAGCGTGCCGGAGACCGTCAGCGTGCCGCCCGTCAGGCTCGCGCCCTTCAAGGTCAGCTTCCTGCTGCCGTCGACCTTGACCGTGCCGTGGTTGGTGATCGCGGTGCCCGCAACAGTGGCATCGTCGAGCGTCAGCGTAACATCGCTCTCGACCGTGACGGGGCCCGTGGTGAGGGTCGCATTGCCATCGATCGTGCTGTCGCTGGTCACGTCGATCGTGCCGGCGCCCTTGATGGCGCCGCCGCTGATCGTGGCGCCGTCCAGGATCAACGCGGCGTCGACGATGACGTTGCCGCTGGAATTATCGACCGTCGATCCCGAACCGATGGTGAGTGCGCCCGAGAGCACCTCGATGGTGCCGGCATTGGTGACCACTTCGTAGTTGAGCGCGTTTCCGGTACCGCTGACATTGAGAGTGCCGTTGTTCTTCAGGATGCCGTTGCTGAGCACGGCATTGCCGGTGAGGTCGAGCTCGCCGTTGTTCGTGACCGTACCGACGCTGCGCAGCCCGCCGATGTCCGTCCCCTCGGTGCCCTCGCCCTCACCACCTTCGCCCCCCGGAATTCCGTGGAAGATGGGGGTCGCACCACCGTCGATTGTCGCGCCGTTGACTGTGAGCTTGCCGGCGGCATCGATCTTGACGTTGCCGGTGTTGGCAATGCCGGTCTTCAGCGCCAAGGTTCCGCCGGAAAGCTCAATCGTGCCGGAATTGGCGATGGTCGTCAGGGTATCGATCACGCCGCCCGCGGCCAGCGTAAGCGTGCCCGCATTGGTGATCGTGACGGTATTGACGACGACCTCACCGGTTTTCCTGGTGATCGTCTCGACATCGATCGCGCCGCCGACGAGAACCTGGCCATCGGCAGCGTTGGTAAACTTCGCGTCGGCATTGAGCGTGAGCGAGCCCGCGAGCGTCAACGTGCTGTGGTTGATGACCTCCGGCACGGTGTGGTTCCGCGTCGTGTCGTAGTCATCCATCGTCAGCGACTTGCCGAACGCCGCGAGGTCGATCGTGACCGGATAGGACGGCGTCAGCCCGTGCAACTGATCGGTGATGACGATAACGTCGTCATTGATCGTCGGCGCATTGCCGGTTTCCCAATTCGCGCCGTCCTTCCAGAAGCCACCCGCGGGAGATCCCTCGGTGTTCGTCGCGATCCACACCACGGCAGGTGCATCGGTGCCGGTGATGGTGACCGTAACGGTTTGGTCCGAGGTCGCGCCTTGCGAGTCCTTGACCGTCACGGTGTACGTCACCGTCAGCACTTCACCCTTCGGGATGAAGTCGGCGAGATAGACCGGAATATCTTTCAGCGACCAGTCGATCGATCCCGTGCCGGTCCCGGTGCTGTCGTGGCCGGATGCGATCGAGACCAGCAAGGCACCCGCGAGGAAGTCCGAGATGGCTTTGGGGACCGTCCCGCCGGGCAGCACCGCACTGAATTTGCTGACCGACACGGTGTGCGTATCGGTGAGGTCGACATCGGCGAAGCTCAGCGTGCCCGAGGTCGGGACCTCGCTGGTGAGCGGGCCACCCGGGACGCTGGTGCCGCCCGAGAACGTGATGGTCGGGACGCCCGAAGTGATCACCGGCTTGTCGTTGGTGCCGGTGATCGTGATGGTGATCGGGATGGTCCTGGCTTCGGGCTGGACCGAGAAATTGTCATTGACGCTGACCATGTAGGTCAGCGTCAGCGTTTCGCCGGCCCCCAGAAAATCGAAGGCGTGATCGGGGACCGTGTAGGTCAGGGTCGCCGAACCGTTGTTGTTGTTGCCGGCGTCGGCGGCGACGGCGATCTGGACCTGCGTCGCCGCGATGTCCTGCTTCTGGAGAGCCGTGAGCGAGGCGGTGACGTCGTGATGGCCGGAGTCGGTATAGGTGTAGTTTGATGCATCGAGGCTCACCGACACGGTCGGCCGGTCGCCCAGGTTTTGGTCAACGAAGTTGACCCGGAAGATGATGATTTCGGGAGACACGGGAGCGCCGGTCGTGTCCGCGCGGTCGCCGGTCGCCCCCGCGTGCTCGGTCGTCGCGAACGCCGTCGTCACATTGCCGTTGGCATCGAGGGTGCGCGCGTCGGGCGGCCCAGGAATACGATCGGCCCCCTTGTCCGAGCCCCCTTGCGTCGAACCGCCGCCACCGTTGTTGCCTGTATTAAACGTCGCGGTCGCGGTCGCACCCGTGTCCGTCTTGATAATGACGATGTTGCCGTTCTGCGTGATCGAGTCGGTGAAGTTCGTGGTCAGCTTGGTGTTGGTGTTGTTGTCCGTGAACTTCAGCGTGAACACGTCCGTGATCAGCTTCTGCACGTCCGGCGACAGCAGCCCATTGGTGATCGAGACGTTGCCGCCGCTGATCTGGATCATCTGGCCGGCCTGGTTGACCGTCGCGATCGGCAGCAGCGTCAGCTTGTCGAACAGGATGTAGGAGCCGGTGGTGCCGTTGGGCTCGACCAGCACCTGGAAGTTCGCCTGCGGCTGCGGATCGCCGCCGCCTGCGGGAACGACGAAGTTGATCTCGGTCAGCACCGCCGTGCCGCGGATGCCCATGGTGGCGACCGGCGTGTCGATCTTCATGTCGCCGTGCTTGGCGGTCTCGCCGGCAACGAAGGTGATGGTGCCCGCGACCAGGCTGAGCAGCGAGGAATTGTTCGACCCGTTGGGGTCGTAGACCATCTCGTTCAGCACCATCCGCGCGTTGGAGGACAGGCCGAACACGGTGCCGTCGATGAAGGTCACGCCGAGCGTCGAGTCCGAACCGGTCGAGACCACGTCGCCCTTCTCGACGTTGTCGCCGTTGTTCAGGATGACCGAGACGCCATTACGGACCGCGGTCGCGCTACCGGTCAGCTTGGTGACGTGGCCGATGACCTGCGCCGCTGCGGTACCGGGCGCGGCCTGCGCGACCTGGACGTAACCCGTAAGCGCGCTGACGATGTCGCCGGTGAGATGGGCGCCATCGGGCGAGGCGATTGCGGCGCGCTTGTCGCCCCTGAAATAATCGTGAACGACGAACTCATGGCCGTCGTGCGACAGCACGAGATCAACACCCGTGCGCTTGAACTCGCCGTTGAAGATCAGGTTGGGGTCGGCAACGACGACCGCGCCTTCGGGCACGTGGCCGTGCGCTTTGGCTATGAATGAATCGACGTGGTGGCCATTCGAATGGCCATCAAAAGAGAGCGCGGCGTCAAATTTGCCAGCGTAGTTCAACCGGGCACCGTAAAAGGGTTAAAATCTAAGTAAGTATCCACCGCCTAAGCTTGCATAGCATTACCAAGTCCTTAGCGAAACCATCTATTGCTTGTGTGATTCCGCATCACTTGGCTGTCCACGACTATGCCTACGGCGACATCCATAGATGAGTTGAGGTATTTTTTCGAATATTTTGAAGTCGAATCCGGCTTATTGCGCACATTTCAAGTCGTTCAAAGTAATCAGCCGCAGGGATTTGACGGCGGATACTTATGTCATCTTTTCTTCGTAGTCCCCCGGAACATCCTGCGGCAAATACGGAGTTAAATCTGTGACCCAACTAACAGAACTCGTGAACTAGCCGGTCATTAGCCATAAGCGACGAATCGGCCCGCCCACAATTTCTCCCTGCGATTTGTTCGTTCTCGCGGCATCGCGGCAACACATAGCCGGCGAATCGTAAAATTTTACGCAATTGCGGCAGGCCCGATTCAGCCTGCCCCACGGTTTCGGCGCCCTGCCCAAGCGCGTTAAGCAGAACAAAACGGCCCGCCTCGCACTATCTCCGCGAAAGCAACAAGCCCGGCACGTCGAGGTCGAGGGGGACCTGACGAAGCCGGATAAGGGGATGTCAGATGGAGACCGCTGCTCGCTCGCGCGCCTGGCGCGCTATCCTTGTCCTGTGCGGATTGATCCTGCTCGGCTCGGCCGCCGACCTTCGTGCCGGCACATTGCTGTCGCCGGGCGCCGGCATGCTCGTGCGCAAATCGGCCGAGCCTTTCGGCGTGTTCGCCTTCGCCATTTCCACCGGCGGCCTGCGGACGAAATGGCTCGCGCTGAAAGAGAGGCTCGACGACGACATGGTGCAGCTCGCGCTGTGTGACGGCGACCGCGACAATTGCGCCTCGCCCGCGGCGCTGAAGCTGCTCGCCATCGTCGACCAGGCCCGCACCCGCGACGGCCGCGCGTTGTTCGGTGAGACCAACCGCGCCATCAACCTCGCCATTCGCGCCGAAAACGACGGAGCCGAGGACATCTGGAGCTCGCCGCTCGAGACCTTCGAACGCGGCGCCGGCGATTGCGAGGATTACGCCATCGCCAAGCTGGCCGCGCTGCGGCTTGCCGGCGTCGCCGCGGAGGACCTCCGCCTCGTCGTGGTGCGCGACACCCGCAGCGGCGAAGGCCATGCGGTCGCCTCGGCAAAGCTCGACGGCCACTGGCTGATGCTCGACAACCGCCGCATGACGATGGTCGAGGATGACGACGCGCGCAACTACCAGCCGCTCTACGTGCTCTACCAATCCGCCGTGCTGAGATATGCCGGCGAACCCGTGCGGTTCGCCGCGGTCGCCCCCGAGGCGAATTGACCGTCGCGATCGCGTAGCCCGCCACAAATCCATTTCGCCGCACGATCCGGGACGCTAGCATGGCGATGGCCATGCTGGGGACAATTGGAATGCGGTTGATCGTGCTGACTGTGATTGTGCTGCTGGCCTGGCCGGCAGCATCAGGCTTCGCGCAATCCGGCAGATCCGACCGCTCCGTTGCCGACAGGCTGCCGCTGTACGCGGGGAATAACTGCCAGCAGATCCGCGACCCCGGCAATCAATTGTTCTGCGGCGATCCCGAACTGTCTGCCGCCGCCGAGAAGCTCTCTACCGCCATCGAGGCACGGCTCGCCCGCCTGCCCGATCGTCTGCCCGCCATCGAAGAGAACGCGATCTGGATCCGCCAACGCAATCTCGGCTGCGGCATCGTCGGCCAGACCGCGATCCGCATTGAGGATTTCGACCGGGTGAAGGCCTGCCTCCTCAAGGTGACCGAGGATCGCGCCGCGATCGTGCGCGATCCGGATTTCGATTGCCTCGCGGCCAACACCGCGGCCGGCGCGCTGATCTGCGCAGACCCCTCGCTGGCGCTCACCGAGACCGAGCTCAACAGCCAGGTGCTCGGCCTGATCGGCAGACTGGACCCGACCGCGGCACGCTTTGCCTTCGCCGAATACGGTCGCTGGACGCGAGAGCGCGATCGCAAGTGCAATCTGGTCGGCAAGGAGAACGTGCCGCCGCAGGAGCTTGGCTCCGCAGAAGACTGCCTCGCCGATTTTCTGAAGCGCAAGACCGACGAGATCGCGGCCGCCAAGGGCGATCCGAAGAAGGTGTTCGGCCGGCAGGTCGCGGCCAGGGAGCCCGACACCGACGCCGTCGATTTCTGCGCCGCGCGCATCCACGCCGCCAATTCATGCGGCAATTTCCTCCGCATCAACCGCGTCTACGCGCTCGACAGCCAGGTGACGGATCAGGAGGCGCAGGTCACCGGCGAGATCGAGATGGTCGTGCTGGCGCCGTTCACCACCTGCAGCAAGGTCGCATCGACCTGCACCGGCACCTGCTGGGACGCAGCGACCGGCCGTCCGCAACCGGGCGCCAACAACAAGGAGCGCTCCGCGGCAGCCTTCAACGTCACGCGCCGCCTGCGAATCCAACGGACCTTCGCCTTCGTGAAAGCCGCCGACGGCTGGCGCTGCCGCGAGGACGAGCTGGCGCCGGTGAACTCCGGCAACGCCGGCGGGGGGTCGTAGGCTGTCTTCTTCCTTCTCCCCTTGCGGGAGAAGGTGGCGCGAAGCGCCGGATGAGGGGTTCTCACCACGCGCAAGTCTGCTCGTGAGGATAGATACCCCTCACCCGGCTCGCCGCTTCGCGTCGATCCACCCTCTCCCGCAAGGGGAGAGGGTGCACCGTCCTCGCGGCGAAACATCAAAACATCAGATTGTCCTTCACGAGCACCCAGCGACCGCCCTTGACCTGCTGCACCTGGGTGATGGTGTTGGCGAGGTGATCAGTCTTGGAGAACTTGGTCGGCGGCGAGTTGAAGATGTCGAGGAACTTCTCACCCGACTCCAGTGAATCGAGCATCTTCTGCCCGGTGAGGTCCTTGCCCGCCTTGTCGGCGTAGAAGGCGAACGTCATCACCGCGTTGTAACCGATGATCGCCTGCGGATTGGCGTCGGTGCCGAACATCTTCTTGTAGTTGACGACCCAGTCCTTCACTTTTCCCTTGGCGGTGTCCTCATAGGGAATCTCGAACAGGCTTGCTGCGTAGAGCCCTTCGACGGCGTCCTTGCCGAGCGCAGGCACTTCCGGGACGTTGGTCGGCGAGGCACCGAGGAAGGTGACATCCCAGCCGAGCTTCTTCGCCTCGCTCATCGCGCCGATGGTCTCGCGAAGGATGGTGCCGAGCACGACGAGATCGCAGCCGTCCGACTTCATCTTGGCGACCTGCGCACTGAAGTCCGACGCACCACGCTTGTAGCTCGTGATCGAAGCAGGTTGCATCTTCATTGCGGCAAGCTGCTGGTTGAAGCCGTCGAGCACGTTCTTTCCGTACTCGTCATCCTGATACATGAGGCAAGGCTTCTGGAAGCTCTTCCACTGCACCATGTATTTCAACGCGGCGCGCGTACTCTCGACATAGGGCAGCAGATTGTTGAACTTGAGCCGCTCCTGCGGCTTGGCCGGATCGAACTTGTAAGTGAACTCGGCCGCCGTCAGCGGGAAGAGCTGGAATACACCCGCATCGAACAAAATGTCCTGGGCAGCGAGCGTCGGCGCCGATCCCATCGAGCCGATCATCGCGAAGATCTTGTCGCGCTCGACCATCTTCTGCGACGCCAGCACGCCCTTCTTGGGATCATAGCCGTTGTCCTCGAGGATCATCTTGATCTTACGGCCGTTGACGCCGCCGGCCGCGTTGACCTCCTCAACCGCCATCTTCATGCCGTTGGAGACAGGCACGCCCCAGCCCTTGATCGGGCCCGACAGATCCTGATGGGTGCCGATGACGATCTCGCTGGCCGAGATGCCTTCATTGGTGACCTTGGTTTGCGCTGCGGCCGGCAGACAGGTGAGCGCCACCGCACCCACCGCAAGGCCGAACGCTTTCAACGATCTCGACATTGACGTCTCCTCTCCTTGGGCCCGTATGACGCGAAGGGCGAGGGCCATCGCCGCTCCGCTGCTTGATGTGCGCATCTGCTAAGCCACCGCCCGCGCGCGATACATCGCGTCGATCTCGGCGGCGTAGCGCTTGTTCACAAAATTGCGCTTCAGCTTCATGGTCGGCGTCAGCTCCTCGTCCTCCGGGGTGAGCTGGCGTTCGATCAGGTAGAATTTCTTGATGGTCTCGACGCGGGCGAAGTTCGCATTGACGCCTTCGATCTCGCGCCAGATCAGGTCCTGGATCTCGCCGGCCCGGCACAGGCTGGCATAATTGGTGAAGGGGATGTCGTGGTCCTGGGCGAACTTCTCGACATTCTCCTGGTCGATCATCACGAGGCAGGTGAGATAGGGGCGCTTGTCGCCGATCACGACCGCATCCGAAATGTAGGGCGAGAACTTGAGCTGGTTTTCGATTTCCGACGGCGTGACGTTCTTGCCGCCGGAGGTGATGATGATGTCCTTCATCCGGTCGGTGATGCGGACGAACCCCTCATTGTCGATGGTGCCGACGTCACCGGTGTGCAGCCAGCCGCTGATATCAATGGTCTCCGCCGTCTTCTCGGGCTGGTTCAAATAACCCATGAACAGGAAGTCGCCCCTGATCAGGATCTCGCCCTCGGGCGACAGCGCGACCTCGCCCCAGGGCACCGCCGTACCGACCGAGCCGAGCTTGATGCGCAACGCCGGCATCATGGTCGCGACGCCGCAGTTCTCGGTCTGGCCGTAGACCTCGTGGATATCGATGCCGAGCGCGAGATACCAGCGGATCAGATCAGGCGCGATTGGCGCAGCCCCCGTAAAGGCGATGCGGCAACGGTCGAGCCCGATCATGCGGCGGATGTTGCGGAAGGCGAGCTGGTAAGCGACGCGGTTGGCGACACGCAACGCCAGCGACGGCGCCCTGCCCTCGATGCGGCAATCGACCATGCGATAGCCGATCTCGATGGCGCGGCGATAGACCCATTGCTGGAGCGGGGTCGCATCCTTCAGCGCGATGGTGATGGTGGAATAGAATTTTTCCCAGATGCGCGGCACCGCGAGGAACACGGTCGGCTGCACTTCGCGTAAGTTGTCCGGCACGGTCTCGGGACTCTCGGCAAAGTTCATGACGGAGCCAAGCGCGACCGAGATGTAGTAGCCGCCGATGCGCTCGGCGACATGGCACAGCGGCAGGAAAATCAGCCGGTCCTCGTCCTCGCGCGCCGGAATAAAGTCGTTGGCATGCCGCATCTGGTGGGTGACGCTGCGGTTGGCATGCATCGCGCCCTTCGGCGGGCCCGTGGTGCCGGAGGTGTAGACGAGAACGGCGAGATCGCCGGCACTGCGGCTGTTGATCATCTCCTGCCACAGCGCGTCGCGGCCGACCATGGTATTGCGGCCGAGCGCGCGAAACTCGTCGAGCGACATCACCATGTCGTCGGAGAAGCCGCTGAGGCCCTCCATGTCGAACACGATGATCCGTTGCAGGTTGGGACAGCGCGCCCGGCAGGCCAGGATCTTGTCGAGCTGCTCCTCGTCTTCGGCGAAGATCACCCGCGTTGCGGAATCATTGATGAGATATTCGACCTGCGCCGAGGCGTCGGTTGGATAGATGCCGGACGAGACGCCGCCGGCGCAGAGGATGCCCATGTCGGCGTAGATCCACTCCGGGACCGCGTTGGCGATGATGGAAGCGACGTCGCTTGGCATGAAGCCGATGGCACGAAGGCCGTAGGCGATTTCTTTCGAGATCTGCAGCCATTCGCGCCAGCTCGTCGGCTGCCAGATGCCGAACTTCTTCTCGCGGATCGCAGGCCTGTCGCCGCGCACCTCTGCTGCGCGCAAAAAACTCCTCGCGATCGTATCAGCGACCGTCAGCACCGCCGGCCGGGCCATGCGCGTCTCCTCGTTGCCGTCCTAACGCAGTTTCTTCATCTCCAAGTTCTTGAGCAGTAAGTTCTTCATCTCCAAGTCTTCTTCTTTTTCCAACGCCGCTCACCGCGTGCGCCTTGCTCTTTGGCGCCAAGGTAGAATTCCTGGATGTCCTGGGAATGCATCAAGCGGTCGCAGCTGTCGTTCATCACGACGCGGCCGATCTCCAGCACGTAACCATAGTGCGCCGTCTCCAGCGCCACGCGCGCATTCTGCTCGACCAGCAGGATCGACATGCCCTGCTCCTCGTTGACGCGGCGGATGATGGTGAAAATCTCCTTCACCAGGATCGGCGACAGGCCGAGCGAGGGCTCGTCGAGCAGGAGTAGCGTCGGCCGGTTCATCAGCGCACGCCCGATCGCGAGCATCTGCTGCTCACCGCCGGAGAGCTGGCCGGCCGGCTGGTTGATACGCTCCTTCAGCCGCGGGAAATAGCCGTAGACCCGCTCCAGGTCTTCCGCCACGCCGTCGCGATCGCGGCGCGGATAGGCGCCCATCATCAGGTTTTCGCGCACCGAGAGGAACGGAAACACCTCGCGCCCCTCGGGCACATGGCTGAGGCCGAGCCGCACGATGCGGTCGGCCTCCATGCGCTGGATCGGCTTGCCCATGAACTCGATCGAACCCTTTTGCGGATCGAGAATGCCCGAGATGGTCTTCAGCACCGTGGTCTTGCCGGCACCGTTGGCCCCCAGCAGCGTGACGATGCGGCCGCGCGGCACCTCCAGCGAGATGCCGCGGATCGCCATGATCGGCCCGTAATAGCTCTCGATGTTGGAGAGCCTCAGGATGATGTCGGGCGCCGGGGTGGCATCCATGCATCACGCTCCCAGATACGCGGCGACGACGTCGGGATGCTGCTGCACCTCGGCCGGCGAGCCCATCGCCAGCACGCGGCCGTAGTTCAGTGCGATGACGCGGTCCGAGACGCGGCTGACCAGCGACATGTCGTGCTCGACCATCAGCACGGTGACGCCGAGCTCGCTCTTCATGTCGCGGATCCAGAACGACATGTCGTCGGTCTCCTCGACGTTGAGGCCCGAGGACGGCTCGTCGAGCAGGATCAGTTTTGGTTCCGAGCACAGCGCGCGCGCCAGCTCGATCACCTTGCGCACGCCGTATGGCAGGCCCGAGATCAGCTTGTCGCGGTAAGGCTCGAGGTCAAGGAACTCGATCACCTGTTCGACCCGGCGGCGATGCACCTTCTCGTTGGCGCGCACGCTCGGCAGGAACAGCAATTCCTGCCAGAGCTGCGTGGTCGAATGGCGGTGGCGGCCGACCAGCAGGTTGGACAGCACCGTCGCGTTCTCGAACAGCTCGATGTTCTGGAAGGTGCGGGCGATGCCGAGCTTTGCGATATCGTAGGGCGGTTCTTCGGTGATGTCCTGATCCTCGAAGAAGATGCGGCCCGAGGTCGGCCGGTAGATCCGCGAGATCAGATTGAAGATCGAGCTCTTGCCGGCGCCGTTCGGCCCGATGATCGAGAGGATCTCGCCCTTCTCGACCGCAAACGACACCGCATCGACGGCCCTGAGGCCCCCGAAATGCAGCGACAGGTTTTCGGCGCGGAAATAGCTCATCGGTTCCGCTCCGACTTCACGTAGATCTTCTGCCGCTTGAAGGTCGCGCGCTTGTAGAGCGGGAACAGCTGGAAGAAGAGCTTGATCTTCAGCCAGCGGCCGTAGATGCCGAGCGGCTCGAACAGCACGAACAGCATGATGATGATGCCGTAGATCGCGCCCTTCAGCCCGTTGAGCGAGGCAAAGGCCGCGACCTTGGACTGGATGCTGGCCGCAGTTGCTGCGCCCGCCCCAAAGGTCGCGGCAACACCGGCGATAATGCCGGGCATATCGTCCTTCAGATAAGTCAGGAATGGATCGATCATCACGATGAAGATCGCGCCCAGCACCGCGCCGTGCAGGCTGAAAGTGCCGCCGATCAGGATCACGATGATGAACTCGATCGAGAGCTGCAGCGTGAACATCTCCGGCGAGATGAAGGAGAGCTTGTGCGCGAACAGCACGCCGGCAAAGCCGGTGATCGTCGCCGAGATCGCAAACGACTTCACCTTGTAGAGCGCGACATTGACGCCCATGCTGCGCGCCGCCGTCTCACTGTCACGGATCGCGACGAAGGCACGGCCGGTCGGGGAGCGCAGCAGATTGAGCGTGCCGACGATGGTCAGCACCAGCACCGCAAGGCAGAGGAAATAGAAGGTCGGACTGTCGCGCGAGACCGTCACGCCGAGCAGCGACACCGCCTTGATCCGCAGGCCCTCGTTGCCGTTGGTCACGCTTTCCCAGCGCGCCAGGATCTCCTCGACGATGAAGGCGAAGGAGATGGTGGCGATGACGAGATAGATGCCCTGCAGCCGCAGCGCGGGGAAGCCGACCAGTGCGCCGATGCAGCCGGTCAGGACGCCGGCGGCGAGGAAGTAGACCGGGAACGGCACGTTGTATTTCTGCAAGTAGGCGGCCGTATAGGCGCCGATCGCGAGGAACGCGGCATGCCCGAGCGAAGCCTGCCCGGTAAAGCCGGTCAAAATCATCAGTGCCACGCCGACGGTCGCATAGATGCAGACGAAGACGAGCTGGCTCATCAGATAGCTGGAGAGCACATAGGGCGCGATCAGCAGCACCGCGAGCAGCAGGCCGTATGAGACCACATAGCCGGAATGCGGGAAGAGCCTGATGTCGTCCTCATAGTCGGTCTTGAACAGGAAGCGCATGCGCTCAGACCTTCTTGCGGGCGTGCAGGCCGAACAGGCCTTCGGGCTTCAGCAGCAGCACGGCCAGCAGCACGAGGTAGGGCGCGACATCTTTCCAACCCTCGGCCAGATAGAATCCGGCCATGCTCTCGATCACGCCGATCAGCACGCCGCCGACCACCGCGCCGGGGATCGAGCCGAAGCCGCCGAGCACCGCGGCCGGAAACGCCTTGAGGCCGAGCACAAGGCCGACATTGGAGTGGATGAAGGTGATCGGCGCCAGCAGCACGCCGGCGCAGGTCGCGACCGCAGCGCTGATGGCCCAGACGATCGACACTACGCGCTTGACCGGGATGCCCATGTAATAGGCCGCCAGCATGTTCTCGGAGCTGGCGCGCATCGCGGTGCCGAGCGTGGTCTTGTTGAAGAACAGCCAGAGCAGCGTGCAGAGGATGATCGTCGCAGCGATCACCGAGAGCTTGTCATGCGCGAGCACCAGCGAGCCGATGCGCAGCACGCCCTGGCTGAACGGCGTCTCGATCTTGAAATCATCGGTGCCCCAGATCATGCCGGCGACCGAGCGCAGGAAATAGCCGAGCCCAATGGTCGCCATGATGATTGAGAATTGCGGATAGCCGAGGATCGGCCGCACCACGATCCGCTCCGCCAGCATGCCGAACAGCGCCATCGCGGCCACCGCACCGGCAAAGCCGATCCAGTAGTTCAGGCCCATCATGCCGATGAAGGTGAAGGCGAAGAAGCCGCCCAGCATCATCAGGTCGCCCTGGGCGAAATTAACGACTTCGGTGGCCTTGTAGACGAGCACGAAGCCGAGTGCGATCAGGCCGTAGACACAGCCGAGCGCAACACCGCTGACCAGCTGCTGAACGAAATCCAGCATCGCCGCGTCCTCCCGATGCAACCAGCGGTTCTTGACGACCGCCTTGCCGCATCTTGTGTCCAGCCGCTACGCAGTCGTTTCGCCGCGTGAGCCGCCATTTGTCCCGTCACCAATTCAGCCTGAACGCCCCTGCCCTGTCAACAAACGGTGACTTGCTAGGGGGCCTTGCCTTTAGTCCAAGATGGATGCCGGAATTTGCGGCAGCGCGATTCACCGTGCCGAAACATCTTCGGGTCATGGTCGCGACCGATGCAAAACCGGATGGTGTGGCCGTCATGAAGCCGGACAGCTCGGCACTGGAAGTCCGAGGGTTAACGAAGCGTTTTGACCGTTTGGCGGTCGACAGCCTCGATCTCACCGTCCATGCCGGCGAATTCTATGCGCTGGTCGGCCCCAACGGGGCCGGCAAGACCACCACTTTGCGCATGGTTGCAGGCCTGCTGCGGCCCGACGACGGCGGCGTCTCGATCTTCGGCATCGATGCGCTCAAGAATCCGGTCGCGGCCAAGCAGGTGATGGCCTGGGTCTCCGACGAGCCCATGATCTATGACAAGCTCACCCCGCTCGAATATCTCGAATTCGTCGCCGGCCTCTGGGGCATCGCACCGTCCACCTCAAAGCCGGTCGCCGAGGAACTCCTGAGCTCGCTCGGGCTCGAGCCGCACCGGCACGAACGCTGCGAAGGTTTCTCCAAGGGCATGCGCCAGAAAGTGGCGCTCGCCGGCGCGCTGGTGCACGATCCCCGTCTCATCATCCTCGACGAGCCGCTGACGGGCCTCGACGCCGTCTCCGCCCGCCATGTGAAGGGCCTGTTGAGCGAGCGCGTCCAGGCCGGCTGCACCATCATCATGACCACGCATATTCTCGAGGTGGCGGAACGCATGGCCGACCGCATCGGTGTGATCGCCGCGGGCCGCCTGGTCGCCGAGGGCACGCTGACCGAGTTGCGCCAGCAGAACGGCCATGGCGACACCAGCCTGGAAGACCTCTTCATCGCGTTGGTGACGCTCCAGGAAGCTGCATGAGCTCCGCGACCGCCCTGTCGTGGTTTGCCCGCCACGAGCTTCGGCTCGCCTGGCGCGAATGGTTCGCCATGATGACGGGCGGCCGGCGCCGGCGCGCCCGCGCCGCCATGGTCGGCCTGCTGTTCTTCGCCGCGCTGCTGCATGTACCGGCCTGGGCTGTAATCGGCCGCTTCGCCAATCTGCAACTGCCGCTCGACAAATCCTCGCTGATCGTGATCTCGGCGACGATCTTTCTCGCCTGGACCTTGATGCTGTCGCAGGCGATCGAATCCGTGACGCGGGTATTTTACGCCCGCGCCGATCTCGACCTCATCATGTCGTCACCTGCGACACTGGCCAATCTGTTCTCGGTGCGTATCGCCGCGATCGCGCTCACCGTCACGGTGATGGCGCTGTTGTTCTCGACACCCTTCATCGACGTGCTGGTGATCGGTGGCGGTGCGCGGTGGCTCGCCGCCTTCGGCGTCGTCATCGCGATGGGCCTGTCGGCCGCGGCGATCGCGATTGCCGTCACCATCCTGCTGTTTCGCCTGATCGGCCCGGCGCGCACGCGCTTCGTGGCCCAGATCCTGGCTGCGATCATCGGCGCGGGCTTCGTCATCGCGCTCCAGGTCGCGGCGATCATCTCCTACGGCACGCTGTCGCGCTTCACCATCCTGACGTCAGGCACCCTCGCCGCCCACGCACCCGACGTCGACAGCATCTGGTGGTGGCCGGCGCGGGCGACCATGGGCGACAGCGAGGCGCTGCTGTTGCTCCTCGCACTCGGGCTGGTGCTGCTCGGATGCGTCATGGCGATCTTCTCGGGCCGCTTCGCCGATACCGCGATCGATGCCGCGGCCTACGGCACATCGAACCGCAAGCGCGCGAAGGACCGTCCGTTCCGCGGCGGATCGCGGCAGCAGGCGCTGCGGCGCAAGGAATTCGTGCTGCTCTGTCGCGATCCCTGGCTGATCTCGCAGACCCTGATGCAGCTGCTCTATCTGGTGCCGCCGGCGCTGTTGCTGTGGCGCAGCTTTGGCGACAGCTCTGCAGCGCTGACGCTGATCTCGCCCGTCATCGTGATGGCCGCGGGTCAACTCGCAGGCGGGCTCGCCTGGCTGACGATCTCCGGCGAGGACGCGCCCGATCTGGTCGCGACCGCGCCGCTGACGCCTGCGAGCGTCATCCGCGCCAAGATCGAGGTGGTGCTGATTGCGATCACCGTCATCTTCGGCCCGCTGGTGGTCGCGCTCGTTTTCGCCTCGCCATTCCAGGCTGCCGTCACGGCAGCGACGATCCTGATCAGCGCGGCCTCCGCCACCGCGATCCAGCTTTGGTTCCGCGTCCAGGCCCGGCGCAGCCAATTCCGCCGCCGCCAGACCTCGTCGCGGCTCGCCACCTTCGCCGAAGCTTTCTCCTCGATCGGCTGGGCCGCCACCGCCGCACTGCTGCTCACGCTCCCGACCGCCGGCATCGTCAGCGGCCTGATCACCGCGGGCCTGGTTGCGGTGACCTGGAAGTTCAGCCCGCGCAGGGAGTAAGGGTGCGACACTGACGCGCTGTTGATCGCGTCCTGTTGGCCACGCGCTGCATTGCACGCTAGACTTTCCCCTGGAAGTCATCGGGGACTGGATATGTGGCGACTAGCTTCAGCGGCGTTTGCGCTGTTCGGCGCGTATCTCTCACCTGCCCTCGCCCAGCAGCCACCTCAACGCAGCGAGTGCCTGGCGATGGCGAATGCTGCGCCCCGCGCCATGCCGGTCGCCTTCCGGCAGGCGGCCGCCGCGGCCGAGGTCGAGATCACCTATGCCGGTCACTCCACCTATTTCATCGACACCCCGGGCGGCGTGCGCATCGCGACCGATTACAGCGGCGCCTACCAGGTCGGCCGGCTGCCCGATGTCGTCACCATGAACAGGGCCCACAGCACGCACTATTCACTCAATCCCGACAGGCGCATTCCCCATGTGCTGCATGGCTGGGGCGAGGACGGCAAGCCCGCCATCGTGTCGGAACGCATCGGCGACACCTTCATCCGCAACGTCACGACTGATATCCGCCGCTACTTTGGTGATGATTCCGGCACGGACATGATCCGCGACGGCAACTCGATCTTCATCTTCGAGGTCGCGGGCCTCTGCATCGGGCATCTCGGCCATCTCCACCACAAGCTCGACGACAGTCATTTCGCCCAGATCGGACGGCTCGACATCGTGATGGTGCCGATCGACGGCACCTACACCATGTCGCTCGACGGTGTCTCGGAGATCACCAAGCGGCTGCGCGCCTCGGTGGTGTTGCCGATGCACCGCTTCGCCACCCCGCTCGACGAATTCATGCAGCGCATCGGCAAGCAGTTCGAGATCGACCGCCGCACAGAACGCACCTTGCGAATCTCGCGGGACACGCTGCCGACGACGCCAACGGTGATCATCCTCGACGGGGTCTGACGCGCAATTTTCTCCAAGTCGACCGCCGACCGGTCGTGCTGATCTCCTTGGCAACAGGAGATCGACATGACCGACTTTGCGAGATTGTTGCACGCGGACGGACCCAACCCCGAGCACGCGGCGGCGCTTGAGCTCTACGGCCGCTTCGTCGGCGACTGGGATGCCGGGATCACAGCCCACGGCGCTGATGGGACCCAACACACCGCGCCCGGCGAAATCCATTTCGGCTGGGTGCTGGAGGGGCGCGCCGTCCAGGACGTCTGGATCATCCCGCGTCCCGCGGGTGCCATGGCCTTCCCGATCGCCGGCAATTGGTACGGCACGACGCTTCGCGTTTACGATCCCTCCATTTCCGCATGGCGGATTTCCTGGTTCGATCCTGGGCGCTCGGTGTTCCGTCAGCAGATCGGCCGCCCGCGCGGCGAAGACATCGTGCAGGAAGGCGCGACCGAAGCCGGTGACCTCACGCGCTGGAGCTTCGTTGAAATCACGGATGATTCCTTTCACTGGCTCGGCGAAGTCAAACCCGCCACGACCGCCGATTGGCGGCTGGTGGTGGATGTGAGGGCGACGCGGCGCAAGAAATGACGCCACCGCTGCCGCGCTCGCGACGAGGGGCGCAGTTGCGCAAGGCGCGCTGCCGCATGCGAGGATGCGGTGCTAGGCTCCCACGACAAAAAACAGTGGGAGCGAAATTCGATGGCTGCAAGCGGTCTGCCCGCCAACACCAGTGGGCTATTCGTCGAACCGCGCGAGGATTGGCTCGCGCAATATCAGGAAGAGATCATCGATCCCGCGCGGCCGATCGTCGATCCGCATCATCATCTCTGGAATCGCGGCCATCGCTATCTAGTCGAGGAGATGGCTGCCGACATCGCCTCCGGCCACAACGTCATCGCCACCGTCTATGTCGACTGCCGCTCGATGTATCGTGCACATGGACCCGAGGCGTTCCGGCCCGTCGGCGAGGTCGAGTTCGCCAATGGCGTCGCCGCGATGAGCGCGAGCGGCGGTTACGGCAACGCCGCGATCTGCGCCGGTATCGTCAGCCACGCAAACCTGCTGCTCGGCGACGCCGCAAAGCCGGTGCTGGAAGCAGAGATCGCCGCCGGCAACGGCCGCTTCCGCGGCATCCGGCATTCGTCCGCCTGGGACCAGGACCCTGTCGTCGCCGGCATGTACGCGAACCGGCCGAAGGGACTGTTGCAGGATCAGAGCTTCCGCAAGGGCTTTGCCTGCCTTGCACCCCTGAACCTCAGCTTCGATGCCTGGCTGTTTCATCCGCAGATCGGCGAGCTGACCGAGCTGGCGCGCGCCTTCCCCGACACCCAGATCGTGCTCGACCATTGCGGCGGACCGGCCGGCGTCGTCCGCTTTGCCGGGCGACGCGAAGAAGTGTTTCCGCAGTGGCGCGCCTCGATCCAAGAGATCGCGAAATGCGAGAACGTGGTGGTGAAGCTCGGCGGGCTCGCGATGTGCCTGCTCGGCTACGACTTCCATCTGCGCGCCAAGCCGCCGTCATCCGAAGAACTGGCCTCGGCATGGAAGCCCTATGTGGAAACCTGCATCGAAGCGTTCGGGCCCAGGCGGGCGATGTTCGAAAGCAATTTCCCGCCGGACAAGGGCCAGTGCAGCTATCAGGTGATCTTCAACGCCTTCAAGCGCATCGCGGCCCCCTTGAGCGAGGCGGAGAAGACGGCGCTGTTCTCGCAAACCGCGACCGATGTCTACCGGCTTGAACTGCCGTCATGATGCGAAAGAGGGGCCGGGATGTTGGTCCCGCCCCCTCTTCCGTCGTGGCCGCTGGGAAGCGTCCTTTAAAGAGATAAAGAGACTAGCCGGCACCCATCAGGGTTGCGGGACGGCGCTCGCCGGGCGAGAGGAACATCCGCTTCAGCTTGTTGACGACGCGGACCATGAAGCCGATGACGGCCGGGTTGGTCTTGCGGCAGAAGGCGATCTTCTTGACGTGGCCCTCGACGTGCCATTTGGCGTGCGCGCCATCGCGGAAGAAGATGACATCGCCGACGCCGTAGCGCTTCGGCGGCATGCCGTCGCTTTCGAGCACGATCGACCCTTCCAGGATCATGATCGTCTCGTCGAAATCATAGTACCAGTTGAAGCGACCCTCGGTGCAGGACCAGATGATGGTCGAGGAGGTGCCGTCGGAGCTGGTCGACAGGATGTGCGAGCGCGAGACCGGGTTGCCCTCGATGATCCAGGCCGGCTCGATCGGCCGCAGCTCCAGATCCACGTTGCAACTGCCGATTTCAATCAATGCCCGCGACATCTGCTTCCCCAGGGGTACAATATGATTAACCGGGCTTAATCCCGGATTGTTTCGAAAGATGTTGGGAACGCTAGTAGCCGGTTTTTAATTCTTCCTTACGCAGGCCCCGACAATCAGCCGCAAGTTGCAGATGCGAAGCGGTTAACGTCGCGATTTCCCTGCAAATTCGCGCACATGAACCCATCTTTTCCGGGGTGCGACAAAGTGCGCGGAATGACCGAGAAGGAGCCCCATCGATGCCCCTGACCCCAGAGGTTCTGACAGCGAACGGCGAGGTCGTCGCCTGGCTCGGCAGCCTCGATGTCTCCTTCGCGCCGGACGAGGAGCCCTGGTTCACGATCGACGGCGTCGAAAGCCCCCGGCAGATCGGCAGTGACGGCTCAGGCGGCGCCTTCGTGCTGCTGCCGTCGCAGAATGTGCTCTACGTCTCATCGGAGGGGCGCGCCGGCGTCATCGCCGAGAGTTTCGAGGCGTTCATCCGGCTCGTCGTCGCCCGCCCCTATTGGCTCGACATCCTGAAATTTTCCGCCGGCGGCGATCTCCAGGAAATGCGGCGCGCCGCGGATGCGCTGGAGGCTCCGCTCGACGACGAGGACGACATCAACGAGGCGAGAGAGGAAATCCGTGAAAGCCTCGACCTGCCGGACGCGGACGATCCGGTCGGCGCGCTTTACGAAGCGGTCGCGGCTTCCGACGCCATCGTGCGGGCCACCGACGGCAGCCCGTTCACGACACTGTTCAACCGCTTCAGCATCGACAACAACCCGATGCTGCGCGAGGCGGCGGCGTGATCTGGTGAACTGAGGAAAGATCGTCGCCGCGAGCTTACCTCTCCCCGACGGGGAGAGGTCGGATTGCGTCTGGCGATGCGAAGCATCGTCCAGTGCAATCCGGGTGAGGGGCCGCGGCACCCAGCGAGACCAGACGCCCTCACCCGGATCGCATCTACGATGCGACCCGACCTCTCCCTACGGGAGAGGTGAAGAGCACCCGGGCGCGATTCGCGCCTTACTTCGCCCACTCGCCCTTGCGGAATACCGGCACCTTGCTGCCGTCGGCCAGAATGCCGTCGATGTCGGTCTCGGCCGAGCCGATCATCCAGTCGATATGGATCAGGCTCTGGTTGCCGCCCTGGGCTGCGATCTGCTGCGGCGTGAGCTGCGCGCCGTTGATGAAGCACTTCGAATAGCACTGGCCGAGCGCGATGTGGGATGCCGCATTCTCGTCGAACAGCGTATTGAAGAACAACAACCCACTCTGCGAGATCGGGGAGGAATGCGGCACCAGCGCCACTTCGCCGAGCCGGCGTGCGCCCTCGTCGGTGTCGAGCACCTTGTTCAGCACCTCCTCGCCGCGCGAGGCCTTGGCGTCGACGATCCTGCCGTCCTCGAAGCGCACCGCGATATTGTCGATCAGCGTGCCCTGGTAGGACAGCGGCTTCGAGCTCACGACATGGCCATAGACGCGCCGGCAGTGCGGCGTGGTGAAAACCTCTTCGGTCGGGATGTTGGCGTTGCAGCTGATGCCGTTCTTGGCGAGCGAGGCGCCGCCTTCCCATTCATGACCGTCGGCAAGCCCGATGGTGAGATCGGTGCCGGGCCCCGAATATTGCAGCGCGCGGAAACGCTGGCCGTTGAGCCAGTTGGTGCGCTCGCGCAGCACCGCATTGTGGCTCGCCCAATTGGCCGTGGCGTCCTCGCGATCGACGCGGGACGCGGCGAAGATCGCGTCCGCAAGCTTGCCGATCGCAACCTCTTCGGGATCGTCCGGAAACACCTGCTTCGCCCAGGACGGGCTCGGATAAGCGATGATGTTCCAGTTGGTGTCGAAATTGACGATCTTTTCCAGCGCCGGCTGATAGGCAATCGAATTGGCCTTGCTAGCGCGCGCGACCTTGGAAGCATCTTCGCCCGACAGCAGCATCGGATTGTCGCCGACGATGGCGAGACGCGCGGTGTTGTTCGAGAACGCCGTCGCCATGCCCTCGTAGAGCCAGTTGGCGGCGCGATCAAAGCTGTTGTCGTGGCCATGGCGATAGCGCGCCAGCGTCATCTCTTCGTCGGAGAGGATCGGCGTCACGATGCCGGCGCCCGCCTTGTAGGCGTGAACGGCGATGCGCCGCACCAGCGGCAGCGCGATCGCCGGCGCCGTCAGAAGCAGATCCTGCCCCGGCCGCAAGCCCAGTCCCACCTTCACCGCGACCTCGGCCAGCCGGTCGAGTTTCACGGGATCGATGGAAGTGGCGGAATTGCGTTGATCGGTCATGCGGGGTCCTCTGCGGGAATCTCTCGTTCAATCTAAGTCTAGCATCACGGGACACAAGTGTGCGAGCGCCTTGCGAGACCTGAAAGATACGGAGTTTTACGCAGTTTGGTTTTCAACGCGTTGCCGATTTCAGCACCCGATCGACCATTTCAGGCGCAAGGCCGAGGTAATTTTTCGGTGAAGTCAGAGCCTCGATGGTTGCGCGATCGATTTGGGTCCCGACGCGCGGATCGGCGGACAGCGCATCGGCAAGGCCGATGCCCTTTTCGTTGGCGAGCCGGCAGGCGTCGTAGACCACGTCGTGCGCATCCTGCCGCCCCATCTGCGGCGCCAGCCCCATCATGACCGCTTCGGCCACAATCAGACCCCGACTAAGGGCGAGGTTGTCGTTCATCTTCGCCTCGTCCACGATGAGGCCGGCGAGCGCGAACTTCGCCTGATGAAGCGCGCCGGCGGTCAGCACGAAGCTCTCGGGGATCGCCATCCATTCTGCGTGCCACGGACCGGTGGCGCGCTCGAAATCCTGCACCATGGCATCGAGCATCAGTCCGGCCTGCTGGCGCACCGCCTTGCTTGCCGCGAGCATCAGCTCCGAGGAGATCGGGTTGCGCTTCTGCGGCATGGTCGAGGAGGCGCCGCGCCCCTTGACGAACGGCTCGTAGACCTCGGCGAATTCGGTCGAAGCCATGATCATGATGTCGAGCGCGATCTTGCCGAGCGAGCCGGTGACCAGCGCGAGAAAATTCACGGCTTCCGCGAAACCGTCGCGTGCGACGTGCCAGGTCGAGACGGGAACGCCGAGCTTCAACTCGGCGCATAGCGCCTCCTGCACCTCAAACCCCTTGTCGCCCAGCGAGGCCAGCGTGCCGGCGGCGCCGGCGAACTGCCCGACGATAACCCGCGGCTTCAATTGCTCGAGACGCTCGGCGTGGCGGTCGAACATCGCGAGCCAGATCGCCGTCTTGTAGCCGAAGGTCACCGGCAGCGCCTGCTGAAGATGGGTGCGGCCCGCCATCGGCGTGTCGCGATGACGCTGCGAGAGGCCGGCGAGAATTTTTCGCAGCTCGGCGATATCGCGTTCGACGATCTCGAATGCGGCACGCAACTGAAGGACCACGGCGGTGTCCATGATGTCCTGCGTGGTCGCCCCCCAATGCACGTAGCGGCCGGCCTCGCCGCACTGCTTCACCATCTGGTGCACCAAAGGGAGGATCGGATAGCCGACGATGTCGGTCTCCTGCCGCAACAGATCGAAATCAAACGCTGTGACATCGGTCCGCGCCGCGATCTGGTCAGCGGCTTCCTGCGGGATCACACCGCATCGCGCCTCCGCCTTCGCCAGCGCCACTTCGACCTCGGCATAGCGCGCCACCAGCGCGACATCGGAAAACACCTCGCGCATCGCAGGCGTGCCGAAGGCATTGCGAAACAGTATGGAGTCGAGCACGGTGGTCGAGGCGGGAAAAGCGGGCATGAGCGTTTCTTTGCGGCTGTTGTGACGTGTGGGATATAGCTTACGCGGGCGGTGGTGTTCGGCAATGGACATTCATCGTTCGTCACATATTCGATGCGCGAACGATGGCTTCGCCGTCGCGCTACAGAACCTCAGCTCCGTCATCCTGAGGTGCGAGGCGCGCGATGCGAAGCAGCGTGCGCAGAGCCTCGAAGGATGCACGGCCGCGATACAGCCGGGCCGTCTATCCTTCGAGGCCTCCGCTACGCTTCGGCGCCTCCAGCGACAATGGCGTAGCCATTGCGCGGGGATGACGGTGATAAATTCCTGTCCAAATTTTAATTCAGCGCGCTGCTCTCGCTGCACTATCACTTGTTGCGCGGCGCGAGAGCCGCCGCATGGCGAGGAGAGCACAATGTTGAAATCGTTTCGCTTCGTTGCTGGCGGTTGTCTGCTGGCGAGCCTGTCGGCCGCGACATCGACCGCGGCGTCGGCGGCGCCGATCGGACAGCCGCTTGCGATGACGCAGGCTGCGCCCGATCAGGTCGAACACGTGCGCTGGTACGGGCATCGCGGCTGGGGCTGGGGCGGCGGCGCGTTCGTCGGCGGGCTCGCGGCCGGCGCGATCATCGGCGGCGCAGTCGCGGCACCTTACTATTACGGATCACCTTATTATTACGGGCCGGGCTATGGGCCGCCGCCCGCCGGCTATGGACCACCGCCCGAGGGCGACGTGCAGTACTGCATGCAGCGCTACAAATCCTACAATCCGAATACGGGCATGTATCTGGGCAACGACGGCAGGCGCCATCCCTGCCCGTGACGATCAATGCGGCGGCATCCGGGTATCGCCCGGACGCCGCGACAATCTGACCAAAGCCGCAACATTCTAATTCGAGTTGTATTCCTCCGCGCAATTCACATGGCAGCCATCCGGCGGCTGCAATGAACCCGGCCGACCTTACGGCGGACTTACAGACTTCACGGCGAAATCCATTTTGATTTCATCATTTGCCTGAAGTCATTGTGAGGCCCGAGTTTCCGACGTGCAGTTTCTGTTCCGGGACCACCTTCTCGATACCGACTTGCGCGAGCTGAGCCGCGAGCAGGTTCCCGTGTCCGTGGAACCGCAGGTTTTCGACCTCGTCGTCCATCTCATGGAAAACCGCGACCGGGTCGTCAGCAAGGACGAGCTGATCGACAAGATCTGGCACGGCCGCAGCGTCTCCGAATCGACCCTGACCAGCCGGATCAATGCCGCGCGCAAGGCGATCGGCGACAGCGGCGCGAACCAGACCTTGATCCGCACGATCGCGCGAAAAGGCTTTCGTTTCGTCGGCAATGTCGAGACCAAGTCCGGGGCGGCGACGATGGAACCGCGCCGCAGCGTCACAACGTCGCACGCGACGCCTGCGCCGCCCGACCGCCCCGCGATCGCCGTGCTGCCCTTCACCAATATGAGTGGCGACCGCGAGCAGGATTATTTCTCCGACGGCATCAGCGAAGACATCATCACCGCTTTGTCGAAGCTGCGCTGGTTCTTCGTCGTCGCCCGGAACTCCTCCTTCGTCTACAAGGGCCGCGCCGTGCATCTCCACGAGATCGCGCGCGAGCTCGGCGTACGCTACGTGCTCGAGGGCAGCGTGCGGCGAAGCGGCGATCGCGTGCGCATCTCGGCCCAGCTCAACGATGTCTCGACCGGCGGCCATCTCTGGGCCGAGCGCTACGACCGCGAGCTTGCCGACATCTTTGCCGTGCAGGACGAGATCACCGAAGCCATCGTCGCCGCGATCGAGCCGCAGCTCTACGCCGCCGAGAACTTTCGTGCCCAGCAGAAGCCGCCGGGCAGTCTCGATGCCTGGGACTTCGTGATGCGCGCGCTGTCGCATTACTGGCACATCACGCGCGAGGACAATGCATCGGCGCAGGCGCTGCTGGAGCAGGCGATCGCCATCGACCCCGCCTATGGCAAGGCGCTGGGCCTGCTCGCCACCAGCCACATTTTTGGTGCGCATATGGGTTGGGCCGATATGGCTGCGACTGTCCCGGTGGCCGAACGCGCGGCGCTTGCCGCGGTGGAGGCCGATCGCGACGACGCCTGGGCCCATCACGGCCTGGCCTATACCTATCTGTTCCGCCGCCGTTTCGACGACGCGCTGGCGGAGTTCGAGCTGGCCTTGAAGCTCAATCCGAATTTCGCGATGGCGCACGCCTTCTACGGCGTCACGCTGTGCTACGCGGGACGATGGCAGGACGGCGATGCGGCTGCACGCCGCGCGCTGCAGCTCAGCCCGCGCGATCCGCTCGCGGCGATCTATTGCGGCGTTGCCGGCTACGCCCAGTTCATCGGGCGCAATTACGAGGACGCCATGCATATGGCGCGCGAATCGATGCGACAGCGCGCCGATTTCGTCGGTGCGCATCGCGTGCTCACGGCGGCCGCCGGCATGTCCGGCGATCCCGCACTTGCCGCCGCCGCACTGGAAGGTTTGCGGCGCACCCAGCCCGGCATCTCGCTGGCCTGGATCACGCAGGAGCTGCCGATGCTGCGCGAAGAGGACCGCGCGCATTATCTCGAAGGATTTCGGCGCGCGGGAATGAGGTAACGCCGCAGTGTTCGCTTACCCTCCCCTGGAGGGGTCCGAGACGAGCGTAGCTCGCTCGTGGGTCGGCTCACATGGAGCGCAGCGGAATGTGAGACGGGGTGGGGTGACGGTCTCTCCGCAACCGACATTGCCCGAATGGAGAGATCACCCCACCCCGCTCGCGCTTCGCGCGATCGACCCTCCCCCTCCAGGGGAGGGTGGGAAAACCGTCTACTCCTGCATCATCTCGCCGCTGCCGCCGAACTCGGCGGGAAAATCCTTCAGCTTGGGCAGGCCGTCGCGCATCGGCAGCACCGTTTCGGAATAATTGACGTGGACGCCAGGCGTGAAGGCGAGCGTCGGGATCGTGGCGGTGAAGACGTCGATCAGATCGAGCGGCGGGTGATTGGTCATGAGATGACCGCCGCACTTCCCGCAATATTTGCGCTGGCTGAGCGGCGTCTTGACGAAGGTCTCGACGTTCTGCGCGCCTTCGGTGATGCGCACGGCTTCCGGCTTCCACAGGCTGAAAGCGTTGACCGGTCCACCCGACCACGACCGGCAGGAGCGGCAATGGCAATAGCCCATCGCCGCCGGTTCGCCCGTGACCTCGATCGTGACCGCGCCGCAGAAGCAGTGTCCGACATGTTTCATCTTGATCGTCTCCTGAGATGGAAATTGGGATTGAAATCCTTGAGTTGCAAATGAAGTTCCGTCGCGCGTCCTCCGATTGGCGGACGCGCGACGAAGCGCGCGGCGGCTAGACTGACCGGCGCCAGGGAATAAGCATCGACACCCGTTGTTTGTACTGCCGGTATTCGTCGCCGAAGAGATCGATGAGATCGTGCTCCTCCAGCGCGATGCCGACGAAGATGTAGGCCGTGGTCACGGCCGCAAACAGCAGATGGCCGGCGGTCATGGTCGGAGCCGCCCAGAAGGCGATGATGAAGCCGAGATAGATCGGATGACGGACGAATTTGTAGAGCAACGGCGTCTTGAATCGCGGCGGCGCAGCCTCCTTGCCGACGAGATGGTTGGTCACCTGATTCAATCCGAACAATTCGAAGTGATTGATGATGAAGGTCGAGGTGAACACCAGCACCCAGCCCGCGAAGGACAGCGTGACCAGCGTCACGGCAAGATCCGGATTGGTGACGTCCCATATGACCGCAGGCAACGGACGCCACTGCCAGAACAGGAGAAGCAATGACAGGCTCGCGAACAGCACGTAGGTCGAGCGCTCGACCGGCTTGGGGACGAATTGCGTCCACCATGCCTTGAAGCGCTGCCGCGCCATCACGCTGTGTTGAACGGCGAACAGCGTCATCAGCAACAGATTGATGATCACGGCTTCGACCGTCGGCGTGTCGGGCCCGGTGTCGATGGTTTTCGGCACCACCAGCCCCATCACAAAGCCGATCGCGTAGACAATCGTAACGAAAAAAACGAGATACGCCGCAATTCCGTAAAGAAAGGCGATGAACTTGAAAAAGCGTGAGCCCGCAATCTCCGGGCTAATGGAATGCACCTGATGATCGAGTTGGGTCATAGAAAGCTCCGTTGTGCCGAGGCATCGGCACTGTTTGGTCTCTGCACCATGCCGGACCGGACGGCGGAAGACTTTCGCGGACGGTTGATTTTCGCCTGAGACGACTTTGATTTTTGCTTGAGACGACAGAAACGTGCGATTTCTCTTTGAAAACAATGTGCTCGATGGCGACCTGCGCGAACTGACCTGCGCCGGGACGACCGTGCCGCTGCAGCCGCAGGTGTTCGATCTGCTGCTTTACCTCGTCGCGGAACGCGCCCGCGTCGTCACCAAGGACGATCTGATCAGCCAGATCTGGAGCGACCGGATCGTCTCGGATTCGGCGCTGAACAGCCGGATCAACGCCGCGCGCAAGGCACTCGGCGACGACGGCGCGACGCAGCGGCTGATCAAGACGATTCCGCGCAAGGGCTTTCGTTTCGTCGGCGACGTCCGGGAAGAAGCGGCAGCAAAGCCTGCGCCGGTCGAGGCCGCGCCGGGTTCCCCGCGGGTGGCGTCCGACCGTCCGGGCATCGCGGTGCTCGCCTTCGAGAACATGAGCGGCGATCCCTCCCAGGAGTATTTCGGCGACGGGATCAGCGAGGACATCCTGACCGCGCTGTCGAAGCAGCGCTGGTTCATCGTGATCGCCCGCAACTCGTCCTTCACCTACAAGGGGCGCGCGGTCCACCTCAGGCAGATCGCCGAGGAGCTGGGCGTCCGCTACATCGTCGAAGGCAGCGTGCGCAAGGTGGATAACCGCGTGCGGATCACCGCGCAGCTCAACGACGCCACCACCGGCGGCCATCTCTGGGCCGAGCGCTACGACCGCGAGCTGGTCGACGTCTTCGCCGTGCAGGACGAGATCACCGAGCGAATCGTCGCGGCGATCGAGCCGCAGATCCATGCCGCGGAGAATTTTCGCACGCATCGCAAGCCGCCATCGAGCCTGGATGCCTGGGACCTGCTGATGCAGGCGCTGTCGCATTACTGGCGGATCACGCCGCAAGACCACGCCGCGGCGCAGAAGCTGCTCGAGCGCGCGATCGCGATCGATCCGGATTACGGCCAGGCGCTGGCGGTCCTCGCGGCAAGCCACATGTTCGGCGTGCATCTGGGCTGGGCCGAGCTCGCCACGACGGCACCGATCGCGGAGAACGCCGCGCTGGCCGCGATGCGCTGCGACCATGAGAATGCCTGGGCTCATGCCGCCCTCGGCAGCGTCTGTTTCTCGACGAGCCGGCTTGCGGATGCACTGTCCGAGTTCGAGCAGGCGCTCGCGCTCAATCCGAACTTCTCGCTGGCGCAGGGCTATTACGCGCTGGCCCTATCCTATGCCGGACGCCCCGGCGATTCGTTCGAGGCGGCGCAAAAGGCGATCAGGCTATCGCCGCGCGATCCGTCGCTGGCGATCTATTACGGCATCGCCGGCTATGCGCGCTTCACCGAGCGGCAGTATGACGAGGCCATCGCGCTGGCGCGCGAGGCGATCCGCCATCGCGGCGATCTCACCGGCGCCTATCGCGTGCTCGCCGTCTCCGCCGGCATGACCGGAGACGGCGCGCTCGCGGACATGGCGCTGGGCGAGCTTCGCCGCACCCAGCCCAATATCTCGCTGGACTGGATCGCAACGCAGCTGCCGTGGGCCAATGACGCGGACCGCGAGCACTATCTGGAAGGATTTCGGCGCGCAGGGCTGCAGTAATCCAGCGCAGGTCGCCCCCTACTTCGCCTTAGCCGGTATCGGCTTCGGTGGCAGCACTTGCGCCCATTCCTTGTCGGCACGGGGACCATTGAGATCGCCGGTGAGGCCGATCAGCTGGCCGGGCTGGGCGTCGAGCGTCTGCTGCCAGGTCTGGGTCTGGCACAACAGCTTGATCAGGCAGCCCTTGAGCTTGAGGCGGTCGGCGGATTCGCGCCACAGCGAGACCGAATAGAACTTGCCGTCCTCGGCATTGTAGATGTCGCCGGCGAACCGGCCATCGGATGTCGCCTGCAGGCCCATGATCAGCTGGTGGCCGAGCAGCGCGCGAGCGCGCTTGTCGGGGTCGGGATTTTCCTTGTCGCGATAAAGCTGTCCGCGCTTGTCGGCCGGCTCCTTCATCCAGACGATGAAGCCGCAGATGCGGTCGCGCGACGGGCCGCAGCGCTCGAGCCTGATGCGGGCGCGGCCATCCTCGACGAGCCAGGTGCCGCTGGGGTCGTTGGGCGGGACGGCGCCGACGCGACCGCCGAGGACCATCATCACGATGGTGACGGCGACGCGCAGCACGAAGCGAATCAGAAAATTCATCAGCGGCACCTTTCGTTCGGAGGATTGCGGCGTCAGTTCAATTGCGCCATCAGCGCATCGGCGCCCTTGTCGACGCCGGCATTGGCGGCCGCGAGCGCGCCGACGCTGGCCTTGATGTCGTAGGCGCCCGGATATTGCTTGGTGACGTAGGCCGAGATCAGGCGTGAGGTCGACGCATCGAAGATTTCGACGCCATAGATGACCGATCCGGTCATCATGCCCTCGCCGTCGCGCGCCGCCTGCACGCCGTTGTAGACCGCACCGGCCATATCGAAGCGGGAGAGCGTGCCGAGCACCGGCGTGTTGGCGACCGCGCCGGTCAGCGTCAGCCGGATCCGCAGCGTGTTCGGGGCGCGCTCGCGCACCAGCATGAAGCGGCCACGCAGTCTCTCAGCGAAGCGGGTCTGCATGTAGGCGGCGAGCGTCGTCTTGTCCTGGTCGGACATGTCGCCGAACTGATGATCCTTGCCGCGATAGACCACGACGGGTTCGAGGATCACTTTATTATAGGCACGCCAGTCGACCGGCGTGGAATAGCGGTAAGGCACACGGCCGGATGCGTCCGACTTGTCCGGCGCCATATAGGCCGAGGACGCCATCTCCGCATAGGGCACGGGCGCGACCGAGGCGCAGCCTGTCACGGCCGCCCCAAGCATCAGCGTTCCCAGACCGCGCAGGGCGATCGAGCGATCCATTCCAGACTCCTCTTGCGGCTTGTCGAAAGGCAAAGGCGACCGCAGCCGCGTGCGGGACCAGACGCGGCTGCGGCGCTCACCTTTGCCAACCCAAGGCATCGTCCGGGGCCAATTCAGAAGCCTTGGGCCGTCTCAGTGTTTGGAGTTATAAAACCGACCAGTTGGTTTGTAAAGTCTAGAAATAACGAGCTGGCGCATTTGGCCGCAGGCGCGGCTTTGTGCAGACAACGATTGGATTTTGTTAACGACGAATCAGGCCCGTTTGCGCGGATTTGCGGCCTTTGCCGCTCCGGACTTGGCGCTGCGTGTGGCAGCCGGCTGTTCGAGGCCAGTCCATTGCGCATCATCCAGCAGACGCGCGAACAGGCGCCTGTGTTCGTCCGCGCTCAGCGGCGACATGCCGAACAGATTGCTCAGAAGCAGCCCGCGCGCGGCCGCCCAACGCAACATCGCGAGATCAGGATCGGTCGCCTCCGCCTTGATGGCCGCGACCCGCTTCATTTCGCGATCGCGCGGCAGTGACATCAGGCCGGGGTTCTCGACCATGGCCGCGACCAAGGCCAGCGCGACCGAATTCACGGACAACGCCGCCTCCCGCACGGTGGCGAGCTCGGTCGCCAGTTCCGGCGTGGCCGAGGTCGTGCTCACCTTCGCCATGACCCCTTTCGAGAACTCCTCGAAATGCACCATCTGCCGCTCGAGCAGCGCCTTCAGCACCGCTTCCTTGGTACGGAATTGATGCATCACGCCGCCCTTGCTCAGGCCGCTCTCGCGCGCGATCGCGTCGAGTGTCAGCCGGCCGGGTCCGTCGCGCGCAATGATCGCGATGGCCGCTTCGAGCGCGGCATTGCGGGATCGTTCGGAACGGCTGGCATTGTCCATGGGCCGACTTGTCTCCGTGACAAGGCAATGAATCAAGTGAAAACAGGACGCGCTGTACATTTTTTGTGCGAACGGTGTCGAGACTTTCATCTTGCGGCGCGGAAGGGGACCGTGTGAGCCTCGCGCCCGGATGGGGACTGGGATGGGTCAGCCGTCGCTTTGCGCGCGAGGACGTCGCAAAGCGGTGACGGCTGGTCTCGCTTGAGAAAGATACGAGATGTCGAAACGCGTGTTGCTTGGTCTCCTCCTGGCTTGCGGCCTCACGGCCTCGGCATTGGCGCAAGAGCCGAAGACGGGAGGCGTGATCAATGCGGTGATCCAGCCCGAGCCGCCCGGCCTGATGCTTGCAATGATCCAGAACGGTCCGACCCAGATGGTGTCGGGCAACATCTTCGAAGGCCTGCTGCGCTACAGCCCCAAGCTCGACCCGCTTCCGGAGCTCGCCGAGAGCTGGAGCGTCAGCGAGGACGCCAAGACCTACACCTTCAAGCTCAGGAAGGGGGTCACCTGGCACGACGGCAAACCCTTCACCGCGGCCGACGTGCTGTTCTCGGTCGAGATGCTGAAGCAGACCCACGCGCGTGCGCGCAACAACCTCGCGCAGGTCGACAAGGTCGAGGCGCCTGACGATTACACGGTCGTCTTCACGCTGAAGCAGCCGTTCGGCCCGTTCCTCGGCATTTTCGAGGTCGGCTCGATGCCGATGGTGCCGAAGCATCTCTATGAAGGCACCGACTGGAAGACCAATCCCTACAACAACGCGCCGGTTGGCACCGGCCCCTTCATGTTCAAGGAATGGCAGAAGGGCTCGTTCATTCGGCTGGTCAAGAACCCGAACTATTACGAGAAGGGCAAGCCCTATCTCGACGAGATCTACTGGCAGATCATTCCCGACGCCGCCGCGCGTTCGGTGGCCTACGAGACCGGCAAGGTCGACGTGCTGCCCGGCGGCTCGGTCGAGAATTTCGACGTGCCGCGACTGTCCAAGCTGAAGGACACCTGCGTTACCGGCGCGGGCTGGGAGTTCTTCTCGCCACTGGCCTGGCTGTGGTTGAACAACCGCCAGGGCCCGCTCGCCGACAAGCGCGTGCGGCAGGCGATCATGTACGCGATCGACCGCGATTTCGCCAAGGACGTGATCTGGAACGGGCTCGGCAAGGTCGCGACCGGCCCGTCCGCCTCGACCATCAAATACTACACCGACGACGTGCCGAAATACGCTTACGACCCGGCCAAGGCCAAGGCACTGCTGAAGGACGCCGGCTACAAGGGCGAGAAGATCCGCATCCTGCCGCTCGCCTATGGCGAGACCTGGCAGCGCTGGGGTGAAGCGGTGAAGCAGAACCTCATGGACGTCGGCATGAACATCGAGACGATCTCGACCGACGTTGCCGGCGGCAACCAGAAGATCGGCGACTGGGATTACGACATCGCCTTCACCTATCTCTACCAGTACGGCGATCCCGCCCTCGGCGTCGGCCGCAACTACGTCTCCAGCGCGATCGCCAAGGGCCAGGTGTTCAACAATGTCGAGGGCTACTCCAATCCCGAGATCGACAAGCTGTTCGCCGATGGCGCGGTGGCAACGCCCGACTCCAAGCGCAAGGAGATCTACGAGAAGGCGCAGAAGATCCTGGTCGAGGACGTGCCGGTGGCCTGGATGCTCGAGCTGCAATTCCCGACCATCATGCGCTGCAAGGTCAAGAACCTGATCACCACCGGGATCGGCGTCAATGACGGCTTCAAGGACGCATGGCTCGACAAGTGAGGGCGGTGCCCACCTCTCCCGGAGGGAGAGGTCGGATCGCATCGTCAGATGCGATCTGGGTGAGGGGTTGCGCTCTCTCATGGGACCTTAGCCCCCTCACCCGCGCCTGCGGCGCGACCTCTCCCCGTTGGGGAGAGGTGTTACCCGCGGCACGACTATTTCAACCAACTAGCTTACGAACCTAGATGCTCTCCTTCGTCGCTCAGCGTGTCGTGAAGGGCGTGATCGTCCTGCTCGCGATCGTCGTCCTCAATTTCTTCCTGATCCGGCTCGCACCCGGCGATCCCGCCGTCGTGATGGCGGGCGAGGCCGGCGCCAGCGACCAGGTCTTCGTCCAGCAGCTTCGGGAAAAGTTCGGCCTCGACAAGCCGCTGCCGGAGCAGCTCCTCATCTACGTCAAGGGCATCGCGACCCTCGACCTCGGCTTCTCCTTCCGCCAGCAGGCGCCGGTGTCGAAGCTGATCCTCGAGCGACTGCCGGCAACGCTGCTATTAACGCTGACCGCGTTTGCGATCTCGCTCGCGCTCGGTGTCCTGTTCGGCACCTTCGCCGCGCGCTTCGCCGGGACCTTCCTCGATACCGCCATCACCATCTTCGCGCTGATCTTCTACGCCATGCCGATCTTCTGGGTGGCGCTGATGGGCATCCTGCTGTTCTCGGTCACGGTGGATTGGCTGCCGAGCTTCGGTTACGAGACGGTCGGCGCCAATTTCACCGGCTTTGCCCATGTGGTCGACGTCGCAAAGCACCTGATCATGCCGGCGATGACGCTCGGCCTGTTCTTCATGGCGACCTACACCCGCATGACGCGCGCCTCGATGCTGGAGGTGAAGCGGCTCGACTTCGTCAAGACCGCACGCGCCAAGGGCCTGTCCGACAGCGTGATCCAGCGCCGCCACGTGCTGCGCAACGCGCTGCTGCCCGTCGTGACGCTCGCCGGCGTCCATGCCGGCACGCTGATCGGCGGCGCCGTCATCACCGAGACCGTGTTCGCCTGGCCCGGCATCGGCCGGCTGATGTACGACGCGCTGCTGCAGCGCGACTACAATCTGCTGCTCGGCGTCTTCGTGACCTGCTCGGTCATGGTGCTGATCTTCAACCTCATCACCGACCTCGTCTATCGCCTGGTCGACCCACGCATCGAATTCGCCGCATGAAACAGTTCTGGAAATCGATGCTGAAGAGCCCGAGCGGCGTCATCGGGCTCGTCATCCTCCTGCTTGCCATCTCGGTTGCGGTGTTCGGGCCGTTGCTGTTCCCGAACTCGCCCTGGCGCATGGTGCAGCGGCCGTTCCTGCCGCCGTTCACGCTCTCGACCGTGCCGCTCGGCACCGACGCACTCGGCCGCGACGTGTTCGCCGGCATGATTTTTGGCGCACGCGTGTCACTATTGGTCGGCCTCGTGTCCACCCTCGTCGCGCTGGTGGTCGGCGTTCCCATTGGCGCCATGGCCGGCTATTTCGGCGGCAAGGTCGACGATGTGCTGATGCGCTTCACCGAGTTCTTCCAGACCATTCCGAGTTTTGCGCTCGCGATCGTGCTGGTCGCGATCCTGCAGCCGTCGATCTATTCGATCGTGGCCTCGATCGCCGTGGTGAGTTGGCCGCCGGTCGCGCGCCTCGTCCGCGGCGAGGTGCTGTCGCTGCGAACGCGCGAATATGTCCAGGCCGCCGTGGTCACCGGACAGAGCAACACCTGGATCATCCTGCGCGAGATCCTGCCGAACGCACTGTCCCCGGTGATCGTGCTGGCCTCGCTGATGGTGGCGACCGCGATCCTGCTGGAATCCTCGTTGTCCTTCCTCGGCCTCGGCGATCCCAATCTGATCTCCTGGGGCTACATGGTCGGCGCCGGCCGCACCGTGATCCGCCAGGCCTGGTGGATCACCGTGTTTCCGGGCGTCGCGATTCTGATCTCGGTGCTCGGGCTGAACCTGATCGGCGAAGGCCTCAACGACGCGCTCAATCCGCGCCTGTCGCGGGAAGGACGCTGACGATGACCGCTCCGCCCGCCGTCTCCATCAAGAACTTGCGGATCGCGCTGCCCAAGGGCGCCGAGCGCCCCTTTGCCGTCGACGGCGTGTCGCTCGACCTTCGGCCCGGCAAGATCGTCTGCGTCGTCGGCGAATCCGGCTCCGGCAAGTCCATGTGCGCGCATGCGCTGATGGGTCTGCTGCCCGACACGGTGTCTGTCGCCTCCGGCGAGATCCAGTTCGAAGGCCGCGACCTGCTCAAGCTCGACGACGATGGATGGCGCGACCTGCGCGGCCGCCGGCTCGCGATGATCTTCCAGGAGCCGATGACGGCGCTCAATCCCCTGATGCGGATCGGCGACCAGATGGCCGAGATGTTCGAGGCCCACGGCCTGCTGACGCCCAGGGAACGGCGCGCAAAGGCGCTGTCGCTGGCGCGCGAGGTCGGCCTGCCCGACCCCGAACGCATCGTGCGCGCCTATCCGCACCAGCTCTCCGGCGGCCAGCGCCAGCGCGCCATGATCGCGATGGCGCTCGCGCTCGAGCCGGCCGTGCTGGTCGCCGACGAGCCGACAACCGCGCTCGACGTCACCACACAGGCGCAGATCCTGAAGCTGATCCGCAACCTCCAGCGCAATCGCAACATGGCGGTGATGTTCATCACCCATGATTTTGGTGTCGTCGCCGACATCGCCGATCAGGTCGTGGTGCTGCGCCACGGCAGGGTCGTGGAGGAAGGCCCTGCCGCGACCGTCTTCAACGAGCCGCAGCACGATTACACCAAGGCGCTGCTCGCCGCCGTGCCGTCGATGCACCCGCCGGCGCGCGCGCCGCTGGACGATCAGGCCAGAGCGGTCGAGGTGATCGGGCTGGACAAGACCTACGTCACATCCGGCGGCTGGTTTCGCGAGGACCGTCGCGTCGATGCCGCGCGCGCGGTCAATTTCAACATCCTCAAAGGCGAGACGCTCGGCCTCGTCGGCGAATCCGGCTCCGGCAAATCGTCGGTGGCGCGCCTCGTCATGCGGCTGATCGAGGCCGATCGCGGCACGGTGCGGATCGGCGATACGGATCTCACGCAGCTCGCGGGCAAGGCGCTGCGCGCCGAGCGCCATCGCATCCAGATGATTTTTCAGGATCCATTCGCCTCGCTCAATCCGCGCCGCAAGATCGGCCACATCATCGCCGACGGCCCGATCGCGGCTGGCACCGAACCAAAAGTGGCATTCGATCGCGCGCGCGATCTCCTCAAGCTGGTCGGATTGGACGCCGGCGCGCTCGAGCGCTATCCGCATGAATTCTCCGGCGGCCAGCGCCAGCGCATCGGCATTGCGCGCGCGCTTGCGCTCGAGCCCGAAATCATTGTCGCTGACGAAGCCGTGTCTGCGCTCGATGTCTCCGTGCAGGCGCAGGTGCTGCGGCTGCTCGAAGATCTCAAGGCGCGGCTCGGCCTTTCGATGCTGTTCATCACCCACGACCTGCGCGTGGCCGCCAAGATCTGCGACCGCATCGCGGTGATGCAGCGCGGCGCCATCGTCGAGCTGAAGCCGACCGCGCAGCTCTTTGCCGCGCCGGAGCATCCCTATACACGCGAGTTGCTCGCGGCCGTGCCGGGACAGAAGGAACGTGCGCCGGCGGCGTGAGGCGACAGATCGGGACTATCGCCTCGCCGGAGGGTTCGTGTTGTTCCAGGTGGGGACCGAGTTCGTCACGCCGACAGACGGCTGGGTCGACGTTCCGATCGATGGCGCGGTGACCGTCCCGACAGTTTGTCCCGAACTTCCATAGGTGCCTTGATTTGCCGGCACGCCCGGGCTCAAGCGCGTGCTGCTTTGTGCCCCCGCCGACGTTTGGGCGCTTGCGGCGAGCGGCACAGCCGCCAATCCGAGGGTAACAAGTGTGGCGATGGCGCGTCTTGTTCTTGCCATGACTGATCCTTTCGAGCGCGGTCACTCAGTCGCGCCAGCCGTTCGTCAGGTCGAACCGCTCGTGCACTGAACGACCTTTACAACTCCACGCGCGCGCAAATGTGCCGCGGCACGTCGGCGCGCGGGACTCATCCTGCATCACGATGCTGCGAAACGGCCTCCCATCAGCTCGACGCGCCGCTGCGGTATTCCCTTCCGCTCGGGAACGGAATTGTCACGGGCTTTTTATCCCTTGTGAACGCCTGCACGGCTGCAACGACGAAGCCGGCACACCATATCGGCATGGAATGATTTCCATCATCTGATGGTGGATCGAGGATCCATTTGGAGGCCGCCATGGGCGAGGTTATTCAGTTTGTCTCGAAATCAGAACGCGAGCGCATTCGCCTGATTCAGGAGGCGCGCGCGATTTACGACAGCATTTTCCCGCCGGCCGATCCAAGCGGCGAGCAGTCGAGCGGAGCCAATGTGCGCCAGAGCGACAGAGGCAACCTCGCATGATCAAGATCATCGCCGTGCTCTGCAGCCTCGCCTCTCCTTCGAATTGCCACGAGCAGCTCGTCACCAGCTCCGACTTTGCACAGGTCTCGGTGCAGTCATGCCTGATGGGCGCGCCGCAGCTCGCCGAATGGATGAACCAGCATCCGGCAGAGCGCCTGGCGGCTTGGCGCTGCGTGATCGGTCAGCAGAACGGCCGCGGAATTTAGCGGCACCAGGCCGCCCGTTCGGGGCGGCGCGGTCCGGTTGAGCCGTGACGAGCAGGCGTCGCCAAGCTAGAGTGGCGATGCTGCTTGGCAAAGGGGGACACCGGATGGAGGTCGCCAGCCTCGTTCTTCCCGTCTTCGCGATCATCGTCACCGGCTGGTTCGCCGGCGAGTTCGGCTATCTGTCCCGTTCACTCGCCGACGCGCTGGTGCATTTCGCCTACAACGTCGCGATGCCGGCGCTGCTGATCGTCACGATCGCGCAGGAGCCGGCTCGCAATCTGCTGGAATGGCGTTTCCTGCTCGCGTTCGGCGGCGGCTCGCTCATCTGCTTCGCATTGGTCTTCCTGGCGGTTCGCGCTGGCGGAAAGCACGATCTCGCCAGCAGCACGATCCACGGCATGGCGGCGGCGATGACCAATACCGGCTTCGTGGCGCTGCCGATCCTGCATGCGATCTACGGCCAGCCCGCCGTCTTGCCGGCTGCCGTCGCGACGGTGTTCGTTGCTGCCGTGATGTTTCCGATCACGGTCATCCTGCTCGAAAGGGATGCGCGCGGACCTGCGCAGTCCGCGGGGCTAGTGAAGCAGATCCTGCTCAATCCGATGGTCCTGTCGACGCTCATTGGTCTCGTCTGGGCGATCACGGGCCTGCCGATTCCCGCAGCCGTCGCGGCCTATCTGAACATCATCGCCGCGGCACTCACGCCTTGCGCGCTGTTTGCCATCGGCCTCGGCCTGTCGGTCGAAGGCCTGAGGTCGAACCTCGGGGCATCTTTTGCGCTCGCGGCCGTGAAGCTGGTGTTGATGCCGCTGCTCGTCTACGGACTTTGCGTGATCATCGGCCTCAATCCGCTCTACACCGTCGCCGCCGTCATCTGCGCGGCCGTGCCGACGGCGAAAACCGTCTACGTGCTGTCGCATGAACACAAGGTCGAAGAAAAACTGGTCGCAGCCACGGTCTCGGTGACGACAATGTTGTCGGTCGCGACCCTGCTGGTTGCGCTGTATCTGCTCTCCGGCCTCGCGACCGTCACGCACTGAACGGGGCTTTTGACTCGTCCAATCCCCTCATCATATGATCTTTGTCATCTCATAGAGCTTTCTGGGGGCTAGTGATGGTCGACGGCAGTTCCAGCAAGCAGGCAACCGAATTCGGCGTCGTGCCCCTTGAGGTGATGGCGTCGATGCCGGGGCTCGATTTCGTCCGCGCGATCTTCGCACGGCAATTGCCGGAGCCGCCGATCATGCAGACGGTCGAGCCGTTCGACTGCACGGCCGAGGCGGGCGTTGTGGTGATCCACAGCGTGCCGGGCCTGCGGCATTACAATCCGATCGGCTCGGTTCATGGCGGCTATGCCGCGATCCTGCTGGATTCCGCGATGGGCCTGGCGGTGCAGAGCACGCTGCCGGCGGGCACCGGCTACACCACGCTGGAATTCAAGATCTCGTTCGTGCGCGGCATGAGCGAAGCGAGCGGCACCGTCCGCACCGAAGGCCGCGTGCTCAACGCCGGCCGCCGCGTCGCCACCGCCGAAGCGCGCATCACCGATGCGAAGGGCCGGCTGGTCGCGCATGCGACGACGACGTGCCTGGTGTTTCCGATCGGCGGCGCGGAAGGCTGACGCGCGCAACGACCGCCTCGCACCTCACTTCGGATTGGTATTGCTCCAGGTCGGAACGGCGTTGGTCACGCCGACCGATGGCCAATTGTAGGTTCCGATCGAGGGCGCCGTCACCGTCCCGACAGACTGACCGGAGGTCCCGTAATACGTCCTCGGCTGCACCGCGGTCGCTCCGGCGCCGCCATAGCTCGGCGCCATCACGCTCGTGGTGGTATGTCGGCTCGACCTGTGCTTCTTCGCTTCCGCCGCGAACGGCGTGGCAAGCAGTCCGGTCGTGACGAGTGCGGCAATGACGAGCCTGGTCGTTGTCATGACTGATCCCTTCATGCGCTGCGGGCTTGTTAAGCCATGTGTTCATTCATTGAAGAATTCCCAGAGGCTTCCGTTCATAACTCCGTGTGCGCGGAGACATGCCGGAGGCGCCATGTCGCCACACGATCAGCGCCGCTTGGGCCGGCACGCCGCCCGGCCGTGGCGCTCCTTCACGGTCGCGACGGAATGCATCAGCTCCTTGAAGGCGATAATCGCCTTGTCTTGTCCAAGCGCATGTCCAGGGTGCGCCTCCAGATGCTCAATGACCGCGAGCAGCGCATCCGCGACCTGGCCGATCTGCTTGCCGTAGCTCGCGACATCGGACAGCACGTCCTTCTCGACCTCGGGCGCCGAGGATTGCCCGACAGTGATGTTGACGAGACCGAACTGGCCGCCGGTAGGGCTGAAGAACGACGGGTAGATGGACTGAACGACATCTCCCGACAGGGGCAGCTTGAACACGGGCATAGGACATCCCTCGTTGACGCTGGACCGGCGCGGAGACACTAGCACAATCACGGCTGCCTTCGGATGGACCCGAATCAGCGCTAGTGCATTGGCTTCAGCCACTCTCCCGAATGCGATCAACATGACCGGCCCCGAACTGAAGCAACTCCGCGCCGACCTCTCCGACGCCATCGAACGCAAGCTCACCGCCGCCGACATGGCGAAACTGTGCGCCTTGCCGGAGAAGGGCGGCGCCGACACGATCCGGCGCTGGGAAGTGAGCGGGCCGACGCCGGCCGCGACCAAGGTGCTCCGCGTGCTCGCGATGGCGAGCGAGCGCTATCCGATCCTGGAGAAGTTCGACATCTTCGATCGCCACGACGTGCGCGTGGAAGATCGGCCGGCGAAGCGCGCGGCCTTCCGCGCGCAGATGCGCGATGAGGTGCTGCGGCGTCTTGGTTAACGAGACGCGCGCGGAGGTTACCGCAACTCGCGCGAATTAAGCCTTCCTTCACCACTTCTTAAGCCGGCATTAATCACGAAAATCATTTAGCGCCCAATAAGTTAGGTTGGGCGCCGCTGTGCCATGCATGTGACAGCATTTTCGTCAAAAGGAAGCTATCTGCAAAACCAACGCGGCGCGGACAGCGCGCCTGCTGGGGACCTGAGTGTTGGAGTTCAAGACGATGAAGAAGATTCTGTTTGCGACCGTTGCGCTGCTCGCATTGAGCGCGGCTGCGCCGGCCCTCGGTGCCGATCTCGGCGCCCGCCCCTATTACAACAAGGCGCCGGCCTATGCTGCGCCGATCTACAACTGGACCGGCTTCTATATCGGCGCGCATCTCGGCGGCGCGTTCTCGAGCGACAACAATTTCAACGGCCTCTCCACCGGCAACAACGGCAACGGCCGTTTCCTCGGTGGTCTGCAGGCTGGCGCAGACTGGCAGTTCAACCCGAACTTCGTGGTCGGTGCTGAAGCCCAGTACTCCTGGCTCTCCGGCAGCGTCGGCGCGGTGTTCCCGGGCGGCGTGGCCTACACCAACGACCAGCGCGGCCTCGGTTCGATCACCGGTCGCGTCGGCTACACCTGGGGCCCCGGCCTGCTCTACGTGAAGGGCGGCTACGCCTATTCCGACAACAACGAGAAGGTGACGGTGGGCGGCGTGCCGACCGGCTTCATCATCTCCGGCGATCACCGCAACGGCTACACCGTCGGCGCCGGCCTCGAATACATGTTCGCGCCGAACTGGTCGGCCAAGGCCGAGTACCAGTACTACAATTTCGGCGACGCGCATTTCACCGCGGGTCCGCTGGTCGGCACCGGCAACTTCACCACCGACGACCACACCTTCAAGGCGGGCGTCAACTATCGCTTCAACTGGGCGAGCCCGATGGTCGCGCGCTACTGATCGCGCCTGACACGATCCTTTCGCATCAAGGGCCGGCAGCACTGCCGGCCCTTTCTTTTTCGCTCTGCGGAACTAGCCAACCAATTGTGCAACTTGCGATTTTTTAACCCGCACCAAGGATACTCCGCGGCGAAAATATAAGAGTAAGGGCGTGGGGGAATTTTCGATGGCGATCCGTCTCAGCGTTGGCCGTTTCAAACCTCGTTTCAAAATGCCGAAATGGGGCCTGCGCGGCAGCCTGTTTGCGGCATTCGCCGTGATCGCGGGCATGGGCCTGCTGATCGCAGCGGGCGCCGGCTTCGTGTTCAACCATCTCGGCTCGACCATGATGGATCTCAGCGGCCGCGACATCCCGCGCCTCTCCGCCAGCCTTCAACTCGCCTCGCAGAGCGCGACACTGGCAGCGCAAGGACCCGGCCTGCTCGCCTCGCCCTCCGACGAGGCGCTGGCCGAGCGCACCAAGAAGGTTCAGGAAATCCAGCAACAGGCCATGGCCAAGGTCGGCGAGATCATCGAGCTCGGCGCCGACAAGCAAGTCGCCAGCGCGCTCGGCGAAACCGTCAAGAGCATCGATGAAGCCACCAAGAGCCTGGTGTCGGCGGCGAAGGAGCGCCTCGACACGATTGCGCTACATGACAAGCAATACGACGCGCTGCGGAAGGCGCAGCTCGCCTTCGTCGGCGCAGCCAACCCCGCAATGCTGGATACCCAGACGCGGCTGAGCGCAATCCTGGCATCGACGAACGTGTCGGCAGACGATGCCATGGAGGCCGTCCGCTCCGTTGGTCAGATCAGCACGGTGCTTGCCAACGGAAATCTGATGGCCGCTGACATGATGGCCGCGTTGTCCGCGAACTCCAGCGACACGCTGGAGACGATCGAGCACGAATTCAAGGCGGTCCGCGACCGCGTCAAGTGGAACCTGGAGGACCTGCCCGACAATCCCGCAACCACTGCGGTGAAGGTCGCAATGCAGAAACTGCAGACGTTCGGCGAAGGCAAGACGGGCGTGTTCAAGCTCCGTCAGAAGGAGCTCGACTCCATCGACTACGGCCAGACCATCCTGGACGAGACCCGCAAGCTCAATGTCGGCCTCGGCATCAGCGTGCAGGCGCTCGTCGACGGCGTGCAGAAGGAGACCAATGCGTCGACCTTCCAGGCGCGCCAGGAGATCTCGCTCGCCACGACCGCAATGCTGGCGCTCGGCGGGCTCACTCTGATCGGCTCGGCGCTGTTCGTCTGGCTCTATGTCGGCCGCAACATCCTGCGCCGCATCCGTGAGCTCCAGCGCGCCATGCAGCTGCTCTCGGCCGGCGACCTCGACACCGAGATCGTCCGTTCCCGGCAGAACGACGAGATCGGCGCGATGAAGGAAGCGCTGACGGTGTTCCGCGACAGCATGATCGAAGCCCGGGCGCTTGCGAGCGATCAGGACAAGGATCGTGTCGTCAAGGCGGAGCGTGCCGCACATATGGAGGCGAAGATCGCGGAGTTCGAGGGCACGGTGCGCAGCGCGCTCGACAATCTCGCGCAATCGGCCAATTCGATGCAGACGACGGCGCAAAGCATGTCGACCACCGCGGATCAGTCCAACGCGCTGGTGAACGCGGTCGCTTCCGCCGCCGAGGAAACCTCGGTCAACGTGCAGACGGTATCGTCGGGCACCGAGCAGCTGTCCTCCTCGATCGAGGAGATCAGCAAGCAGGTCGTCACCTCGGCCGCGATCGCCAAGAAGGCGGTGGATGAGGCCGGCGCCACCGACACCACGGTGCAGAGCCTTGCCGACAGTGCGAGCCGCATCAGCGTCGTGGTCGACCTGATCCAGACGATTGCGTCGCAGACCAATCTGCTCGCGCTCAACGCCACCATCGAGGCGGCGCGCGCGGGCGAGGCCGGCCGCGGCTTTGCGGTGGTTGCCTCCGAGGTGAAGAGCCTCGCCAGCCAGACCGCGAAGGCGACGGAGGAGATCCGCACCCAGATCGCCAGCATGCAGCAGGTCACGACCTCGGCTGTCGGCGCGATCCAGGGCATCGGCCGGATCATCGGCGAGATCAACGACGTCACCACGACCATCGCGGCTGCGGTCGAGGAACAGGGTGCAGCGACCCGCGAGATCGCCCGCAACATCCAGCATGCGGCCGGCGGCACCAGCGAGGTCTCCAGCAATATCGTCGGCGTCTCCACGGCTTCGGCCGAGGCCGGCGCCGCAGCAACCGAGGTGCTGAGCGCATCGGACGCCCTCCGCCGCGAAGCCGATATGCTGCGCGGAGAGATCGACGCGTTCCTCAACAACATGCGGGCGGCGTAAGGACGCCGCCCCGTGGCCCGGATTTCGCTGCGCTCTATCCGGGCTACGGAATACGGCCGGTATGACGGCCATGCGACGGCCGCTGCGCGTTCTTTTTCGGCTGGCGCGGCGCCCCCGGCGGGTTTAAGCCGGTAGCATGAACGCAAAAACCGACATCGTGCAGTCTTCCGCCGAGGCCCTCCGCTATCCCTGGGACCAGCATCCCGGCCCCGAAGAGGTCGTGGAGGTCAGGCCCGGCGTGTTGTGGGCGCGGCTGAAGCTGCCGTTCCGCCTCAACCATGTGAACATCTATCTGCTCGCCGACGGCGACGGCTATGCGATGATCGATGCCGGCTTCGGCAATGAGGAGACGATCGAGGCCTGGACGAAACTGTTCGAAGGCCCGCTGAAGGGCGTCAACATCACGCGCCTCATCGTCACCCACTCGCACCCCGATCATGTCGGCCTTGCCGGGTGGATCGTCGAGCGGTTCAACTGTCCGCTGGTGATGTCGCAGGTCGAATATCTGCAATCGGTCTATCATCAGAACCGCGGCACCGAAGAGCGGCGCGAGGCGCAGCGGCTGTTCTTCCGCCGCCATGGCATGGACGAGTCGCTCACCGAAAAACTGCTCGGCCGCGGCCAGGATTATCTCAAGCGCGTCTCGGTGCTGCCGCCGTCCTACCGCCGCATCTCGCATGGCGACGAGGTCGTGATCGGCACGCGCCGCTTCAAGGTGATCACCGGCGGAGGGCATGCGCTCGACCAGGTGATGCTGTATTGCGCCGACGACAAGCTGTTTCTGTCCGCCGACCAGGTGCTGAGCAAGATCTCGCCGAACGTCAGCGTCTGGGCCGTGGAGCCCGACCAGAACTCGCTCGGCGAATATCTGGCGTCGCTCGCAAGCCTCACCACCACCCTGCCCTATGATTTGCTGGTGCTGCCCGGCCACGGCGTACCGTTCTACGGACTGAAGACCCGCATCAAGCAGCTCGCCGACCACCACGAGGAGCGCTGCCGCCTGATCGCGGAAGCCTGCCGCGAGGTGCCGCAGACCTCGCGCGCCCTGGTGCCTGTGGTCTTCAACAAGCACGTGCTGGACGAGCACCAGATGGGCTTTGCCGCCGGCGAGCTCGTCGCCCACGTCAACTACATGATCGTCGAGGGCCGGCTGACGGCCGAGACCAAGGACGGCGTGCTCCAGTTCCGGACGACGTGACAGCAAGTGCCGGTTAACACCGGCATTTCGGCGAATGGTGCAGAGCAGCATCAAGGCTCGCGCGGACTTGATCGGGATCAAGTTTCAAATCGCACGATAGGGCATTTTGCCCAAATGCCCCTCACGCCCAAATGTGGGATAGCGCATAGACACTAGAGCTGGAAAAGCTCTAAGTAGATGCGCCCTTTTGGTCAGTTCCGTCTCAGGTTGCACCGATGGATTACGCTCAATTCTTCAATTCCGCCCTCGATCGCCTCCATACCGAGCGCCGCTATCGCGTGTTCGCCGACCTGGAACGCACGGCCGGCCGGTTCCCGCATGCGGTCTGGCACTCGCCGAAGGGCAAGCGCGACGTCGTGATCTGGTGTTCCAACGATTACCTCGGCATGGGCCAGCACCCGAAGGTGGTCGGCGCCATGGTCGAGACCGCAACCCGCGTCGGCACCGGGGCAGGCGGCACCCGCAACATCGCCGGCACGCATCATCCGCTGGTGCAACTCGAGGCCGAGCTCGCCGACCTCCACGGCAAGGAAGCGGCGCTTCTGTTCACCTCGGGCTATGTCTCGAACCAGACCGGCATCGCCACCATCGCAAAGCTCATTCCGAACTGCCTGATCCTGTCGGACGAGCTCAACCACAATTCGATGATCGAGGGCATCCGGCAGTCCGGCTGCGAGCGGCAAGTGTTCCGCCACAACGATCTCGCCGATCTCGAAGCGCTGCTGAAGGCTGCCGGTCCGAACCGGCCGAAGCTGATCGCCTGCGAGAGCCTCTACTCCATGGACGGCGATGTCGCCCCGCTCGCCAAGATCTGCGATCTCGCCGAGAAGTATGGCGCGATGACCTATGTCGACGAAGTCCACGCGGTCGGCATGTACGGCCCGCGCGGCGGCGGCATTGCCGAGCGTGACGGCGTCATGCATCGCATCGACATTCTCGAAGGCACGCTGGCCAAGGCGTTCGGCTGCCTCGGCGGCTACATCGCCGGCAACGGCCATATCATCGACGCCGTGCGCTCCTATGCGCCGGGCTTCATCTTCACCACGGCGCTGCCGCCGGCGATCTGCTCGGCCGCGACCGCCGCGATCAAGCACCTGAAGTCGTCGAGCTGGGAGCGCGAGCGCCACCAGGACCGCGCCGCCCGCGTCAAGGCGATCCTCAACGCCGCCGGCCTGCCGGTGATGTCGAACGACACCCACATCGTGCCGCTGTTCGTCGGCAATCCCGAGAAGTGCAAGCAGGCCTCGGACATGCTGCTCGAGGATCACGGCATCTACATCCAGCCGATCAACTATCCGACCGTCGCCAAGGGCACCGAGCGCCTGCGCATCACGCCCTCGCCCTATCACGACGACGGCCTGATCGATCAGCTCGCCGAAGCCCTGCTGCAAGTGTGGGACCGCCTCGGCCTGCCGCTGCGCGAAAAGTCGCTGGCGGCGGAGTAGGCGTTTCTTCCACCCTCCCCTGGAGGGGGAGGGTCGCTATGCATGTAGCGAAGCGGAATGCGTAGCGGGGTGGGGTGACAGTCCCTCCGCATGCCACGCCGCCCATGTTGAGAGATCACCCCACCCCGCTCGCGCTTTCGCGCGATCGACCCTCCCCCTCCAGGGGAGGGTAAGCGACAGCACCGCCCCCTTAACGACAACCCCAGTTCCCGCCCGCCTGGGGCATTTCGCTGTCGCCTCGCCCCGCCCAACGCGCTAGATTTACTGGGAAAATGTGATCTGGCGCTACCGCGCCTTGGGAGAAGCACGCTCGCCATGCTGCACGACTGGGGCGTGATCGCTGCCGCCTTCGGCTACATCGGGTTCCTGTTCCTGGTGGCGAGCCATGGCGACCGCCGCTCGCAGGCCAAGGCCGGCCGCGCGTCCGGGCTGATCTACCCGCTGTCGCTGGCGATCTACTGCACGTCCTGGACCTTCTTCGGCTCGGTCGGCTTCGCCACCCGCACCTCGACCGACTTCCTCGCGATCTATGTCGGCCCGATCCTGATGATCGGCCTCGGCGCCGGCGTGCTCCGCCGCGTGATCCAGCTTGCGAAAGCGCACAACATCACCTCGATTGCCGACTTCATCGGCGCACGCTACGGCAAGAGCCAGGCCGTGGCGGCAACGGTGGCGCTGATCGCGATCATCGGTTCGGTTCCCTACATCGCGCTCCAGCTCAAGGCGGTCGCCTCCTCGCTGGAAGTCATCCTGAGCGAGGACCAGGCGTTCTCCCACATCCCGATCCTCGGCGACATGGCGCTGATGGTGACACTGGCGATGGCGGCCTTCGCGGTGCTGTTCGGCACGCGACAGACCGACGCCACCGAGCATCAGCACGGCCTGATGCTCGCGGTCGCGACCGAATCCATCGTCAAGCTGGTCGCCTTCCTCACCGCCGGCATCTTCGTCACTTTCTGGATGTTCTCGCCGCACGAATTGATCGAGCGCGCGATGAAGACGCCGGAGGCGGTGCGTGCCATCGATTATTCGCCGTCGATCGGTAACTTCCTCACCATGACGCTGCTGTCGCTGTGCGCGGTCATGCTGCTGCCGCGCCAGTTCCATGTCAGCGTGGTGGAGAATTCCTCGGACGCGGAGGTCAGCCGCGCGCGCTGGCTGTTCCCGCTCTATCTCGTCGCCATCAATGTCTTCGTGATCCCGATCGCGCTCGCCGGCCTTGTCAGTTTCCCGTTCGGCGCGGTCGACCCCGACATGTACGTGCTGGCATTGCCGATGGAGGGCGGGGCGGGGCTGCTCAGCGTTGCCGTCTTCGTCGGCGGCCTGTCGGCTGCCACCGCGATGGTGATCGTCGAGTGCGTCGCGCTCTCCATCATGGTCTCCAACGACCTCGTGGTGCCGCTGGTGCTGCAACGACGGCCCGAGGGACGCGCCGGCAGCTCCGATTTCGGCGACTTCCTGCTGCGGTCGCGGCGGCTCGCGATCTTCGCCATCATGGTGATGGCCTATTTCTACTACCGCGCGCTCGGCAACACCCAGCTCGCGGCGATCGGCCTGCTGTCCTTTGCCGCCATCGCGCAGCTCGCGCCCGCCTTCTTCGGCGGCCTGTTGTGGCGGCGCGCCACCGCGCGCGGCGCCATCGGCGGCATGATGGTCGGCTTCGCCGTATGGCTCTACACGCTGTTCATCCCGAGCTTCATGGATTCCTCGACCGCCGGCATCCTGCTGCTCCAGCACGGCCCGTTCGGCATCGAGGCGCTGCGGCCGCAGGCGCTGTTCGGCGCCGATCTGCCACCGCTGATGCATGGCGTGGTCTGGTCGCTCTCGCTCAACGTCCTCACTTACGTGCTGCTGTCGCTGGCACGGCGGCCCTCGTCCATCGAGCTGGTGCAGGCCGATCTGTTCGTGCCCAACACGCTCGCGCCCATCGCCCCGAATTTCCGCCGCTGGCGCACCACCATCACGGTGCAGGACATCCAGACCACGGTCGCGCAATATCTCGGGCCCGATCGTGCCCGGCATTCGTTCGAGGCGTTCTCGGCACGGCGCAATATGCGGCTGGAATCCGGAGCGCCCGCCGATTTCGAGCTGCTGCAGCACGCCGAGCACCTGATCGCCTCGTCGATCGGAGCTGCGTCCTCCCGCCTCGTGATGTCGCTGCTGCTGCGCAAGCGGACCGTGTCCGCAAAGGCCGCGCTGAAGCTGCTCGACGATTCCCATGCGGCGCTGCATTTCAACCGCGAGATCCTCCAGACCGCGCTCAATCATGTGCGCCAGGGCATCGCGGTGTTCGACGCCGATCTGCAGCTGATCTGCTCCAACCGGCAGTTCGGCGATCTGCTCAACGTGCCCCCGCATTTCATCCAGTTCGGCACGCCGCTCCGCGAGATCCTGGAGTTCATGGGCGTCAGCGATCCCGCCGATCAGGCCGACCGCGAGGCGATGATCGAGCAGCGGCTCGTGGCCTACACCACCGACAGCGAGCCCTATCTCGAACGCCTGCCGGAACGGCACATGGTGATCGAGGTGCTCACCAACCGCATGCCCGGCGGCGGCTTCGTCATCACCTTCACCGACGTCACGCCGACCTTCGAAGCGGCGGAAGCGCTGGAGCGCGCCAACGCGACGCTGGAGAAGCGCGTGCGCGACCGTACCGAAGAGCTGACCCGCCTGAACTCCGAGCTGGCGCTCGCCAAGAGCAGCGCTGAGGATGCCAGCATCTCCAAGACGCGCTTCCTCGCGGCCGCCAGCCACGACATTCTCCAGCCCCTGAACGCAGCCCGGCTCTATGTCACGAGCCTGGTCGAGCGCCAGCACAATGGCGAGGAGACCCGGCTGGTCGAGAACATCGACGAATCGCTGCAAGCCATCGAGGAAATCCTCGGCGCGTTGCTCGACATCTCCAGGCTCGATGCCGGCGCGATGACCACCTCGATCTCGAGCTTCAAGATGGCCGATCTGATGCGCTCGCTGGAGATCGAGTTCGCGCCGATCGCGCGCGCCAAGGGCCTCGACCTCGCCTTCGTGCCCTGCTCGCTGCCGGTCGAGTCGGACCGGCTGCTGCTGCGGCGGCTGCTGCAGAACCTGATCTCGAACGCGATCAAATACACCCCGCGCGGGCGCGTGCTGGTCGGCTGCCGCCGCCAAGGCCCCTCGCTCAGGATCTGCGTCTACGACACCGGCGTCGGCATCCCCGCGGTCAAGCGCGGCGAGATCTTCAAGGAGTTCCACCGCCTCGAGCAGGGCGCGCGGATCGCGCGCGGACTGGGGCTGGGACTGTCGATCGTCGAACGGCTGGCGCGCGTGCTCAAGCATGACATCGCCATCGACGCCAATGCCGGCGGAGGCTCGTTGTTCTCCGTGACGGTCCCGACGGCGAAGGCCGTGACCCTCACCGCGGCGGTGACCAGCGCAACACCGCTGGCGCGCACATCGATCTCCGGCGCGCTGATCGTCTGCATCGAGAACGACGCCGCGATCCTCGACGGCATGCGGACGCTGTTGATGGCCTGGGACGCCGAGGTGATCGCTGTCGCCGATCCCGAAGGCGCGATATCCGCGATCGAGGCCGCCGGTCGACGCGTCACCGGCCTGCTGGTCGACTATCACCTCGACCGCGGCAACGGCATTGCCGCGATCCGCGAGATCCGCCGCCGCTTCGGCGACACCATCCCTGCGATCCTGATCACCGCCGATCGCAGCCCCGCCGTGCAGATGGCCGCGCGCGACGAGAACATCGCGGTGCTGAACAAGCCGGTGAAACCGGCCTCGCTGCGCGCCCTGCTCGGGCAATGGCGGACGCAGCAGATGGTCGCGGCGGAATAGCACGCGCAGCCGTTCAGTAATCCGTCGAGACGCTGAGCCCGCGCCATCGTTCCAGCTCGTCGAGGCGTTGCCGATCCGTCGCCGCGATGGCGTTCACGGCGTCGCTGCCGAGCGCGATCCGCAGAGGCGGATGATCCATGCCAGCAAGCTGCAGCACAGCGGCAGCAGCCTTGGCGGGATCGCCGGGTTGGCGGCCATCGTATTCGCGTTGCATCCTGACGGCGGCGCCAACGACGGCGTCGTACTCCGCGCGCCCTTCGTCCGTGTCATGTGCCGTTTGGGCAAAGCCGGTCCGGAAGCCGCCGGGCTCGACGATCGTCACATGCACGCCGATCAGCGCCATCTCGCGCGCCAGCGATTCCGAGAAGCCCTCGATTCCCCATTTCGCAGCCGAATAGGCCGCACGGGCCGGCGCACCGATCCGGCCGCCGACCGAGGAGAATTGCACGATATGTCCGCGGCGCTGCCGGCGCAGCACCGGGATCGCCGCTTTCGTGACGATGATGGTGCCGATCAGATTGGCTTCGATCTGCTGACGGAATGACTCCAGGCTCGTGTCCTCGACCGATCCGAGCTCGCCGTAGCCGGCGTTGTTCACCACCACGTCGATGCCGCCGAAGGCCTCGACGGCAAGCGCGATCGCGGCTTGCGCGGCCGCCTCATCGGTGACGTCGAGCGTTGCGAGCCGCAGCCGTTCACCAAAGCGTCCGCGCAGGGGCTCGAGCGGGCCGATGCCGCGGGCGGTCGCAACCACCTGATCCCCGGCCGTAAGCGCGGCTTCCGCGATCGCACGCCCGATCCCGCGCGAGCTGCCGCTGATGAACCATGTCTTCACGATGAGACCTCCTTAGGGCGCGAGCCGCGTGAAGACGTAGTCATGGCCCTTGGCCCGTGCTTCGTGGCACGCGAAACAGGTGCGATGTTGCGCTTCGTCCACCGGCTTGCCGTTGATGAAGCGGCCAAAGCCCCAGCCGCCGGTCGCGGCATATTTCTTGGAGTCCTTGACCATGACCTGGACCGTGGTGGCGGCGCCCGGAATGGTCGCGGATGCGAAGTCGGGGGACTGCGTGCGCTTCCAGGCACGCTTCACCAGGATGGTGCCATCGGGAAACGGCAGCTTGCCACCCTGATAGGCATCGATCGCGGTCTGGTTGCCGACGACGGCACGCAGCTCATTCAGCGGCGCCGCTTCCTCGGCCGGCGCGATCAGCTCCCACTGCTTGTAGCCCGAAGGAATCGTGACGCCGAAGATCGGCGACGCAGCTTCCGTCGCAGGGCCTTCCGCCAGCGCGATCGAGACCAGATAGGGCACGCAGGTCAGGAGAACGACGAGCAGCAGCACGGCCAGCGTGATGACCATGGCATAGGAGGATTTTTTCGTTTTGGATTCGATGGACGGCATGTCTTTTCTTCAAGCTGGGATCGCGGCATCGCCTCGGTCCGGCGCAGGCCGGACCGAGGTCTTGAACGAGCGCTCAGGCGCCGCCGTCGGCATCGATGACGGCCTTGGCAAAGGCTTGCGGCGCTTCCTGCGGCAGATTGTGGCCGATGCCGCCGGTGATCAGGCGGTAATCGTAGCGGCCGGAGAATCTCTTGGCGTAGGCGCTGGGATCGGGATGCGGTGCGCCGTTGGCGTCGCCCTCCATCGTGATGGTCGGCACATCGATGACCGGTGTTGCCGCGAGCTTCTTTTCGATCTCCTCGTACTTCGCCTCGCCCTTGGCGAGCCCGAGCCGCCAGCGATAATTGTGGATCGTGATCGCGACGTGATCCTTGTTCTCGAACGCCTTCGCGCTGCGATCGAAGGTGGCGTCGTCGAACTTCCACTGCGGCGAGGCCAGCTTCCAGATCAGCTTCGCGAAGTCATGCGTGTACTTCTCGTAGCCGGCGCGGCCGCGCTCGGTGGCGAAATAGAACTGGTACCACCATTGCAGCTCGGCGGCCGGCGGCAGCGGCGCGTTGCCCGCGGCCTGGCTGGAAATCAGGTAGCCGCTGACCGACACCAGCGCGCGGCAGCGCTCCGGCCACAGTGCCGCAATGATATCGGCGGTCCGCGCGCCCCAGTCGAAGCCGGCAACGACCGCCTTCTTGATGTTGAGCGCATCCATCAGCGCGATGATGTCGACGGCCAGCGCGGCCGGCTCGCCATTGCGCAGCGTCTCGCTGGAGAGGAAGTGGGTCGAGCCGTAGCCACGCAGATAGGGGATGATGACGCGATAACCGGCCTGCGCCAGGATCGGCGCGACATCGACGAAGCTGTGAATATCGTAGGGCCAGCCGTGGAGCAGGATCGCCACCGGACCGGTCGCGGGGCCGGCTTCGGCGTAACCGATGTTGAGCACACCGGCATTGATCTGCTTGATCGCGCCGAATGAGGCATTGGAGGATCGCGGCGTCTCGGTCTCGGCGCGCGCGAGGTCGATCACGCCGAGACCGACGGCAACGGTCCCGGCGGCCACACCGAGGAACTGGCGGCGGTGCTGGTCGATAATCTGTGTCATGGTCGTGATCCTTGTTGATGGTCGTCGGAATTGTCAGATCAGATCGACTGTCACGTCGATGTTGCCGCGAACGGCTTTGGAATAGGGACAGGTCTGGTGCGCCTCATCGATCAGATCGCGCGCGACATCGCGATCGAGGCCGGGCAGGCTGACGCCAAGGCGCGCTCTGAGTGCGTAAGCGCCTTCGTCGAGGACGAGATCGATTTCCGCATCGATCGCGCTTTTGCTTGGAAGCACGATTTTCCGCTTGCGCGCTGCGATCTCCATCGCACCCTCGAAGCAAGCAGACCAGCCGGCGGCGAACAATTGCTCGGGGTTGGTGCCGATGCCGGCGCTGCCTGGCGGCGACAGCCGCACATCAAGACGGCCGTCAGAGCTGCGGGACATGCCGTCCTGACGCCCGCCGGCGGTGCGGGTCCGCGCCGTGTAGAGCAGTTTTTCCGTTTGGCTCATGATGAAGCCTCCTCGTCGTTACGCAACTGACTATCAGCGTGTTACGCGGGGCGCCCGTTTGGAGTTGTGAGATGTTGTGAGGCTGGCCGGGAACCCGATGGCGAGGCCTGCAAACGCGGCCTGATGCCGCTGCAAGGGTGGCCTTGCCGGATCGCTGCGCGCTCGTTATCCGGTTCTGCAAATGAGCAAGATTTCGTGATGACCGCGCCGATCGGGCCTGCCGCAACAACATTGTCGTTCGGGCCATTCATCGTGACGCTGCATGAGCGGCTGGTGACGCGCGACGGCGTCGCGCTGCCGATGGGCGCCAAGAGTTTCGATACGCTGATCGCGCTGATGTCGCGGCCGAACGAGGTCGTCAGCAAATGGGACCTGATGGGCCTGGTCTGGCCCGGGATGGCGGTCGAGGAAACCAATCTGCGATTCCATATCGCGGCACTCCGGAAGGCGCTCGGCGACGGCAAGGACGGCGCCCGCTACATCACGACGCTGTCGGGCCGCGGCTACTGCTTCGTGGCGCCGATCTCGCAAATCGGCGCTCGGGCTGAGCCGCGCCTGGCGCCGCGCGCGGAATTGCCGCCCGTAAAACTACCTAACCGATTGCAGCGCATGGTCGGACGCGCCGACGCGGTCGCCGCCGTATCGGACAAGCTGATCACCTCCCGCTTCGTCACGATCGTCGGCCCCGGTGGCGTCGGCAAGACCGCTGTTGCAGTCGCGATCGCGCACGACCTGCTCGCAACATTCGCCGACGCTGCACACTTCGTTGATCTTGCCGCACTCAGCGATCCCGATCTGGTGATCACCTCGCTGCTGCTGATGCTCGGACTGCCGGCCCAGGCCGACGATCCGATGCCGGCCTTGCTCGCGCATCTGCGCGACAAGCGCATGTTGCTGGTGCTGGACAATTGCGAGCATGTGATTGCGGCGGCAGCACCGCTCGCAGCCGAGATCTTTCAAGCCGCGCCGCAGGTCCATGTCCTCGCCACCAGCCGAGAGGCGCTGCGCGTCGAGGGCGAGCAGGTCTACCGGCTGGCGCCGCTTGGCGTGCCGCCCGATGAGTCCGGACTGACGGCCGCGATCGCCAGGACCTACCCCGCGCTCGAACTCTTCCTCGAACGCGCAAAAGCCGGCGGCGCCCAGATCGTGCTCGACGATGCCAATGCCGCCATTGCCGCTCGAATCTGCCGCAAGCTCGACGGCATGGCGCTCGCGATCGAGCTCGCAGCCGGCCGGGTCGAAGCCTATGGCCTGGAGCAGACGGCGACGCTGCTTGACGAGCGCCTCAACCTGCTCTGGCAGGGGCAGCGCACCGCGCCGCCGCGGCAGAAGACGCTGCAGGCCACGCTGGACTGGAGCTACGAACTGCTGTCCGAGCTGGAACGCCTGGTGCTGCGCAGGCTCGCGGTCTTCGCCGGGCATTTCACCATCGACGCCGCGCTCGAGGTCGTGCCTGACGAGCAGGTCGACCGCTCGCGTCTGTTCGACGCCATCGACAGCCTGGTCGCCAAATCGATGGTCGCGCCGCGGCCGATCGGCGCCATGATGCGCTACCGCCTGCTCGACACGACGCGCGCCTATCTGCTTGCGATCGAGAGCGGCGACGGAGCCGCCCTCGCGGCCCGCCACGCCGCCTATTACAGGCGATGGCTGCAACAGGCCGGCACCAAATGGGCGACGGTACCAAGCGCCGATGAGCGCGCCATCCATTTCTCGGCACTTCACAACGTGCGTGCCGCGCTCGACTGGTGCTTTGGCGCCGCCGGCGATGTCGGCATCGGCATTGCGCTCGCCGCGGCTGCAGCGCCCATTTTCCTCGCGATGTCCCTGCTGACCGAATGCCGGCGCTGGTCCGAGCGGGCGCTGGTGGCGATCGATTCCGCCTCGCGCGGCAGCGCAGACGAGATGCATCTGCAGGCCGCGCTCGGATTGACCCTGATGTTCACGCGCGGCGGCAGCGAAGCCGCGCGCAACGCCCTGACCCGGGCCCTTGCCATCGCGGAAACGCTCGGCGATGCGCCAAATCAGCTGCAGTTGCTCGGCCGCATGCACATCTTCCACGAGCGCATCGGTCAGTTCGAGGCTGCGCTCGACTTTGCGCGACAGAGCCTCGTCGTCGCCGAAGCACTGGGCGATCCTGCGTCGCTTGCGCTTGCGCAGTCCCTGCTCGGCGTCTCGCTGCATCTGGACGGCGCGCATCGCGACGCGCTGAAGATGCTGGAGGCGGCCTGGCGCGGGCCCGGCACGGAGCGGATCAGCACGGTCTATGGCTTTGACCATCGCAACCGGGCCGGCATCTCGCTGGCGCGCGAGCTGTGGTTGCAAGGCCACCCCGAGCAGGCACGGCAGCTGGCGCAACAGACCGTTGCCGAGGCCGCACAGATGGATCATCCGATCACGCTCTGCATCGCGCTGATCTGGGCGGTCTCGATCGACCTCTGGACCGGTGACCTCACCGCTGCGGACGAGAACATCGACCGCTTCATCGCTCACGCCTATTCGCGCTCGATGGGACCCTATCTCGCGGCCGGCCGAGGCGTCAAAGGCGAGCTCGCGATCCGGCGCGACGACGCAGAGTGCGGTGTCGCGACGATCGAGCGCTGCCTGCAGGAACTCCACGAGTCCGGCTACGAGCTGCTCACCACGACGTTCAACATCGCGCTGGTGCAGGGGCATCTCGCGCTCGGACAAATCGAGAGAAGCGCGCATCTGGTCGACGATGCGATCCGTCTGGTCGAACGGAGCGGAGATCATCTGTACATGCCCGAGCTGCTGCGCATGAAGGGCAAGGTCCTGCTCTCGCGGCCACAGCCGAACATCGAGGAAGCGGAGGACCTTCTCCAGCAGTCGCTGGAACAGAGCCGCCGCGCTGGCGCGAAAGCCTGGGAGCTGCGCGCGGCGATTGATCTCGCAACGCTCATCGGCGAGCGCGGGCGGCGCGAGGACGCGAAACTGTTGCTTCAATCCGCGCTCGAAGGATACGTCGCGGGCTCCGCGACGGCGGACATCCGAGTAGCCAACGAGATTTTGGAGAGCCTGTAGGTCTCTTGTGTCCCGGACGCGCCGCAGCGTGAAACGCTGCTGCGCAGAGCCGGGACCCAGGAAGCCGCCAACTGAGGCGCCCTTACTTTTTGGGTAGTAGCCCCAAGACGAACCATTGAGCCGGGAAGAGGGGGAAGAATAGCGCTCCGCAGAGGAACCAAACGCGTCTCGACCGGCCTCTCTCTTCCGCGAAATTGGCCGTTACGCGCCCGCACCAAATCATCAAGGCGACAACAACCAAAGCGAACGCTATCGAACCGAGCATCGCGGGCTCCTGCGGATGGGTTCTCCCAGAGGATATAGGATTTACTTCCCCGCCAGCCAGGGACATTCGCGAACTAAAGAGTAAGCGCCCTACCCCGTCGGCGTGCCCTGCCTCCACTGGCCGCCGGCGATCTTGGCGGCGGCGATCACGGCCTGGGTCCGGCTCTCGACGCCGAGCTTCTGCAGGATGGCCGAGACGTGCGCCTTGATGGTCGCCTCGGAGACGCCGAGCTCGTAGGCGATCTGCTTGTTGAGCAGTCCTTCGGACAGCATCATCAGCACCCGCACCTGCTGCGGCGTCAGCGTCACCAGGCGATCGCGCAGCTTTGTCATGTCGGGATCGGAAGCGGCCGACAGGTCGGTGTCGGCGGGAACCCAGACGTCGCCCTCCATGACCTTGAGGATGGCGTCGCGCAGCGTCTCGACGCCGAACCGCTTCGGGATGAAGCCGGAGGCGCCGAAATCGAGCGAGCGCCGGATCGTGGCACTGTCGTCGGAGGCCGAGACGATCACCACCGGGATCGCCGGATATTGTGCGCGCAGATAGATCAGGCCGGAGAAGCCGGAGATGCCCGGCATCGAGAGGTCGAGCAGGACCAGGTCGACGTCGGAGGTCTGTTCCAGCAGTTTGGTCAGATCCTCGAACGACCCGGCCTCGTCGATCTTCGCCGTCGAGAGGACGCCTGCCACCGCCTGCCGCAGCGCATCGCGGAACAGCGGATGGTCATCGGCAATGACGAGATGGGTGGAGGGAGCGCTCATCGATCTCATGCTGTCGTTCACGTCAGCGCCAGTAGTCCGGACCGGCGCAATGGTCAATTCTTCCCCGGCCGGCCGTGGCATGCAAGGGCACATTATTCCTTTGCGGGAAAGGGGTTAATCCGCAGGCGGTCTCTCGCGGCGCGGCACTATATGTCAGCACCGTCAGTTGCGTGTCAGTGCGCAAGGCCGAAAGTCGTATTGGGCCGGGTTTCACGCCGATGTTACCTTGGGGGCAAGACCCAGGTTGATCCGGCATGCCCGGACAGCCGGGACGCGAGGAAACGAATTTCGGGGAGCGCATTCACGATGTCCACACTAGCTGCAACGTCGGCACGGTCGACCGGCATGACGAAGGACGAGAGGTTCGTCATCCTCGCTTCGTCCCTCGGCACCGTCTTCGAGTGGTACGACTTCTATCTCTACGGATCGCTGGCCGGCATCATCGGCACGCAGTTCTTCACCATCGCCGGCGCCGACGGCAAGCCGATGTTCGACCAGGCCACGCGTGACATCTTCGCGCTGCTGGCCTTTGCGGCAGGCTTCCTGGTGCGCCCGTTCGGCGCGATCGTGTTCGGCCGCGTCGGCGACATCGTCGGCCGCAAATACACCTTCCTCGTCACCATCCTGATCATGGGTCTGTCGACCTTCATCGTCGGCCTGCTGCCGGGTGCCGCCCAGATCGGCATCGCGGCTCCGATCATCCTGATCGGCCTGCGCCTGCTGCAGGGCCTCGCCCTCGGCGGTGAATATGGCGGTGCGGCAACCTACGTCGCCGAGCACGCCCCGCAGGGCAAGCGCGGCTACTACACCTCCTTCATCCAGACCACCGCGACGCTCGGCCTGTTCCTGTCGCTGCTGGTGATCCTGTTCACCCGCTCGGCGACCGGCGAAGCTGCCTTTGCCGGTGCGCCCGGCGCCTATTGGGGCGGCTGGCGCATTCCGTTCCTGGTGTCGGTTGCGTTGCTCGGCATCTCGGTCTGGATCCGTCTGCGCCTGAACGAATCGCCGGTGTTCCAGCGCATGAAGGACGAGGGCAAGGGCTCCAAGGCGCCGCTGACCGAGGCCTTCGCCACCTGGAGCAACGCCAAGATCGTGATCCTGGCACTGTTCGGTCTGACCATGGGCCAGGCGGTGATCTGGTACACGGGCCAGTTCTACGCGCTGTTCTTCCTGCAATCGATCCTGAAGGTCGACGGTTACACCGCCAACCTGCTGATCGCCTGGTCGCTGCTGCTCGGCACCGGCTTCTTCCTGGTGTTCGGCGCGCTGTCCGACCGGATCGGCCGCAAGCCGATCATCCTGGCAGGCTGCCTGATCGGCGCACTGACTTTGTTCCCGATCTTCAAGATGATCTCCTCCAACGCCAACCCGGCGCTGGAAAAGGCCTATGAAACGGTCAAGGTGCAGGTGGTGGCGGATCCCGCAAGCTGCGGCGATCTGTTCAACCCGGTCGGCACCCGCGTCTTCACGGCGCCTTGCGACACGGCACGCGCCTTCCTCGCCCAGTCGTCGGTGAAGTACTCCACCGTTCCGGGACCGGCCGGCGCGGTGAAGATCACGGTCAACGACAAGGAAGTGCCCTACACCGATGCCAAGACGTCGAACCCCGCGATCACCGCGGCGGTACAGGCGGCGGGCTATCCGAAGGTAGGGGACGCGGGCATCATCAAGATGGCGCACCCCTTCGACATCTTCCGTCCGCAGGTATCGGCCGTCATCGGGCTGCTGTTCATCCTCGTGATCTACGTCACCATGGTGTACGGCCCGATCGCGGCCATGCTGGTCGAACTGTTCCCGACCCGCATCCGCTACACCTCGATGTCGCTGCCCTACCATATCGGCAACGGCTGGTTCGGCGGCCTGCTGCCGGCGACCGCCTTCGCGATCACCGCCTCGACCGGCGATATCTACTCCGGCCTGTGGTACCCGGTCGGCTTCGCGTTGATCACGGCCGTGGTCGGCTTCCTCTTCGTCCCCGAAACGAAGGACGTCGACATCACCAAGATGTAAGTCGCTACGCAGACACTGACAAAACAACCGGCCGCGGAGCGATCCGCGGCCGGTTTGCTTTTCCGGCAGCGCTACTTGTTGCTGCCGATGAACTGCAGCACGATTTCGCGCCGGTGCGGACGTGCGCGATGCTCGACCAGATAGATTCCCTGCCAGGTGCCGAGCGCGAGCCTGCCGCCCAGCACCGGCACGTGCAGCGATGTCTGCGTCAGCATCGTCTTAATGTGTGCGGGCATGTCGTCGGGCCCTTCGGTATCATGTGTCCACGGCACGTTTTCCGGCGCCAGCCGTGACAGCGCGGTGGTGAGATCGACGAGCACGGAAGGGTCGGCGTTCTCCTGAATCGTCAGCGACGCCGAGGTGTGCCGGATGAACAGCGTCAACGCGCCCTCGCCTGCGCGGGCCTCGTTGATGAACTTCGCCACCTCGCTGGTGAAATCTGTGAAGCCGCGACCGGGCGTCTGCACGGTGAGCAGCGAGGATACGATCGTGGTGGCCTGCACGGTCGATGGCGCCGAGCGTGTGACGGATTTGGCGGATGTCATCAAACGTCTCTCAACTCGAAAGCTGTCGTAGGGTGGGCATGTGGATAGATCAAATCTTCCCCGACACGTCCCTCTGCACGCGGTTGGCCATGTCGATCAGCCGGCGCCACGCCTTTTCCAGGAACGACATCGCCCGATCGAGATCCTGGTCGCTGGGCAGCGGGATCTCGAGCTTGCGATCCCCCTCCGCGACCTTGGGCTCGCCTTTCTTCAAGGAATCCGATTTCGGCAAGGCCTCGTCGATCTTGCCGGAGACGGTCGGACCGGCGGCGACCTGCGCCTTCAGCTTCTCCACCTCGGCCTGGAGGCGGCCGATCTCGGCATCGAGCGCGGAGCGCTCGTCAGGCACGGCGTAGCAGGCCCAGCCGGCGCCATTCTTGGTGCAGGTCGAGACCGTGCCGGTGCGGGTGTCGAGCCGCAAGACGCCCTCGGGAATCGGGGTCATGCTGTAGCGGCCGTTTTCCCCGTCGGGTGCCGATTGCGCGGCAACCAGGCCGCCACTGACCGTCATCACGGCAACGATCGCCGCAGCACACCATGATGTTGTGGATGATTTCGCCGGTCTCATCGCGCTCTCCGCCACGCCGCGCAGGTGGCACATCCCGAAATTCTACACCCCGGCGGGCGACGGCGCACCGCCCGCGCGTTCGAATCCGCCGCCAAAACCGCATCCGCGGAATCAACGATGGTGGCGCCTCCTTTGATCCCGAAGCCACGGCGAAATGTCGGTCCCGTCGGCAGATCGTGCGGAGAGCTGCTGCGGTGCGGCGTCACGCTGTGTGCAGCGCTGGCGCAAAAGCCAATATCATCAATCAAATCAGATACATAAACGAACACGACGCGATCGTGACTTGGCTTGACTTGATTATGAGCGGTCAGTATGGTCCGCGCGGCTTTTGAGGGTGGCGGGCGTAATTTCCATTCAACCGCGGCGTTTCTGGTCTTCGTGGCATGGCTCAAGACACGGGACACGGCGAGAATGGAGATCGCGATAGATCGCCCGAGGAAGCTGCGCTTTCCGAACGGCTCGGAAGTCTTGATAAGCGGTTGTCGGAATTTCGCGACCGCAAGATCAAGACCGAGCAACCCGCAGGTGACGGTGGAGACGGAGCGGCCAGAGCCTCGGCGATGGCGCTTGGTTTTCGGTTATCCTCCGAGTTGGTCGCCGGTGTCGCTGTCGGAGCGGGGATTGGCTGGGGGTTCGACCGCTTGCTGTCGACGTCGCCTTTCGGATTTATCGTGTTCCTGCTGCTGGGCTTCGTGGCCGGCGTGGTGAATGTGGTGAGATCGGCGGGCGCGGGTCAGAACAGGCGCGGTGGTTCTTAGGGCCGATCCGAACAGGAGAGGAATTTTCGCACCGGCTCCGCCGGTGCGGGCCGGCCCGGCCGGCAGACCGAGACACGCCGGCTAGCCCGGCAGACCAAGAGATGCCGCGCCGATGAAAATCGATCCGATCCACCAGTTCAACATCGAGCCTCTCTTCACGATCGGCCATATCGGCAATCATACGATCGCCTTCACCAATTCATCGCTCTACATGCTGGTGGCCGTCGCCATCATCTCGATCCTGATGCTTGCCAGCGGCACGCAGCTGGTTCCCGGGCGCCTCCAGTCGGTCGCCGAGATTTCCTACGAATTCGTCGCCTCGACCATCCGTTCGACGGCCGGCGCGGAAGGCATGAAGTTCTTCCCGCTGATCTTCTCGCTGTTCATGTTCATCTGCGTCTCGAACCTGGTCGGCGTCATCCCCTACACCTTCACGATCTCAAGCCACCTGATCGTTACCGTAGGACTCGCGCTGCTGGTCTTCTTCACCGTTCTGATCTACGGCGTCGCCAAGAACGGCCTGAAATTCTTCTCGATTTTCGTTCCGCATGGCGTCCCCGGCTACATCCTGCCGCTGGTCATGTTCATCGAAGTCCTGTCGTTCTTCCTGCGCCCGGTCTCGCACAGCATTCGTCTGTTCGCCAACATGCTGGCCGGCCACATCGCGCTGAAGGTGTTCGCGGGCTTCGTCGCCATGCTGGGCTTCTCCCTCGGCGCCCTCGGCTGGGTCGGCGGCGTGCTGCCGCTGGCGCTCACGATCGCGCTTTACGCCCTCGAGATCCTGGTCGCGTTCCTGCAAGCCTATGTGTTTGCGATCCTGACCTGCATCTATCTCAACGACGCCATTCATCCGGGACACTGAGCGGTCCGGGGAATTTCCACCCACAACCCAATCTTTCTTCCAAGGAGTCTAAAATGGATCCGGCAGCAGCAAAACTTATCGGCGCGGGCATCGCGTGCATCGGCATGGGCGGTGCGGGCGTCGGCGTGGGCGTGATCTTCGGCAACTACCTCGCCGCAGCCGTTCGCAACCCGTCGGCCGCTCAGGGCCAGTTCGGCAACCTGATCTTCGGCTTCGCCGTGACCGAAGCGCTCGGCATCTTCTCGCTGCTGATCGCGCTGCTTCTGCTGTTCGTTTTCTAAGAACGACTTCTTTCGCGCCGCTTCATCCGAAGCGGCGCGTGACAGCAACAGGAGTACTCCATGGCCGAGAGTCATGGCGGGGCAAAAGAACCGGCGGCGGGCGCCCACACCGAAGCCGATGGCGGTCATCACGGCGGCGGCTTTCCGCCGTTCGAGAGCAGCACTTTTGCTTCACAGCTGGTGTCGCTCGCGATCTTCTTCGTCCTGCTTTACGTGATCGTGTCCAAGCTCGCTCTGCCGAAGGTCGGCGGCGCGATCGAAGCGCGTCAGAACAAGATCGAGGGTGACCTCGCCGAAGCGCAGAAGCTGAAGGATCAGTCCGAGGCGGCGCTGAAGGCCTATGAAGGCGAGCTCGCTTCGGCGCGTTCGCGGGCACAGGCGATCGGCAACGAATCCCGCGACAAGGCGAATGCGCAGGCGGACGCCGAGCGCAAGGCCCTGGAAGAGCAGCTGGCGGCCAAGCTCGCCGAGGCGGAGAAGACCATCGCCTCGACCCGCGCGACCGCCATGAGCAACGTCCGCGGCATCGCGGCCGATGCGGCAGGCACCATCGTCCAGCAGCTCACCGGCGTTGTTCCGGATGCGGCCTCGGTCAGTGCTGCCGTTGACGCGTCCTTGAAGGGTTAGTCGAGATGTTCTTCGATCCTGAAACCTGGGTCGCCGTCGCCTTCGTGATCCTGATGGTCGTGTTCGGCTATCTCGGGGTCTTCAAGTCGGCGATGACCGCGCTCGACCACCGCGCCGAGCGCATCAAGGCCGAGCTCGACGACGCGACGCGCCTCAAGCAGGAAGCCGCCAAGGTGCTCGCCGACTACAAGGCGCGCAGTGCCTCGGCCGAGCGCGAGGCCGCCGACATCATCGCCAACGCCAAGTCCGAAGCCGAGCGCATCGCGACCGAGGCCAAGGCGAAGATGGAAGACTTCGTCGCCCGCCGCACCAAGACCGCGGAGAGCAAGATTGCGCTCGCCGAGGCGCAGGCGCTGGCCGATGTTCGCGCCGCAGCCGCGGAAGCCGCCGTCCAGGCCGCCTCCACGATCCTGTCGCAGTCGGTCAAGGGCCAGGTCGCCGACGATCTGCTCGCCAAGGGCATCACCGAGGTTCGCCAGAAGCTGAACTGAGGGCAGACGCCTCACCCATCAAAAAGCCGGCGCGATGAGCGCCGGCTTTTTTGTTGGTGCGAGACCTCGACCACAACACAGGTGTCATGCCCCGCGAAGGCGGGGCATCCAGTACGCCGCGGCCTCCCGGTGAACGACTGACGTCTCTGGAATACTGGATCACTCGCCCCAGTGCGCAATTGCGCACAAGGCGGGTGATGACAGCGGAAATTGCGGCGACAGCTGAGCGTGTGGCCCTACTTCTTCTTCCGCGCCTTCGGCTCGGGCGTCAGCGCCTGCGGGTCGAAGCCGACATAGAAGATGTAGTTGTCGGCGACTGCGGCTGACGGCACCGGGTAGGACAGGTCCTCGGCAATGAACGTAAACGGCACGCTGCCGCCTTCCGACATCGCGACCGTGGTCCGGTAGGCTTTCGAGGCGATCACCTTCTCGCCGACGCCGCCCAGCACCACGGCGACGCGCAGCGGAACCTCGACCGTGTTCGGCGCGCCGGCTGGGCCGGCGATGACGCGGCCCTGGATGCCGATGCGCGCGGTGATCTCGCCGCCGTTGCGGACGCATTCGCGCGCCATCTTGGTGATCGAGGCCTGGAAGCGCACGTCGTTGCCGACGGCCGGCTTGCCTGTCGCCCCGACCCCATAGGTGGAGGCTCCGGCGCGCACCGTGACCTGCGGGCAATCGATGTCGTCATCGGCCGCCGGCTGGCCCGGCGCCGGCGCCGGCTTGGCCGCATCGTCGGATTGGCCACCGAACAGATTCTTGAAGCGGTCGGTCAGAGACTGTGCCGCGACCGGCGAGACGGATGCGAACGACACCGACAGCGCCAGTGCGATCACCGGACCCCGCCGCAGCGCATTCCGCAATGAGCGAAGCTCGTTCATCAACGCCTGTACTCCATGACAACATTCCGGCCGATCGCCGGTGTGATGCGGTTTATATCGCCAAAATCGGCGATCCCAAGGCAGGAAAAAAGGCAGGAAAAGCTGACTTTGGCGCGCGTTCAGCCGCGAAAATCCTCGTGCAGCAGGCCGAACAGCAGATGGTCCTGCCAGACCCCGTTGATGCAGAGATAGCGGCGCGCAAGGCCCTCGCGGGAGAAGCCGCACTTCTCCAGCACCCGGATCGACGGCGCATTGGTGGGGATGCAGGCGGCCTCGACCCGATGCAGATTGAGCTCGCCGAACAGCGTCGGCAGCAGCACCCGCAGCGCCGCGGTCATGTAGCCGCGATGGGCGTGGGGCTGGCCGACCCAATAGCCGATGGTGCCGGCCTGGACGATGCCGCGCCGCACATTGGCGAGCGTGATGCCGCCGACCATGGCGCCGTCGAGCTCGCGGAAGATCAGGAAGGGGTAGGAGCGGTCCGCGGCGATATCCTCGGAATAGCGGCGCAGGCGGCGGCGAAAGCCGGACCGGGTCAAATCGTCCGACGGCCAGATCGGCTCCCACGGGGTCAGGTAATCGCGGCTGGTCTCGCGCAGATGCGCCCACTGCAGGAAATCCGACATCTGCGGCGCGCGCAGCAACAATCCGTTGCCGCGGGGGGCGAGAGCAGCAGGTCCACTGGATGGCAGGCGAAACAGGGCCATGGTGATGCTTCCCGGGACGGCGCGGTTCGCGCGGCTCCTAATGCAGCCGCGCCTTGGCCCGCGCCTTCGTCAATCCTTCCGCAAAAGACACCGCCGTGTCCAGACCCCTGCCGCTGCCCAATGCAACCACCGCAGGGCGGCTGCGCGAAAGCAGTGCACGCGCCGCATCGCGGGTCGATTCGACGCTGACCGCGTCGATCCGGGCCACCAGCTCCTGCACCGTCTGCGGCCGGCCATAGGCCAGCACGTGCCGGGCCAGCTGCTCGGCGCGCGAAGAGCAGCTCTCCAGCGCCATCAGCAGGCCCGCTTTCATCTGAGCCTTGGCCCGCGCAATCTCGGCTTCGGTCAGGGTCTCGACCGAATCGTTCATGATGTCGACCACGACCTCCATCATCTCCGGCGCGTCGGCGGGATCGGTGCCGGTGTAGAGGCCGAAGAAGCCAGTGTCGGTATAGGGCGCGTGAAACGAGTAGATCGAATAGCAGAGGCCGCGCTTCTCGCGGACTTCCTGGAACAGCCGCGACGACATTCCGCCGCCGAGGATGTTAGTGAAGACCTGGAGCGAGAACAGCGACAAATCGGTCTGCGGCACGCCTTCCAGCGCCAGCGTCAGGTGCGCCTGCTCCAGCTCGCGATGCACGACCTTGGCGCCGCCCTTGCCGAACTGAGCCGCCTGCGGCTTCGGCCCGGGCGTCGCGTCAAAACTCGCAAAGCGCTTCTCGACCTCGGCGACGACCTGCTTGTGATCGACCGCACCTGCCGCCGCGACCACCATGTCGGGCCCGCGGTAATGCGTCGAGAGATAATCGCGCAGCGAGTCGCGGTTGAAGGCGCGCAGGGTCTTGGCGGTGCCGAGCAGCGAGCGGCCCATCGGCTGGTCGGGATAGCAGAGCTCGTTGAGATGCTCGAACACGACGTCGTCGGGCGTGTCCTGGGCCGCGCCGATCTCCTGCACGATAACGTTCTTCTCGCGCTCGAGCTCGTCGGGCTCGAAGGCGGGATTGGCCAGGATGTCGGCGAGCACGTCGAGCGCCAGCGGCACGTCGGCCTTCATCACCCGGGCATAATAGGACGTCGTCTCGGTCGAGGTGCCGGCATTGAGGTCGCCGCCGACCGCCTCAATCTCCTCGACGATCTCGCGCGAGGAGCGCCCCGTGGTGCCCTTGAACGCCATGTGCTCGAGCAGGTGCGAGATGCCATGCTCGTTCGGCTTCTCGTCGCGGCCGCCGACGCCGGCCCAGACGCCGAGCGCGGCGGTCTCGAGATGCGGCATGTTGTCGGTGACGACGGTCAGGCCGGACGCAAGCTTGGAGATCTCGACGCTCATCCGGCAACTCCCTGTTTTGCGGCACGGCTGACCGACAGCACGAACCGCTCGACCTCGGCCTGATCGTTCTTCATCACCTTCATATGTTCGGATTTGGTCATGAGACCGTCGAGCCAGGCCGGCAGTTGCGGCCGCTGGCCGCAGGCCGCATCCACGGCATCAGGGAATTTGGCGGGATGGGCGGTCGAGAGCACGATGTTGGGCACGGTCGTATCGGTGGTGTCGCGATCGGCGACGGCGAGCGCCACGGCCGTATGGGGATCGACGAGCTCGCCGGCCTCGCGCCAGGCGGCACGGATCGCAGCCGCCGTTTCGGTCTCGTCGGCACGGCCGGCGTCGAATTCCTCGCGGATCGCGGCCAGCGTCGCATCCGGCAGCACGAAGCGGCCCGACTGTTTCAGCGAGTCCATCAGCCGGCGCACGCTCGCCGCGTCGCGCTTGCTCGCTTCGAACAGCAGGCGCTCGAAATTCGAGGAGATCTGGATGTCCATCGAGGGCGAGGCGGTCGCGTGCACCTCGCGCACCTCGTAGATGCCGGTCTTGAGCGTGCGGGCGAGGATGTCGTTGACGTTGGCTGCGATGCGCAGGGTGCGCACGGGAAGGCCCATGCGCTTGGCAACGTAGCCTGCAAAAATATCGCCAAAATTTCCGGTCGGCACGATGAAGTCCACCGCGCGCGCCGGTGCGCCGGCGGCGACCGCGGAGGTGAAATAATAGACCACCTGCGCGACGATGCGGGCCCAGTTGATGGAATTGACACCGGACAGCGAGGTCGCATCGCGGAAGCGATGGTTGTTGAACATCCCCTTCACGAGTGCCTGGCAATCGTCGAAATTGCCCTCGATGGCGAGCGCGTGGACGTTGGCCGCGCCGGTCGTCGTCATCATCCGCTGCTGCACCTCGGAGATGCGCTTGTGCGGGAACAGCACGATGAGGTCGACATTCTCGAGCCCCGCGAAGGCCTCGACCGCGGCACCTCCGGTATCGCCGGAGGTCGCGACCACGATGGTGGTGCGCTGGCCACGCTTGGCAAGCACATGGTCCATCAGCCGCGAGATCAGCTGCATCGCCACGTCCTTGAAGGCGAGCGTCGGACCGTGGAACAGCTCCAGCACGAATTGATGCGGCGACATCTGGCGCAGCGGCACCACGGCCGGATGACGGAAGGTGGCGTAGGCCTCGTTCGCCATGCGGCCGAGCTCGGCATCCGAAATCTCGCCGCCGACGAAGGGACGGATAACGTCGACCGCGACCTCCCAATAGGGGCGGCCAAAGAAGCCGGCGATGGTCTCGACGGAGAGCTGCGGCCAGGTCACCGGCACATACAGGCCGCCGTCGCGGGCGAGCCCGGTCAGCATCACGTCGCAGAAGCCAAGCTCAGGGGCCTCGCCCCGGGTCGAGATATAACGAGTCAAACTGCCCTCCAAAGGCCGGCCCGACCTGAATTCGGGCCTTAAGCCTTTGATTTCACGATGTTCCTAGTTCACAGCCAGAGGCTTTGCGGCACCATAGAGTGTTTTCCGGGGCCGCACCATGCCCAACGAAAAAGGGCTGCGGCAATGCCGCAGCCCTTCTCTTGGAAGGTCTGTCGTTGTGTGTGCAGACCCGGTTTCCGTGCCGGGGCGTCGGCCCCAAAAATCGTTCCCGCGAGCTTTCGTCGCCTGTCACGAAATCGTCAAGCACAAAAACGGCGCGCAACGCCAAAAGTTCCTGTTTTTCCCGATGCGCCGCGTCGAGACCGACGACCAGACGGCCCGGCGCCCGACCCGACTGCCATTTCTTCCCGATAGAGGTTTCAGATAAGGAACGAACGCCTCACCGGCCCATTGTGTCGGCGGATGGTATCCACCGTCGTCCACGCATTGCCCGGATGCGCGGCGGTGCCGATCCGTCGACTGAGCCGGCTGCATCCTGGAGCAGCCGGCCCAGTCCCTGACGGCGTCAGGTCATCCCGATTTCGACCGCGATCCGGATCAGGTCGGAGTGGTTCTTGGCCCCCAGCTTCTGCTTGAGCAGGGACGTGGTGTTGGCAACGGTCTTGTACGAGATGCCGAGCGCCTCGGCGACCTCGACGATCTTGTTGCCGCGCCCGAGCAGGCGGAGAATTTCGAGCTCCCGCGGCGTCATCTGCGAGGCCGGATTGGCCTTGATCGCAGCGCCCGAGAAGGTCACGGCCTCCGCGAGCTGCGGCGAAATGTAGTTATCGCCCGCAACCACCTTGCGTACGGCCTTGAGCAGGATTCTGGGATCGTCGCCCTTGGAGACATAGCCCTGCGCCCCGAGCTCCACAGCACGCACCACGAAGGCCGGATCATCGTTCATGCTGAACATGATGATCTTGGCGTCCGGATCGTCCTTGCGGATCCGGCGCATCAGCTCGAAGCCCGAGACGTCAGGCAGGCTGATGTCGATCACGGTCACGTCGGGCCGCTTGCTGACATAGGCGCGATGGCCCGATTTCGCGTCGGTCGCCTCGTCGATCCGGATCGAATGGTCGGATGCGAAAAGGGTGCGGCAACCGGACAGCACCACGGGATGGTCGTCGACGATCAGGACCCTGGTCGCCAGCTTGGCGGTATCTTGCATCGCACGCTCTCTTGTTATCTCACTCATAAACCGGCGGGAACAAATGGAAAGAGAAAATCCCGCCGATGCGCGTTAGAATTGACCTAATGTGGCAACGACTCTCGTTCAGGACCCAGCTGTTTCTTCCGCTCGGCGTGATGTTCATCGCGGCTCTGCTGATGGGCGGCATTCTCCTGCACGTTTTCACAACCGGCCAGCTCGCCGAAGAGAACGAACCGGCACAGCGATCAACCCGGGCGGTCGCCGAGGCCCTGAACAGCGCCCTGCGGTCGTCCGAGAACCCGCGCAGGACCCTCGACGATTTTGTCGGGAGGCTCGACGCGTCGTCTGACATCCAATTCCATTCCGCGGAGGCTGGTTCTCCCCCGTTTGCGCCGAGGCCCCTGCAGGGCCCGCATAGCCCGCCGGGATGGTTCGTCGATCTCCTCGCCGTCCCCGACCTGCATATCGCATTTCCCGTTACCATCGGCAGCCAGCGCGTCGGCGACATCGTGTTCTCGCCCGATCTGTCGGCCGCGCTGTTTGAGACATGGGCCGGCTTTCTCGCACTCGCCGGCGTCCTCGTCGTACTGGCCGGACTGACCGCAGTCATCGCCTACGTGCTCGCAGGCTCGGCACTGCGTCCGCTGCAAGATCTCGGTGCGGGCCTCACCCGCATCCGGCGCGGTGATTATGCGACGCCGATCCCGGTGGTCGGACCGCCTGAAATCCGGCAGAGCTGCAAGGAAGCCAACGCGCTGGCAGCGACACTCGCGCAATTGAGCCAGGACAATCGCGAGCTGCTCCACCGGATGGTGTCGCTGCAGGACGATGAGCGCCGCGATCTCGCGCGCGAGCTGCACGACGAGCTTGGCCCGCTGCTGTTCAGCATCCGTGCCGGCACGATCGCGCTGAGCGAGGCGTCGCCGCAGACGGGAAATCTCGGCAACTCCATGCAGGAGGTGATGCGATCCGTCGAGGCGCTGCAGCACACCAACCGCCGCATCCTGGACCGGCTGCGGCCGCTCTACATCGAGGAATTGGGACTCGAGGCCAGCGTGCAGACGCTGCTCAACAATTTCCGCAGACAGGCGCCCCATATCGGCCTGACGGCTGCGCTCGATCCTGGTCTGAACGGGATTGACGGGCCGCTGGCCCAGACCGTCTATCGCCTGATCCAGGAGGCGTTGACCAACGTGCTGCGCCATGCCGCTGCACGCAATGCCCATGTGCAGGCGAGTATCGCCGGCGAGGCGCTCGCCATCGATATCTCTGACGACGGCGCCGGCTTTCCCGCCGATAATGTCTTCGGCCGAGGTCTCACCGGCATGCATGAGCGCGTGCGCGCGCTCAGCGGATCGCTGTCACTGCTGCGCGCGGACGATCGAACCTATGTGCGCTGCCGCCTTCCGCTCGCGGGCGTCCCGATTTCCGCCTAGCACGCACCGCAATGATGCGGACCCTGCTGCGCCGGTTCGCACAGCGTGCTGTGGATCTTGCCTTCCGCACTGAAGCGAAACGAGGCGCGGATGCGCAGCGCGCCCGCGACGGAGTATTCGAGATCGACGCCGTTCTGCGCGGGATGGATCTCTTCGAGGCCGAAGCCCGCCGACGAGAACGCGTTGAGCTTCGGACCCCAATAGGTCTCGAGCTCGCGCCGGCCGCGGTAAAGCTGCATGCCGTTGCACGTGCATTCGACCTCACCATCGTCGGCATAGAGGTCGAGCAGCGTCGCGAGGTCGCCCTTGCGGCAGGCATCTACCCAATCGACAACAAGTCCCATCTGATCGAAATCGCGCACGCCAGCAATCCTGTTTGCCGCGGAATATCCAGAGGCGGCTTAAGGTCACCCTCGTGAATATGCGCTGAATAATAAAGTCCGGGCGATACCGGGTTCCCTCCGGGAACCTACGGATTCGCTGCGCTCTTTCGTCGTCCCCGCACCCACGCCGCGAATGCGATCAGCACCGCGCCCGCAAGCGCGAACCAGGTGATCGCGTATTGCAGATGGTCGTCTTTCAGATTCACGTCGAGTGGCCCCGGGCGTGGAATGTTGTTCTCGGGCGCAGGCTGCTCGAGGTCGACGTAGAACGGCGCGGTCGTCCCCCAGCCGAGCGCGCTTGCGATCGCCAGATGATCGCGCACGAACCACAGCCGCTTCTCGCGGTTTTCCGCCGGCGTGAGCCATCCCGGCGCTTCGGGAAATCGCAGATAGCCGGTGAGCACGACCGGCGTGCCGGTGACGAGCTTCTTCACCGCGCGATCCTCGACACTGCGCTCCTGCATCGTGTTCTCAACGAAGCCCGCATCGATCACGACGATCTCGCCGCTCGGCAGCCGCGCCGGCAGGAAGGCCCAGGTGCCGGGGCCGGAGGCATCCTTGCGCACGGCGGAGCCGGACGAATAGACCATCGCATCCGGCGCGGCCGCATAGGTTGCGGTGAAAGTGACACGACGGAATTCATCGCGCGCGGGATTCAGCGCGGCCCATTGTGCCGGCGGCGGCAGCGCGATCGGTGCTGCCGCGAGGCGCTCGGTGAGTGCGGCGATCAGTTCGTGCTTGGCGGTACGGCGCTGCAATTGCCAGACACCGAGCGCGACAAAGGCCGCGGTGAGCAGAAGCGTGAACAGCATGAAGCCGGCCACGCCCGGCTTGCGCGCAAGCTCGCTCATTTCGCGCGGTCGATCAGCCGGCCAGGTGCTGCCTTGTGGTGGAATTGCAGCGCGATCAACAGCGATTTCATGGAGCGCAATGGCAGCAGCGTGGTTGCGAGGATCAGCGGAAACCACAACACCGCGTGCAGCCAGAACGGCGGCTGATATTTGACCTCGACGACGAGCGCACAGCCGACCACGATCGCGCCGGCCAGCATGATGATGAAGATCGCCGGTCCGTCGCCGGCGTCGATGAAGGCGTAGTCGAGGCCGCAACGGTTGCAGGACGGCGCGAGCGTCAGGAAGCCCGCATAGAGCTTGCCCTCACCGCAACGCGGGCATTTGCACGCGAGCCCGCGCAGTGCGCTTTGCAGGACGGTGGGCTGGGACTCGGGAGTGCCGGCAGGTTCGCTCATGACGCGCAAGCCTATCACAGTTTCAGTTTGGCCTCGGCCACTGGAAAGCAAAAGGGCGGCCCTGCGGCCGCCCTTTCCGGATCGATTCGCGGCGGCTTAGTGCGCGCCGTGGGCCATGGCCTCGGCGCCGTGTCCCCAGACATAGATGCACAGGAACAGGAACAGCCACACCACGTCGACGAAGTGCCAGTACCAGGCGGCGAACTCGAAGCCGAGATGCTGCGTCGGCGTGAAATGGCCGGCATAGGCGCGGAGCAGGCAGACCAGCAGGAAGATGGTGCCGACCAGCACGTGGAAACCGTGGAAGCCGGTCGCCATGAAGAAGGTCGCGCCGTAGACGTTGCCGCCGAACGAGAACGCGGCGTGGCTGTACTCATAGGCCTGCACGCAGGTGAAGGCCGCGCCCAGGAGGACGGTGAGGATCAGGCCGTACTTCAGGCCCTGGCGATCGTTCTCGAGCAGCGCGTGGTGCGCCCAGGTGACCGTGGTGCCGGAGGTGAGCAGGATCAGCGTGTTCAGCAGCGGCAGATGCCAGGGATCGAAGGTCTCGATGCCATGCGGCGGCCAGGTGCCGGGCACGGTGCACGCACCAGCCGCAGTGCCGAGGCCGCAGCCGAACACGGCGTCGCGGGTGGCGTGGACGGCGTCGGCCGGGAACAGCGCGGCGTTGAAATAGGCCCAGAACCAGGCAACGAAGAACATCACCTCGGAGGCGATGAACAGGATCATTCCGTAGCGATGGCTGATCTGGACAACCCGGGTGTGGTCGCCCTTGTACTGGGCTTCCTTGATCACGTCGCCCCACCAGCTCGCCATGGTGTAGAGCACGCCGACGGTGCCGATACCGAAGATGATCGGCGCGGCCGAGACCATGTGGTGCATCCAGGTGATCGCGCCGACCGCCATGATGAAGGCCGAGATCGAGCCGACCGCCGGCCACGGAGAGGGATCGACCAGATGGTAGTCGTGATGCTTGCCTTGCGCGGTAGCCATTGCGGTCTGTCTCCTCAATCCCGTGCCTGTCCGGCACTTATCCCCTTATTCCAACCCTGAGCGTCAACCCGGCGGCTGGAGATTTCCCTTGCGTTTGTCGTCGTCACCGGATGCAAGCGGCTTCACCACCGGATCCTTCACCGGATAGAACGTGTAGGACAGCGTGATGGTGCCGAGCCCGTCATTGTCGTGGTCGTCGACGATCGACGGATCGACGTAGAACACCACGGGCATCTCCCGCTTCTCGCCGGGCGCCATGGTCTGCTCGGTGAAACAGAAGCAGTTGATCTTCTGGAAATAGGACCCGACCGTCAGCGGTGCGACGTTGTAGGCGGCTTGCCCGGAGGTGGTGCGCGCGGCCTGGTTGGTCACGGTGTAGTAGATCGTGGTGACCTGGCCGATGTTGACTTCGACCTCGGTCTGCTCAGGCTCGAACTTCCAGGGCAGGCCCGGCGCGACGTTGGAATCGAAGCGCACCGCGATCTTGCGTGCGATCGGGCCGGTGGCCGGCGCCGAGGTCGCGACCTGGGTCGTGCCATTGAAGCCGGTGGCGCGGCAGAACCAGTTGTAGAACGGCACCGCCGCATAGGACGCGCCGACCATCAGCGCGACCACGCCGCCGCAGATCGAAGCGACCAGCGCATCGCGACCCAAGCCCCCTGAACGACCCTTCCTGGCCGTTCGGCTCTGATCCTGCGATATGGTCTGCTTCTGATCCATCTCTGTCACATCGGGCGAACTAGAACGCCGGGTCCCTTGACCATGGTAACGGCGAAGAAAAGGATGACGAGCACACCGAGCGCCAAAGCAATCGCAATGGAGCGCTGACGACGGCTCTTCTTCTGCGCCTCGGTGAGGACGATTCCATCTGGCTCGGGTTTGTTAGCCATCGCCGTGATCATGCGCCCCCAACCATCGGAGCAAGCGCCCGGAAGACGACCTCGGCCAGCAAGGTCGCAAACAGCGCGAACAGATAGAGGATCGAGAAGGCAAACAGCTTTCGCGTCGCGCGCAGCGACTGGCTGCGTTCGCGGCGGACATAGACGTTGACCGCGAGCACCAGCATGCCGGCGCCGAGCACCAGCGAGGTCACGCCATAGATGGCGTCAAAATAGCCGAGCGCCCAGGGCGCCGCGGCCACTGCGATCAGCACGATGGTGTAGAGCAGGATCTGCAGACGGGTCGCGTCGGGACCGGCGACGTTGGGCAGCATCGGAATGCCGGCGCGGGCATAGTCGTCGGAGCGGAACAGCGCCAGCGCCCAGAAGTGCGGCGGGGTCCAGAAGAAGATGATCGCGAACAGCAGCAGCGGCTCGACGTCGACCTTGCCGGTCACGGCGGCCCAGGCCACCACCGGCGGCAGCGCACCGGCGGCGCCGCCGATCACGATGTTCTGCGCGGTCCAGCGCTTCAGGCCCATCGTGTAGATCACGACGTAGAAGAAGATGGTGAAGGCGAGCAGCGCGCCCGCGATCCAGTTGACGAGGATGCCGAGCGTCATCACCGAGAAAAAGGCGAGCGTCATGCCGAACGCCATCGCCTCGGGCCGGGTGATGCGGCCGCGCGGGATCGGGCGGTTCGCGGTGCGCGACATCTTCGCGTCGATGTCGCCTTCGAGCGCCATGTTGAGCGCACCGGAGGCGCCGGCGCCGACGGCGATGCAGAGCAGCGAGGTGATCGCGAGCACCCAGTGGAAGTGTCCCGGCGCCATCGCCATTCCCACCAGCGCGGTGAAAATCACGAGCGACATCACCCGCGGCTTCAGCAGCGCGAGGTAGTCGCCGACCTCCGCCTCGGAGATGCGGGGATTGATGTCGATGGCGTTCTGGTCGAGGACGGACACTAGTTTAACTCGCTTCGTTATAGAGCCGCGGCGCCCGTCTCGGGCGCCGCGGAAGTTGGCTTACTGCACGCGGGGCAGCACTTCGAACTGGTGGAAGGGCGGCGGCGAGGACAGCGTCCACTCCAGCGTGGTGGCACCTGCACCCCACGGATTGTCGCCCGCCGGGACCTTCTTCATGAAGGCGTCGAGCACGCAGTAGAGGAAGATCAGCACGCCGAAGCCGGAGATGTAGGAGCCGATCGACGAGATCAGGTTCCAGCCGGCGAACGCATCCGGATAGTCAACGTAGCGGCGCGGCATGCCCGACAGGCCGAGGAAGTGCTGCGGGAAGAACACCAAATTGACGCCGACGAAGGTGAACCAGAAGTGCGCCTTGGCCAGCGTCTCGTTGTACATGTAGCCCGACATCTTCGGGAACCAGTAGTACCAGCCGGCGAAGATCGCGAACACCGCACCGAGCGACAGCACGTAGTGGAAGTGCGCGACGACGTAGTAGGTCTCCTGCAGCACGCGGTCGACACCGGCGTTCGCCAGCACGACGCCGGTGACGCCACCGACCGTGAACAGGAAGATGAAGCCCACCGCCCAGATCATCGGGGCGCGGAATTCGATCGAGCCGCCCCACATCGTGGCGATCCAGGAGAAGATCTTCACGCCGGTCGGAACCGCGATGACCATCGTGGCAGCGACGAAATAGGCCTGCGTCGCCGACGACATGCCGACCGTGTACATGTGGTGCGCCCACACCACGAAGCCGATGCCGCCGATCGCCACCATGGCGTAGGCCATGCCGAGATAGCCGAACACGGGCTTGCGCGAGAAGGTCGAGACGATCTGGCTGATCATGCCGAAGCCGGGCAGGATCAGGATGTACACCTCGGGGTGACCGAAGAACCAGAACAGGTGCTGGAACAGCACGGGGTCGCCGCCGCCGTCGGGCGCGAAGAACGTCGTGCCGAAATTGCGGTCGGTGAGCAGCATGGTGATCGCACCGGCGAGAACCGGCAGCGACAGCAACAGCAGGAACACCGTCACCAGGATCGACCACACGAACAGCGGCATCTTGTGCAGGGTCATGCCCGGCGCGCGCATGTTGAAGATCGTGGTGATGAAGTTGATGGCGCCGAGGATCGACGAGGCGCCCGCCAGATGCAGCGACAGGATCGCGAAGTCGACGGCCGGGCCGGGATGGCCGGAGGCCGACAGCGGCACATACATGGTCCAGCCGGCGCCGACGCCGTTGGCGCCGGGCTCACCCTCGACGAAGGTCGACATCAGCAGCAGACCGAAGGAGGCCGGCAGCAGCCAGAACGAGATGTTGTTCATGCGCGGGAACGCCATGTCGGGCGCGCCGATCATCAGCGGCACGAACCAGTTGCCGAAGCCGCCGATCATCGCGGGCATAACCATGAAGAAGATCATGATCAGGCCGTGCGAGGTCACGAACACGTTATAAGTGTGCGTTTCGTGGAATATCTGCACGCCCGGATACATCAACTCGGCGCGGATCGCGATCGACATCGCGGCACCGATGATGCCCGCGATGACCGCGAAGATCAGGTACATCGTGCCGATGTCCTTGTGATTGGTCGAATAGACGTAGCGCCGCCATCCGGTCGGATGGGCGTGCTCGTGGTCATGCGCGTGATCGCCGTGTGCCGCTGCGCTGGTTGCCATTTTCAAATCCTGCCTTGCGTCCCATTCGGACCGTGTGCGGTCCCGCCCTTTATGTCGCTTTCAGTCCCTCAAGCCGTCGCCCGGCGCTTACTGCGTCGGGCCGGCCGCGGAGGCGAAAGTGCTGGTGCCGCCGCTCGCATATTTCTTCTTCGCCGATTCAACCCAGGAGGCGAACTCCTGGTCGTTCACCACGCGAATGGCGATCGGCATGAAGGCGTGGTCCTTGCCGCAGAGCTCCGAGCACTGCCCGTAGAACATGCCGGTCTTGGTGGCCTTGAACCAGGTCTCGTTCAGCCGCCCCGGAATGGCGTCGATCTTGACGCCGAAAGCGGGCAGCGCGAATGCGTGGATGACGTCGGCGCCGGTGACCTGAACGCGAATCACCTTGTTGACCGGCACCACCATCTCGTTGTCGACGCCGAGCAGGCGGGGCTGCTTGTCCTGGGCCATCAGCGAGTCGAACTCGAACTTGCCGTTGTCCGGATAGGCATAGGACCAGTACCACTGCTTGCCGGTGGCCTTGATGGTCAGATCCGCCTTCGGCACGTCGAGCTCGAGGAACAGCAGGCGGAACGACGGCACCGCGATGCCGACCAGGATCAGCACCGGCACCAGGGTCCACACCACCTCGATCAGCGTGTTGTGGGTGGTCCGCGACGGCACCGGATTGGCCTTCGAATTGAACTTCACCACCACGACCACGAGCAGCGCCAGCACGAACAGCGTGATGACGATGATCAGGACGGACAGGAAGTCATGGAACCAGACGATGTTGTCCATCACCGGGGACCCGGAGGCCTGGAGATGCCATTCCCACGGCTCGGGCTGCCCGAGCTCGGCAAATGCCGCACCGCCCGTCGCCAACATGATGCCAGCCGACACCAAGGCGATGGTGGCCAATCCCAGCAAATGCCGGCCCACCCGACTCTTCGACATCCTCATGCCGCTCGCGCTCCCCTTACGAAATCACCCCAAGTGCATTGCCCTATTTCCGGGAAATGCTTATTCGACCCGCCCGTCCGACAAACCGCCGCGCAAGAATACCTCTAAGAGGAATTGGGGCCAGATCGCTCAAACGCCGAAATCAAGCCTCTCAAACCATAATTCTTGATCTATCGCAATGCAGTCTTGAGCCCCCTCTGTCTGCCATCACCCGCAAGATATTTCCCAGCAACATCAGACAAAAATACCGTTTCCCGGGATGCCGTGGCTTGACAGCCGCATTGCCCGCGGTAGGCACTGGCGGACAGTTGCGCAGGAACCTGATTCGTGCCGGCGGTGGCGGGCCAAGGCGGCGCGGGATTTGCTTGGGAATTGCCTTCAAGACGCCGTCATTGCCGTATCAGTCCACCAGCGCGAGCGAGCAGAGGGACCGACCCCGATGGGGCTTTCGAGATGGATGGCAAGGCCGGCTGATGGCCTCAAGGCGCTGATCGGCCTGCTGGCCGCCGCCCTTTTCCTTGCCCTGCCGAGCCCCGCCCATGCGCAGGGCGCGGTGCGCTCCGTCCATGGCGACTGGCAGATCCGCTGCGATACCCCGCCTGGCGCCCAGGCCGAGCAATGCGCCCTGATCCAGAGCGTGGTGGCGGAAGACCGCTCCAATGCCGGCCTCACCGTGATCGTGCTCAAGACCGCCGACCAGAAGAGCCGCCTGATGCGCGTGGTCGCGCCCTTGGGCGTCCTGCTGCCCTCCGGCCTCGGGCTGAAGCTCGACAACCAGGACGTCGGCCGCGCCGGCTTCGTCCGCTGCCTGCCCAATGGCTGCGTCGCCGAGGTCGTCATGGACGACAAGCTGCTCGGCCAGCTCCGCAGCGCCAAGACCGCGACCTTCATCATCTTCGAGACGCCGGAAGAAGGCATCGGCTTCCCGCTCAGCCTGAACGGGCTCGGCGAAGGCTACGACAAGCTGCCGTAGGGCCCCCTCACACGCTATCCACGCGATAGAGTTCCGCGTCACACCAGGTGCAGCGATAAAGGCGCCCCACAGGGGGCACCGCCATGCTCGCCGCCTTCTGGCGGCATTTCGCGCAAACGATGCCGTCTGCCGTGTCGCAGCCCGGATGGGCCGCGAGATAGGCCGCGCGCGTCGGATAGGATGTCCAGTTACGGCGATAGATGAGCAGATTTGCGAGCAGAACCAGCGCGAGAACGGCGAAGCCGATGATCAGGCCTTGATACTGATCAAGCAATGCCAGCAGGTAATTCCACATGCCGAGGCTCTCGCGACGTCAGTCCGGATGAGCCATCCTGATAGACTGAAATTTTGAAAGCCGGCTTAAGGGGAAGGCGTATCTATCGTTTCCGTAATGTGACGGCCCGCCCCTCGCGGAACTGCCGGGAAACCATTATCTTGCCTCACATCCCCCGATAATGGACGGACGCATGACCAACCCTGCCACAACCTCCCTGCTCGACCGCGCCAATCTCGACCGCGACCAGGTTCGCCACGAGGTCGCGCGCGGCCTTGCCGGTGCCGACGACGGCGAATTGTTCCTGGAATACAGCCAGACCGAAGCGCTGATGTTCGACAACGGGCGGCTGAAGCAGGCGACCTACGACACCTCGCAAGGGTTTGGACTGCGCGCCGTAAAGGACGATGCGGTCGGCTATGCGCATTCCTCCGACGTGTCGCTGCCGGCGCTGATTCGCGCCGCCGACGCGGTGGCCGCCGTCCGCGGCGGGTATTCCGGCAGCTTCGCGGCCCCGCCGGCCCATACCAACGTCCGGCTTTATAGTGACGACAATCCGCTGGACGCGCCGGGCTTCGAGACCAAGGTCAAGCTGCTCGCCGAAATCGACGCTTACCTGCGCGACAAGGATCCGCGGGTGCGGCAGGTCAGCGTCAGCCTGGGTGCGACCTGGCAGGTCGTCGAGATCCTGCGGCCCGACGGCGAGAGCTATCGCGATATCCGCCCGCTGGTGCGCGTCAACGTCTCCGTCGTCGCCGGCCAGGGCGACCGCCAGGAGAGCGGCAGCAAGGGCTATGGCGGCCGCGCCGGCTATGCCGAATTCATCGAGAGCAAGAACTGGCGCGACGCCGCCGACGGCGCGCTGCGCGAGGCGCTGGTCAATCTGGAATCGATCCCCGCCCCTGCCGGCGAAATGGACGTCGTGCTCGGCGCCGGCTGGCCCGGCGTGATGCTGCACGAAGCGGTCGGTCATGGCCTCGAGGGTGACTTCAACCGCAAGAAGACGTCTGCGTTCGCCGGCCTGATGGGCCAGCAGGTCGCGGCCAAGGGCGTCACCGTGGTCGACGACGGCACCATTGCCTCGCGCCGCGGCTCGCTGTCGATCGACGACGAGGGCACGCCGACCAATCGCACCGTGCTGATCGAGGACGGCATCCTGGTCGGCTACATGCAGGACCGCCAGAACGCGCGGCTGATGAACATGAAGCCGACCGGCAACGGCCGCCGCCAGGGCTATGCCCATGTGCCGATGCCGCGCATGACCAACACCTACATGCTCGCGGGCGACCGCGACCCGGCCGAGATTCTCGCGTCGGTGAAGAACGGCGTGTTCGCCGCCAATTTCGGCGGCGGCCAGGTCGACATCACCTCGGGCAAATATGTCTTCCAGTGCACCGAGGCCTACAAGATCGAGAACGGCAAGATCGGCGCGCCGCTGAAGGGCGCCATGCTGATCGGCAACGGGCCGACCGACCTGCATCGCATCCGCATGATCGGCAACGATCTCGCGCTCGATACCGGCATCGGCACCTGCGGCAAGAACGGTCAGGGCGTGCCGGTCGGCGTCGGCCAGCCGTCGCTGCTGATGGAACGCATTACGGTGGGTGGAACGGGCGCATGAGCGTTGAGAAAGTAACTGTCAGCACCAAGCGGAAGAGCAGCGGTTGGGGCGGTCAGCTGGTGCAGCTCGCCGGCATCGTCGCGGCCGTCTTCATCGCCAAGGGCGCGCTGGCCGAGCCGTTCTACGTGCCGTCGGGCTCGATGGAGCCGACGCTGCTGATCGGCGACGCCCTGCTCGCCTCGAAATTCCCCTACGGCTACGGCACCTCGTCGCTGCCGATCCAGATCAATTTGCCGGAAACCGGCCGCGTTTTCGCGGAAACGCCGAAGGCGGGCGACGTCGTCGTGTTCCGCTGGCCCGGCGACCGCTCGCAGGCCTGGGTCAAGCGCGTCGTGGGCCTCCCCGGTGACCGTATTCAGATGCGGCAGGGGCAGCTCTTCATCAACGATCGCCCCGCCGAGCTCAAGCCGGATGGCGTTGGCGCCGCCGAGGACGACAATGGCGGCAGCGAGCCTGCCTACCGCTACATCGAGACGCTGCCGAATGGCGTCAAGCACCTGATCTTCAAGATGCGCGACAACGGTCCGCTCGACAACACGCAGGAAGTGACGGTGCCGGCCGGCCATCTGTTCGTGCTCGGCGATAACCGCGACAACTCCGCCGACAGCCGCGTGCCGCTGCGCTCCGGCGGCGTCGGCCTGCTGCCGGTCGACAATCTCGTCGGCCGTGCCGACGCCGTGCTCGGCTCCTGGGATCTCGGCATGCGCGGCCAACCGGTGTGGACCTGGCTCTCCGGCTTCCGCCTCGCGCGGTTCTTCACCGCCGTGCACTGAGCCGATCTCATGAACTTCGACGACGTCAGAAAATTTGCGCTGACGTGGCCGGAGGTCGAGGACGGCACCTCCTACGGCACGCCTGCGCTAAAGGTGCGCAAGAAGATGCTGGCGCGCCTGAAAGAGGACGGTGACAGTCTGGTGATGCCGGATGTCCCGATCGACGAGCGTGCGATGCTGGTCGAGAGCCAGCCGAAGATCTTCTATTTCACCGATCACTACGCTGATTATCCGATCGTGCTGATCCGCCTGTCCAAGGCGAAGCGCGCGATCGTCGAACCATTCCTGCGGCGGCGCTGGCGCACGCTGGCCTCGAAGGCGGCGCGAGCGGATTATGATGCGCGCGCGAACGCGTGACGCACATGATGGATAAAGCCCGCTTCCTCGCGCTGGCGCTGAAGAACCCGGTCAACGTCGCGATCCTCGACGAACTTCATCGGATCGCGCTGCCGGATGCGTGGCTGGTGTCGGGATGTCTCGTGCAAACGGTGTGGAATGTTCTCACCGGCCGCGCCATCGATCACGGCATTGCCGACTATGACATCTTCTACTTCGACCCCGATACCTCCTGGGACGCGGAGGACTCCGTAATCCGCACACTGCAAGCCCGGCTCGGGCATCTCGACGCCAAGATCGAGATCCGCAACCAGGCGCGCGTGCATCTGTGGTACCCGGCCAAGCACGGCCTGCCCTATCCGCCATTGTCGTGCTCGACTGACGGTATCGACCGCTTCCTCACGCAGAACACACAAGTCGGCGTGAGGCGCGCTGGTGACGGGTTCGCGGTCTATGCGCCGCACGGCTTCGATGACGTCGCAGGCCTGATTGCACGCCCCAATCCCGGCCCGAACTTCTCCGCAGCGAATTACATGACGAAAGTCGCGAGGTGGAGAGCGCTGTGGCCAGAGCTCACGGTGATTGCGGCGGAGTGAGCTCTCGTAGGGTGGGCAAAGCGACTTGTCCGCCGTAGCTCGAAGAGCGAAGGCGGAAGCGTGCCCACGACCTCTCGCAATCATTGAATGATGGTGGGCACGGCGCTTTGCGCCTTTGCCCACCCTACAGGACCGATGCCTTGCTACGGCACCGTGTCTACCGCACCACGCCCGACGTGAACCCGGCCTTCCGCCGCGGCGGCTTGATGTCTTTTTTCAGGAAACAGCGCGCTTCGCGGCCGGTATAGCCGGGACGGGCATAGGTGAAGGCGCGGCATTTGTTGTCGGCGGTGCAGGCGGCCTTGCAGGCGTCCTCGCCTTCGCCTTCCTTGAGTTCGAAATTGCGCAGGTCTCCGCCGGGGCGGTCGATCGAGGTCTCCACGCCCTCGACGCGCGGCTCGATCACGCCGGCGCCGCGGACCCCGGAGATACAGCAATTGGCGGGTTGTCGCGGCGGCACGGTATTCTTGAGCCAGCACACCGCCGCGGCGCCGTCGATATCGGGATAGCTGAAGCTCCAGGAGCGGCACTTGCGATCGCGCTCGCAGAGCAGCGCGCAATCCTCGGGATCGCCCGAGGTGACCGGCGTGCTGAAATAATCGCCGCCGGGCCGGTCGAACGCGGTCTGGGCGCGCACAGGCGCGCTCGCAAGGGCGAGCGACAGCAGCGTGACGCAAGCCACGACGCTGGCCAAGACCTTGGCCATGACGGCAGGCAGGCGGCCCTTCCCCATCGGAACAGCTTTCGAGTTATTGACGGCGCTCAGGTTTTTCGGCCGGTCATTTGATCGCCGCAAACCTGTATGGGCGATGAACGGCCTAAATCCTGGTCGTTGGCCTATTTGCCTAGAGCGGGAGGGAGATGGCTCTAGAACGCGTATTCCGCGTAGGCCGGTTCCACCGAGCCCTTCCAGGCGCCGTTGAATTTCTCGAGCATCTCCTCGGCCGGGGTCCGGCCGGAATCGATGATACGGTCGAGCGGCTCCAGATGCCGGGTCTCGTCGCGACCGATCGCGTCGATGCGGCCGCGGCGACGCAGGCCCGCATGGGCCAGAACAAGGCACTCCTTGGCGATCTCGAACAGATAGCGGTCCTTGATCCGTGACTTGAAGCCGAACCGCGGCACGTCGTCGCGCAGGGCCTGACGCTCGGGCGCGGTCCAGTGCTTCACCAGGTCCCAGGCGGCGTCGAGCGATACGTCATCATAGAGCAGCCCGGCCCAGAACGCGGACAGCGCCGGCAGGCGGCCCCACGGGCCGCCGTCGGAGCCGCGCATCTCGAGATAGCGCTTGAGCCGCACTTCCGGGAAAATCGTCGACAGATGGTTGGCCCAGTCCGACAGGGTGGGACGCTCGCCGGGCAGATTGTTGTTGCGGCCGTCGAAGAAGGCGCGGAACGAGGAGCCCGACACGTCGATATAATCGTCGCCGCGCTTGACGAAATACATGGGCACGTCGAGCGCGTAGTCGACATAGCGCTCGAAGCCCATACCGTCCTCGAACGCCCACGGCATCATGCCGGAGCGCGCATTGTCGGTGTCGCGCCAGATCTCGGAGCGGAACGACAGAAAGCCGTTCGGCTTGCCTTCGGTGAAGGGCGAGTTGGCGAACAAAGCGGTTGCGACCGGCTGCAGCGCCAGCGAGACGCGCAGCTTCTTGACCATGTCGGCTTCGGACGAGAAGTCGAGATTGGTCTGCACCGTGCAGGTCCGGTACATCATGTCGAGGCCGTACTGGCCGACCTTCGGCATGTAGTTGGTCATGATCTTGTAGCGGCCCTTGGGCATCACCGGGATGTCGGCGCGCGACCAGGACGGCGTCATGCCGAGCCCGAGAAAACCGATACCGAGCGGGGTCGCGATCTCGCGCACCTGCGCCAGATGCGCCATCAGCTCGCTCTGGGTCTGGTGCACGTTCTCGACCGGTGCGCCCGAGAGTTCGAATTGTCCGCCGGGCTCCAGCGAAATCGCGCCGCCACCGGTGACATCATAGAGGCCGATGATGTTGCCCTTCTCCATGATCGGCTCCCAGCCGAGCAGGAGCTTCATGCCTTCGAGCAGTGCGCCGATGCCGCGCGCGCCCTCATAGGGCACCGGGCGGTGGCCCTCGAGCGTGAACGGCGTCTTCTCGTGCTCGGTGCCCATCCGCCATTCGGACGGCGGCTTGCAGCCGGCCTCGAACCACGCGACGAGTTCGTCGCGCGATTGCAGCGGCGTCATATCGATCTGGTCTCGCGCCATATCAAACTCTAATCAAAAGGGCGCTTCGATCGAAGGCGCGCGGGTGACGGGGACGGTCCGCGAACCCATCGGGTCCACGGACGAGCTGGTGTGCCGCGCGGTCATCGCGACGGCGAAGTTTCGTTGACGTTGACGACGGGCGGCAGCTTCATCTCGCCGCACGAGCAACCCAGGCGGTCGAGCAGACCGCTGAGCTTGACGGCATCGGCATCGGACAGTTTCGAGCCGACATATTTCTCGATTGCGGCCGAATAGGCACCCCACATCCGCTTCTGCAGCTCGCGGCCGGCCTCCGTGATCTCGACGAATTGGCCGCGCTTGTCGATCTTGCATTCGCGCCTGCAGGCGAGCCCCTCATCGACCAGCCGGTCGATCAGGCGCGAGGTCGAGTATTGCGGGATCAGCATCTGCCGCTCGAGTTCCACCGGGCGCAGCTCACCGCTCGGTGCGCGCGACAATTCGAGCAACGCGTCATACCATGCCAAAGGCGGGAACCCGGCCTTCTTCAGGTCCTGCTCGACGCAGTCGAGCACACGGCTCTGCACCCGCATCAGGCGGATCCAGGCACTGGTTGCCTCGGTCGATGGTTTGCGTTTCATGGTCCCGCTCAAGCTCGTCGTCCGCTTCTTACCCCACTCGATGCACCTGCATCAATCTTGACTATTGCATGCAGGTGCATGTAGGCGTTCTTTCGCCCCAACCAAGCGTCAAGAGGAGGAAATTCCATGAAACTGTATTACTCGCCCGGCGCCTGCTCGCTGTCCCCCCATATCGCGCTTCTCGAAGCCGACCTTCCCTACGAGCTGGTCAAGGTCGATATCCGGGCCAAGAAGCTCGAGAACGGTGAAGACTATCTGAAGGTCAATCCGAAGGGTCAGGTCCCCGCGCTGGGCCTCGACAGTGGTGAGATCGTGACCGAAGGCCCGGTCATTGTCCAGATGATCGCGGACAAGGCTCCGGCGAAGGCGCTGGCGCCCGCACGCGACAGTTCCGAGCGCTACAAGCTGCTCGAATGGCTGAACTTCCTCACCTCCGAGGTGCACAAGAGCTTTGGCCCGCTGTTCGCACCGGCCCTGAACGACGACGCCAAGGCGTTCTTCAAGGACCGCGTCATGGGCAAGCTGAAGCACATCGACAGCGAGCTCGCCGGCCGCGACTACCTGATGGGCAAGCAGTTCTCGGTCGCCGACGGCTATCTCTTCACGATGCTGACCTGGGGCGACCGGATGAAGTTCGACCTCTCGGCGATGCCAAACCTCACCGCCTACAAGGCCCGCGTCGCCGCACGGCCGAAGGTGCAGGAGGCCTTGAAGAAGGAAGGGCTGGCGCAGGCCGCCTGACCGCTCGCAACATGCAGCAAGCCAAAAGGCCGGATCGACGATCCGGCCTTTCTCGTTGGTCGTCAAGCGACAGCGGCGCAGAACCAGTTCGCCGGACTATCGTACCTCTTATTAGACTTATGAACTACTGTTCGCAGAATGTAAGTGGTGCTGTCTTGTCACTACCCGCAAAGCGGGCGAGCTTGGCGTGATTGATTGAATAATTTTTGACTCGTATCGGGGTTGAACTTGACGATTGCCTTCGTCCTGATCGTTGCGAGCGTATTGGTAGGAATAGCGACAGGTTTTTTTTTCAGGATCTGGGCGCTGGTCGTGCTTTCGCCCATTGTTGCGATTTTCGCGGCGATCATTCTTCGCGCTTACGGATTCGGAATGATGGCGGGCGTGGCCGTCGTTGCCATCTGTCTTGCCGTCTCGCAGCTCGCCTACTTCGCGACGACCTATCTGCGCTACGCGCGCGACATCTCACCGCATGACGAAATCGACGGCGAGCCAGGCGAGATAGGCGAGAAGAAAATCCGCCCCGAGCACAAGTAACGCAAACGCCGCCCAAAGCATGGGCCCCCTGCGTCGCAGACGGGCCGGCTTTCGCGCCGGCAGAACGCGGCCGAGCGCAGGCGTAACAACATATTTCGCGGCGAGATCGCGATCGAACGCGGTCTTCCGCAGCACCAAAGAGTTCATCAAGGACACTTTCTTATTTCGTCTTCAACTTGCCGGTGGTGCGGCAAGTGTCCCAACAAGGTTTCGTTCCTCGACTGGTCAGCAAGAGTAGTGCCAACCCAAGCAAAAGAACGGCGCCGCTTTGACGCGCATATGACAATTACGCGACGGGGCGCACCGAAGGATTCTCGCACGGTTCCTACCCGGATTTTGTGACCGGTTCCACAACCTGGGGATTAATCTGACGTAACCGTGATGAAGGGCCCTGACATGCGAAAGGCCGGATCAATGATCCGGCCTCCGCCTTTGAGCGATTTTCAAGCGATCAGGCAGCAGCCGCCTTCTTCGGCGCAAAGCGGCCGTAGAACGTTTCACCCTTCGCAGCCATCTCCTCGAGCAGCTTCGGCGGCGTGAAGCGCGAGCCGTACTTGGCCTCGAGCTTGTGGCAGAGCTCGACGAACTTCTTCGTGCCCATGAAGTCGATGTAGGACAGCGTGCCGCCGGTGAACGGCGCGAAGCCGAAGCCGAGGATCGAGCCGACATCCGCCTCGCGCGGATCGGTGATGACGTGATCCTCGACCGTGCGCGCGGCCTCCACCGCCTGCACCACCAGGAAGCGCTGCTTCAGCTCCTCGACGTCGAGCGTGTCGGGGGCGAGCTGCTTCGGCTGCAGCGCTGAGAGGCCCGGCCACAGGCTCTTCTGGCCCTTGCCCTCGGGATAGTCATAGAAGCCCTTCTTGTTCTTGCGGCCCAAACGGCCCTGCTTCTCGACCATCTCGACCATCAGCTTCTTCTGATCGGGGTTGATGGCGTTGGGGCCGAGATCGGCCTCGGTCGCCTTCATGATCTTCAGACCGAGGTCGAGCGCGACTTCGTCCGAGAGCGAGAGCGGGCCGACCGGCATGCCGGCCATCTTGGCGCAGTTCTCGATCATCGCCGGCGGCACGCCTTCGAGGAACATCTCGTTGCCCTCGGCGACGTAGCGGCCGACGCAGCGGTTGGCGAAGAAGCCTCTGGAGTCGTTAACGACGATCGGCGTCTTGCCGATCTGCCGGACGTAATCGAGCGCGGTCGCGAGTGCGACATCGCCGGTGTTCTTGCCCTTGATGATCTCGACCAGCATCATCTTCTCGACCGGCGAGAAGAAGTGGATGCCGACGAACTTGCCCTGGTCCCTGAAGCTCTCGGCCAGCGAGGTGATCGGCAGCGTCGAGGTGTTCGACGCGAAGATCACGTCCGGCTTGAGATATTCCTGCGCCTTCGCGAACGTGTCCGCCTTGACCTTGCGGTCCTCGAACACGGCCTCGATGACGAGGTCGACATCCCTGAGCGCCGCATAATCCGCGGTCGGCGTGATGCGCGCGAGCAACGCCTCAGCGTCAGTCGGCTTGGCGCGGCCCTTCTTGATCTGGTCTTCGATCACCTTCTGCGCATGCGCCTTGCCCTTGTCGGCGCTCTCCTGGTCGCGATCGATCAGGACGACGTCGAGGCCGGCGCGGGCCGAGACGTAGCCGACGCTCGCGCCCATGAAGCCGGCGCCGATCACGGCGATCTTCTTCACCTTGGTCGCGGGCACGTCCTTCGGACGGCGCGCGCCCTTGTTCAGCTCCTGCATCGACAGGAACAGGCTGCGGATCATCGCGGCCGCTTCCTTCGAGCGCAGCACGGAGGTGAAGTAGCGCGACTCCACGCGCAGGGCCGCGTCGATCGGCAACTGCAGGCCTTCATAAACGCAGCTCATGATCGCGCGCGCGGCCGGATAATTGTCGTAGGTCTCGCGGCGATAAATCGCGTTGCCGGCCGGGAACATCATCATGCCGGCCTTGGAGAACACCGGACCACCGGGCAGCTTGAAACCCTTTTCGTCCCAGGGCGCGACGGCCTTGCCGCCGCCCTTGATCCAGTCCTTGGCGGCCTTGATGAGGTCAGCGGCCGGCACGATGGCGTGAATCAGATTGAGCGCCTTGGCCTTGTCGAGCGTCACCGGATCGCCCTTGAGCAGGATCGTCATCGCGTCCTGCGGCGGCACCAGGCGCGGCACGCGCTGCGTGCCGCCGGCGCCGGGGAACAGGCCGACCTTGACCTCGGGCAGGCCGAGGCGCGTCTTGGGATTCTCGGCGGCCACGCGATAGTGGCAGCACAGCGTGATCTCGAAACCGCCGCCGAGCGCGAGGCCGTTGATCGCGGCCGCCCACGGCTTGCCCGACGTCTCGATCGAGCGCAGCACCTGCGAGAAGCGGCGGCTCTGGTCGAACAGCATCTGGTTCGCGGCGGTCTCGCCCTGCTCCTTGAGGACCTTGGCGTAGGCCTGGTTCATGCCTTCAAGCATGGAGAGGTCTGCACCGGCGCAGAACGCTTCCTTGGCCGAGGTGATGACGACACCCTTCACCGTGGCATCAGCGGTCGTCTCCTTGACGATCGCGTCGAGCTCGCTGGTCGAGGTCTCGTCGAGCACGTTCATCGAGCGGCCGGGGATGTCCCAGGTGACGAGCGCGATGCCGTCGGAATCGGTTTCAACCTTGAAGTTCTTGTAAGCCATGTTGGTTGCTCCCCTACCCCTTAGACGCGCTCGATGATGGTCGCGGTGCCCATGCCGCCGCCGATGCACAGCGTCACCAGGGCGGTGGACTTGTTGGTGCGCTCGAGCTCGTCGAGCACGGTGCCGAGGATCATCGCTCCGGTCGCACCGAGCGGATGACCGAGCGCGATGGCGCCGCCATTGACGTTGATCTTGGCGTTGTCGATGTCGAAGGCCTGGATGTAGCGCAGCACGACCGAAGCGAAGGCCTCGTTGAGCTCGAACAGGTCGATATCCGACTTCTTCATGCCGGAACGCGCGAACAGCTTTTCGGTGACGTCGACCGGACCGGTCAGCATCATCGCGGGCTCGGAGCCGACGTTCGCGAAGGCGCGGATCTTTGCGCGGGGCTTCAAACCGTACTTCGCGCCCGCGTCCTTGCTGCCGAGCAGAACGGCGCCGGCGCCGTCAACGATGCCCGACGAGTTGCCGGCGTGATGCACGTAGTTGACGCGCTCGATCTCCGGGTGCGACTGCACCGCGACGCCGTCGAAGCCGCCCATCTGCGCCATCATCGTGAACGACGGCTGCAGCTGCGCCAGCGACTGCATCGTCGTCGAGGGACGCATGTGCTCGTCCTTGGCGAGGATGGTGAGGCCGTTGATGTCCTTCACCGGCACGATCGACCTGTCGAAGCGGCCTTCCTCCCAGGATTTTGCTGCACGCTGCTGGCTCTGCACGGCATAGGCATCGACGTCGTCGCGCGAGAAGCCGTATTTGGTGGCGATCAGGTCGGCCGAAACGCCCTGCGGCATGAAGTAAGCGGGCACCGCCATCGACGGGTCCATCGGCCAGGCGCCGCCGGAGGCGCCGATGCCGACGCGGCTCATCGACTCCGCACCGCCGCCGATCACGAGCTCATGCTGGCCGCTCATCACCTGCGCGGCTGCAAAATTCACGGCATCGAGGCCGGAGGCGCAGAAGCGGCTAATCTGCACGCCGGGGACGGCTTCACCGAGACCGGCCTTGAGTGCGGCAAAGCGCGCAATGTCGGAGCCGGCTTCGCCGACGGGATCGACGACGCCGAGCACGACGTCATCGACGGAATCTTCCGGCAGGTTGTTGCGGTCCTTGAGCGCCTTCAGCGGCACGGTGGCGAGCGCCAGCGCGGTGACTTCGTGCAGCGCGCCGTCCGCCTTGCCGCGGCCGCGGGGGGTGCGAACGTGATCGTAGATGAATGCCTCAGGCATGACGCCCTCCTGATCTGGTGTTCGAATTCTGTTAGCGCGGAAGCAGGCTCAGAACGCTTCCGCCGGCAGTTCCATGATGGTGGCGCAGCCGGACTGGATGCGCGCGAGATTGGCCGCGGTTTCCGGCAGCATGCGCTCCATGAAGAAGCGGCCGGTGACGAGCTTGGTCGAGAGATAGGGCGTCGCTCCGCTGGCGGCAATCTTGGCTTGCGTCACCTTCGCCATCTTCGCCCACATGTAGCCGAGCGCGACGAAGCCGAAGAGATGCAGATAGTCGGTCGCCGCGGCGCCGGCATTGTCCGGCTTCGCCATTGCGTTCTGCATCAGCCACGTGGTGGCCTGCTGGAGATGGCCAAGCGAAGCCGAGAGCGGGGCGATGAAGGGCTTGAGCGCCTCGTCGCCGCCGTTCTCCTTGGCGAAGGCCATGACCTCGCCGAAGAACGCCATGATAGCGCGGCCGCCGTCGCGCGGCAGCTTGCGGCCGACGAGGTCGAGCGCCTGAATGCCGTTGGCGCCTTCATAGATCATGGCGATGCGGGCATCGCGCACGAACTGCTCCATGCCCTGCTCGGCGATGTAGCCGTGGCCGCCATACATCTGCTGCGCCTGCACCGCGTTGGCGAAGCCGTAGTCGGTGAGGAAGCCTTTCAGCACCGGCGTCATCAGGCCCATGTGATCATCCGCGGCCTGACGGTCCTTCGGGTCCTCGGAGCGGTGGGCAACGTCGCTCTTCAGCGCGGTCCACATCACGAAGGCGCGCGCGGCCTCGTTGAAGGCGCGGATCGACAGCAGCGTGCGGCGCACGTCGGGATGCACGATGATCGGGTCGGCCGGCTTGTCCGGCGCCTTCACGCCGGTGAGCGAACGGCCCTGGATGCGCTCGCGGGCATAGGCGACTGCGTTCTGATAGGCGACCTCGGATTGCGCGAGGCCCTGAACCGCAACGCCGAGGCGGGCCTCGTTCATCATCACGAACATGCCCTGCATGCCCTTGTTCTCTTCGCCGATCAGCCAGCCGGTGGCACCGTCGTAATTCATCACGCAGGTCGAATTGCCGTGGATGCCCATCTTGTGCTCGATCGAGCCGCAGACCACGCCGTTGCGTGCGCCGACCGAGCCATCCGGATTCACAAGGAACTTGGGCACCACGAACAGCGACACGCCCTTGATGCCGGCGGGCGCGCCCTCGATGCGGGCGAGCACGAGGTGGATGATGTTGGGGGCGAGGTCATGCTCGCCGGCCGAGATGAAGATCTTGGTGCCCGTGATCTTGAAGCTGCCGTCGGCCTGGCGCACCGCCTTGGTGCGGAGCATGCCGAGATCGGTGCCGCAATGCGGCTCGGTCAGGTTCATGGTGCCGGTCCACTCGCCGGCGACCATCTTCGGCACGTAGGTCTGCTTCTGCTCAGGGCTTCCGTGAACGATCAGCGCGGCGGTCGCGCCCATGGTGAGGCCGCCATACATCGAGAACGCCATGTTGGCCGAGATCTGGAATTCGTTGACCGCTTGCGAGAGCGTCACCGGCAGGCCCTGGCCGCCGAACTCGGTCGGCGCCGACAGGCCAAGCCAGCCGCCTTCGGCGACCTGCTTGAAGGCGTCCTTGAAACCCTTCGGCGTGGTGACGCTGCCGTCATCGGCGCGCTTGCAGCCTTCGAGATCGCCGACGCGGTTGAGCGGCTGCAGCACCTCTTCGGCGAGCTTGGCGGCTTCGCCGAGGATCGCCTCGCGCACGTCGCTCGATGCATCCGAGAAGCCGGCGAGATTGTCGTAGCGGTCGATCTGGAAGACGTCGTTCATCAGGAAGTTCACGTCTTCGACGGGGGCTTTATAGATCGGCATTGCGGTCTCCCGGCATAGGCTCTGACTATTGGTTTATGATTGAGCGGCGGCGAGCTGCTCCGCCATCAGGCGGTGCAGCATGTTGATGGCCTTGAGCGGGCGCACCATCACCTTGAAATTCGTGATTCGTCCCTCGGCATCGAAAGTGATGATGTCGACGCCGTTGATCTCGATGCCGTCGATGATGGTCTTGAATTCGAGCACGGCACCGTTGGCGTTTCGCCATTCGCCGACATAGGTGAAGCCCGGGCCGCCGAGCACCTTCTCGGCGCTGGCGAGATATTTGAAGGTGATGTCGCGGCCGCGCTGCGGCGAGTGCACGACAGGGCTTTCGAACACGGCGTCGGGATGGAGCAGCTCCCACAATGGCTTGGGATCGTGGGACTTCATGAAGGCGTACCAGGAGTCGAGGCCGGTCATTGTCAGGTGCCTCCCAAAGGGCTTTGGCAAAAACGCGAAAACAACCCCATGCACAGTAGCGTCAAGGGTGCTCTTACGGGGGTCTGAAGCCCCACCTCATATGCACATTGACGCATATGCGTCGATACGCATAAAGTCAAGCTGCTTGGTTAAGGTCACAGGGAGGCAGGTCACATGGCGCTGGGCGACGCGATCCTCGCATGCCTGACGGAACGTCCGATGACGGGCTATGAGCTCGCCAAGACATTCGATTCCTCGATCGGCTTCTTCTGGAAGGCCGACCACCAGCAGATCTATCGCGAGCTCTCCAAGCTGCGCGACCGCGGCTACATCCAGGGCCGTGAGGTCGTACAGTCCGGCAAGCCCAATAAGCTCATTTATACGCTCACTCCGGAAGGACGAACAGCGCTGCGGCACTGGGCCGCGCGGCCGAGCACCCCTCCGTCCATCAAGGACGACCTGCTGGTCCGGCTGCATGCGCTCGACAGCATCGACATCGAGCCCATCCGCACCGATTTGATGGACCGCCTGGAGCATCACCGCGACCGGCACGAGAACTACGAGCGGATCCTGAAGAAGCGTTTTCCCGAAGGGACGGCTTCTGATGTGCTCGACCTCGGCAATCTGCTGCTGCTCCGCCTCGGCGCGCGGCACGAGCAGATGGTGGCCGACTTCTGCGAGGAAGCACTCGACGCGCTGTCGGCGATGAGCGGCAAGGATAAGGGGTCCGGCACGGTGGTGCCGCTGGACGACGGCAAGCGCGAGGGGAAGGGCTGAGGGCGCTAGATCGGCAAATTGTCAGTCATCCGGGGCGGCACCTCGCCCTGTTTTGACCGCTCGGCCAGAAGCTGCTTTTCGGCCTCATACCAGAAGGTGTCCATTTTCCCGCTGGGCTCGCCTGCGCCTTTCCAAATCTCGTAGGCGCGCTTGCGGACATCCTCTTCGGTCAGACCTGCCATTTTGAGCCATCCTTCGTTGCTGAAGTTCCAAGCTGCCAACACGTAGAGAGTTCCTGCCAGGGCAGGATTCCGACCGTACCCACGGGCGAGGCAGGCCGAGGCCGCCCAACTTTAAGACACCGGCGACGCGTTCCTTAACCCGTTATTTACCGTAACAGGAAAAAGTCGGTTTTCGAGGCAGACGACCCGCGTCAAATCCGATTGTCTTAACAACCGGCACGCGTGGGGAGACTGGAGGCGCCGGGTGGGGCGCCGGAGTCGGAACCGGACAGAGTCATGAATTCGCGCGTATCGTGGAGTGTTGACGGTATCGATCCATCCGTCAGGGAGCGGGCCGAAGCTGCTGCGCGCAGAGCCGGCATGTCACTCAACGATTGGCTGAACTCCACGCTCGGCGAGACTGCCCCGCAAAACTTTCGCGGGCCTTACGATCCGCGTCAGGATCAACGTCCCGATCCGCGCGCGCAGCAGATGCAGAGTCAGGAAAGCCGTGACGTCGCCGACATCCATCAGCGCCTCGACGCGATCACCCAGCAGATCGAACGGATTTCGAAGCCCGCAGCGCCGCGCCAGGATTCGTCGCGAGAGAGAGACGTGTCGCGCGAGCAGGGCGTTGCCCGCCAGCTCAACGACGCGATCTCGCGGCTCGATGCCCGGCTGTCGCAGATCTCGCGGCCCCAGCCGCCGCAGCCTCAAGCACAACAGCCCCAAGCGCCACAGCCTCAACCACCGCGACCCGCACCGGTCGAGACGCGCCAGCGCCAGGCCGATGCGGTCGAGCGTGCCGCCGCGCAAGTCTATCGCAGCTCGCCGCCCCTGAGCCCCGCCTCGTTCGACGTCGCGGTCGCCGAGATCACCGCACGGCAGAGCGAGCTCGACGGGTTCGCACCGCGCCAGCTGCCGCCGCGCGCCGCGCCGTCGATCGCGCCTTCGGCTGCTCCCTATGCTCCGCCGATGGCGCCGCCCGCGCCTGCCTATGCTCCGCCGCCGCCGCAAGCAGGGCCGGATTTCTCCTCGCTCGAACGCCATCTGCTCAAGATCACGAGCCAGATCGAGTCGCTGCAGCGCCCCGACAACACCGAGCAGGCGATCAACGGCTTCCGCGCCGAGCTCGCCGAGATCCGCAACGCCATCACCGAGGCGATGCCGCGCCGCGCGATCGAATCGATCGAGAACGAGATCCGCTCGCTGCATCGTCGCATCGACGAGACCCGCTCCAACGGCACCGACGGCCAGGTGCTCTCGGGCATCGAGCGCGCGCTCGCCGACATCAAGCAGGTGCTGCGCACGCTGACGCCGGCCGAGCAGCTCACCGGCTACGACGAAGCGATCCGCAATCTCGGCGCCAAGCTCGATCTGATCCTGCGCGCCAATGACGACCCCTCGACCGTGCGCCAGCTCGAAGGCGCGATCTCGGCATTGCGCGGCATCGTCTCGAACGTCGCCTCCAACGAAGCGCTGGCACGGCTCTCCGAGGACGTGCAGCTGCTGTCGTCCAAGGTCGAACAGGTCAATCGCTCCTCGGACCGCGGCGACAGCTTTGCCGTGCTGGAGCAGCGCATTGCCGCGCTCACCGCCGCGCTGGAAACGCGCGAGCGGCCGCAACCTGTCGAGAGCACCGAACATCTGGAAGCCGCGATCCGCGCGCTGTCCGACCGCTTTGATCGCATGCCGGTCGGCAACGACTCGGCATCGGCCTTCGCGCATCTCGAGCAGCGGGTCTCCTATCTGCTGGAGCGGATCGAGGCCAACTCCGATTCGCGTGGCGGCAATCTGAGCCGTGTCGAGGACGGGCTGCACGACATCCTGCGCCACCTCGAGCGGCAGCAGGCCACGTATTCCGCGCTCGCCGAGAGCCGCAGCTCGGCGCCATCGCCCGATTCCGGAATGGTCGATCTCGTCAAGCGCGAGCTGTCCGACATCCGCTACAGCCAGGCCGAAACCAACCGCAGCACGCAGGATTCGCTGGAGGCCGTCCACAACACGCTCGGCCATGTCGTCGACCGCCTTTCGATGATCGAGGGCGATCTGCGTGCGGTGCGTACCGCGCCGCCGGCGCCTGCGCCGATGCCAATGGCTGCGCGCATGCCGATGGCCGCGCCGATGCAGATGGCCGCACCGGCTGAGCCGGCGCCGATGGCACGCGAGCAGCAGCCGCCGAAATACGATCCGAAGCCCGAGCTGCAAAATCCCGCCGCCGCGCAACATGCGCACTCCACCTTCGTGGCCGCGCCGCGCGAATTCCATGCTGCCGTGCCGGCTGCGCCTCCGCCGCTGCCGATGACGCCGGTTCCGCCGCGCGCGATCAGCGAAATCCTCGAGCCGCACACGGCACCTGCCCGCGCCGCGATCGCGCCCGAACTGCCGCCGGATCATCCGCTCGAGCCCGGCACGCGCCCGAACGGCCGCCCCGCAACGCCGTCCGAGCGCATTGCCGCGTCCGAAAGCGCGATCAGCGAAATCCCCGCCGCTCCAAAGGAGCCGGTGTCGTCGTCGAGCTTCATCGCGGCCGCGCGCCGCGCGGCGCAAGCTGCCGCCGCGCAGCCGCCGGAGAAGCCCGCCCGCGGCGTCAAGGCCGCCATCGCGGCCCGCGTCAAGGACAAGGGCCAAGGTCAGGCACAGGCGCAAGCACAGCAAGGCGCCTCGACCATCACCTCGAAGATCCGCTCGCTGCTGGTCGGCGCGAGCGTCGTCGTGATCGTGCTCGGCACCTTCAAGATGGCGATGAACCTGCTCGAAGGCGGCAGCACGCAGCCGGCCCCGCAGGCGATGGAGAACACGAGCCAGCCCGCGCCGCAGGCGCCGCCGCCGGTCGAGAACAAGCCCGCCGTGCCCGAGCAGGTCACGCCGTCGATGACCTCGCCGACGCCGATCGGCAAGCAGTCCTTGAACAATGCCGCACCGGCGCCCGCGCCTGTGACGAACTCGGGCAACACGGCGTCGGTCGAAATTCCGCCCGCGCCTGCCGCAGCCCCGCCCCCTCCCTCCAGCGACGTGACCGGCGCGCTGTCGGGCACGAGCCGCGCACGGCTTGGCACGATCCAGGTGCCGCCGAGCGAGAAGCTGCCTGACGGCATCGCTGGTCCCGCCCTGCGCACCGCCGTCATGAAGGGCGACGCGACCGCGGCCTACGAGATCGGCGTACGCTTTGCCGAGGGCAAGGGCGTGGCCGCGAATTACGACGAAGCGGCGAAGTGGTACGACCGCGCGGCGCAGGCCGGCGTGGTGCCCGCGACCTTCCGTCTCGGCACGCTCTACGAAAAGGGCCTCGGCGTGAAGAAGGACGCCGACATCGCCCGCCGCTACTACACGCAGGCCGCCGAGCGCGGCAACGCCAAGGCGATGCACAATCTCGCGGTGCTCGACGCCGACGGCGGCGGACGCGGCGCCAACTACAAGAGCGCGGCGCAGTGGTTCCGGAAAGCCGCCGACCGCGGTGTCGCCGACAGCCAGTTCAACCTCGGCATCCTCTATGCCCGCGGCATCGGCGTCGAACAGAACCTCGCCGAGTCCTACAAATGGTTCACCCTCGCCGCTGGGCAGGGCGACGCGGACGCAGCGACCAAGCGCGACGACGTCGCCAAGCGTCTCGACCCGCAATCGCTCGCCGCTGCCAAGCTCGCAATCCAGACCTTCAGCGCCGAGCCGCAGCCCGACGACGCCGTCAACGTCCAGGCGCCGGCCGGCGGCTGGGACAGCGCTCCGCAGGCGGCCACCAAGCCCGCGCCGAAGCCGGTGGCGACCAAGAAGTCGGCCTCGGCCGCGCATTAAGCTCGATGAGATTGAGCCCGGTGCCCACCTCTCCCCAGCGGGGAGAGGTCGGATCGCTTTGGCACGCAATTGCGCGCCTGAGCGATCCGGGTGAGGGGCCGTGGCACTCACCGAGATTGTAACCCCTCACCCGGATCGCATCTTCGATGCGTTCCGACCGCTCCCTTCGGGAGAGGTGATCCGCGTCCCTGGCTTGCATCAGTTCAGACAAGCTGGTCCCGATCATTCACCACGCGCCAATTTCCCGGTCCCGCCCTGCGCCGAATTCCGCTATTGAAGGACGCGGCATGCCCTTCGAGCGAGCGCTCCGCGAAATCGATCCGTCTCGCCGGAGCGTGGGTCCGATGCAGCTCTACCTTCCGATCGCCGATCTTCCGGTCAACGTGTTCCTGGTGCTGGCGATGGGCGCGGCCGTCGGCTTCGTCTCCGGCATGTTCGGGATCGGCGGCGGCTTCCTGATGACGCCGTTGTTGATCTTCATCGGCATCACGCCCGCGGTCGCGGTCGCCTCGGTGGCGAGCCATATCGCGGCCTCGTCGTTTTCCGGGGCGCTGACCTATTGGCGACGTCGCGCGATCGATCCGGCGCTGGCGAGCGTGTTGTTGTGCGGCGGCGTGACCGGCACGGCGCTGGGCGTCTGGACCTTCACGCAGCTCCGCGCGCTCGGCCAGCTCGATCTGATGATCGCGCTCTCCTACGTGGTGCTGCTCACCACGGTCGGCAGCCTGATGTTCTCCGAAGGCCTGCGCGCATTGATGCGGACCCGGCGCGGCGCCGTGCCGCCGCGCCGCACGCACAGCTGGATCCACGGCCTGCCGCTGAAAATGCGGTTCAAGCGCTCCAAGATCTATCTGTCGGTGATCCCGGTCGTCGTCATCGGCGTCGTGATCGGCTTCATCGGCGCGATCATGGGGATCGGCGGCGGCTTCATCCTGGTGCCGATCATGATCTATATCCTGCGCGTGCCGACCTCGACGGTGATCGGAACCTCGATGATCCTGACATTGGTCACCATGCTGTTCGCGACCATGCTGCATGCGGTGACCAATCATCTCGTCGACGCCGTGCTGGCGCTGATCCTGATGGTCGGCGGCGTGACCGGTGCGCAATTCGGCGCCCGCGCCGGCCAGAAGATCCGCGGCGAGCAGCTGCGGCTGCTGCTGGGCCTGCTGATCCTTTCGGTCGGCGTCCGCTTCGCGGTCGAGCTGGTGATCCGCCCCGAAGACCTCTTCACCATCCGCGAGCTGGGAGTGAGCGGATGACGCGCGTTGTTCTCGCAGCGCTTCTGGTCCTGTGGCTCGGCGCGTCCGCGCGGGCCGAGCGGCTGATCGTGTCGGTGTCCAACCACCGCGTCACGGTGACGCCAAACTATTCCGGCGAGGAGCTGGTGCTGTTCGGTTCGGTGGAGAAGGACGCTTCCACGCCGGCCGACCGCACGGCCTACGATCTCGTGGTCACCGTGATGGGCCCGCGCGCCGACATGGTGACGCGGCGTAAGGAGCGCACCTTCGGTATCTGGATCAACACCGACTACCGGCAGTTCCTGCAGGTGCCAAGCTATCTGGCGCTGTTCGCCAATCGGCCGTTCGACAGCATCACCTCGCCCGAGATCGCGCGGCGGCAGCAGATCGGGCTGAACAACGTGCTGCTGACCCAGCGCGTCAGCGGCGATTACGCCGACGTGGTGCCGAACGACGCTTTTCGGTCCGCGTTCATTCGCCTGCGCACCCAGCGCGGGCTCTATCGCGAGGATGCGAGCGCGGTGACGTTCCTGACGCCGACATTGTTCCGCACCGGCATCCCGCTGCCGGCGGAGGTGCCGATCGGGACCTATGAGGTGGACATAAAACTGTTCGCGAACGGCGCGTTCATCAGCAAGACCGAGACCGCGTTCGAGATCGTCAAGGTCGGCTTCGAGCAGTTCGTGGCGACGACGGCCCGGCAGAACGGGCTGGTCTATGGCCTCGTCACCGCGGCCATGGCGCTGATGACGGGATGGATGGCGTCGATCGTGTTTCGGAAGGATTAGCCTCCGCCATCACTGCGAGTGAAGGCACGCGGTAATCTCTCCGAGTCGTCCTGGCGAAAGCCAGGACCCATAACCACAGGCAGTCGTGATTGCGGAGACTCGGAGTTACCATCACAAGCCAAACTTCGCCCTGGGGTAATGGGTCCTGGCTTTCGCCAGGACGACAGCGAGGCTACGGCGCCTCAACCACCGTCGGCACGCCGGGCTCCAGCAACCGCAACCGCGTCCCGAAACCCAGCACATCGAACGTCTTGCGCAGATCCTCGCTGTTCTGGCGGAAATGCGCCCAGCCTTCGGTATGCACGGGCACGATCATCGCGTCGGGAAAGGCGCGCGCGGTCTCGATGGTGTCGTTGGTGTCCATGGTGAGGTGGAACGGCCCGCGCGTTTGCGCAGCACCCGCAAAGGGCAGCACCACGCCGCATTTGAAGCGGCGCGCGACTTCGGCGACGCCGTCGAACCAGGTGGTGTCGCCGCTGATATAGACCGCGCTCGTGTCCTTGCGGCTCGACTGCACCACGAAGCCGATGACATCGCCCGACAGCGGCTCGATGCCGGCCGGGCCGTGACGCGCCGGCGTGGCGGTGATGGTCAGCGTGTTGCCGTCGGCGTCCTTCAGATGCGCCGTCGCCCAGGGCGCGAGGCCCTCGACATGGCCGCCGAGACGTTTTGCGCCGGCCTCGGTCGTCAGCGCGCGCGGCGCCTTGAGCAGATAGTCGCGGCCGGACTTGTCGAGATTGTCGGAGTGCTGGTCGTGGCTGAGCAGCACGGCATCGATCGGGCCGATCGCGTCGGCCTTCACCGCGGGACCGATGGTCTTCTCGAGCTTCACATGCGGCAGCTGATAGGCGCCGGGCGCATCGAAGGTCGGATCGGTGAGCAGGCGAAAGCCGTCGATCTCGATCAGCGCGGTGGGGCCGCCGATCAGGGTGATGGACACAGGCATGAGGGGAACTCCTCTTACACGATCGCCTTTGCGGGGCGCGTCACCAGGTAAATGCCGAGCGCCACCGGAATGATCCCCAGCAGGTCGCGCATCTCGACATGCTCGCCGAGCACGAGGAAGGCGAACAGCATGCCGAGCGGCGGCATCAGGAAATGATAGGCACTGGCAGCCGTCGCGCCACACACTTTCAGGAGATGAAACCAGAGCCAATAGGCCAGGATCGAGCCGCCGAGCACGAGGAAGGCGAAGGCGCCGATCAGGCTTGGGGTGACATCGATCGCATGAACGTCGGCGAAGGTGAGCGCGACCGGCGTCAGCACGATGCCCGCCGCGAGATTCTGCACGCCGTTGCCGATCCACAAGGACCCCTTCGGCGCGAACAGCTTGAACAGGATGGTGCCGGCGACGATGGAGGCGAGCGAGGCCAGCGTGAACAGGATGCCGTGCAGAGAGTCCGTGCCGACCGCGAGGCGATGCCAGACGATCAGGGTGACGCCGATGATTCCAAGCGAGAGGCCGCTCGCCTTGCGCCAGGTCATGCCCTCGCCGAGCAGAAGCGCCGCGAGCGCGGCCGTGAACACCGGGTTGGCCGAGACGATCAGGCCGCCGAGGCCAGCGGAGACCGATTGCAGACCGGTGTAGCCGAGGCCGAGATAGAGCGCGTTGTTGGCGATGCCGAGCACGGCAAAAATCAGGGCATCGCGCCACGACAACGACCAGTCACCGCGGATAGCGGTTGCGCCGAGGATCAGGATGCCGGCGAGCGAGAAGCGCGCGGCCAGCAGGATCAGCGGCGGGCAATGGGTGACGCCGATCTTGCCGGCGACGAAAGCATAGCTCCAGAGCAGGCAGAACACGCCGATGGCGAGCGGCAACGTGTTGAAGCGGCTGCGGGGGACCGAAATTGAGGGGGCGAGGGACATGACATTCTCCTGGGCCCTCGATCTAGGGACGCTGCTTGCTATTTGGAAATTAAATGATTAACTCGTCATCAGTGGATTTTCGAATGGAGGCGCCCATGCTCGATCTGGAGCTCCTGCGCAGCTTCGTCTCAGTGGTCGAGGCCGGCGGCTTCACCCGCGCGAGCGAACGCGTCCACCGCACGCAGTCGACCGTCAGCCAGCAGATCAAGCGGCTGGAGGAGGACGTCGGTCAGGTGCTGCTGCACCGTGACGGCAAGGACGTGCGCCCCACCGAGGCCGGCGAACGGCTGCTGTCCTATGCACGGCGGCTGCTGTCGCTGGCGGAAGAGGCGCGCGACGTGCTGCGCGAGCCCGACGGGGGCGCGGTCCGGCTCGGCATCCCCGAGGATTTTGCGGCGTATCGGCTGGCAAAGCTGCTCGGCGCGTTCTCGCGCTCTCATCCGAACCTGCGGCTCGACGTGCGCGCCGACCAGAGCAAGAACCTCGCCCGCGATCTCGAACGCGGCGAACTCGATCTCGCGCTCTACAAGCGTGAGGCCGGCGGCAAGGAAGCCATCGCGATCTGGCCGGAGGAGGTGCACTGGGTCACCAGCAAGAGCCATCCGGTCGATATCAACGTGCCGTCGGTGCCGCTGATCGGCTTTCCGCTCGGCTGCCTCTACCGCGCCGGCGCCATCCATGCGCTGGAAACCGCCGGCCGCGCCTGGCACATGTCATACTCGTCATCGAGCCTCGCCGGCATCCAGGCCGCCGTCGCCGCCGGCATGGGCCTGAGCATTCTGTCGGAAATGTCGATCCTGCCTGACCATCGCGTGCTGACGGCCAAGGACGGCTTTGCGCCGATCAACCGCACCGAGGTGGCGCTGATGGCCGCCCCGAACGCCAGCTCCGCGACGCTGCGGCTGGCGGATCGACTCGCTGAGTTTTGCGAGGACGTGCAGGCGAAGGCGGCTTAGTTGCCGTAGGAGAAATCTGCCGCCGCGATTCCAGTGCGTTCCCTCCCCCCTTGCGGGGGAGGGCTAGGGAGAGGGGTACCACACGGGGACTCTCTCGGTGAGCGCGTACGGCACGAACGAAGCTAGATAGACCTCTTCCTGGGCCCCCTCTCCCCCACCCTCCCCCGCAAGGGGGGAGGGAGCGCAGTTGTGCGCGTAGAGAGAGCGTTCGATCCGAATTGAGACGGCGCCAATCAATAGCAGCGCGACGCCGCAATCGCGTGCACGCGACGGTCGCCGAGCAGATGCGCGACAAAGCTGGTCTTCGGAAAGATCTTTGCAAACGCCGCATCGCGGATGCTGAGGCCGCCGGCATAGGCGCCGAAGGCCGGCATCACGGCGCGTAGGCCGTCGCTGGCGAAGCAACGGCGCTCCATCGAACGGCCGCGCGCGGAAACGCGCGCCTTGGGATGCAGATGGCCGGCGATCTCGCCATGCGCGCCGGTCGGCTCGTGGCGGAACGTGATCGGGCCGATCGCGACTTCATCGGCGACAGTGCCGCCGAGATCGCGCGGCAGCATGGGATCGTGATTGCCGGAGATCCAGATCCAGTCGCGGCCACTTTGGAGCGCGGCGACGGCGTCGCGGTCATCCGCGGAGAGGCGCTCGTGCGCGGCGCGATCGTGAAAGCTGTCGCCGAGCGCGATGACGATCTTTGGATCATGGCGGGAGATGACAGCAGCGAGCCGGCTCAGCGTCGCCAGCGTATCATAGGGCGGCAGCAGCACGCCGCGGGTGGCGAAGCTGGAACCTTTTTCAAGATGCAGGTCGGAGACGACGAGCAGGCGCTGCTCTTCCCAGAACAGCGCGCCGGAGAGATCGGCCGCAAAAGTCACATCGCTGATGCTGACCCTGGAAACGCGCATGTCCTCGACATCCTCTGAAACCAGCGCGCCCAACGTCACGTCAAAACCTGCTCTATCCCATCGCCTCTTTGACCAGCTCGTCGGCGGCTTCCGCCAACAGCTCGTCGCCAGCCTCGCCATAAACTGACTCGCGGCCGATTTCCAGCATCACGGGGACGGCGAGCGGGGAGACGTGGTCGAGTTCCCGGTGGGTGATGCGGCCCTGGATGCGGGCGAGCATGTCGCCGAGACGGCGCAGGTCGAGCAGGCCGGTGGCCGCGTCCGCGCGCGCGGCGCGCAGGAGTACGTGATCGGCCTGGTGCTTGCGCAGCACGTCGTAGACGAGATCGGTCGAGAACAGCACCTGGCGGCGGCTCTTCTCCTCGCCGGTGTGGCGGCGCGCGATCAGGCCGGAGATGATCGCGCAATTTCGGAACGTGCGCTTCATCAGAGCGGATTCGGCGAGCCAGGCCTCGAGGTCGTCGCCGAGCATATCGGGATCGAATAGCGCGTTGAGATCGAGCCTGCCGTTGCGGATCATGAAGGACATGTCGCCGAGCGCCCAGATCGCCACCGCATATTCGTTGGCGACGAAGCCGAGCGGCCGCGCCCGCGCGCGTTCCAGCCGGCGCGTCAGCAGCATGCCCAGCGTCTGGTGCGCGAGACGGCCTTCGAAGGGATAGCAGACGATGTAATGCTTGTTGGCGCGCGGAAAGCTCTCGACCAGCAACTCGCGCACCGCGGGCACGCGCGACACGTCCTTCTGCAATGACAACCAGTCACGCACCTGCTCCGGCAACGCTTTCCACGCGCGCACGTCATCGAGCAGCCGGCGGACGCGTTCGGCGAGATAGGTCGAGAGCGGAAACTTGCCGCCCATATAGGACGGCACCTTGGGATCCTTGTCATGCGCGCGCGAGACATAGACCTGGTCCTCGACCAGGGTTTCGTAGCGCACGACCTCGCCGCTGAACACAAAAGTGTCGCCGGGGCTCAGGCCCTCGATGAAGGCCTCCTCGATCTCGCCGAGCAATCGGCCGCCGCGCGCGATCACGCCGGTCGCGCCACCTGCTTTTCCTTGCCCGCCGCCGCGCGAGCGCACCAGCCGCACCTTCAGCATGTCGTCCTCGACAATTGTGCCGACATTCATCCGGTAGCTCTGCCGCACTTTTGGATTGGCCACGCGCCAGCGGCCCTCCTTGTCCTGCTTGATGCGGGCGAAGCGCTCATAAGTTTTTAGCGCGTAACCGCCGGAGGCGACGAAGTCGACGACGTCGTCGAAATCCTGTCGCGTCAGATCGGCGTAAGGCGCCGCAGTGCGCACCTCGTCGTAAAGCGCCTCGGAGAAAAACGGCTCGCCGCAGGCGCAGCCGAGCACGTGCTGGGCCAGCACGTCGAGCGCACCGATGCGCAGCGGCGGCGTGTCCTGTGCGTTCTCGGCGATGGCGTCGATGGCGACGCGGCATTCCAGCACCTCGAAGCGATTGGCCGGCACCAGCACCGCGCGCGAGGCCTCGTCGAGGCGATGGTTGGCGCGACCGATGCGCTGCATCAGGCGCGACGCCCCCTTGGGCGCGCCGATATTGACGACGAGATCGACGTCGCCCCAGTCGACGCCGAGGTCGAGCGAGGAGGTGCAGACCACGCCGCGCAATTTGCCCGCCGACATGGCATCCTCGACCTTGCGGCGCTGCGCGACGTCGAGCGAGCCATGATGCAGCGCGATCGCCAGATTGTCGTCGTTCATGCTCCAGAGATTCTGGAACAGCATCTCGGCCTGGCTGCGGGTGTTGACGAAAACCAGCGTGGTCTTGTTCGCCTTGATCAGCTCGTAGATTTCAGGAAGCGCGTGGCGCGCGCTGTGACCGGCCCAGGGCAGCCGTTCGCGCGTATCGAGCATCTCGACCTGCGGCGGCGCCGCGCCGCCGGCGATGACGATGTCGGCGGAGCAGGCCTCTTTCGGTTGCGGCACCAGGAAGCGGGCCAGCGATTCCGGCTCGGCGACCGTTGCAGACAGGCCGATCGCGCGCATCTGCGGCGCCAGCCGCCACAGCCGCGCCAGGCCCAGCGAGAGCAGATCGCCGCGCTTGGAGGTCACCAGCGCGTGCAGCTCGTCCAGCACGATGCGTTTGAGCGAGGAAAATAAAAACGGCGCGTCGTCGGAGGAGAGCAGCAATGCGAGCTGCTCCGGTGTCGTCAGCAGGATGTCCGGCGGATAGCGCCGCTGCCGCTGGCGCCGCGACACCGGCGTGTCGCCGGTGCGGGTCTCGATCTTGATCGGCAGGCCCATCTCGGCGACCGGCCGCTCCAGATTGCGCGCGATGTCGACCGCGAGCGCTTTCAGCGGCGAGATGTAGAGCGTGTGCAGGCCGCTGCCGCGTTGCACGGCGCGGCCGGTGGAGACGACGGATTTCGCGGGAGAGGTCGGCGCGGCACTTAGTTCCACCAGCGTCGGCAAGAATCCCGCCAGCGTCTTGCCGGCGCCGGTCGGCGCGATCAGAAGCGCGCTAGCGTCCTCGCGCGCCTTCTCCAGCAGTGCGAGCTGATGCTCGCGCGGCGCCCAGCCACGGGCCGCAAACCACGCCTGGAAGCGCTCGGGCAGCAATGCGGCCGGCTCGGCCGGTATTTTGAGGATGCGGGGCGGCACGGCGTAAGAGGTAAGCCGTGCCGGCGGGTTCGTCGAGGGGTGGGGAGGTCCCTACTCCGACATCGGCTTGTCCGAGATATCCCAATCCTTGCCGCTGAAGATCGAGATGAACAGCGTCTTCATCGGCGTGTAGTCGTCGGGCGTATAGTCGTAGGTGACGCCGTCGAGGAAATAGGGCGAGTGGAAGCCCTTCAGCGTGGAGGCCTGCTTCAGCACGTTGGCGCGGGTGAGCTCGTCGCCGCAGCGGCGCAGGATCTCGCCCATGGTCACGGCCTGGCCGTAGCCGGCAAAGGCGATGGTGTTGTCCTGATCGATCGCCGGCGTGTACTGCTTGCGCAGTGCCTCGAACGCCATCACGTCGGGGTCCTTCTCCCATTTCGGCAGACCGACCTCCTTGTTGTAGCGGATGGCGACGATGCCCGCGGCGTTCTCGAGGCCCGCGGCGTTGAGGATCGAGCGGCCGGTCGAGCCCGCCGACAGCAGCTGCAGCGGCTTCCAGCCGAGCTCGGCGACTTTACGGATCGACTGCGACGTCGCCTTACCGGTGGTGATGTTGTAGAAAACGTCCGCGCCCGATTTCGAGAGATTGATGAGCTGGGAATCGACCGTGGGATCGGTGAGATCGTAGGTCTGCTCCATAATGACCTGCGCGGTGCCGCCGGCATCGGCCAGCACCTTCTTGAAGGGGCCGAGGAAGTCGCGGCCGAAATCATCGTTCTGGTAGAGGATGCCGATCTTGGCGTTCGGCTTCGTCGCGACGACGTGCCGCGCGAGGATGCGCGCCTCGGTCGGATACAGCGGCAGGCCCGCCATCGTCCATTTGAACTCTTTCGGGTTATTCCACTTCGAGGCGCCGGTGTTGAGCAGCAGTTGCGGCACGCCCTTGGAGTTCAGGTATTTGTGCACGGCGGTCTGCGGCGCGGTGCCGAGCGAGCCGTAGAGCGCGAGCACCTCCTCCTGCTCGACGAGGCGGCGCGTCGCCTCGACGCATTTCGGCGCGCTGTAGGCGTCGTCCATGGTCAGGAACTTGATCTTGCGTCCGTTGATGCCGCCCTTCTCGTTCAGCATCTGGAAATAGGCTTCGCCAATGCGCCCGAGCACGCCGTAGAGCGAGCCGGGACCGGAATGCGGCACGGTCTGCCCGATCTTGATCTCGGTGTCGCTGGCGCCCGCATCGTATTTCTTCTCGGCGGCCCAGACATACGGCGCGGGCAGAACGGATGCGGCAATGGTGGCGAGCGCGGCGGCGCTGACATCGCGCCGCGATGGATTCTTGGTCATTGTTGTTTCTCTCCCTAATGCGCGCATTGTGCTGGCTTCGCCGCACCGCTCGCAAGTAGGAAGATCGTCGCTGAGCGACGCATGACGCTTAATTTGCAGCGTGTTTAGCGCCTAGACTCAAGTTTTCTCGGCAACGACGACGAGACCGCGCACCGGCTCGTTGTTCTCGATGCGCGGCGACGCCGGCTCGAGCGTCAGCAGCTTCAGTCCGGCCTTCGCAATCGCGCCGCGGACATATTCCGCCGAATGGGCATAGCGCAGGCCTTCGCCGAGCACGATGCCATCGCCGTCATGCGTCTCCAGCGTGAAGGCAAGCACGCCGCCGATCGCGAGTACGCGCCTTGCTTCCGTGAGCACCGGCGCGAGATCGGAGAGATAGACGAAGGCGTCAGCGGCGACGACGAGGTTCGCGTATCCGTCCGCCTTGCTGCGCAGGCCTTCGATCATGTCGGCGACCTCGAGCTCGGCGTAGAGCTCGGTGGCGCGCGCTTCCTTGATCATGCCGGGCGACAGATCGATGCCGATAAAATAATCGACCTGTTTTGCGAACGCCGCCGCCGCAAGCCCGGTGCCGCAGCCGAGATCGATGGTGCGCTTGAAGTAGGCCGGCTTCTTCGCCGCGACGCGCGCGGCCAGCACCGCCTTGAAGATCAGCGACGGCGCGCGATAGCCGAGATCGTTGATCAGCGCGTGCTCGAAGCGCGGCGCGTATTGGTCGAACAGCGCCTGCACGTAAGCCTTGGGCATCTCCGCCATCTCGGTATCGCCAAGCCGCATCAGATGCAGGCCGGCGCCGTGCTGGTCCTCCGGATCGGACTCGCGCGCTTTGCGAAATGCCGCGATCGCCTTGTCGCGCTCGCCGAGTTGCTGGCGGATTTCGCCGAGCGTGAACCAGGCCGACGTGAAATTGGGCGCCAGCTCGATCGCCTGCTCGATCAGATCGGCGGCGGCGGGCAGATCGCCCTTGAGCTGGAGGTCGCGTGCGAACTCGAAACGGCGGTCGGCCATGAGATCGCCGGAGGTCAGAAACAGGCGGAGCGGCATTGGGAACCAGGTGATGACTCGAAGATGCGGTGGAGCGACCTATATACCAATCATGCGCCCACAAGACATCCTGCTGCCAACTGCTGACGGCCTGTGCTGCAAGCCCGGCGGCTTCCACATCGACCCCGTCCGCCCGGTCGAGCGCGCCGTGATCACCCACGGCCATTCCGACCATGCCCGCGCCGGCCATGGCGCGGTGCTCGCGACGCAGGAAACCCTGGACATGATGCGGCTGCGCTACGGCGAGAATTTTGCCGGCGCGACGCAAGTCATCAGCTATGGCGAGGAAATCCGGCTCGGCGACGTCAAGGTCAAGTTTCACCCCGCCGGCCATGTGCTGGGCTCGGCGCAGATTGCCGTCACCTGCAAGGACACCTGCATCGTCGCCTCCGGCGATTACAAGGACGCGCCCGACCCGACCTGCGTACCGTTCGAGCTGGTGCCCTGCGATGTCTTCATCACCGAGGCCACGTTCGGCCTGCCGGTGTTTCGCCACGGCGATGCGGCCCTCGAGGTGAAGAAGCTGCTCGCCTCCGTCGCGCTGTTTCCGGAGCGCGCGCATCTCGTCGGCGCCTACTCGCTCGGCAAGGCCCAGCGCGTGATCGCGCTGCTGCGCCTCGCCGGCTATGACGCGCCGATCTACCTGCACGGCGCGATGGAGAAGATCACCGAATACTATCAGAGCCGCGGCATCGGGCTCGGCGAGCTCAGGCCGGCGATGGGTGTGAAGAAGGCAGCACTCGCCGGCACCATCACGCTGGCGCCGCCATCTGCGACGTCGGATATCTGGGCGCGACGCTTCCCCGATCCCGTCACCGCCTTCGCCTCGGGCTGGATGCGCGTGCGCGCCCGCGCGCGACAGGGTGGCGTCGAATTGCCGCTGGTGATCTCCGACCACGCCGATTGGGACGGCCTCACCGCCACCATCGCCGCAACCGGCGCCGGCGAGATCTGGGTCACCCACGGCCAGGAAGACGCGCTGGTGCATTGGTGCAAGACGAAAGGCCTGCGGGCGCAACCGCTCGATCTCGTCGGTTATGGCGAGGAAGAGGAGAGCGAGCCGCCGGCTCACGGCGAGGCCGAGGCATGAACCGCTTCGCCGAACTGCTCGACCGCCTCGCCTACGAGCCCGGCCGCAACAACAAGCTGCGGCTGCTTACCGGCTATTTTCGCGAGGTCGGCGATCCCGACCGCGGCTACGCGCTGGCCGCGCTCACCGGCGCGCTCAGCTTCAAGCATGCCAAGCCGGCGTTGATCCGCGACTTGATTGCGTCGCGCACGGACGAGGTGCTGTTCGGGTTGAGTTACGATTATGTCGGTGATCTCTCGGAGACGGTGGCGCTGATGTGGCCGAAGCGGGTGCCCGGTAACAGCGAGTCTTTTCCGAGCCACCCCTCTCCCCTACCCTCCCCCGCAAGGGGGGAGGGAGCGCAGCGGAGCGCGTCGCTGTCAGCGAGCACAATAGCCACTAGCGATTCGCAGAGTGAGGGACGCAGAAGCCTCTCCGTTCCCTCCCCCCTTGCGGGGGAGGGTCAGGGAGAGGGGTATCACACGGGCGGTATCACTGTTGACTCACGCCACAACAACCCGCCTCCCCCGACCCTCACCGAAGTCGTCACCACGCTGCGCACGCTCGGCAAGAGCGAACTGCCGAAGCAACTCGAACGATGGCTCGATGAACTCGACGAGACCGGCCGTTGGGCGCTACTGAAACTCGTCACTGGCGCGCTTCGCATCGGCATCTCCGCGCGGCTGGCGAAGACGGCTGCCGCGGCGCTTGGCGACAAGGATCCGCATGAGGTCGAGCTGATCTGGCCGGGCCTCACGCCGCCCTATCTCGACCTGTTCGCCTGGCTGGAAGGCCGCGCCGAGAAGCCGGTCAATCGCGATCCCGCGCCGTTCCGCCCCGTCATGCTGGCGCATGCGATCGAGGACAGCGATTTCCAAAACCTCGATCCAGCCGACTACGTCGCCGAATGGAAGTGGGACGGCATCCGCGTGCAGGCGGTCGCCGGCCGCGACGACCGCGGGCAAATCACGGCGCGGCTCTATTCGCGCACCGGCGAGGATATCACCGGAAGTTTTCCGGACCTCGTTCCATCACTGCGCCTGCCGGGCGCGATCGACGGCGAGCTGCTGATCCTGCGCGAAGGCCGCGTGCAGAGTTTCAACGTCCTGCAGCAGCGGCTCAACCGCAAGGCCGTCTCGCCGAAGCTGATCAAGGAATTTCCGATCCATCTGCGCGCCTATGATCTGCTCGGCGACGACGGGAACGATTTGCGCGAACTGCCGTTCGCCGAGCGACGCGAGCGGCTCGAAACCTTCATCGCAAAGCTCGGCGATCCCCGCATCGACCTCTCGCCCACCGTCCCCTTTGCGAGTTGGGACGCACTCACCGCCGCGCGCGCCGATCCCGCGAGTGCCGGCGCGGGCGAGGATGCTGACGCCGTCGAAGGCGTGATGCTGAAGCGGCGCGATGCGCCCTATCTGCCGGGCCGGCCGAAGGGGCAGTGGTGGAAGTGGAAGCGGGACCCGCACATCATCGATGCCGTGCTGATGTATGCGCAGCGTGGCCACGGCAAGCGCTCGTCCTATTATTCCGACTACACGTTTGGCGTCTGGACCGAGACCGAGAGCGGCGAGGAGCTGGTGCCGGTCGGCAAAGCCTATTTCGGCTTCACTGACGAGGAGCTGTTGCAGATCGACCGCTTCGTCCGTCGCAACACCACCGAAAAGTTCGGCCCCGTCCGCCACGTCGTGCACGAGGGCGACAAGGGGCTGGTGCTGGAGGTGGCGTTCGAGGGGCTGCAACGCTCGCCGCGGCACAAATCCGGCGTCGCGATGCGCTTTCCCCGCATCAGCCGCCTGCGCTGGGACAAGCCACCGCGGGAGGCGGACCGGCTGGAAACGCTGGAAAAAATGCTGAAAGCGGAAGCGGCGGAGGTTGAGGCGTGAGGCATGGCAAGTGCGCCCCCTCTCCCGCTTGCGGGAGAGGTTGCAGCCAGCCCGCGGCACGCGCTTGCCCAAATTAATATCCTGTAAGCCGATTGACGCACCCTTACGGGTTCCCCATGTCCCCCGCCGTGACCTATAATCCGGGCGAATCCGCCCAAGGAGTTTGAGATGGCCCACGACGTCAGAGATTTGCCGGCCGGCCACAGCGATGGCCTGCACCGCTTTCTCGGCGGCTCGCCGCTGGCGGTCGCGTTTCGCCTGGTGCTGCTCTCGATCCTGGTCGGCGTCGTGCTGGCCGCGATCGGCTTCGATCCCTGGAACATCCTCATCAGCATTCGCCTGCTGTTCCAGCGTATCTGGGATCTCGGCTTCGATGCGGTGAACTGGCTGTGGCGCTACTTCCTGCTCGGCGCGGTCATCGTGATCCCGATCTGGCTGTTGTCACGCATCTTCGGCTCGCCGCGCCGCTAAGGTCCTTTGAAATGCGCGGCCGGCGCAAGCACGCCATGCCGGCCGCGATGGTGCAATTGGGCGGTTGGTCGGGTAGACGCAGCTGATGCACGCCCCCGTTCACCCCAAGGTCGGCAGCCGCCAGGTCTTCGCCATCGCCGGTCCGGCGATGGTCGCGAACCTGACGACGCCGCTGATCGGCGTGGTCTCGACCACCGCGATCGGCCGGCTCGACGATGCCGCGCTGCTCGGCGGCGTCGCGATGGCCTCCGTCATCTTCGACTGCCTGTTCTGGCTGTTCGGCTTCCTGCGCATGAGCACGCTCGCCTTCACCGCGCAGGCGCTCGGCGCGGGCGAGACGCGCGAGCAGACCGTGATCCTGGTGCGCGGCTTCATCGTCGCCGGCCTGATCGGCGGCGCACTGATCGCGCTGCAATTGCCGCTTGCCGGTGCGCTGTTCGATTTGATGGGCGGCAGCGCGGGCGTGACGCACGCGGCGAAGACCTATTTCATGATCCGGATCTGGTCGTCGCCGTTCGCGTTCGCCAACTACGTCATTCTCGGCTGGCTGGTCGGACAGGCCCGCGCCAATCCGGCGCTGCTGCTGCAGGTCGTCATCAACCTCATCAACATGGCCGCGACGATCCTGCTGGTGCTGGTCTACGACACCGGCATTGCCGGTGCGGCAATCGCCGCGCTGCTGTCGGAGGGCATCGGCTTCGTGCTCGGCGTCATCGTCTGCCGGCGCCATGCCGATGGGGGCTTTGCCGTTCCCACCGCAACGCTGTTCGATCGTGCCAAGCTGATGCGGCTGCTGGCCGTCAATTCCGACATCATGATCCGCACCGCGGCGCTGATCACCGTGTTCCTGTTCTTCACAGCCAAGGGCGCCCGCGCCGGCGACGTCACGCTGGCGGCGAACTCCGTGCTCAACAATTTCCTGCTGGTCAGCGCCTTCTTCCTCGACGGCCTCGCCAACGCCGCCCAGCAGCTCTGCGGCCGCACCTTTGGCGCCCGCGATGCCAAGGGATTTGCGGATTCGACCCGGCTGGTGCTGCTGTGGGGTCTCGGCTTCGCGATCGTCGTCGCGGTGCTGTTCGCGCTGTTCGGGCCGAACCTGATCAACTTCATGACGGCAAGCGAGGATGTTCGCCGCGCCGCGCGCGAGTTCCTCCCGTTCATCGTGCTGGCGCCGATCCCCGGCGTGTTCGCCTTCGGTTTCGACGGCATCTTTGTCGGCGCCACCTGGGCGCGCGAGATGCGCAACCTGATGCTGGCCTCGCTCGCGATCTTCTTCGCCATCTGGCTGGCGCTGCAGTCGTTCGGAAACACCGGGCTGTGGTGTGCGCTGATTGCGTTTTACGTGGCACGCGGCGGATTGCAGGGGGCGCGGTATCCGGCGCTGTATCGGGCGACATTTCCGAAGGCGTAGCCCGGATTGAGCCTGTTCTTCTCCCTCGCCCCGCTTGCGGGGAGAGGCATAGGCGGCCCTTGGCCGCCGTTCTCTGAGAAAGAACGCCGATGCGTAGCATCGGCTATGGTGAGGGGGAGTCTCCGCAAGGGCGGTGAGAGTTGGATTCGCGGAGAGTCCCCCTCACCCGGAATTTGCTCTCGCAAATTCCGGCCTCTCCCCGCACGCGGGGAGAGGCGAAGAACTTACATCCCCGGCCAGTCTTCCGCTGTCAGCGTCGCCGCATCGGCACCGACGATCTCGGACAGCGAATCGCGCCCCGTGCGCAACAGGGTCGAGGTGAGATCGCGCTTGATCTCGTCGACGAGGCCGAGGCCCTTGTAGACCAGCGACGAATAGAGCTGGATCAGGCTCGCGCCGGCGCGGATCTTCGTCAGCGCCGCGCCGCCGGAATCGACGCCGCCGACGCCGATCAGCGGGAAGGCGCCCTCGACGCGGACATAGGTCTCCGCGACCATGCGCGTCGACAGGCGGAACAGCGGCCGGCCCGACAGGCCGCCCTGCTCCTTCGACCGCATTTCCTCGCGCAGCGTGCTCGGCCGCGCAATCGTCGTGTTCGACACGATCATGCCGTCGACCTTGCGCGAGCGCGCAACCTGCACGACGTCGTCGAGCTGGGCGAGACTGAGATCAGGCGCGATCTTCAGCAGCACCGGCGTATCGCCCGCCTTCTGCCTGACCCGCTCGCGCGCTTCGATCACGCGTCCGAGTAGATCGTCGAGCAGCGTACCTTCCTGCAGATTGCGCAGGCCCGGCGTGTTCGGCGAGGAAACGTTCACAGTGAAGTAGCTCGCGACCGGCGCAAAGGTCTCGATCAGCTTGACGTAGTCGGCGACGCGATCCGGCGAATCCTTGTTGGCACCGACATTGACGCCGACGATGCCGCCGTTCGCCGCGCGCGCAGCGAGCCGGCGCAGCGCGACCTCCGCGCCGTCATTGTTGAAACCCATGCGGTTGATGACGGCTTCGTCACGCTCCAGCCGAAACAGCCGCGGCCGCGGATTGCCTCCTTGCGGCTTCGGCGTCACCGAGCCGATCTCGACGAAGCCGAAGCCGAGCCGCAGCAATGCATCCGGCACTTCCGCGCTCTTGTCGAAGCCTGCGGCCATGCCGATCGGGTTGGGAAAGTTGAGCCCGAACGCGCGCACCGCGAGTTTTGGATCGTCGCTGCGCGGCTTCACCGGCGGCAGAAAGCGCAGGCCCTGGATCGCCAGGCGGTGCGCATCTTCCGGATCGAGCCAGCGCAACACCGGCAGCGAGAAAGCATCGAAAGCGCGGATCACGGGGCGAGCTCCGGGGTATCGTGGCCGCCATCGGAGCGCATGTTGAGATTGATCACCGAGAGCACCGCGCCGAGATCGAGTTCCCCATAAAGATGCGGAAACAGCTCGTCGTTGCGCGAACGCTCCCAGCGCAATTCGACGCCGAGCGCGTCGCCGTCGACCTCGACCAGGAACAGCGCGCGCTGGCCGAAATAATGCTTGCGCAAGGTCTCCGGAACCTGGGCGGCGGTCGAGAAGTGGATGAATCCATCGCGCGAGTCATCCGCGCTGCCGCTGTACACGCCGTGCCGTTCTGCCTCGCGCCAGGCCGAGGCCGGACAGATTTTGTAGATCTTGACCACCGCTACCGGAGCCCTGTTTGCCGCTGAGCCGCTTGTCGAGTCAGCCCATTGAGTCTTTTGGGTTTTTTCGTCTCTTGCGGGTGTTAAAACCCGGCGCGACCGTAAAGGCCGCCTTCCCTGAACTCAAGAGTTTGCCGCCACCCCTTGCGCGAAAAACGGAAAACCGGTTGATTTGAGGACAGTTTTCCTGAGTTGCGACGGGCTGGACCTTCCATGGTCAAACAGGCCAAAGCGCAGAGGATGCTGACCCACGACCAGATCTGGGGCGCGCTGGATCGCCTGGCCGCGCGCGCCGGGCTGTCGTCGTCCGGCCTTGCCAAGCGGGCCGGGCTCGACCCCACCACCTTCAACAAGTCCAAGCGCGTCACCTCCGACGGCCGCGAGCGCTGGCCCTCGACCGAATCGATCGCGAAGGCACTGGCGGCCGCGGAGTCCACGATCGACATTTTCGCCAGGCTGATCGGCGACGATTCCGGCGACGGCCGCACCGTGCCGCTGCTTGGCATCACGCAGGCCGGCGCGAACGGCGCGTTCGACGAATCCGGCTTTCCATCCGGCAAGGGCTGGAGCGAGATCGCATTGCCGGCCGCCGAGGACAGCCACGCCTTCGCACTGGAGATTTCCGGCGATGCGCTCACGCCCGCCTATCGCGACGGCGACGTCATCCTGGTCTCGCCCGGCGCTCCGATCCGCAAGGGCGATCGCGTGGTGGTGAAGACGAAGACGGGCGAATTGATGCTCGCGACGCTGAAGCGCCGCACGGCGAAGGGGCTGGACTTGCAGCCACTCGATGCAACGCAAGACGAGCACGCGATGGCGGCGGGTGATGTTGCCTGGATCGCGAGGATTGTTTGGGCGAGCCAGTGAGGGGGATGCAGTGGCCCCGCATTCAGTGTCGTCCCGGCGAAGGCCGGGACCCATAACCACAGGGAGTAGTTTTGCGGAGGGGTCGAAGTTGCACTTCGGTACGACGACCGCCGGCCATCGATAGATCACGCGGTATGGGTCCCGGCCTTCGCCAGGACGACAGCGGAGTGTGACGCAACACCGCCCCTCACGCACTCCTTGCCAGCGCGCCGTCGATCATGTTGACCGCGTTCTGCACGCCGTACACCGCCACGAACGAGCCGAAGCGCGGGCCCTTCTCCTGGCCGAGCAGCACCTGATAGAGCATGTTGAACCAGTCGAGCGTCACGCCCGGACGGCCGTCCTTGCCCTTCTTGACCTGGTCGAGGAACGGCTCGCGGCGGCCGATCTCGTAGACGACGTTCTGGATGTCTTCGGCCGACGCGTCCGCCGGAAGCTGCGACAGCGCTTCGCGCAAATCCTGCAGCGCGGCGCGCTCCGTATCTGTCGGCACGCGGAACTGCTTCGTCGGCGCGACGAAATCGCGATAATAATTGATGGCGTAGCCGACCATCGCATCCAGCTTCGGATGCGTCTGCGGGCTCACGCCGGGACGATAGCGGCCGATGAAACCCCACAGCGTCTCGGCGTTTTCCGCGTTCGACGACGACACCAGCGTCAGCAGAAGCTGGAACGTGACGGGCATATCGCCCTGCGGCGGACGGCCCGCATGGATGTGCCAAACGGGATTGCCGAGTTGCTGCTTGCCATCCTGCTTCGCGAAGCCATCAGTGAATTGCTGATAGTCGTCGACCTGGCGCGGGATGACGTCGAAAAACAGCCGCTTCGCCGCCTTCGGCTCGCGATACATGAACAGCGACAGCGATTCCGGCGAGGCGTAGCGCAGCCATTCGTCGATGGTCAGGCCGTTGCCCTTCGACTTCGAGATCTTCTGGCCCTTCTCGTCGAGGAAGAGCTCATAGTTGAAGCCTTCGGGCGGCGTGCCGCCGAGCGCCCTGGCGATGGCGCCGGAGAGCTTCACGGAATCGATCAGGTCCTTGCCCGCCATTTCGTAGTCGACGCCGAGCGCGACCCAGCGCATCGCCCAGTCGGCCTTCCACTGACACTTGACGTTGCCGCCGGTGACGGGCGTCTCAACCTCTTCGTTGGTATCGGGATCGACATAGGTCACCGTGCCGGCGGGGACGTCGCGGCGGATCATCGGCACCTGCAGCACGACACCCGTGGTCTTGCTGATCGGGAGGAACGGCGAATAGGTGGCGCGGCGATCCGGGCCGAGCGTCGGCAGGATGATCTCCATCACCTTGTCGTAGGCCGCGAGCATCTTGAGCAGCGTCGCATCGAAGCGGCCGGACTTGTAATAGACGGTCGAGCTCGCGAACTCGTAGTCGAAGCCGAAATGATCCAGGAACGCGCGCAGGCGCGCGTTGTTGGCGTCACCGAACGAGGGATGCTCGTTCGAGAACGGGTCGGGCACCGCGGTGAGCGGCCGCCCCAGATATTGCGCCAGCAGATCCTTGTTCGGCACGTTGTCCGGCACCTTGCGGAAGCCGTCCATGTCGTCGGAGAAGGCGAGCAGGCGCGTCTTGATCTTGTCCTCGGTCAGCACCCGAAAAGCATGGCGCACCATCGAGGTGCGCGCGACCTCGCCGAACGTGCCGATATGCGGCAGGCCTGAGGGACCGTAGCCGGTCTCGAACAGCACCTCGTCCTTCGGGCTTTTCTTCAGCCGCGCGACAATGGCCTTCGCCTGCTCGAACGGCCAGGCGTTGGATTGTTCGGCGAGCGCACGAAGATCGCTCGGGGTCATGTTCGGGTCGATAACGGACATCAAAGGGCCTCCGGGCCGCGGAAAATAGCGATTTTTGCGCGGAATGCAAAAGTTGGTACGGCTATCGCCGCTCTTACTCCCTCGCCCCGTTCTTACGGGGAGAGGGTTGGGGTGAGGGGCTGCTTCCGCGATCACGGTGAGAGCTGGACTCGCGGAGAGTCCCCCTCACCCGGATTGCATCTTCGATGCAATCCGGCCTCTCCCCGCACGCGGGGAGAGGCGAAGATCAAAACGGGCTCACCGAGAAATACCGCAGCCACAGATCCGTGTAGCGGCCTTTTTCCCAGACGCGGAACAGGGCCCAGTTCAGGGCCTGACGCAGCACGTCGTTGCCCTTGCGCACGGCGATGCCGATGCCTTCGCCGAAGAAGCGGCTCTCGACGAAGGGGCCACCGGAGAAGGCACAGCAATCGCCGGAATCGGTGCCGTTGATCCAGAACGCCAGCGAGATGGCGTCGCCGAAGATGAAATCGACCTCGCCCTTGCGGAGCGCATTGCGCAAGCTGTCGTCGTTGGGATAGCCGTGCAGCTCGGCGTCGGTGAACATCGCCTTCAGGTAGGCCTCATGCGCGGAGCCCGCGATGACGCCGACCTTCTTGCCCTCGAGATATTCGGGCCGGATCTCCGGCATCACCGCATCCTTGCGCGAGGCGAAGCGCGCCGGCACGCGGTAATAGGGGTCGGTGAAATCGACGCGCGCGCGAAGCTGCGGGCTCACCGCTATGGACGCAATGATCGCATCGCCCCGGTTCGAGGTGAGCGCATCGACCAGCGTCTCGAAGCGGCGCATCTGCACCGTGCAGGTGACCTTGATCTCCTCGCACAGGCTGCGCGCGAGATCGACGTTGAAGCCGGCCGGATTGCCGTCGGCACCGGTGTAGTTGAACGGCGGATAGTCGGTCTCGGTCAGGAAGCGGATCACGGTCAGGCGCGACAGATCGGGCCGCTCCGGGCGCCGCCGCGGGTCCCAGAAGCCGGGCACGGCCTGGGGGGCGGCTTGAGGCGCAGCTTGAGGCGTAGCTTGGGTCGTGGCTTGCGGCGCAGCCGGCGGCTGCTTCGCCGGCGCCTGGGCGTTCGCGTTGGGCAGGCCTGTGAGCAGGCACGCGGCGAGGCCCAGCCCGGCCAGCAAGCCGCGGGCAGATTTGGACGATTTCGCCTGTTGCGATGGAGCCATCGGCCGGAAATGAATGAATTTCATTGGGATCGGAAGGCCTTATAGACCATCCGGCCGGGAACGCGAGCGCGGAATGTGATTAACCAGAGGCCTCAGAGATATCGCTTCAGCTCGGTCGCGGCCTCTTCGGGGCTGCGCTTCAGGTTGAACGGCGAGACGAAACGGCCGTCGCGGTCCATCAGGTAGATCAGCGCGGTGTGGTCCATGGTGTAGTCGCCGTCCTTGGTCGGGACCTTCTTGGCATAGACCCGGTAGGAGGTGATCACCTTGGCGGTCTCGGCGGGATCGCCGGACAGGCCCTCGAGATGCGGATCGAAGCTGGCGAGATAGTCCTTCATAATCGCTGGCGTGTCGCGCTCGGGATCGACCGAGATGAAGACGGCGTTGACCTTGTCGGCATCCTTGCCCATCGCGCGCAGCACTTCCGAGATCTCGAACAGCGAGGTCGGGCAGACGTCGGGGCAATGGGTGTAGCCGAAGAAGATCAGGGTCGGCTTGCCCTTGAGGTCCTTGTCGGTGAAGGCCTTGCCGGCCTGGTCGGTGAGCTGGAACGGGCCGCCGATCGCGGCTGGCTGCGCCACCTTGCTGACCCCGCCCATGGCCCAGAACAGCACCAGCAGACCGACGACGAGGCTCGAGGCGAAGGCGGTCGCAATCACCAGCGGACGGGCAGTGGAGCTCATGAGCGGAAAACTTCCTGTCGCGGGTCAGAAGCAGGCGGCAAAGCCGGTCCTGATCATTTCGAAGAACACCTGGGAGCCGTAATGGAACCAGAGCGCGAGCGCGCCGATGACCATCAGCCCACCGAGCCCTGCACCGGCCAATAGCAGCACGGAGGCCGCGCGGCCGGCATTGGGCGAATTGTCCTCTAGCGGATGGGCCGTGTGCTTTGGTTGAGCCATCACAATTATCGGAGCGAAGGCCCCGGTTCCCAGGCTCTCAGATAAGCTTTGGCCCGCCTGCGGGCAAGGCGCCGCGGCGGGCCAGAACGATCCCTCAGGTCGGGAATGTCAGTGCAGGAGCTGGCCCCGGGCGGATTCGAGCTGGTCCGCTTGGGGGAGGGGCCCGCGCGACGGCTTGTTGGTCGAGGCCTGCGCGTCCAGATAGCAGGGCTTGTACATGGCCTGGAGCTGCCTGCCCTTCAGGAACAGCATGTGCGGCGTGAGGCCGCCGCGCTGCGTGATCCAGCGCTTCACCTGAGAGGGATACATCGCATAGAGCATCTGGGTCGCTTCGGCATTGGTCACGGCGCGACCGTTGGTGCCGAAATCCCAGGCGGCGTGGAAGCCGAGCGTCGCGTGCGAGGTGACGCAGATGCGGTCGTGCGGGATGGCGCCGAGGACGATGGTGCAGGCGGAGGCGCAGAGGCCGTCGATGATGACGGTATCACCGGACTGGCGCAGATCCTGGTACTTGTCGACGTAGGTTCCGATCCGGCCGCCGCGGTCATCCGCGATTCGAACCACTGCGTGAGACGCCCCCATGCAAGCGATCAGGCAAACCGTCGCAAGCAACCCCGTCAGAAACTTCATTATCCCCCGCCCCGGTCGTTTTCGAATCTGCGTGTCAGGTGGTGATGCGCGCCTAGCGTCGGTCGACTCCGTGGTTTTGTCTAGGCAGGCCGGCTCGCTCAAAACAAATTCAAATCCAGTGTTGCGTCCGCGCTGCACTCGGCCGGCCTTCATCCCAAAGTGGAACAAGTTAACGGTGTCTTACGCGCCACGCCCTTGATCTCAGTTACCGCAACTGGCTTCAATTCCGGGCAACTACAGGGGGGGAACTCATGGCCGGGCATTCGACCGAGCAGGCTGACGTGATTGTCGTCGGCGGAGGACTATCGGGATTGGTGGCGGCGACCGAGATTGCGGATGCCGGCAAGCGCGTGATCGTCGTCGACCAGGAGGGCGAGCAGTCGCTCGGCGGCCAGGCGTTCTGGTCGTTCGGCGGATTGTTTCTGGTTGATTCGCCGGAGCAGCGCCGGCTCGGCATCAAGGACTCCTTCGAGTTGGCGATGCAGGACTGGCTCGGCACCGCCGGCTTCGACCGCGACGAGGATTATTGGCCGCGCAAATGGGCCGAGGCCTATGTGGCGTTCGCGGCCGGCGAGAAGCGCGACTGGCTGCGCGCGATGGGGCATCGCATCTTCCCCGTGGTCGGCTGGGCCGAGCGCGGCGGCTACGACGCGATGGGCCACGGCAATTCGGTGCCGCGCTTTCACGTCACCTGGGGCACCGGCCCCGGTATCGTCGAGCCGTTCGAGCGCCGCGCACGCGAAGCCGCCGGGAGCGGCCGGCTGATCTTCAAATTCCGCCATCGCGTCGATGCGCTCTCGATCACCAACGGCACGGTGGACGGCGTCAGCGGCGCGATCCTCGCGCCTGATAACGTCGCGCGCGGCAAGAGCTCGTCGCGCGATGTCGTCGGCGAGTTTGCGCTGAAGGCACAGGCCGTGATCGTGGCGTCCGGCGGCATCGGCGGCAATCATGATCTGGTGCGGGCGAACTGGCCGGAGCGGCTCGGCGCGCCGCCGAAATTCATGATCTCGGGCGTCCCCGAGCATGTCGACGGCCGCATGATCGGCATCACCGAAAAGACGGGCGCGCGGCTGATCAACCGCGACCGCATGTGGCATTATGTCGAGGGCATCCAGAACTGGTCACCGATCTGGCCACGCCACGGCATCCGTATCCTGCCGGGCCCCTCCTCGATGTGGTTCGACGCCACCGGCACGCGGCTGCCGGCGCCGCTGTTTCCGGGCTCCGACACGCTCGGCCAGCTCAAATATATCATGTCGACCGGCTATGATTATTCCTGGTTCATCCTGACGCAGGCCATCATCAAGAAGGAGTTTGCGCTGTCGGGCTCGGAGCAGAACCCCGATCTCACGGGCAAGAGCTGGCGCATGACCTTGCGCCGCGCCACCAACAAGGGCGCGCCGGCGCCGGTAGAGGCGTTCAAAAGCCATGGTGTCGACTTCATCGTGCGCGACAAGATCGAGGACCTCGTCGCCGCCATGAACAAGCTCGCCGGTAATGATTTGCTCAAGCTCGACGAGATCAGGATGCAGATCGAGGCGCGCGACCGCGAGATCGCCAATCCCTACGTCAAGGACGCGCAGGTGATGAACATCCACAATGCGCGGCGTTACATCGGCGACAAGCTGATCCGCACGGCGTCGCCGCATCGCATTCTCGATCCGGAGAAGGGACCGCTGATCGCGGTCAAGCTCAACATCCTCACCCGCAAGACACTGGGCGGATTCGAGACCGATCTCGACTCGCGCGTGTTCGGCGCCGAGGGCAGCGTCATCCCCGGCCTCTATGCGGTCGGCGAAGCCGCCGGCTTCGGCGGCGGCGGCGTGCACGGCTATCGCTCGCTCGAGGGCACCTTCCTCGGCGGTTGCCTGTTCTCGGGCCGCAACGCCGGCCGCGCCGCGGCAAAAGCGGTGGGGTAAATCATGAAGTGGTGGATGCGCGTCGGGGCATTTGTTGCGGCGCTCACCGCAGCGCCGGCGGCCTCCGCCGAGACGATCGACGTCAACGGCACGATGCGCTCCTACACCGTACAGCTGCCGGCGAAGAAACCGGCGCCGCTCGTGATCGTGCTGCATGGCAAGACCCAGCGCGGCGCCGACATGGTCACGCGGACGGCGTGGCCGCAGGTCGCCAAACGCGAGGCGCTGGCTGTGGTGTTTCCCGACGGCCTCAACCATGCCTGGGCCGATGCGCGGACGAAAGCGGGGCCTGAACTGCGTGGTCCACCGCCGGGCACCGATGACATCGCTTTCATCACAAAGCTCGTCGAGAAACTGGTGGCCGACGGCACGGCCGATGCCAAACGCGTCTATGTCACCGGCGTTTCCAATGGCGGCGCCATGGTGATGACGCTGGTCTGCGCGCGCGCCGATCTGTTTGTGGCCGGCGCCAGCGTGATCATGAACCTCACCGATGAGACCGCCGTCACCTGCCATCCGTCGCGGCCGCTGCCGATGCTGATCATGAACGGCACGGCCGATCCGCTGATCCCCTATGAGGGTGGACGCGGGTCGAGCTATTTTGCCGCAGACGGTTTCTGGTCCACCGAGAAGACCGTGGCATTCTGGCGCGAGCTCAATGGCTGCGAGAGCGACGACGCCAGCGTGACTGATCTTCCCGGTAAGGCGCCCGACGATCAATCCAGCGTCACGCGGATCACATCACGCTGCCCTGCAGGGCACGACGTCCTGCTTTATCGCATCAACAATGGCGGACATCGCATGCCCGGATTTGCGCCGGATGCCCGCTTCCCGAAGGTTGCAACCGGCCTGCTCGGGCCGCAGAATGCCGACATCGACGGCGCCGAGACGATTTGGGCTTTCTTCAGCCGGTTTCGTTGAACGAGCGCATGCGTTACTCGTGGCGCATGCATTGGCGGCAACGCATGCGTGCCCGGGGTGGCACAGCGCGAGGTGCTGCGCTAGACAGGGCCGCCATTCCCAACAGGAGATCCCGTTATGAGCATTCAGCGTTTTGAAACCGGCCCGCGCATGAGCCAGGTCGTCGTGCACGGCAACACCGTTTATCTCGCCGGTGTCGTCGCCAACAACGCGGCCGGCGAAAGCGTGACCAAGCAGACCCAGGACATCCTGAAGACCATCGACGGCCACCTCGCCAAGGCCGGCACCGACAAGTCGAAGCTGCTGTCGGCCACGATCTACATCACCGACATGAAGACGTTCCAGGAAATGAACGCCGTGTGGGACGGCTGGGTGTCGCCCGGCAACACCCCGGCCCGCGCCACCGTCGAAGCCAAGCTGGCGGCGCCGCAATACACCGTTGAGATCATGGTGACCGCTGCGAAGTAAATTCGCGCGGAACCGACATGCGACAAGAGCGCGATGAGACCATCATCGCGCTCTTTTTTTTTGCGAACCATGATCTCCGAGGTAATCGATCCTCGCACGCGAACCTTCGATAGTCCGGCCAGCCGAACCACACGGCGCCATCGAAGGAGAGTCTCATGACCGACCACGTCACCATCGCCCGCCGCTACATCGATCTCTGGAACGAGCGCGCACTAGATCGCCGCCGCGAACTGCTCAGCGAGAACTGGACGGCGGATGCGAGCTATGTCGATCCGCTGATGAAGGGGGACGGCCGGGACGGTATCGATGCGCTGATATCAGGCGTGCAACAGCGCTTTCCGGACTTCAAGTTCAGTCTGCTCGGCGAGCCCAACGGCTACGGCGACCATGTCCGCTTCTCGTGGGGCCTTGGACCTGAAGGTGTCGACAGCCCGATCAAGGGGACCGATTTCGCCGTGCTGAAGGACGGGCGGATCAAGAGCATCACGGGCTTTCTGGATCAGGTGCCCGCGGGGGCGTGAGGGCGATAAGCGCCGCCTCAAACACCGGTGTCGTCCCGGCGAAGACCGGGACCCATACCGCGTGATCTCTCGGATTGCGAGCGGTAGGCGTACCGAACGACTGATCTTCGCCAAACTCCTCCCTGGGGTTATGGGTCCCGGCGTTCGCCGGGACGACGGCTGTGATTGGGCGCGCGTTTGCGCCGATCACATCATCACGCCAGCCGATACGCCCGCTTCGCATTCACCCCGAACGCCTTCTCGCGCACTTGCGGCCCCAGCTTCGCCAGGCACGTCTCCAGCGCGCCCTTGATCTCGCCGTAGCTGCCCGCGAGCAGGCACACCGGCCAGTCCGAGCCGAAGATCAGGCGGTCCTCGCCAAAGCAGTTCGCGACGTGCTGGACGTACGGAAACAGCCGCTCCGCGTCCCAATCATCCCACTTGGCTTCCGTCGCGAGGCCCGAGACTTTGCACCAGACGTTGTCGCAGGCCGCAAGCGCCGCGATGCGGTCGGACCATTCGGCGCTGCCGCCATCGGCGATCGGCGGTTTCGCGGCGTGGTCGAGCACGAAGCGGCCCTGCGGAAAGGCTTTTGCAGTCGCGATCGCGGCGGGGAGCTCGCGGGTGCGGACCAGAAGATCGTAAGTGAGATCGTGGGCGAATACGGCCGCCAGTCCGCGCTGGACATCGGCGCGCAGCAGCCAGTCGGGATCGGCCTCGTCGTGGACCTGGTGACGGATGCCGACCAGCTTTGCGCCACCCGGCAGGCCGTGTAGCCGATCAAGCGTGTCGCCGAGCGCGGCATCGGTCAGATCGGCCCAGCCGACGACACCGATGACGGAGGGCGTCGCATGTGCGACGGCCAGGAATTCCTCGGTCTCCGCGAGCGACGAGCGGCATTGCACCCCGATGCTTGCGTCGATGCCGTTCGCCTTCAAGAGCGGTGCGAGATCGGCGGGCCCGAAGGCACGGCGGATCGGCGTGAGCTCAGGCGCCTCCATCCAGGGATAGTCGGCGCGCGCGGGATCCCAGAAATGCTGGTGGGCGTCGATCGCCATGTCTCACGCTCCGCCAGGCAGCGGCGACCGTGCGTCGACGAGGTTTTTCGCGCGCAGCTCCTGCCAGAAGGCTTGCGGCACCGTGCGCTCCGACATCGCGATGTTGTCGGCGACTTCCGCGGCGTTGCGCGCGCCCATCACGGCGACCGCCACGGCCGGATGGGCCATGCAGAACTGGAGCGCAGCGGCCTTCAGTTCGGTGTCGTGCTTGCGGCAGAGCTGGTCGAGCTCGAGCGCACGCGCAACGAGCGCCGCATCAGCGTCCTCATAGTTGAACTTCGCGCCCGCATGCGGATTGGCGAGGATACCGCTATTGTAGATGCCACCGAGCAGGATGCCGATGTTCTTCGCAACGCAAACCGGAAACAGCGCGTTCAGCGCGCCCTGGTCGAGCAGCGTATAGCGGCCGGCGAGCAGGAAGCAGTCGACCGGCACCGCTTCGGCGAAACGCGTCAGCATCTCGGACTGGTTCATGCCGGAACCGATCGCCTTCACGGTGCCATCATCGCGCAGACGCACAAGCGCGCGGAAGGCGCCGCTGACGGCATCGTCATAGTGATCGTCGGGATCATGCACGAGCAGGACGTCGACGCGATCGAGCCCGAGCCGGACCAGGCTCTCCTCGACCGAACGCATCACGCCGTCATAGCTGAAATCGAACTGCGGCCGCAGTGCAGGCGCGTCCTTGTAGTGATCGTCCTCGATCGTCGCGCTACCGGGCGCGCGCAGCAGGCGGCCGACCTTGGTCGAGATCGCATAGGACTCGCGCGGCTGCTGCCGCAGGAAAGCACCCAGTCGTTGTTCCGCCAGGCCAAAGCCGTAGAGCGGCGCGGTATCGTAAAAGCGGACGCCGAGCGACCAGGCCTTCGCGACGGTGGCCTCCGCGTCGGCATCGCTGACCGCCGAAAACAGGCCGCCGAGCGGCGCCGAGCCGAGACCGATCGAAGTGACATCAAGACCATCAGCAAGCTGGGTACGCTTCATTGCAATTTCCTTCCAAAGCAGCACTCCCTCCCCCGCGGCGGGAGAGGGAGTGTAACGCAGGAACGTCGGGGCTGGGAGACGTTCCTGCTTGACGTCTCTACTTCAAGAGTTGAGCGACGTTATCCTTCGTCACCAGGTCGAGGCCGGTGTAGATCGTTTCCGGAACCTTCTGACCCTTCTTGATAGCCAACAGCGTATCCATCGACTTCTCGCCCATTTCGAACGGACGCTGGCCGGTGAGCGCGTTGGAGTAGCCGTCGCGCAGCAACTCGAGCTGCATCTTCAGCGTATCGGCAACGACGAGCGTCAGCTTGCCGCTGTCGATGTCCTTCTTGTTCTTGTTGACGAAGGCCTTGAAGCCTTCCGGCGCGAACATCGGCCAGCCGCCAACGGGAACGATCGCGGCGAGATCCGGCGTCGCGGTGCGCAGGTCGGACATCTGCTGGACCGCGAGCGTGGAATCGTCGTTGCAGAAGGTCGGCGACCCCTGGACCTCGACCCACTTCGAGCCCTTGAGTGCTTCGCGAACGCCATCGACGCGTTCGGCAAGGTTCTTCGCACCCGGACCACCGGAGACCATGGCGTACTTGCCGCCCTCGGGCCGGAGCTGCAGCAATTGCTTGCCAAGCGCGACGCCGAAGTCCTTGTTGTTGGTGCCAATATAGGATTGCCGCTTGGAACCCGGCGCGTCCGCGTCAAACGTGATGACGGGGATGCCTGCTGCAGCCGCCGCGTCGATCGACTTGGTCATCGCCGCGACGTCGGCAACCGAGATCGCGAGCCCATCCACCTTCTGGGTGATGAAGTCCTGGATGATCTGCGCCTGCGTCGCCGGCTCGTGCTCGATCGGTCCCTTGTAGATGCACTCGACGTTACCGAGCTCCTTGGCGCGCTTCATGCAGCCGTCGCGCGCCACGTCGAAGAACGGGTTGTTCATCGCCTTGGGCACGACGGCGAACTTGTAGGTCTGGGCAAATGCCGGGGTCGCCATCATCGCGATGGTCACGCCGGCCAACAGAAGCTTCTTCATTTCTTCCCTCCACACTTTGTTGCCTATCCATTTGTGATGTGATGCCCCGGCAGGCGGATAGACGATGTTTCGTTGTCCTTCCGGAGTAACTGGTTAGGTCATGCGCGAGCGGATGCGGTCGACCAGCACGGCCAGGATGATGATCACGCCGACCAGCGTCTGCTGCCAGTAGGAGTTGACCTGCGCAAGCACGAGGCCGTTGCGGATCACCTCCAGCAGCACGCAGCCGACGATGGCGCCCAGGGGGCCGCCGAGGCCGCCGGCAAGGTTGGCGCCGCCGATCACCGCGGCGGCGATGACGTTGAGCTCGTAGGACGTCGCCATATTCGCGGGCGCGGATCCCAGCCAGCCCGAGATGATGATGCCTTGCAGGCCAGCGGCGAGCGCGCAGATCACGTAGACCTCGATCTTCACGCGCACAACCGGGATGCCGGTCAATTCGGCAGCCTTCTCGTTGCCGCCGAGCGCAAAGACATGGCGGCCGAAGCTGGTGTGATGCAGCACGACCGCCATCACAACGGCCAGGATCACCAGATAGATGAAGGGCGCGGGCACACCGAGCACATCACCCGAGGTCAATCCGTAGAACAGGTCGGCGTCGGGCCCACCCGGAAAGCTGCCACGGCCGTTCGAGACGACATAGGCGAGCCCGCGCACGATCGAGAGCATGCCGAGCGTGGTGACGAACGGCGACAGCCCGAGCACCGCAATGCAGAAGCCGTTGACGATTCCGACGATGAACGCGACGAACAGACCTGCTAGCACCGAGATCAGGAGGATCAAGCCGGGCACATTGGCGACGACGGTCTTGCCGTCGGCGGCCAGATGGACGAACGCCGATCCCGGCGCCGACAGCTCCACCATGACCATGGAGGTGATCATCGCGGAAAAACACATCATCGAGCCGACGGAGAGATCAATGCCGCCGGTGATGATGACGAACGTGATCCCGAGCGTGGCGATGGCGATGAAGGAGAAGTTCTTCGCCACGTTCTGCATGTTCCCTTCGGTGAAGAAATAGGGACTGGCAAACCGCATCACGATCATCAGCACGATGAGCGCCAGCAGGACGTAACCGGTCTGCGAGGCAAAGATGCCGCGGTGCCACCATTTGCTGCGACCGACATTGGTGAAGGAGATCGGGTTTTCCATGGGTACGGACATCACGCCGCCTCCTTCGCGCCGGTGATGAGGGCTGTGACTTCCTCGGGGGACGTCTCGTGGATCGGCTTGTCGGCCCGCTTCTCGCCGCGGCGCATGACGATCACGCGGTCACACACCGCGAACACGTCGGGCATGCGGTGGGAGATCAGCATCACGGCGACGCCCTGCTCTTTCAGACGATGGATCAGGCCGAGGACCTGCTCCACCTGACGTACCGAGATCGCGGCCGTCGGCTCGTCCATCATCACGAGTCTTGCGTTTGAGAGCCGCGTCCGCGCGATCGCGACCGCCTGGCGTTGGCCGCCGGACATCTGCTTGACGAGATCGTGGGGGCGCGTCTCCGAGCGCAGCTCGCCGAACAGCTCCAGCGCGCGCGAAGCCATGGCCTTGTGGTCGAGCAAGGCGATGGGCCCGAATTTGCGTTTGAGCTCGCGGCCGAGGAATACGTTGGCGGCGGCCGTCAGATTGTCGGCCAGCGCGAGGTCCTGATAGACGACCTCGATCCCGACCGCGCGGGCGTCGATGGGCCGGTTGAAATGGACCGCACTGCCACCGAAGCGGATTTCGCCATGGCTGGGGCGGAAATTGCCGGCGATGATCTTGACCAGCGTCGACTTGCCGGCGCCGTTGTCGCCCATCAGGCCAACCACTTCGCCAGGCTGCACATGCATATCGACGTCATGCAGCGCGCGGATGGCGCCGAACTCCTTGCCAATGCCGGAGAGTTCGAGGACCGGTGTTGTGTCAGCACTTGCCATCAGCCACCTCAGACGTAGCGGTTAACGAGGGATTCCAGATATTCCTGCCGTCCCGAGCGCGGCTGCGGGTCGAAGCCCGACCCCAGCGCGCGATCGGCGAGATCGGCGAGCGAGCGCTGGCCGCCGAGAATGGCCCGTCCCTCGGCGCCGGCCCATCCATTGTAGCGGTCGGCGAGCGGCGCCGTGAGGGCGCCGGCATCGAGCATGTCGGCGGCAGCGAGGAACGCGCGCGCGCAGGCATCCATCGAGCCGACATGGGCATGGATGAGATCATCGGGGTCGATCGACTGGCGGCGGATCTTGGCGTCGAAATTGAGCCCGCCCGAGGTGAAGCCGCCGCGGTTCAGGATCTCGTGGAACACCAGCGCCAGCTCGCCCACATTCATCGCGAACTGGTCGGTGTCCCAGCCGAGCAGATCGTCGCCGCGGTTGATATCGAGAGAGCCGAACACGCCGAGCGCCTCGGCGAGCGCGACCTCGTGATGGAAGGAGTGCCCGGCGAGGATGGCGTGGTTCTGCTCGATGTTGAGCTTGACGTCCTTGAGCAGATCGTAGCGCGCGAGGAAGCCGTAACAGGTGGCGACGTCGAAATCATATTGATGCTTGGTCGGTTCCTTCGGCTTCGGCTCGATCAGGATCGGGCCCTTGAAGCCGATCTTGTGCTTGTGCTCGACGACGAGCGAGACGAAGCGGCCGAGCTGATCGAGCTCGCGCTTGAGATCGGTGTTGAGCAGCGTCTCGTAGCCCTCGCGGCCGCCCCACAGCACATAGTTCTGGCCGCCGAGCCGGTGCGTCACCTCCAGCGCGGCGCGGACCTGGCCGGCGGCATAGGTGAAGATCTCGGGGTCCGGATTGGTCGCGGCGCCTGCCATGTAGCGGCGATGCGTGAACAGGTTTGCAGTGCCCCAGAGCAGGCGGACTTTTGCCGTGGCCATCTTCGCTTCGAACAGGTCCGCGATCACGTTGAGATTGGCCACGGATTCAGCGAGCGAGGCGCCTTCGGGCGCCGCATCGACGTCGTGGAAGGTGAAGAAGGGCACATCGAGCAGGCGGAACAGCTCGAAGGCGGCATCGGCCTTGGCGCGCGCCATCGCCATCGGATCGGAGCCGTGATGCCACGGCCGCAAGAAGGTCTCGCCGCCGAAGGGATCTGCGCCTGGCCAGCAGAACGAATGCCAATAGCACACGGCAAAGCGCAGGTGATCCTCCAGCCTGCGGCCATGAACCATGCGATCCTTGTCGTACCAGCGGAAGGCGGGTGCATTTCCCGCATCCTTGCCGGCAAAGGCAACGGGTGCGCTGACATCGAAGAATTTGGCTGACGCGTTCACTTAAAGACTCTCCTTCAAGGCGGGATAAAGCGCGCGCCAGCGGCGATAGGCCTCGTCGTAGGCGGACGCTGCGGAGGCGCGGGGCACGAAACTGGCGAGCCGTCGGGGACGGGTGCAGATTTGGGCGGGATCGTCGCCGGTGGCGGCAAGCCGGCCGAGCCGCGCTGCGCCGAGCGCCGCGCCGACCTCGCCCTCCTCGACGCGGTGCACGGCGATGCCGAGCACGTCGGCGCAAATCTGCGCCCAGAGCGGCGAGCGCGAGCCGCCGCCGACGAGATCGACGTCCGTGATCGCTCCGCCTGCCGCGCTCAGCGCCGCCAGATTGTCGCGCGCGGCGAAGGCGACGCCTTCGAGCACGGCCTGGACGATCTGGCTGCGGCCGGTCGCCGCGCGCAAGCCGACGAAGGCGCCGCTCGCGGTGGCGTCGTTGTGCGGGGTACGCTCCCCGTCGAGATAGGGCAGGAATTTGACCGGGCTCGGCCCGTCGACGCGCTCGCCGAGCGGCGCGAGGAGCGCGGCCGCAGGCGTCTCCATCACACCTGCGAGCCAGGCGAGTGAGGCGGCCGCCGACAGCATCACGCCCATCTGGTGCCAGAGACCCGGCAGCGCGTGGCAGAACGCATGCACCGCCGCTTCCGGCGCCGGTGCAAAGCGATCGGTGACACGGAACACGACGCCGGACGTGCCGAGCGACAGGAAGGCATCGCCGGGGGCGATCGCACCGAGCCCGATCGCGCTCGCGGCATTGTCACCGGCGCCGCCGGCGACGACGACGTCGTTCGCCATGCCCCAGCGTTGCGCGAATTCGCCCGCAAGCACTGCGCTGACCGCGCTGCCCTCGACCAGGCGCGGCATGTGTTGCAGGTCGAGCCCGGTGGCGTGCAGCAGCTCCGCCGACCAGTCGCGCCGGCCGACGTCGAGCCACAGCGTCCCCGCGGCGTCCGACATGTCTTCGGCCATCTCGCCGGTGAGGCGATAGCGGACATAGGCTTTCGGCAGCAACACCTTGGCGACGCGTTCGAAAACATCGGGCTCGTGCCGCGCCACCCAGAGCAGCTTTGGCGCGGTGAAGCCGGGCATGGCCAGATTGCCGGCGATGGCGTGCAACGAAGGGCAGCGTCGCTCGAGCTCGACGCATTCGGCGTGCGAGCGGCCATCGTTCCAGAGGATCGCGGGCCGCAGCGGGCGTCCGTCCGCGCCGAGCAGCGTCGCGCCATGCATCTGGCCTGACAGCCCGATGCCGCGCACCTGCGCGACGTCGCGCGGGTGCAGGCGCGCGAGATCATCGACCGCGCCGATCGCCGCATCGACCCAGGAATCGGGATCCTGCTCGGACCACAGCGGCGCAGGGTGCGACAGCGCAAGCTCGCGCGACGCCGTCGCGACGACCGCGCCGGCTTCGTTCACGAGCACCGCCTTCACACCGGACGTGCCGATGTCCAATCCGAGATACAAACTCGTCCCTCCCTCATCGTTTGAGCGTGACCTGGTCGGAAAACCGCTGCCCGCTTTTCCGGATCACGCTGCCGCGGTGCACGAACTGACGTCGCGCTTTCCGCAATCACTCACTTCAAAACACAAGGCACCGCGCGCCTTGCGGCTACGGCAGATTGTCCCGCATCAGGATGTCGATGCGGATATTCTCCTGTTCGCTCAAGATCGGCTCGTTACGCGCTAGCGACAGCAGCACGCGCACGGCAGCGCGCGCCTCGTGCCCCGGATTTTGCGAGATCGCGACATCCAGCGTGCCCTGCAGCAGCAGCCTTCGCGTCATCGCGGTGAGATCGTGGGCGATGAACATGATCTGCTTCTCGCGGCCGGCCTCGGTCAGCGCCTTGGCCACGCCTTGCGTGCCGGCGCCGACATTGTAGAGGCCGATGATGTCGGGATGCTTGCCGAGCAGCCGCGATATCAGCTGCTCGGAGCGGTCGTCATCGTCGCGCCCCTCGAGCAGGGGCAGGATCTCGAGGTCCGAAAATTCCGACGCCATCACCTGGTTGAAACCAAAAATGCGCTCGGCATGGTCACGCAGGCCCTGCGATCCCGCGATGATGGCGATCTTGCCCGGCTTGTGGCCGACCAGCCGCCCAACCAGGGCGCCGGCGGTGCGGCCGGCGGCGATGTTGTCGATGCCGACATAATGGTGGCGGCGCGACGACGGCACGTCCGAAACCAGCGTCACCACCTTGGTGCCGGCATCGACGAGATCGTTGATCGCGGCGCGAACGCCGGGATGATCCAGCGCGACCACGGCAACGCCGTCGTAATCGCCCGCCAGCGCTTCGAGCGACGTCGCGAGCACGGACGGGTCGAACACATCGGTATTGATCAACTCGACGCTGAGACGGCGGGCCGAGAGCCAGGCCGACATCTCGCCGAGATAGGCCTCGATCTGCTGCATGAACGGGTTCGCCCCGGTCGGCATGACGAAGGCAAACCGGCGGGCACGGCCGCGGGCGAGCTCGGCGGCCGCCACATGCGGCTGGAAGGCATTGCGCGCGATCGTCTCCTGGACGCGCCGGACCGTGTCCGGCCGCACGCCGGGGCGGTTATGCAGGACGCGATCGACCGTCGCCAAGCTGACACCGGCCTCGCGGGCGATGTCCTTCAACGTCAGCACGGCGGAGACGGTCAGACTTTCGGAAGTCTCTTGGGCCATGCCTGAAGGCTAGCAGAGGCGTTTTGAGGTGCGCAACTCATTTTGAGGGACAGGACGATATTTTCGAGTCCCGGTTGCGCCGGGGTTTGGCGCTAGGTCCCGAGGTCGAGGGTCAGGAAGAGACTGTTGCGGTCCTCGACATAGCTCTCGAACGGCGCGCATGGCACGAAGCCGTGGGCCTGATAGAGCGCGTGCGCCGGCTTGAAATAGTCCCACGAGCCCGTCTCGAGGCTCAGCCGCCGGATGCCGCGCCGGCGCGCCTCCGCGATGATGTGGCGGAGCATCAGGCCACCAAAGCCGCGGCGGCGCGTGGTCTGCAGCGTGTGCATCGACTTCACCTCGCCGTGGTCGGCGGTGAGCGTCTTCAGCGCGCCGGTCGCGACCAGCGTCTCGTCGTCCCAGCCGGTCCAGAACGCGACGTCATGAGCGCGAAGCCCTGCGAGATCGAGCGCATGCGCGCTGCCCGGCGCGGTCTGCGCCCGCGCGGCGGTGACGTGATGGTCGAGCAGCGCGACAACGCGCGGATCGAAGGTGTCGCCGGTGCGGATCTGCATGGTCATGGCCTTACGTCGCTCGCAAGCTGCTTCTGCATGAAGACGAGATCGAGCCAGCGGCCGAACTTGCAGCCGACCTCCGGCATGCGGGCGACCTCGATGAAGCCGAGCGAAGCGTGCAGGCCGATCGAGCCGGCATTGGCAGCGTCGATCCCCGCGATCATGGCATGCTTGTTGAGCGCCGTGGCGCGCTCGATCAACGCGGCGACCAGGCTGCGGCCGATGCCTGCGCGATGATGCCGCTCGTCGACATAGACCGAATTCTCCACGGTGTGGCGATAGCCCGGAAAGGGACGGAAATCGCCGAACGAGGCGAAGCCGACGACGTCCCTGCCCTTCATCGCGACCAGCACGGGATAGCCGGCCTGCTGCCGCGCGCGGATCCAGTCGCGCCGTGAATCGAGATCGGCCGGGCCGTCGGTCCAGACCGCCGTGGTGTTGATCGCGGCGAAATTGTAGATGGCGAGGATATCCCCGGCATCTTCCAGCGTAGCGTCCCGGACGATCAGCGACATCACATCTTCCCGTATGAGGTGCCGCGCCGCGTGATGATGACGTAGCGCGCATCCTGTTTGGTTTCGTTCTCGAAGGTGACCGCGCGCATGACGTCGAAGTCGAGACAATCGCCGTCACGCAGCCGCACCGCCTTGGCGTCGATGTGGACGCAGACCGCGCCTTCCAGCATCAGCAGCTGCTGGGTGAAGGCGCTGCGGCCCCAGGGGCTGTAGGCCACACGCGCGCCGGCCGGGAGGTCGACGACGATGATCTCGATGCCGCTCGCCGCATCGGCCGGCGAGGCATGACGTCGCCGGTAGCCGCTGTCGGGATCGCGCCATTGCGGCTGATCGGCCAGCCGCGTCAGCCGCTCCGGCGGTTTCTCCGAGAGCGCGACGACGTCGCTGAGCGAGACATCGAGCGCCGCACAGAGCTTGTTGAGCAACGCCGCCGTGGCACTGCTCTGCGCCCGCTCGACCCGCCCGATCATGGCCCGGCTGACACCGGAGCGGCTCGCGAGTTCGTTCAAGGTCATGCCGGCCTGCGTCCTCAGAATCTTCAATCGGCGACCGATCGCCCTGTCGAGTTTTTGCTGGTCCATGGTCTTCCGATCCGAACATCGCCCGGCGCATGGACCGCATCCGCCGGACCTTGGGAGCTTAGGCCGGAGGCGCGGTGCGTGCCGGGACCGAGGGGCTAATATATTGGAATCTTTGCGCGCCGCCGCACTCTTCGCACCAAGTTCCACGGAAACACCTAGACGAGAAAGTCCGACGCCGCGCCGTGGACCTGCGGGATTAGGGACCCAGGCGCGAGGTGAAGCGTCATCGCATGATGATCCGCATCGGTCAGCGTCAGAATATTGGTCTGGGTGTCAAAGACCACGTTGACCTGGGCGTCGAAACCATCCAGCACCAGCGTTGTAGCTGGCGAATAGTTCGTGATGACACCAGACGTTTGCTTGGCACCGGGTCCGAAGACAAACGAATCCGTGCCGGTCAGAACGACGTTGTTGCTCAGATTGCCCGCGACCGCCAACGTCCCGTTATTGACGTAGACAGTTCCAGTCCCGCTCAAATTATCGACTTTGAGCACGGCACTGTCCAGGACCGTGCCGTTGTTGACAAGGTTGCCCGAGACGTCCACCTCGCTGCCGGCGCGTACATCGACGAGACCGCCCCCATTTGTCAGGCCATTCCTGAAGTCGATCGTGCCGCCCTGATCGGCAGCGATCGTTGCAAATCCGTTGACAACGGCATCGTCGAAATTGAGCGATGCGTGCGTGGCTTCGATCAGGCCGTTATTGGCGACAGAATTGCCGGTGTTCACCTCAAGCGGTTGAGACCCGCTCGCTTCAAGCGTGCCGGCGAAGCCGATAATCAAAGTGAGGCTGTGGTCTCCGTTGCCGATCGTGCCGGCGCCGTCGATCGTGCCGCCTTCAAGGTCGAGCGTATGATGCGCACCGCCGTTCAGGATCAGGGAGCCCGGATCGAGCTTGATCTCGCCGTTGCCGATGACGACGACGTCGCCGGTCAAGACGGTTTTGGTGGCATCGGAGAGCTCGATCTTGCCGTCGTTGTTCAGCAAGCCGCTGACATTCAGAACGCTTCCGGCATTGTCGTCGAACACGGTGCCGGCCTTGAGTGTCACGTTGTTGAAGCTGTTGGTGCTGCCTGCAACGGATTCGATGAGTCCCCCGGATGTCGCGCTCAGCGAGATCCCGTCGAGATGCGTATTGTCGAAGGTGATGGCACCGCCATTGGCGACGATCACGCCGAGGGAGCCGCCGAAGATGATATCGTTCGCGAAGGCGAGCGTCGCCTGGGTTTCGTTCAGCGAGCCGAGATCGCTGATCAGGCTGTTGCTGATGACACCGGTGCTGCCGGTCTCATGCAAATTCCCGGTCACGCCGATACTGATCGTTGCCCCATCGATCGATGTGAAGCCCGTCGATCCCGTGACAATCAGAACACCGCCGGAGGCGGTGTCACTCACGTCAGTGACCGTGATCGCGACGTTCTTTGTGGTGATTTTCTCGCCGTCGCTGACCGCTACAATGACATCATAGACGTTGTCGTGGTTTGCGTCTTTCGGCGCTTCGAAGTCGGGCGCAGACTTGAACGTCACATCGCCCGTCGCCGACACGTTGAACAGAGCCGCGTCGGTGCCGGACAGCGAATAGGTCAGCGTCGGGCTGTCCACGTCGGTCGCCGCGATGTGGCAGGCGACGCCGGTGCCATTCTCCGCGAAGCTTGCCGTCGGGCCCGAGCCGATCACGGGCGCATCATCGATACCCGTCAGCGTCACGGTGATGGTCTGCGTCGCGGAACCGCCGTGGCCGTCGTCGAGGGTCAAGGTGAAGGTGTCGGTATGGGTCTGTCCGGCCGCGAGCGGAGCGATGTTGGCGTGAGAGACATCATAGCTCCACGTCACCTTGCCGTCGGCATCGTTGACGATAGCCGTGAGTATGCCGAGATTGCCGTTTTGCGATGCCACCGAGACCGTCTGGATGTCGCTCTTGTCGGCGTCCGAAAAGAACACCGCCCCCGATGTCGAAACATGGGCAGCGCCATTGTCCGTCAGCTTCGCTCCGGTGACGGACGGCGTTGCAATATCTTTCACAAAGATGTCGGACGTGCCGTTGGTATCGCCCGGCACCAGGTTGCTGCCTGAAGACTCGAATACCAGCTTGGTGCCGTCAGCCGAGAAGCCGGGAAGCTGGCTGTAGCCATTTGCCTGCGCCCCACTCGCGTTGGTCGAGATAACGGTGACGGCCCCGGTGATCAGGTCCTTCACATAGACCTCGTCGCCATAATAGCCGACACCCGGCACGAGATTTTGGGCCGCAGAATAAAATGCAATCTTGGTGCCATCAGGCGAGAATACGGGCTTCTGCGCTTCGCCGTTGTTCTGAGGGGCTCCGCCGGCATCGGCCGATACCAGCGTGACCACGCCCGTGGTCAAATCCTTAACGACAATATTGCCGATTCCGATGTTGGAGCTACCCGGCACAAGATTATCGGCAAAGGTATAGAACGCCACCTTGGTGCCATCGGGCGAGAACACCGGGTCGTAGCTACCGCCATTCCCACGAACGCCGCTGGCGCTGTCCGACACCAGTGTGGTGGCCCCGGTCGCAAGATCCTTGATGTAGATATCGTTGCCCTGGCCGAATCCCGTGGTGGACCCGAACACGATTTTGGTGCCGTCGGGCGAGAACGAGGGGGCGTATGTATAGCCATTCTGATCCCCACCATTGGTGCCGTCTCCCCCGTTGTACGGGCTGGGCCCCACAAGCGTTGTCGCGCCAGTGGTCAGGTCCTTCACGAAGATGTCGCGCATGTGGTCGGTATCGCCCGGCACGAGATTGTCGGCGTCGGAATAGAACGCAACCTTGGTGCCGTCAGGCGAGAATACCGGGTTGGTGCTCTGGAAGCCGTCCGCCTGTGCCCCGACGGCACTGGTCGACACACGCGTAATGGCGCCGGTGGTCAGGTCCTTCACGAAGACGTCCCAAGCCTGATTGGTATCGCCCGGGGCCAAATTGTCGGAAGCAGATGAGAACGCCAGCTTGGTACCATCGGGGGAAAAAACCGGCTGATAGCTCCAGCTATCCCCCTGCACCCCGCTCGCATTGATCGACACGAGCGTGATCGCACCGGTCGTCAGGTCCTTCACGAAGATGTCGGGCACGCCGTTGGTATCGCCGGGCAGCAGATTGTCGGCATAGGATTCGAATACCACTTTCGTGCCGTCGGGCGACAACGCGGGCTGGTGACTTTGGTCATCAGCCTGTGCCCCGGTTGCGCCGGTCGATACTCGCGTGACGGAACCGTCGCTACCACTGTCAGCGGTGAAAACAGGTGCTGAGTTTGTCATCCATGCCTCCGTTTGCCCGGCAACAGGCCGGACCCGAATGTCTTGTGAGATGATCAGAGGCAAAAACGCGGCGCCAATGAGTCCCTGCTGACCAAGGCAAGTTTAGTGCCCCTGGATGACGAGCGCTTGATGCCGCTCGGTGCGCTATGGCGCCCGGGCTGCGGACACTGGACGCAACAGGAGCGGCCGGCCGAGGTGAACGCGGCGCTCTTGGAGTTCTTGCGGAGCCTGCCGAACTGAGGACGGCCGCTACCCCAGCTTGTCGATACGCTTCTGGTGGCGGCCGCCTTCGAATGCCGTGTTGAGGAACGCTTCGACGCATTCCTTTGCGACCACATCGCCGGTCGTGCGTCCGCCCAGCGCCAGAACGTTCGCATCATTATGCTGGCGGCACAGCCGGGCACCCGTGACATCGTGCACCAGCGCGCAACGGATGTGCGCATGGCGGTTGGCGGCGATCGAAATGCCGATCCCCGATCCGCAGATGAGAATGCCGCGCGCGGCCTTGCCGTCCCTGATGGCGTCGGCCAGCTTGTTGCCGAAATCCGGATAGTCGACGGACTCAGCACTGTTCGTGCCGAGATCGAGCCAGTTCAGATCGGGCAAAGCGACTTTCAGCGCTTCCTTGAGAGCAAAGCCCCCGTGATCACAGGCAATGGCGACGGTATCGAGCATGTCCATGCCCTCCGGGTGCTTTGTGCGATAAAGGGGTTGGAGCGGGCGAAGGGAATCGAACCCTCGTATGCAGCTTGGGAAGCTGCCGTTCTACCATTGAACTACGCCCGCTTATGCGCGTGTGCTGCGCCCGTCCTGATTAGCCGAGACGGTGTCCGGCGCCAAGCGCTTTGGCGAGTCAGGCCGGACAGTTGTTAACGTCCCGGTAAGATTCCAGGTGCGCCGAATTGTGGCAGTGTTATGATCGCTGCAGGGGTTGAGACACGTGCGATCAGTGGGGCGTGCGCATGGTGGGGCGTGCTTACACGACATTCGACACGGCCATAGGCCGTTGCGGCATCGTCTGGAGCCATTCCGGCGTGGTGGCCGTTCAATTGCCGGAGGCGCGGGAGATCGACACCCGCCGCCGGATTTTTCAGGTCCATCCCGAGGCGCGCGAGCAGGCGGTCCCGCTCAACACCGAGCTGGCGATCGAGGGCATCGTGACCTTGCTGCAAGGCAGCGATCCTGATTTTTCCGACGTCAGCCTGGACGCCGGCGGCGTTCCCGCCTTCAACCGGCGGGTCTACGAATATGCCTGCACCATCCCGCGCGGCGAGACACGCAGCTATCACGAGATCGCCAAGGCGCTGGGCGCGTCCGGCGCCGCGCATTCGGTGGCGCAGGCGATCTCCAGAAATCCCTACATGATCATCGTGCCGTGCCACCGGGTGCTGGAGGCCGGCGGCTATGCCGACCGGATCTCGCCTTACGGCGGGGTGATCTCCAAGCGACGGCTGCTGGCGCTCGAGGGCGCTCATCCGATCGCCAGCAAGACGCTGTTCGAGGTGCTGCTGCCCGTTGCCCCGCCGCGTTCACCCACCTAGATAGGTGGAATGGATGCGACCAGGCTGCTGACGTCACAATCGATGACGGTCTCCGAGTTTCGCTGCGACGCGGGACCGGACGACAAGCCGTTTGCCGAGTGCCGCACCGGTCATTCCATCGCCTATGTCCGCTCGGGCAGCTTTGGCTGCCATTGCCGCGCCGGCTTCTTCGAGCTTGTCGCAGGCTCACTGCTGGTCGGCGCGCCCGGCGACGAATACACCTGCACGCATGAGCACGTCTGCGGCGACGTCTGCCTGTCTTTCTTCTTCAGCGAGGATCTGGTCGAGGCGCTCGGCGGGCGGCGCGAGACGTGGCAGGTCGGCGCGACGCCGCCGCTGCCCGAACTGATGGTGCTGGGCGAGCTCGCCCAGACGGCGGCAGATGGCAACAGCGACCTTGGCCTCGACGAGGTCGGCCAGATTTTTGCGAGCCGCTTTGTCGATGTGGTCTCGGGCAAGCCGCGCAAGCCGGCCTCACCGACGGCGCGCGACCGACGGCGTGCGGTGGAGGCCGCGTTGTGGATCGACGACAATTCGCATGCCGAGATCGACCTCGAGCAAGCCGCGCGCCTGGCGGATCTGAGCCCGTTCCACTTCCTGCGGCTGTTTTCCAACGTGCTCGGCGTCACCCCGCATCAATATCTGGTGCGCTCGCGGCTGCGTCACGCCGCGCGCCTGCTCACTGACGACGACATCGCGGTGACTGACATCGCCTATGACGTCGGCTTCGGCGACCTCTCCAATTTCGTCCGCACCTTCCACCGCGCCGCCGGCATGTCGCCGACCAAGTTCCGGCAGGCCGCGCGGGGAGAACGCGAGATTTTTGGGGAACGTCCGGCCCTCAACTGAGGCAGGCCTTGCTAAGGCTTCGTTGACCAGACGAGCTGAATGGATCTCCGAGCGCCGCGCACTGCGCTATCGTCCGGCCGAAGCGCGCGCGACGAGGCTCAAATTGGCTTGGATCTTCATTATCGGACAATTCGCGTTCTTCTACTGGCTCACGCGGCGAGCTCGCGAACATGCCGCTGAGTATGCCGCAACCGGCATGCTGCGCTCGCCCCTATACTGGTCGGCTGCGGCACTGACCATGACGCTGCTCGGCGTCGCCCTGTACATGGCTCATGTTCAGCAGGAGGGGCCGATTCCATGGCCATTCTGGCCGCTCGTCGCCGTCCTGATCGTTGTCATCCTGCTGCTGCGACGCGCCTTGAAATGGCGGTATCCGGTCTAGCCCCACGACGATCATCCCGCGAAAAAAAATTCCTGCGGGCCAAGCGCAAGATTCTCCAAGAGCAGCTTGTCCTCAACTGACTAGGGTCCTCTCCGGCGCGCGCCATCACGCGGCGCGCTTTGCAATGGAGATGACCATGTACGACCATATCGGACTGCGCGTTGCCGACCTCGACGCCGCCACGCGTTTCTACACCGCGGTGCTGGCGCCGCTCGGTTACGTGCTGTGCTCGAGCGGCGACGGCTATGCCGGCTTCGGGCCGAAGGGCGAGCCGGCGCTCTGGCTGCATCTGAACAAGGGCCGCAAGGCCGACGGCGCGCATATCGCGTTTCGCGCCAAGGACCATGACGCGGTGAAGGCGTTTCACAGCCAGGGCCTGAAGAGCGGCGGCCACGACAATGGCGGCGCCGGGCCGCGCAAGGATTACAGTCCGACCTACTACGCGGCGTTCCTGATCGATCCCGACGGCAACAATGTCGAGGCGGTTTGTAGCTGAGTATTTGCCACTTGCTCCGTCATTGCGAGGAGCCCTTGCGACGAAGCAATCCAGACTCTTTCCGGAGAGGCATCTGTGGATTGCTTCGCTGCGCTCGCAATGACGGCGTTTGTGGCGACAGTTTGCGAAATCAAAGACAGCATTCAAGGACACCTTCATGGCCTCCATCCACAACGACATCCCACTCCCCGCGCCGGCCAACGACGTCTGGGACGCGGTGCGCGATTTCGGCGCGCTGCATCAGCGGCTGGTGCCGGGCTTCGTCACTGCTTGCCAGCTCGACGGCGATGCGCGCATCGTTACGTTCGCGAACGGCTCGGTGGCGCGCGAGGTGCTGGTCGATTGCGACGATGCGCGGCAGCGGCTGGTCTACGCGATCGACAACGAGCGGCTGAAGCACTACAGCGCCTCGGTGCAGGTGATCGCCGCGGGCGAGGCAAGGTGCCGGCTGGTCTGGATCATCGACATGCTGCCGAACGAGCTTGCTGCCTATGTGCAGGAGCAGACGAAGGCGGCCGTGACCGCGATGCACACGGCCTTTCCGGGTATGGCTGCGTGATCTTTCTCACAGAACGCCACCCTGCGCCGCCGTAACCATGGCCGCGTGCGTCCGGTTGGCCTCGCTCTCCCGGCGACGCCACGCACGCGAGGAGCATGCCATGAGAGGTGCGGACAAGGTGATCTGCCAGGCAGCCGCCGTGCTGCTGCTGTTTTCGGTCGCGAGCTCGCCGGCGAAGGCGCAGTTCCTGGGCGGCGGCGGAGGTGCCGGCGGCGAGGACATGATGACCCAGATGGCGCCGATGCTGGAGATGATGAAGGCGAAGATGGGCAAGCGCCGCTTCGCCATGCTGATGCAGACCATGGGCCCGATGATGAGCCGCATGATGGAGAATGGCGGCGGCGGACTCGGCGGCATGATGGGCGGTGGCGGCATGGGAGGCCTCGCCGGCGGCAATTTCGGCGGCGGCTACGGCGCGCCCAATTACGGCGGCTACACGCCGATGGGCGGCGGCACCATGCCGATGGGAATTGGCGGCATGGGCGGCGGCGATATCATGGGCATGCTCGGCGGCGCCGGCGGCGGCGACATGATGGCGATGATCCCGCAATTGATGCGGCTCGCCAATGTCGGCGGCGGAGGCCATCGCCGCCACAGGCATCGCTAGCTCGCGCCGGCATATCGCCGCCGCGCTTCAGCTTCTTGTTTGCGGATGATCTTGTCGGAAAACCGGTTCCCACTTTTCCGGATCATCCGCTAGTCGACAACCGACAGCACAGGCCGCACGGCCGGCTTCGTCTCGCGCGGTCCCCAGCGGGTCAGCACCACGCTCGAGCTTGAGAGCAGGCCCAGCACGACCATCGAGCTCGCGGCGAGCCAGAAGAAGCTTTGCGCCGTCGCATCATGCGTCGACAGCCACCAGCCGCAGGTCGCGATGTAGATGAGACGGGCGGTCTGCGCCAGCACCGGGCCGATCACCTTGGCCGCGCCTTGCGACGAGAAGTACATCGTCGAGGCAAGGCCGATGAAGGCGTAGAACGGCGCCACCGTCGACAGATATTGATGGCTGGTCGCGCGCACCGTCGCGCTGTCCGTGAAGATGTTGACCCAGAGGTCGGGGAACAGTGCAACGAGACAGGCCGGCGCGCCGACGGCAACGAAGGCACTGGCGCCCGCGATCCAGGCGATGCGCCGCGCGCGCCCGATGCGGCCGGCACCCACGGCCATGCCGATCATCGGCACCGAGGCGATGCCGAAAGAGAACGCGATCGAGGTCAGCAAAAATTCGAGCCGCGCGCCGATGCCGTAGCCGGCGAGGATCGCGGTGCCGAATTTGGCCAGCATATGGGTGAAGATCGAGATCGTCAGCACCGATTGCAGCGGCGAGAAGCAGGCGATCGCGCCGACCTTCAGGATGTCGAAGAACATCGCCCATTGGATGCGCAAGCCCCGCAGTTTTGGAACGACGCGTGCGCGACCCGAGAACAGATACCAGCCCATCACGCAGATGTTCATGGAGTAGGCGATCAGCGCGCCGGCCGCGACGCCGCGCATGCCGAGTTGCGGGAAGGGTCCGAGCCCGAGGCCCAGCGTGCCACCCAGCACGATCTGCCAGACCGCGGAGTTGAGGATCAGAAGCGATGGCAGCTTCATGTTGCCGGTGCCGCGCAGCACACCGGCCATGGTGTTGAGCAGCCAGGGCAGCACGGCACCGCCGAAAAACACCTGCGTGTAGGCGATCGCATGCGTCAGCACGGTGCCACGGCCGCCGAGCATCGTGAGCACCTGAGGCCCGAAGATCAGCATGCCCAGCATGAAGACGAGGCCGAAGCTGATGCCGATCAGCAGCGCATGCGCGGCCAGTGTCCCGGCGCGTTCGCGATCGCCAGCGCCGAGCGCACGTGCGATGGCCGAGGCGACGGCACCGCCCATGGCACCGCCCGACATCGTCATGGTCAGGATCACTGTCGGAAATACCAGCGCCATCGCGGCCAGCGCCTCGACGCCGAGACGCCCGATATAGGAGGTCTCCGCGATCACCACGCAGGTACCAGCGGACAGCGCGACCACGTTCGGCCAGGCGAGCCCCAGCAGCGTGCGCAGGATCGGCCCGTCGGTCAGCGCGCTCCGTGCAGGGCGCGGTGGCGGCGGCAGCGGACGTTCCTGCTCATCGACCGGGATCTCGGCGATGTCCGTCATTTCCTCTCCCGGGCATAAGCGCCATTTGCGGCGCGGCAATGCTTAGGTGTGCAAATTCATTTCCTCGCGCGGAAAGCGCGGTGGGCATTTGTTAGCACGGCGGCTGCCGATTCCTCCTGCGTCAGGTGCAGGCGTGCCCTGCGGGAGCGCATTTCAGCCCGTGGAATTGTGGTTCTTCCTCTCCCCGTTCTTGCGGGGAGAGGGTTGGGGTGAGGGGCCTTTCTCCGCACGTGAGACTGCCGACGGACCTGTGCCCCCTCACCCGCATCCCATCTGCGATGGGATGCGACCTCTCCCCGCAAGCGGGGCGAGGTGAAGCCGCCGCAGCACCGTTCACCTATTCAATCGTCCAGACCAGCGGCGGCCGGCCGGCTGCCGTCGGTCGCAAATGCACGCCGATATGCCGGCCGCATCCCGCAGCAAGCCCCTCGAACAGCCCTTCCAGCACTTTTGCGCAGGCACTGTGATAATCGGCGACATCGTCCATCAGCTTCCAGCTCTGCTGCCGGATTTCGAAGCTGCCTTCGGACTGTATCGTCTCGGCCGTATCGTCCTGCGCGGCGAACAGCGCGTTGAGGAAGGATACAAACTCGCTCGCGCCGCCGCGGCGCATGGCCAGCGGCTCTGCGATCTCGTCGAAGAACTGCATGCCGATCAGCTTGCCGGTGATGTGCAGGAGATAGCCGGCATCTTCGGGCCCGAACAGTTGCACCATCACCGGAGCAGCCGTGCGGACATATTCCATCGCGTAGTTGCGATAGGCCTTTTCCAGCCGCGGCTTCGGCCAGCTTGCGACAGGCAGAGCCGGTGCCGTCTTCGCGTCGAACAGCGGCGCTTCGAGGTGCCGCGCAAAGACCAGGCGCTGGTCGAGCTCGAGCGGATGATCGTATTGATGGTAGTAGCCTTCGAGCCCGTCCTGGCCATCAACGCTCTGCTTGGTGCAGACGAAGCCCAGGCGGAGATCACCGAGCGCGACACCGTTGTTGGCGTGCCAGCCGCGCAGCATTGCGCGCGAGACTTCGCCCGGCACGCCGCAGATCGCCGGGCCCTTCCAGATCCAGCGCGGCGGCGGATAGCGGATCCAGGCCTTGGTGTCGCTCTCATACATGTATTCGACGTGGACACCGCCGATCCAGTTGGAGAGATAATGATACTGAGCCGCCGCCACCGCCGGCGGCAGATGATCGACCCCGAGCTTCTTGAGACCGGGCAGGAAGCGCTCCTGCTGCTGGCGGCGGAAGACGCGGAAGACGAATTCAGCGGCGTCCGCCGTGCCGCGGCGCGTGACCACGGTGAGGATGAGGCCGGTGAAGTAAGCGTGATAGAGGTCGGCGACCGCGCGCCAGCGTTTCCATTGGGCTTGTTGCGCGGCGTCAGCTGCGGTCATCGATTGCTCCCGGCTTGTTGTTTTGCGGGAGTGTGTCATCGCGGATCGGGTGACGCAATCTCCGCTGTCATCGCCCGGCGAAGACCGGGCGATCCAGTATTCCAGAGGCGATTGTGATGGAGCCGATAGGCCGCGGCGTACTGGATGCCCCGGTCAAGCCGGGGCATGACAGCGTGTGTGCAGCTACACCCGGAAATGCTTGCTGAGCTTCAGGCCCTGCGCCTGGTAGTTTGAGCCGATGCGCTGGCCGTACATGGCGTCGGGGCGCGCGAGCATCTTCTCGTAGACGAGGCGGCCGACGATCTGGCCGTGCTCGAGGATGAACGGCACTTCGCGCGAGCGCACTTCCAGCACGGCGCGCGATCCCAGCCCGCCCGCGCCGGCATAGCCGAAGCCGGGATCGAAGAAGCCGGCATAGTGCACGCGGAATTCGCCGACCAGCGGATCGAACGGCACCATCTCCGCGGCGTAATCGGGCGGCACCTGCACGGCTTCCTTGGAAGCGAGGATATAGAACTCGCCGGGGTCGAGGATCAGGCTGCCATCGGGACGGGCCGAGATCGGCTCCCAGAAATCTTCCACCGCGTAGCCGGAGCGGCGATCGACATCGACCACGCCGGTGTGCCGCTTGGCGCGATAGCCGACGAAGCCCGTGCTTTTCTCGCCGGAGAGATCGACGGAGACGGCAACGCCACCGGTGAGATCCGCATCGTCGATATCGACGAGACGCTCGGTGGCATGCAGCGCATCGAGCGCGTCGGCATTGAGGATGGCGTCACCGGTGCGAAAGCGCACCTGCGACAGGCGCGAGCCCTCGCGCACCAGCACCGGAAATGTCTTCGGGCTGATCTCGGCATAGAGCGGACCGTGATAGCCGGCGCCGATCATGTCGAAACGACGGGTGCCGTCGGCGATCACGCGGGTGAAGACGTCGAGCCGCCCGGTCGAGCTTTTGGGGTTGGCGGCCGCGACGATCTCCGGCGGCAGCGCAAGGCTCTCGAGCAGCGGCACGATGTAGACGCAGTTGGTCTCCAGCACCGCACCGTCGGCGAGGCTGAACTCGTGCAGCTTCAACTGATCGATGCGCTCGGCGACGGTGGCACCGGGGCCGGGCAGGAAGCTCGCGCGCACGCGATAGGCGATGTCACCGAGGCGCAGATCGAGGCTCGCCGGCTGGATCTGGCTTTCGACGAAATCGTACGCAGGCAGGATGAGGCCCTCTTCCGCCATCGCCGCGATCATGCGGTCGGGCAGGATACCATTGGCGTCGGCGGCAACCGTGAACGTCAACCGGGGGTCCTCATCGGGGGTCAAATACATCCGGACATGCGGGAAATACTAGCCTTTTACGGCTATCCGATGGACGCCTTGACGAAAAGGGCATTGCGGAATATGAGCATCACTTATCCCGTGGTGATTTGAGCCGGCCGGCTTGCAGCCACGTTAAATAAGTCGCTAAACAGGCCGGGGACCTCTGTGATCCCGGCCCGTGGAGATTTCCAGGCCGGTTTTTTTGTGACCGTTTTTGCGTCAACGGTCATGTCGGAGGGTCCTATGTCGAAGTCGCCTGCCAACTACCGTCCCGAAACCCGCCTGGTCCATTCCGGTACCCTGCGTTCGCAATATGGCGAGACGTCGGAGGCGCTGTTCCTGACCCAGGGCTATGTCTACAACAGCGCCGAGGAGTGCGAGGCGCGGTTCAAGGGCGAGGACCCCGGCTTCATCTACTCGCGCTACTCGAACCCGACGATCGCGATGTTCGAGCGCCGCATGATCGAGCTCGAAGGCGCAGAGGCCGCGCGCTCGGCGGCAACAGGCATGGCCGCGGTGACGACGGCGATCCTGGCGCCGCTGAAAGCCGGCGACCATGTCGTCGCGTCTCGCGCGCTGTTCGGCTCGTGCCTCTACGTCATTCAGGATCTGCTGCCCCGCTACGGCATCGAGACCACGCTGGTCGACGGCGCCAATCTCGACGAATGGCAGCGCGCGCTGAAGCCGAACACCAAGACGTTCTTCCTGGAGAGCCCGACCAATCCAACGCTCGACGTGCTCGACATTCCCGGCATCGCCGAGATCGCACATAGCGGCGGCGCGCGGCTCGTCGTCGACAACGTGTTCGCCACGCCGATCTGGCAGAGCCCGCTCGCACTCGGCGCCGACGTCGTCGTCTACTCCGCGACCAAGCACATCGACGGCCAGGGCCGCTGTCTCGGCGGCATCATCCTGTCCTCGGAGGCCTTCATCGCCGAGCACATTCATAATTTCATGCGCCAGACCGGGCCGTCGATCTCGCCGTTCAACGCCTGGGTCCTGCTCAAGGGCCTGGAGACGCTCGGCGTGCGCGTGCGCGCGCAGACCGACACCGCGGCGCGCATCGCCGACGTGCTGGCGAGCCATCCCAAGATCGCGCGACTGGTCTATCCCGGCCGCGCCGATCATCCGCAGGCGGCGCTGGTGAAGAAGCAGATGCGCGGCGGCTCGACGCTGGTCGGCTTCGAGGTCAAGGGCGGCAAGGCGGCGGCGTTCCGCGTGCTCAACGAGCTGAAGCTTGCAAAGATCTCGAACAATCTCGGCGACGCCAAGAGCCTCGTCACGCATCCGGCGACGACGACGCACCAGCGCCTCAAGCCCGAGGATCGCGCCGCGCTCGGCATCAGCGAGGGATTCATTCGCTTCTCGGCCGGGCTCGAGCATGCCGATGATCTGATCGAGGATCTGACCGCGGCGCTCGAGAAGGCGTGAGAGCTTCCTGTCGTCCCGGCGAAAGCCGGGACCCATAACCATAGGATTAGGTTTGGCGAAGACTGGTAGTTGAGCGGTCTCCGGTACTAGAGCCGAAATCCACCGATAGATCACGCGGTATGGGTCCCGGCGTTCGCCGGGACGACAAATCACATCGGCCGATACGTCCGCACGTCCGCGGGCACGTTCACGCCGAGCTTGATCTGGCCGACCGAGCGGATGATGTCGTCGCCGAGCAGCTGGGCGAAGCAGGCATAGCCCCAATCGTTCATGTGCAGGCCGTCGGCGATGACAAAGCTCTCGACCGGGAGCGCCTGCTTTTCATGCCATTCGCGCATCACTTCGAAGCGCGGGAAGATACCGACGTGACGCAGCTCGGCGACCTTGCCGAGCAGCTTCACCATCCTGCTTGCCCTTTCGGGACGCTCGGTGACGCGCGGCGAATATTGCGGATCGACCAGCACGACGTCGGCATCGCCTGCGGCCTGGATGCGGGTGACGCCGTCCTCGACCATCTTGGCGGTGTCGCCGGGATCGAGATCGCGCAGCACGGCGTTGGTGCCGACCTGCCAGATCACGAGATCCGGATGCACGTCGATGACCTCCTTCTGGAGGCGCTTCATCATCTCGGGCGCGTCCTCGCCGCCGATTCCGGCATTGATGACGGTGATGTCAGCGGTGGGATATTGCCGGCGCAGCTGCGCAGCGAGACGGTTCGGATAGTTGAAGTCGGGCGAGCTCGCGCCGTAGCCCGCCGTCGACGACGAGCCGAACGCGACGATCACGACGGGCTTGCCGGCGACGAGCTTGCTCGCGACATGCGGCAGCGAGCCCATCGTGTTCGCACCGCCCTTCGGCGACAGACACGGCACGCGGCTGAAAATGTCGCCGGCGGATTTCGCGACCTGCTTCACCTTGTCGATGGCGCGCGAGGTGAGGCCGCGCTGCTCGGCGGACGACGTCGCAGCAATCGTGGTCTGGGACGGTGATGCCGGTGCGGGATTAGCGCCCTGCTGCGGCGCCGGCGTCGCCTGGGCGGCCTGAGCGCGCGCCGGGGCCCGCAACACCACGGGCGTCAGCATCAGCAGCGCCGCCGCTGCGGGCGCGGCCAGCCATGTCGTCAGGCCAAAAGGGCGGAGAGAACTCATTAACGCTAGACCTCAATTTTGCTGCTGGGCCGGCCCCAGATGGGCGGCGTCGATCACAAACTGTGCCAACGCCCGGCCGATGCAATCATGGACCTGCTTCGCCAGCTCAGGGCCGCGGGAGGGGCTGAACAGGTCGAACTGACCCTGATCATTCCACTGCCGCATCATCGCGAAGCGGTCGAACAGCGGGACATCATGCTCCTGCGCCACCACCCGCATATTATCGAGATAAGGCGGCGCCGAGATCATGGTTTCGGTACGCGGGCTGTACTGCAAATTCATCAAGACGACGTCAGCCCCTGCATTTTGCAACGCAGCGACCCCTTCGGTCACGGCGCCGCGGAAATCATCGGGATCGATGGAGCGGATAGCATCCACGGTCCCGGTCTGCCAGATGACCAAAGTAGGTGTTTTTGCTTCCATCAGCTTAACGAAGGTACTGGCGGCTTCCTCCGCTGTCTTCTTGCTCTGTATTTCTACGGATACGTGCACGGTCTCCGCAGGCGGCAGCTTGTCCTTCAGCATGGCCTGCATCCGCGCCGGATAGGAGCTGTCCTCCGAGGATGGAATGGTGGTGGAGCGGCTGCCGATCACCAGGATCTCCAGCGGCTTGCCGGCCTTGACGGTGTCGGCGACCTTGTGGAGCTGGCTGTCGGTGGCGAGCAAATAAGGCGGTAATTCGCAGGCTGCGGGCGCGGCAGGCACGGCTTCGCCGGCGCGCGCCGAAGGCGCGACGAGACCAGCGCACAGCAGGATCAGGCTCAGGAGAACCTTCGCCTTCATCAGCCCCCTCCCGCCAGATCGGCGTTGCCGGCGGCGGCTTTGGTTTTCGTACCGCTCTTGTCGGCCACCTGCTTGTACCACGAAATCACCCAGGCAACGCCCCACATGATCAGGATTCCGGAGAGACTAATCAGCGCATGCATGCCCGGTCCACCGGAGACCTCGGCCAGGATGAAATGGCCGGCGAAGGCGAGGAAGACGCCGAGGCAGAAGATCTCGAGGGAATGGGAGCCGCACAGGATCAGCGGCCGCAGCCAGGGCGATTTCAGGCCCGGCCAGTCGCGCGGCAGGAAGCGCACGGTGAGCGCGGCCAGCGCCAGGAAATGCGTGAAGCGCAGCACGTCGAGGTCGGTCTTGTCGATCGGATACATCCACTGCTCGAGCCGCTTCGGCATGAGATGGCCGAGCTGCGGTACGTACCAGGTCAGCGTCACGTAGAACGCCGCAACGAGATAAGCGATCGAGATCCACATCGTGACCCGTGACGCCAGAATGCGCGACATGCGTCGCGCACCTCCGAGCGCACACCATGCCCCGAACACGAACAGCAACTGCCAGGCCAGCGGATTGAACGCCCAGAAGCCGTTCGGATAGGCCGAGAAGTAGAGGTCGAATTCCCAGGTCACCGCATAGAGGGCGGCCGACAGCGCAAGCGTCACGTCGGGCCGCCACTTCATCGACCACAGGATCAGCGGCAACGCCAGCATCAAGACGATGTACAGCGGCAGCACGTCCATGTTGACGGGACGGAAGCGCAACAGCAGCGCCTGCACGATGGTGACATCGGGCTGCTTGAGGAAATCCATGATCCCCATCTCTTCGGTGTAGAGCGGGTTCTCGAAGCTGGTCGCGACGTAGGAGATCTCGGCGAGGAAGATCGTGAACAGGAAGACGTGGGCGACATAGATCTGCCAGACCCGACGCAGGATGCGCGCGGTGGCGATGACGAAGCCGCTCTCCAGCATGGCGCGGCCATAGACGAAGGCGGCGGTGTAGCCGGAGATGAAGATGAAGATTTCGGTGGCGTCGCTGAAGCCGTAATTGCGGATCGTGAACCAGGTCAGCAAATTCGGCGGCAGATGGTCGATGAAGATCAGCCACAGCGCCAGGCCCCGGAACAGGTCGAGCCTGAGTTCGCGCTCACCGATCGCCGGCAGCGTGATCGCCGGCGCACGCGCCACGGGTTTGGCCTCCGCGGGCTTGGCACCCGCGGTTCCCGCGATCGTCGATCCCGTCACTTGATCGGCAATGGTCATCGGGGCCCAAAAACCCTTCCGCAAATCGCGACGTATGAGGATTGTACCGGTCCCGTCGCCGCCTCGCAAAGCGGCCGGATCACATACGGGTGTACTTCCCTGTCAATTCTGGCGGGACGATGTCGCGAAAGCCGCCTGCGGCGTTTGGTTCCCGGCAGGGTTTTCGTTATGATGGCAGTCATGTACCGCGCCGTGACCCGCCAGATCGAAGTGACCGTCGAGCCGAACTTTGTTCCGGAACAGTCGTCGGCCGACCGCTCGCGCTATTTCTGGTCCTACACCATCGTCATCACCAATTCCGGCGACGAGACCGTGCAGCTCAAGACGCGGCACTGGATCATCACCGACGCCTCCGGCCGGCAGCAGGAGGTCAAGGGCGAAGGCGTGGTCGGCGAGCAGCCGACCTTGGCCCCCGGCGAGCGCTTCGAATACACCTCCGGCGTGCCGCTCTCGACCGCCTCCGGCTTCATGACCGGCCGCTACCAGATGGTCAGCGAAAGCGGCGAACGTTTCGAGATCGACGTGCCGACGTTTTCGCTGGACAGCCCGGACAACAAGCGGGTGTTGAATTAGCGGCGGATGACGGTGCCGTAGGGCGGGCAAAGGCGCAACGCGCCGTGCCCACCATTTCCGTCGAAATGCACGAGATCGTGGGCACGCTTCGCTTTGCCCACCCTACGATACCGCGCTACGCGTCCTCGACGCCTGCCTCATCCGGCGTGAACTCGTACACCGATGAGCAGAACTCGCAGGTCACGACGACCTTGTCGTCCTTGACCATCGCCGAGCGATCGTCCGGCGAGAAGCTCTTCAGCATGGAGGCAACCGCATCGCGCGAGCAGGAGCATTGCGCTTTCAGGACAAGCGGATTGAACACGCGCACGCCGCGTTCGTGGAAGAGGCGATAGAGCAACCGCTCGCCGGAGAGATCGGGATCGATCAGCTCGACGTCCTCGACGGTTTCGATCAGCGAGCGCGCCTCGACCCAGGCATCGTCCTCGGCAACGCTGTGCACCTCGGCGCCATCGGGCGCATCGCCGGGATGCAGATCGGCCTGCCGCGCGCGCTCCGGCGCCTTCGGCAAGAACTGCATCAGCATGCCGCCGGCGCGCCAGCGATGCTTGCCACCGTCGCTCGAGCGCCACTCCTCGCCGACCGCAAGGCGGACGCGCGTCGGGATCTGCTCGGAGCGCAGGAAATATTCGTGAGCGGCATCTTCCAGGCTGCCGCCGTCGAGCGCCACCAGGCCCTGGTAGCGGCTCATATCGGGCCCCTGGTCGATCGTCATGGCGAGGTGGCCGCGGCCGAGCAGCGTGCCGGAATCCTTGGTGTCACCGAGGCGTTCGGCGTCGAAGCGCGCATAGGCGCGCAGGCGATCCGGCGCCTGATAGTCCACCACCAGAAACGACACCGGCCCGTCGGTCTGTGCCTGCAGGATGAAGCGGCCTTCAAATTTCAGCGCCGAGCCGAGCAGCGTGGTCAGCACGATGGCCTCGCCGAGCAGCTTGCCGACCGGCGCGGGATAATCGTGCTTGGTCAGGATCTCGTCGAGCGCGGGGCCAAGCCGAACCAGGCGCCCACGCACATCGAGCGCATCGACCTCGTAGGGCAACACGGCATCATCGATGGGAACCGCGGATGGTGCGCGAACCGGGCCTTCAGACCCGGTTTTCATGTCAGGGGATTGGGAAACCATGGCGCTTTATCTGGGGTCGGAGGACGGGAAATGGAAGGGGGCGCGAGGTGGTGCGTTCCGGATGCAGGTGTCGTTGTACGAAGCAGCCTCAAACTGGATGTCGTCCCGGAGCGCGCGAAGCGCGAACCCGGGATCCATAACCACAGGATGACGTCATCGTGCGAGATGACAACTCCGAGTCCTCGCAAAACCACTGCCTGTGGTTATGGGTCCCGGATCTGCGCTTACGCTTGTCCGGGACGACAGCGGAGGATGGAGCCGCCAGCGCGGCCACACACTCGCACGTATCTCTACTTCACCGCGTCAAAGCACCAGGCCAAAATGCCCTTCTGCGCATGCAGGCGGTTTTCGGCCTCGTCGAACACGACCGATTGCGGGCCGTCGATCACCTCGTCGGTGACCTCCTCGCCGCGATGGGCGGGCAGACAGTGCATGAACAGCGCGTCGGGCTTGGCCAGCGACATCAGCTTCGAATTGACCTGGTAGGGCTTGAGCACGTTGTGACGGTGCTCACCTTCCTTGTCGCCCATAGACACCCAGGTGTCGGTGACGACGCAATCGGCGCCCTTCACCGCGGCCTCGGGATCGGTGCCGAGCACGATCGGCGCGTTGGTGGCCTTGATGAAGTCGCGCATCACCTTCTTCGGAGCGAGCTCCGGCGGGGTCGCGACATTGAGGTTGAACTTGAAACGTTCGGCGGCATGAGCCCAGGACGCCAGCACGTTGTTGTCGTCGCCGGTCCAGGCCACGGTGCGACCTTCGATCGGGCCGCGATGCTCCTCGTAGGTCATGAGATCGGCCATCACCTGGCACGGGTGCGAGCGCCGCGTCAGGCCGTTGATCACGGGCACGGTCGCATTCGCAGCGAGCTCCAGCAGCGCCTCGTGATTGAGGATGCGGATCATGATGGCGTCGACATAGCGCGACAGCACGCGCGCGGTGTCGGCAATGGTCTCGCCGCGGCCGAGCTGCATCTCGGCACCCGTGAGCATGATCGGCTCGCCGCCGAGCTGGCGCATGGCGACGTCGAACGACACCCGCGTGCGGGTCGACGGGCGTTCGAAGATCATCGCCAGCGTCTTGCCCTCGAGCGGCCTGACCGGCTGATGTGCCTTCTGCTTCGCCTTCATGGCGGAGGAGGCCGCGAGCATGCTCTTGAGCTCCGACAGCGGCAGCTCGTTGATGTCCAGGAAGTGCTTCGGCGTCTTGCTCATCAGCTTGCCGCCCGCTTGTTGCCGGTCAGCGCAGTGCAGGCGCGTTCGAGCCGCCCGACGCTGTCCTCGATCTCGGCTTCGGTGACGATCAAGGGCGGCAGGAAGCGCACGACATTGTCGCCGGCCCCGACGGTGAGCAGTTTTTCGTTGCGAAGCGCTGCGACCAGATCGCCGGAGGGCACCACGGCCTTGATGCCGATCAGGAGCCCCTCGCCGCGAACTTCGCTGACGACATCGGGATGACGGTCGATCACGGAGGCAAGCTTCTGCTTCAGCAGCAGCGACATCTTCTGCACATGGTCGAAGAAGCCGGGCTTGAGCATGACGTCGAGCACTGCGTTCGCGGCCGAGATCGCCAGCGGATTGCCGCCGAAGGTCGAGCCGTGCGAGCCGGGCCCCATGCCGGAGGCCGCTTCCGCGGTCGCCAGCACCGCGCCGATCGGGAAGCCGCCGCCGAGCGCCTTCGCCAGCGACATCACGTCAGGCGTGACGCCGGTGCGCCGATGGGCGAAGAGATCGCCGGTGCGGCCCATGCCGGTCTGCACTTCATCGAAGGCGAGCAGCAGGCCCTTCTCGTCGCAGAGCTGACGCAGCGCCTTGAGGAAGCCGGGAGGCGCCGAACGCACGCCACCCTCGCCCTGGATCGGCTCGATCAGGATACCGGCGGTCTGCGGACCGATCGCCTTCTTCACGGCCTCGATGTCACCGTGCGGGATCTGGTCGAAACCGTCCATCGGCGGGCCAAAGCCTTCGAGATATTTTGCAGAGCCGGTCGCAGCCAGCGTCGCCAGCGTGCGGCCGTGGAAGGCGCCCTCGAAGGTGATGATGCGGTAGCGCTCCGGATGCCCCTTGGAGAAGTGATGGTGGCGGACGAGCTTGATCACGCCCTCCAGCGCTTCGGCGCCGGAATTACAGAAGAACACGAAGTCGGCAAAACTCTCGTTGCAGAGACGCGCCGCGAGCTTCTCACCATCCGGGCTCTGGAACAGGTTCGACATGTGCCAGAGTTTTGTCGCCTGCTCCTGCAGAGCCTTGACCAGCGCAGGATGGGCATGGCCGAGCGCATTCACTGCCACGCCCGAGGTGAAATCGAGATAGCGATCGCCATTGGTCGCGATCAACCAGACGCCTTCACCGCGCTCAAAACCGATGTCGGCCCTGGCGAAAACGGGGAGCAAATGCGGTGCTGCGCTGTTGGTCATGATGGTCTCTTTGGATGTTTCGGACGGCCTGAGCGTGCGTTGCGCAGCGCATCATTGGTCCGGAAAACGAAACGTGCCGCCTTTTAAGGGCGGCACGCATCGCCATCTTATGCCTGGCACCAATGGTGTCAATGCCGCCCGGAAAGCCCCGCGAAACGCTGATTCCGTAGTCTTGCGGTGCCGGATTTGCGGGTTTTTGGCCACGGAACATGTGGAAGCGAGTCGTCGGACTCTTGCGCGTGAGTCACGCCATATTGTAGCGTTTGCCTTGTCAGATACGACATCTCGTGCAGCGGTTCTGATCCCAAAAGTCCTCATGTACCGGCGTAAACGTTCGGGCGGCTCATTGCGCCCGGCGAACCTTAAGGGATTCTGGCGGCACGGGTTTTTCGAAGCTTAGGCATTCGTCGTGCCGCCCCAGGATGGCAGGCGCGCGGCGAAGGAAAGGTTACAATGACGGTTTTGACCTGGTCCGACGATCGCGTCGAGCAGTTGAAAAAGCTCTGGGAGGCCGGACTTTCGGCCAGCCAGATCGCCGCTGAGCTTGGGAATGTCACCCGCAACGCCGTGATCGGCAAGGTGCACAGGCTCGGCCTGTCGGGCCGCGCCAAGAGCCCGTCCTCGGCAGCTCCGCGGCCGCGCAAGGCGCGTCCGGCGCAGCACATGATGCGGGTGAGCAGGCCCATCGCGCGTGGCAATACCGCGCTGGCGCAGGCCTTCGAGGTCGAAGTCGAGGCTGAACCGGTCACCTACGACAACGTGGTGCCGATGAGCCAGCGGCTGTCGCTGCTCGAATTGAACGAGGCGACCTGCCACTGGCCGGTCGGCGATCCCTCGAGCCCGGATTTCTTCTTCTGCGGCGGCAAGGCGCTCTCCGGCCTGCCCTACTGCGCCCAGCACTCGCGGGTGGCGTATCAGCCGGCAGCGGATCGGCGGCGCGCGCCGGCGAAGCCGGGCACGCGGTAAGCGCATCCAGTTAACCTCGTCCCGGCACAAGGCCGGGACGACCGGGGAAATAAAAAAGCGCGCCATCCAGCGCGCTTTTTATTTTGTCTGCTTGCAAGAGCCTTAGGCCTGCTCGGCCTTCGCAAACCGGTCATCGAGCGCATAGCCCGCACCGCGCACCGTGCGGATCGGATCCTGCTCGCGACCAAGATTGAGCAGCTTGCGCAGGCGACCGATATGCACGTCGACGGTGCGCTCGTCGATATAGATATCGCGGCCCCAGACGCTGTCGAGCAGCTGCTCGCGCGAGAACACACGACCGGGGTGCTCCAGGAAAAACTCCAGCAGGCGATATTCGGTGGGGCCGAGATCAATCGGCCGGCCCGAGCGCGCCACGCGGCGCTTTTCGCGATCGAGCTCGATGTCACCGAAAGCGAGCACGGTTGCGAGCCGCTCGGGACTTGCGCGCCGCAGCAGACCCTTCACCCGGGCCAGCAGCTCGGGCACCGAGAACGGCTTGACGATGTAGTCGTCGGCGCCGGTCGCAAGGCCCCGCACCCGCTCGCTCTCCTCGCCGCGCGCGGTGAGCATGATGATCGGCAGCTGCTTGGTGTCGGACCGCGTCCGCAGCCGGCGGCACAGCTCGATGCCGGAAAGCCCCGGCAGCATCCAGTCGAGCACGATCAGATCGGGGATGTGCTCCTTGAGGCGGGTGTCGGCGTCGTCGCCGCGCATCACCGTCTCGACGTCATAGCCGTCGCCCTCGAGGTTGTAGCGGAGGAGCTCGGTGAGAGCTTCCTCGTCTTCAACCACCATAATGCGTGCGCCCATTGGGTCGTCGCTCCTTAAGGATTCAAGTATTGGGGACCGTGGTGGCGAAGGTCGTCATGTCGCCCTTCGGTCGCTTGTCGGTGATGGCCTGGCCTTCGATCATGTAGAACACGGTCTCGGCAATGTTGGTGGCGTGGTCGCCGATCCGCTCGATGTTCTTGGCGCAGAACATCAGATGGATGCAGAACGAGATGTTGCGCGGGTCCTCCATCATATAGGTGAGGAGCTCGCGGAACAGCGAGGTGCAGATGGCGTCGACTTCCTCGTCGCCCTTCCACACCGCCATCGCCGCCGGCAGATCGTGCGCGGCATAGGCGTCCAGCACCGACTTGACCTGCTGCTGCACGAGGTCGGTCATGTGCTCGAGGCCGCGGAACAGCTTGAGCGGATGGAAATCCGTCTCCAGCGCCGCGACGCGCTTGCCCATGTTCTTGGCGAGGTCGCCGATGCGTTCGAGATCGGTCGCGACGCGCATGGCGCCGACGATTTCGCGCAGATCCACCGCCATCGGCTGGCGGCGCGCGATCGTGAGCACGGCGCGTTCCTCGATCTTCTTCTGCAGCGCGTCGAGCTCGGCGTCGATGGTGACGACGCGCTGGCCGAGCGCGATATCACGGCGGATCAGCGCGTCGACGGAATCGACGATCATGCGCTCGGCGATGCCGCCCATCTCGGCAACCAGGCGCGTGAGCTCCTGGAGGTCGGTGTCGAAGGCCTTTGCGGTATGTTCAGAACCCATGTCCTGTCTCCTCAGCCGAACCGGCCGGTAATGTAATCCTGCGTGCGCCGGTCGGACGGCGACGTGAAGATCTTGCTGGTGTCGTCGAACTCGATCAACTCGCCGAGATACATGAAGGCGGTCTTGTCGGAGACGCGGGCCGCCTGCTGCATGTTGTGGGTCACGATCGCGATCGTGTAATTCTCGGACAGCTCCTGGATCAGCTCCTCGACCTTCGCGGTCGAGATCGGATCGAGCGCCGAGCAGGGCTCGTCGAACAGGATCACCTCGGGCCGCACCGCGACGGTGCGGGCAATGCAGAGGCGCTGCTGCTGGCCGCCGGAGAGCGACAGGCCGGAGGCGTTCAGCTTGTCCTTGACCTCGTTCCACAGCGCGCCGCCGCGCAGCGCCTTCTCGACGCGGTCGTCCATCTCCGACTTCGAGATCTTCTCGTAGAGACGGATGCCGAAGGCGATGTTCTCGTAGATCGTCATCGGGAACGGCGTCGGCTTCTGGAACACCATGCCGACGCGGGCGCGCAGCAGATTGAGGTCGAGCTTGGGATCGAGGATGTTGGTCTGGTCGAGCATCAGCTGACCGGAGACGCGCTGGCCCGGATAGAGGTCGTACATCCGGTTGAAGATGCGCAGCAGGGTCGACTTGCCGCAGCCCGACGGTCCGATGAACGCCGTGACGCGGTTGGTGCCGAGCGCCAGATTGATGTTCTTCAGCGCGTGGTGCTCGCCGTAATAGAAGTTGAGGTTGCGCACCGTTACCTTGGCCGGGGCTTCAGGCAGAGGCTGCGAGCCGGGATGAACGGCGGGCGTACTGACGGAAACAGACATTTCGCTCATTTTGCGGTCCTCTCGGCGCTCAAGATGCGCGCGCCAATGTTCAGGGCAAGCACGGTCAACGTGATCAGCAGGGCGCCGCTCCAGGCCAACTGCTTCCAGTAGGCATACGGGCTCTGCACGAAGTTGTTGATGGTGACCGGCAGGTTGGCCATCGTCTTGTTCAGGCCCAGGCTGAAGAACTGGTTCGACAGTGCGGTGAACAGCAGCGGCGCAGTCTCGCCGGCGACGCGGGCGGTGGCCAGCATCACGCCGGTGATGAGGCCCGAGCGCGCCGCACGATAGGCGATGCGCTTGATCACCAGCGAGCGCGGCAGGCCGAGCGCAGAGGCAGCCTCGCGCAGCGCGTTCGGCACCAGCAGCAGCATGTCCTCGGTCGTGCGCAGCACCACCGGGATCACGATCACGGCGAGCGCGAGCGAGCCTGCGATTGCCGAGAAGCCGCGCATCGGCACCACCACCGCGCCGTAGATGAACAGGCCGATGATGATCGAGGGCGCCGAGAGCAGGATGTCGTTGATGAAGCGGATCACCGAGGTCAGCTTGTCGTTACGGCCGTACTCGGCGAGATAGGTGCCGGCGAACAGGCCGAGCGGCGCGCCGATGCCGACGCCGATCACGGTCATGATCAGTGAGCCGACGATGGCGTTGCGCAGACCACCTTCGGTCGAGCCCGGAGGCGGCGTGTCCGCGACGAACAGTTCGAGGTTCAACCCGGCGAGGCCGTTATAGAGCAGCGTGATCAGGATCAGCGCGAGCCAGGTGACGCCGAAGGCGGCGGCACCGAAGCAGAGCCCGCGGATCACGATGTCCTTGCGGCGGCGGCGTGAATAAATCGGGTTCATGTTATTTCCCCGCCTTCTTTTCCAGCCGCATCAGCATCAGCCGGGCGCCGGCGAGCACGAAGAACGTCAGCACGAACAGCAGCAGGCCGAGCAGGATCAGGCCGGACTGGTGCAGGCCGTCGCTCTCGGCGAATTCGGAGGCGATCGCCGCCGAGATCGTGGTGCCCGGCGCGAAGATCGATGACGAGATGCGGAACGAGTTGCCGATGATGAAGGTCACCGCCATGGTCTCGCCGAGCGCGCGGCCCAGTGCCAGCATGACGCCACCGATGATGCCGACGCGGGTGTAGGGGATCACCACGCTGCGCACGACTTCCCAGGTGGTGCAGCCGACGCCGTAGGCAGCTTCCTTCAGCACGGGCGGCACCGTCTTGAACACGTCGACCGAGATCGAGGTGATGAAGGGCAGCACCATGATGGCGAGGATCAGCGCGGCGTTGAACAGGCTGAGATAGGACGGGGGGCCGGCGAAGATCGCGCCCAGCACGGGGACGCCATCGAAGATCTTGATCATGAAAGGCTGGAAGGTGTTGGCCAGGAACGGCCCCAGCACGAAGAAGCCCCACATGCCGTAGATGATCGAGGGAATGCCGGCGAGCAATTCAATCGCCATGCCGATCGGGCGGCGCAGCCATTGCGGACAGAGCTCGGTGAGGAAGATCGCGATGCCGAGACCGACCGGAATGGCGATCAGCATCGCGATGAACGAGGTGACGAGCGTGCCGTACATCGGTCCGAGCGCGCCGAGCACGGGCGGATCGGCCGACGGCGCCCAGCGCTGCGTCCACAGGAACGCGAAGCCGTATTCCTTCATCGCCGGGAAGGCACCGACGATCAGCGACAGGATGATGCCGCCGAGGATGAGAAGCACCGAGATCGCACTGAGCCGCGTGATCCAGTAGAAGGTGACATCGCCGAGCTTGAACGCGCTCAACGCCTTGGCGCGATCATATGGTCCGGCGTCGTCGACGATATCGCTCTGAACGGCCATTTCTGCCACGCCGATCCCCTATGCCAAGAATATACGCTTTTTATTGGTCTCGTGCCCCGGATGCGGCGCTAGCTGCGAAGCGTTGCGACGTTGATCCGGGGCCTCGTTCTTGTGGGTCCCGGCTCAGCGCAGCAGCGTTTCACGCTGCCGCGCATCCGGGACACGAGAGGAGAGCGCTTAGCTCTTGATCTCGGCAGCCCAGGTCTTCTCGATCAGCTGGACGACGCTGTCCGGCATCGGGATGTAGTCGAGCTCTTCAGCCGCCTTGCCGCCGTTCTTGAAGGCCCAGCGGAAGAACTTGATGGCTTCCTGCGAGGCCGCCTTGTCGGTGGCGTCCTTGTGCATGAGGATGAAGGTCGCCGCCGTGATCGGCCAGGACTTGTCGCCGGGCTGGTCGGTCAGGATGACGTAGTAGCCGGGAGCCTTGGCCCAGTCGGCGTTGGAAGCGGCCGCCTGGAAGGCTTCGACGGTCGGCTGCACCGGCTTGCCGGCCTTGTTGACGAGGCCGGTGTAGGTCAGCTTGTTCTGCTTGGCATAGGCGTACTCGACGTAACCGATCGAGTTCTTGGTCTGGCTGATGTTGCCCGACACGCCTTCGTTGCCCTTGGCGCCAACGCCAACCGGCCACTCGACGGCGGTGCCCTCACCGACCTTGCTCTTCCAGTCGGCGCTGGCCTTGGAGAGGTAGTTGGTGAAGTTGAAGGTGGTGCCCGAACCGTCCGAACGACGGACCACGGTGATCGCGTCCGACGGCAGCTTCACGTTCGGATTGAGCTTCTTGATCGCGGCGTCGTCCCACTTGGTGATCTTGCCGAGATAGATGTTGGCGAGGGTCTCGCCGTCGAACACCAGCTCGCCGGCCTTGACGCCTTCGAGGTTGACGACGGGAACGATGGCGCCCATCACCATCGGCCACTGGGCAAGGCCGTCCTTCTCGAGCTGTTCGGCCTTGAGCGGCGCGTCGCTGGCGCCGAAGGTCACGGTCTTGGCCTGGATCTGCTTGATGCCGCCGCCGGAGCCGATCGACTGATAGTTCAGGCCGTTGCCGGTCTCCTTCTTGTAGGCGTCAGCCCACTTCGAATAGATCGGGAATGGGAAGGTCGCGCCTGCACCCGTGATGTCGGCAGCAAAGGCCGCCGTCGTCGTTGCGGCGACCAAGCCGGCAGCGACGATCGTTTTGATGAAATTCATGCTGGTCTCCATACAGGGGAGCGAAGCGCCATCAGCGCCCGATCGCGCTCCCCGCGCCGCCCCTTTAGGAGCGGTCGGCTGTGCTTTTACGAAGGTTTCGTGACAGTCGGATGACACCTTCAAGCGATTGAAATCGCTTGATTTTCGTCTCTAGACTAAAGTCTTGGCCTGGGGAAAACAGGCTGTGAAAGTGGCCCCCTGTTTAGGGACACTTTCGATCAAAAGACGGCCGCGGTGACGGTTAAGAATATGTTTCACCAGCGATAATCCCAGACCGGTTCCACCCTGGGAGCGGCTGTCGCCGACGTCCACCCGGTAGAACCGTTCGGTCAGGCGCGGCAGGTGCTCGGGCGCGATGCCGGGTCCGAAATCCCGCACCATGACCCGGATTTCCTGAGGTCCGTCAGTTGCCGGGGTCGCGGTCAGCGACACGATGACGCGCCCGCCGGAGGCACCGTATTTGAGCGCGTTCTCGATCAGATTTTCGAACAGGCGCAGCAGCTCCTCGCGGTCGCCCGCGATCATGACCGGTGCTTCCGGCAGATGGGTCTCGACCTCGACCTGGCGTTCCCGGGCCAGCGGCTCGAGCCCGTCGGCGACCTGGAAGATGATCGGCAGCAGGTCGACCAGCGTGTCCGGCCGCACATGGGCCGACAGCTCCACCCGCGACAGCGACAGCAGATCGTCGATCAGGCGCGCCATGCGGGTGGCCTGGTTGTGCATGATGCCGAGGAAGCGCTCGCGCGCCTTGGGATCGTCCTTGGCCTGGCCCTGCAGCGTGTCGATGAAGCCGGAGAGCGCGGCCAGCGGCGTGCGCAATTCATGGCTGGCGTTGGCGACGAAGTCGGCGCGCATTTCCTCGACCCGGCGCAGCGGCGTCTGGTCGTGGAAGGTCATCAGCATGCATTTGTCGGCGCCGCCGAACGTGGTCGGCACCGGCACCGGGGTGATGATCAGCTCCATCCAGCGATCGACCGGCACATGGTCGAGATAAGTCGCGCGCCGCGGCTCGGTGGTCGCGATGGACTCGCGCAGCGCCGTGATGATCTCCGGCGAGCGCAGCGCGAACTGGGCGAGCTCGTTCTTGCGCAGCGCCGGCGCGAGCTGGGCGGCGGCGGCATTGAGATGGATGACGCGGCCGGCGCGGTCGAGCAGCACGGCCGGATCCGGCATGCCGGCGACGACCGCAGCCACCGCCGCGCTCTCGACCGGATTGACGCGGCGGGTGTCCTCGCGGGAGGCAGCGGTATCATGCAGCCGCCAAGGGATCAGCGCCGCGGCTGCGATGCAGAGGAACACCGTCACCGCCCGCACCACCGACAATTCGCCGAGCGAGACCACGACCGACAGCGCCAGCGCGGCGGCGATCAGGATGATGGTCGAGTGCCGCAGCCGGTCGGACCAGGGCTGCACCGTGGGAGACGAGGGAGCGTCGATCGCCATCGGGGCGGGCTTCTCCTTGTTGCGTTTTGCGCCGGTCAGGCGCCGCTGTCGCTGCGCTTTCTCACATAAGCGGCTTCAGGCGGCGGGCCTGGATCGAGCTTGAGCGCCGCCTGTTGCAGCCGCTTCGATCGGGCACCGATGATAACCTCGCGAAACGTCAGCAAGATTACAGAGATGACGAAGGGCGACAGATAATAGAGGACCCGGAACAGCAGCATGCCGCCGAGCAGTTCCTCGCGGTCCATCTGCCAGAGGCCGACCAGCATGGCGGCGTCGAACACCCCGAGCCCGCCGGGCGAATGGCTGGCGAAGCCGAGCAGCGTCGCCGAGACGAAGATGACCGCGACCACGACGAAGCCGAGATTGGGCTCGTCGGGGACCAGCACATACATCGCGAGCGCGCAGAAGCCGAGATCGATGATGCCGATCGCGATCTGCAACAGCGTCAGCGGACCGCCCGGCAGCACCACGGTCCAGGGGCCGCGCCCGACCACCCGCGGCTGGGTCCAGACCCAGACCACATATCCGACCAGCGCGACGAGGATCATCATCGCGGCCGTCCGGTTCAGCCAGGCCGGCAACTGGTCGATCGAGGCGGCCGCCTCCGGATGATAGGAGATGCCGAGGCCGAGCACGGCGGCATTGCCGAGCCAGAAGGTGAGGCCGGCGAGGAAGCAGATTTTTGCGACGTCGATCGCGTTCAACCCATAGGCCGAATAGATCCGGTAGCGCACCGCACCGCCGGTAAAGACGCTGGCGCCGACATTGTGGCCGATCGAATAGCTGGTGAAGGCCGCGAGCGCGTTGATGCGATAGGGCACGTGGGAATGGCCGATCGCGCGTACGGCGAACAGATCGTAGAACGTCAGCGTGAAATAGCCCGCGGCGACGAACAGCGCCGCCATCGCAATCTGGCGCGGCTCGGTGCTCTTGATGGCCTCGACCACCTCGTTCATGTCGATGCCGCGCAACATGTGGTAGAGCACATAGCAAGCGATGCCGATGACCGCGACGCTGATCACAACTCCAAGCTTATGCAGGATTTGCTTCTGGCGCAGAAACGTCATCGCCCTGCGTATGGCTTCCAGCATCTAGACCTCGAACAACGCTGCAACGGCCAGGGTGGCCGGCGAACAGGCGGACGACGCACAGGCACTCAACGAACGAGCACTCAACGAACCTTTGCCGCCTGCTCCGGCCTCGCGCATGCCCCCCGCCCTTCCACTAGCGCGTTTTGAGGCGGAGTGGAATTCGCCAATGTGAACAAAATCACGTGCCTTCAATATTTTAGGCAGGTTTGCGGGCTGAAGGTGCACGGTTTGGCGCTTTCGGCGGCAGGGCTGACGCGAATCTCCATGGCAATCCTGCGCAGGGGCCATGAAGTTTTGATGATTTCGACCGGTCAATGTTCCGTCACGCCTTAAGTCGAAATCAATCTATGGGCGCCGCCGGCCTGTTGAAAGAGGGGTGAGCCACGACAGTCGGCGGCGGCACAAATGGCCGCGCGGCAATCGCGCGGCTGAGGCCAGGTCCCTGATATTCGGTTGCACCGCGGCATCACGGAGGGAGGCGCGGTCGCGGCGTCCGCCGGCGCGGGGCCGGCGGGGAGCTTGCCGTTCGGAGGGAGCGGCCTGCTCAGGCCGCAAGTTGCGGACGCACCGCCTCGATGCCGGCAATCCAGCCGGCGACGGAGCGGCCGATCGCCTCGGGGTGATCCTCCTGAAGGAAGTGCAGCCCGGCGCCGAGCCGAACATGCGCGCAATGCTTCAGCGACGCCGCAAACGTCTCGGCGAACTCCGGCGCGACCAGCGCACCGGGCTCGCCCGAGAACAGCAGCTTTGGATAGGATGATGCGGCCAGCGCCGCATGCGCGGATTGGAGTGCTGCATAGACATCGGCGGGCTCGCCGGCGATCGGCAGCTCGCGCGGAAGCGCAAGAACCGGGCGACGGCTCTCCGGCGTCGGGAACGGCGTGCGATAAGGCGCCATCTCGTCGTCGCCGAGCTTGCGAACGATGCCGCCGGGCAGCACGCGCTCGACGAACGCATTCGCCTCGAGGATCATGGCTTCGCCCTCGCCCGGCGTCCTGAACTTGCGAAACGCCGCCCTCGCCGCCTCGGCGTGATCCTGCTCGTCGGCGCGGTCGGTGTGGTGAAAGTCCTGCCAGGTCGGCATCGGGCGGATGAACTCCATGAAGGCAAGGCCGCGCACGAGATCCGGCCGGCGCGCGGCGAGATGAAAGGCGAGCGCCGTGCCCCAATCCTGCGCGACGAGATAGGCCGATTTGATGCCGCGCTGTTCGATGAAGGCATCGAGATAGCGGACGTGATCGAAGAAGCGGTAGGCGATGCCGGGCTTGCCGGACTGGCCGAAGCCGATGAGGTCGGGCGCGATGCATCGCGCGACCGGCGACACCAGCGGCAAAATGTTGCGCCAGATGTGCGACGAGGTCGGATTGCCGTGCAGGAACAGCGCGACCGGTGCGTCCTCCGCACCTGTCTCGCGATAGGCGATTGTGCTGCCCAGCACCGGCGCCAGGCGAATCTCGATCTCGGTCGGCTTGCTCATGTCGTCGTCTCCCTGAACACGGTTTGGAATGCGATGGTCTTGAAGCGCTCGAGTGCCTTCGGATTGCGGTCGACCTTCATGCGCAGGATCGCGCCCTGCCAGGACGCGAGCAGGAAGTCGGCGAGCTCGTCAGGCTCGAAATCGGATGCGATCTCGCCGCTGGTCTGGGCATCCCTGATGCAGGCGGCGAATGGCGCGCGCCATTCGGCGAAGATCGCCGCGAGACGCGCACGCAGCAGCTCGCTGCTGCCTGATGCCTCCAGGCTGAGATCGCCGATCAGGCAGCCGCGGCCGTATCCGTCGGCCTCGAGCCGGCCGGTGATGATGTCGAGATAGCGCCGCAGCCGCGCTCGCGGCGTCAGGGAGGTGTCGTCGAGCGCCTCGGCGACCAGCCCCCTGGTGACGTCGAAATAGCGGTCGAGCACCTCGGAGGCGAATGCCTCCTTGGAGCGGAAATGGTTGGTGAAGGACCCCTGCGGCGCGCCCGCCGCGGCGGTGACGTCGCGCACGCTGGTGCCGTGATAGCCGGTCCGGAACATGACCTTCAGACCGGCATCGAGGATGGCGTCTTTAAGCGATGGCTTTGGCATGAGCAAAATAATACGTACGTACGTATTATTGTCAAGCGCTGACTTGTTCCTTCGGCGATCTGCTTACCGATCCGTCAGTTATCGGAATTTGAGACGCTCGTTCGCTCCGGCGGCGGACCGCGGTTCAGGCCGCGGGCTGGCTCCGCGAGACCACCCAATAGCGCAGCCATGCGCCGATGGTGCAGCCGACGAGGTAGCAGGCGAACAGGACCAGGCCGAGGTCGAGCCAATAGCCGAAGCGGCCCGGGACCACATGCGCGAACGAGGCTGCGACCAAGGCCGCGACGAACACCGCGAGCCAGCGCGCAGTCACCTTCGAGGTGCCGTTGCCGCGCTGGACCACCGAGATCCAGCCCATGCAGAAGCCCAGCAGTGCCGAGCCGATCAGCCAGCCCATATGGAACGAGACGAGATAGGGCATCATCACCTCACCAGAAATTCGATGCGGCGGTTTTGCGCCTTGCCGTCGTCGGTGTCGTTGCCGGCGACCGGCTGCGTGCTGCCGTAACCGACCGCGGTGAAGCGGTCAGCGGGAAGCCCGGCCTTGACCAGATAATCGATCACCGCCTGCGCGCGCTTCTCGGACAGCGCCTGGTTGAACGAATCCTCGCCGTCGGCATCGGTGTGGCCCGCGACCTCGATATTGGTGGTGGGGCACCGCAGCGCCGTCTCGATCAGATGATCGAGAATGCCGGCGGAGTCGGGATCGATGTCGGCGCGCTTGGTGGCGAAGCGGATCTTGCCCTTGGCGAGCAGCTCCGAGAACAATTGCTGGCAGACGGTGCCGTCGACCGGCCCGGCCGCGGGCTTCACGGTGATTTCGGGCTTGTACAGCCAGTTTTTCGGAAAGTCCTTGCCGAGTCCTGCGCGGATGTCGTTGGCCGCACCTTCGTACAGCGCATCGCCCGACAGCTTCACCTCGCGATCCGACACCACCAACGTGCCGGTCGACAGCCGCGACAGCGCGCCGAGCGCTGCGACCACCGCGGTGTTGAAGGAGCCGGGCGCGCCGATGCTGGCCTTGAGATTGTCGACGACCTTCTCGGTGAAGAATTTTCGCGACGCGCTGGTCGCGATCGCGGCATGCACGCTGTTGTCGGGCACGTAGCCGGTCAGCGTCACGGTGGCGGCGACCGGATCCTTGTAGGCCTGGAAGATGTAGGGCGGCGCCTTGATGTCGTTGGCGGCGATCGTAAAGCCCTCGGGCAGGTTCTTCAGTGCAGCCGCAATCGCTTCGCGGCCGCCGAGATCGCGCGCCATGCCTGACAGATTGACCTTGGTGTCCGTGATCGTGATCTTGCCGTCCTTCAGCTTGCCGATCTGGTCGAGCAGCAGCATTGCGGCCGCTTCGAACCGCGCCGGCGCGCCGCGGGCCAGGCCCATCTGATCGGCGACCTCGGTCCCGTTGACCTCTTTTCGCGCGGCTTCTGTGAGGCGCGCCTTCATCGACGGCAGCGGCGCGGAGCCCGACAGCGTTACCCGCACCACGTCGCGCTCGGCGCTCCAGACGAAGGGCTTTGCCTCGGGAACCAGGCGGGTCTGGTCATCGACCAGCCGCACCCCGGGAACCATCTCGACCGTGGTCACGGCGTCGCGGCGGCCCTCCTCGGAGAAGGCGTCGGCGGCCAGGCTGACGTCGCGGCCGTCCACGGCGATCCGGGTCTTGTCCAGGACGGTGTCCTTGAGCGCGGCCGAGCTGCGGGCCGACAGGTCGGCCTCAACCGGCAAAGTGTTATTCCAGGCCGCAAATCCCCACATGACGGCCAGGGGAATCAACCCCGGCCACCATTTGCTGGCCCACCTGAAAAGCATCTGCATTCGACGACCCGAACTCTGGAACCGGAGACAAAACAAACCCTTGGCAGGCTGTCAAACCGGAAATGGGGCGCTTTCGGGGACCCCGCGTGGACAATTGGAATAACTTTTTCTTCAAGGGTCACACCCTAAGTTGAGGGCGGAATGCCCAGGGGTCGGCCAGCCGATCATGAAACAACTCCGTAACAACGTCATTCGCGCCGGGCTGGGAGCACTCTATTTCAGCGGGGCGCACCATCTGCTGCGCCCGCTGCTGTCGGGCGTCGGCGCCATTTTCATGCTGCACCATGTGCGGCCGGCCCGTGCGGGCGCGTTCCAGCCGAACCGGCATCTCGAGGTCACCCCCGACTTCCTGCGCGCGACGCTGTGCCATCTGCGGTCACGCGAGATCGACATCGTCAGCATGGACGAGCTGCACGAACGGCTGCTGCAAGGCCGCTTCGACCGCCGCTTCGCCGCCTTCACCTTCGACGACGGCTACCGCGACAACCACGACCACGCGTTGCCGGTGCTGCGCGAATTTGACGCGCCCGCGACCATCTACGTGACCAGCGACTTCGCCGAGGGCACCGGGCGGCTGTGGTGGGCCGCGCTCGAGGCCGTCATCGCCAGGGCCGAGCAGGTCGACGTGCAGATCGGCCATTCCGCGCTGCGGCTCGATGCAAGCACGCCGGCAGCGAAGCAGGCGGCGTTCGACCGCCTGCACGACTGGCTCCGCGCCCTTCCTGGCGAGCACGATCTGAAGCGCGAGATCGAAGCACTCTGCGCGACGCATGGTGTCGACATGGAAGCGCTGTGCCGCAGCCTCTGCCTGTCCTGGGACGAGGTGAAGCGGCTCGCGGCCGACCCGCTGGTCACGATCGGCGCCCACACCATCAGCCATTGCAATCTCGCCAAGCAGAGCGAGGCGATCGCCGCACAGGAGATGGCCGTCAGCCGGGTGCGGATCGAGACCGCACTGGACCGCGAGGTGCTGCATCTCGCCTATCCCTATGGCGATCGCGAAGCCGCGGGCGAGCGCGAATTCACGCTGGCCGCATCCGCCGGCTTCAAGACCGCAGTGACGACACGGCCCGGCATGCTGTTCGCAGAGAACGCCGGCCACATGACCGCGCTGCCGCGCGTCTCGCTCAACGGCAACTACCAGGACGCGCGCATTCTGCCGGTGCTGACCTCGGGCGCCGCGACCGCGATGTGGAACGGCCTTCGCCGGTTTGCCGCGGCATAGGCCTCCGCTGTCGTCCCGGCGAAGGCCGGGGCCCATACCGCGGAATTTATCGATTGATGTCGGTAGGCGTACCGAACAACGAGTCTTCGCCAAACCACTCCCTGTGGTTATGGGTCCCCGCCTTCGCGGGGACGACACCGAGTTTTTTTGAACCGCCGCGCGCCACACTCCGATCTCAGCGCATTCCTTGACTCCCCTCCCCGCGGCGCTCAAAACGGCGCCAACCAAGGGAGGCACCATGTCCAACGATCTGTTTTCGCTCAAAGGCCGTATCGCACTCGTGACCGGCGGCTCGCGCGGCATCGGCAAGATGATCGCGGCCGGATATCTCGGCGCAGGCGCTGCGAAGGTCTACATCACCGCGCGCAAGGCCGGCCCGTGCGAAGCCACGGCGAAAGAGCTCTCGGCGCAATATGACGGCGAATGCATTGCCCTGCCGATCGACATCTCGACCGTCGAAGGCTGCAACAAGCTCGCGTCCGAAATCATCAGGCTCGAGCCGAACCTCGACATCCTCGTCAACAATGCCGGTGCGGCCTGGGGCGCGGAGTTCGACGAATTCCCCGAAAGCGGCTGGGACAAGGTGATGGACCTCAATGTCAAATCGCTGTTCTTCCTGACCAAGGCGCTGGCCAAGCCGCTGCGCGCGGCGGCCTCGCACGAGCGGCCCGCCAAGGTCATCAACATCGCCTCCGTCGACGGCATCTTCGTCAATCCGGGCGAGACCTATTCCTACGCCGCGAGCAAGGCCGCGGTGATCCATCTGACCCGGCGCATGGCGACGAAGCTGATCAAGGACAACATCAACGTCACCGCGATCGCACCGGGCGCGTTCAAGTCCGACATGAACCGCGCCGCGCGCGACCATTCGGACGAAGTGGCGAAACGCATTCCGTCGCGGCGCATCGGCACCGACGAGGACATGGCGGGCGTCGCGATCTACCTCGCCTCGCGCGCGGGAGATTATGTGGTCGGCAACACCATCGCGGTCGACGGCGGCGTGGTGTACGCGAATGCGGGATTGGAGATCGCGGGGTAAGGGCTGCGTCACACGCGGCGTCGTCCCGGCGAAAGCCGGGACCCATACCGCGGAATCCATCGATTGCGATCGGTATGAGTACCGAACGACGAACCTTCGCCAATTAACTCCCTGTGGTTATGGGTCCCGGCTTTCGCCGGGACGACAGCGGAATTTTTGGCTCGAGCGTCGACCTGACGCTTACGACTCGATCTTCACGTATTCGAAATCGCCCGGCTTGTTGTCGATACCCACCTTCGGCGGCGAGATCCACGACGCGAACTTGCCGGTCTCCGTGACGGGCTGCATCAGCGACGTGATGAAGTCGCCGTCGGCGGTCGAGGGCAGCCAGTCGTCCTTGCGCTTGGCCCAGGTGGCATCGTCGATCAAAATGCCGTCGGGCGTCGCGTGCACGTCCTTGAACTCGCCGATATGGCGGTGGAAGGCGACGTTCGGCAGCGTCAGCTTGAAGTCGTAGCCGGCGGTCGAGATCACCTTGTTCCAGCGCAGCATGCCCTTGACGCAATCCTGGCTGTAGTCGTCGCGCAGGCGCATGTTGAGCGCGGTCAGCGCCGGCTCGTCGACCAGCTTGATCTCGCCGTTGATGAACTTGAGCACCGGATAGGTGGCGTTCTTGAGCTGGTGATCGTCGTCGATCTGGGTCTCGTGATAGCGCCCCTTGATGCCGGTGTTGAAGGCGTTGGCGGCGTTGGTCGAAACTTCCGAGCCGAACAGATCGAGCGACAGCGTGTAGTGCAGGTTGAGCTTCTTCTGGATGGTCGGCAGATCGATCACGCCAAGCGCACGGACCTTGGCGATGTCGGTCGGGTCCGTGATGCCGGCTTCGCGCATCGCATCGCAAGTGCGCTGCACGACGCGGGTGATGCCGGTCTCGCCGACGAACATGTGGTGCGCTTCTTCCGTGAGCATGAAGCGGCAGGTGCGCGACAGCGGATCGAAGCCCGACTGCGCCAGCGAATGCAGCTGCATCTTGCCGTCGCGATCGGTGAAGTAGGTGAACATGAAGAAGGACAGCCAGTCCGGCGTCGCCTCGTTGAAGGCGCCCAGCATGCGCGGCGCGTCGGCATCGCCAGAGCGACGGCGCAGCAAATCGTCGGCTTCCTCGCGGCCGTCGCGGCCGAAATATTTCTGCAGCAGGTAGACCATCGCCCAGAGGTGACGGCCTTCCTCGACATTGACCTGGAACAGATTGCGCATGTCGTAGAGCGAGGGCGCGGTCTTGCCGAGGTGGCGCTGCTGCTCGACCGACGCCGGCTCGGTGTCGCCCTGGATCACGATCAGGCGGCGCAGCATGGCGCGATATTCGCCCGGGACTTCCTGCCAGGCCGGCTCACCAAAGTGCTCGCCGAACGGGACGACGCGGTTCTCTTCCTGCGGCGCAAGCAGAATGCCCCAGCGATAATCGGGCATGCGGACATAGTCGAACTTGGCCCAGCCGCGCGGATCGACCGAATACGCGGTGCGCAAGTACACCAGCGATTCCTGGAAACCTTCCGGCCCCATGTCGCTCCACCAATCCATGTAGCCGGGATGCCAGCCCTCGAGCGCCTTCAGCACCTGACGGTCTTCGGCGAGATTCACGTTGTTCGGAATCTTGGTCGAGTAGTCGACGTTCATGATGTTCATGTTCATGGCCGTGCTCCTTGCTCCGTCTCGTGTCCCGGACGCAGTGCGGCGCGAAGTGCTGCACTGCTGAGCCGGGACCTATTGTTCGGTCCACTATGGGTCCCGGTTCTGCGCAGCGTCACTTCGTGCCGCAGCGCGCCCGGGACACGAATGGGGGTTACACCCGCGTCATATCGAATTTCGGCTTCTGGCCGCTGCCGTAGCGGCGCAGTGCGCCTTCCTCGCCGACGGCGTTGGGGCGCTGGAAGATCCAGTTCTGCCAGGCGGTCAGGCGCGCGAAGATTTTTGATTCCATCGTCTCGGGGCCGACGAAGCGCAGGCTCGCTTCCATGCCGGTGAGACTGTCGGGCGAGAAGCTGGCGCGTTCCTCGAGGAACACGCGGACCTCGTCGTCCCAGTCGATATCGTCGAGCGCGAAGGTGACGAGACCGAGCTCTTCCGCCTGCTCGGCGTCGAGCGTGGTGCCAAGCGTGGCTTCCGCGCGTTCCACATCCGCCGGGTCGGCCTGGAAGCGCGACTCCAACCGCGTCAGGCCGTGGCTCATCGGATACGGGCCGAAGTTCATCGCCGACAATTCGATCGACGGCGGCGGCTGGTTGTCGCCCTGGCGCGCGCCGATCAGCATGTAGGAGCGGTCGGCCGCGAACACGAGCTCGGCGAGCGTACCGGCGAAGCACGAGCCGGGCTCGACCAGCGTCACCAGCGTGCGCGAGGTGACGTCGATGCGCTTAAGCACGCGCTTCCAATAGTGCCGGATCTCGTTGACCAGCCAGTGCGCCTTGTTGGCTTCGAGGAAGGCGTCGCTGGCGAGCACATGGGCGCGGTCGCCATGGCTCTTGAACACCAGCATCGCGATCTCGAGTTCGTTGATGCGCAAATGCAGGATGGCATCGTCGAGCTCGCGCGCCACCTGCAGCGGCCAGAACGACGCGCCCTGCGCCAACATGCCGTCGATGTCGGCGGGGGCTGCCGCCTCCGGCGCCTTGATCGAAATGGTGGCTATGCGCGCGGCGCGGTCGATATCGACGGTGACGAAGCCGTAGCGGATGCTGGTCTCGTCGATCGTGCGCCTGAGCGGGGAAAGCGCGATGCCCTTGCCGCTGCCGGCACGCTTCGACTTGCCTGCGAATTCCTTGGCGCGCTCGACGATCTTGGCCTCGAGCTTGGAGTTCGGCGCGATCTCGTCGACGAGGCGCCACTGTACCGCGCGCTTGCCCTTCACGCCTTCCTCGATGGTGCAGAAGAAATCGGCGTGATCGCGGCGCACCTTGCGCTTGTCGACGACACGCGTCAGCCCGCCGGTGCCCGGCAGCACCGCGAGCAGCGGCACTTCGGGCAGCGCAACAGCAGACGCACCGTCGTCGGCGAGGATGATGTGATCGGTGGCGAGCGCGAGCTCATAGCCGCCGCCGGCCGCCGAGCCGTTCACGACCGTGATGAAACGCTGGCCGGAATTCTCGGACGAGTCTTCCATGCCGTTGCGGGTCTCGTTGGTGAACTTGCAGAAGTTCACCTTGTGGGCGTGGGTCGAGCCCGCGAGCATGCGGATATTGGCGCCGGCGCAGAACACGCGGTTCTTGGCCGAGCGCATCACCACGACCTTCACCTCGGGGTGCTCGAAGCGCAGCCGCTGCACCACGTCGGCAAGCTCGATGTCGACGCCGAGGTCGTAGGAATTGAGCTTGAGCAGATAGCCCTCGAACAGGCCGCCGTTCTCGTCGACGTCCATGGTCAGCGTCGCGACGTCACCATCGACCGCCAGCTTCCAGTGCTTGTAGCGGGACGGTTCGGTCTGGAAATCGATGAATGTCGCGCCGCCTGCGAGGCGCCGATCTTCCCCGGCCATGGGCCACCCTTGAGCTCGTCTTGGTTTTACCGTTAGATGCACAATAGTGCATGTTACCGAGCGCGTCTAGTCCTTAATCGCCCATACATGCACTTTGTTTCATGAAGGCGCCTGGGACCGCACGATGGCGCCGAGCCCGATCCAATCGGCTTTGGTGAGCTGGGCGCGGCCGAGCTTGGCCTGGAGCGAGGCTGCCAGCGCCGGCACTGGAAAGCTCTCGACGAAGCCGTCGCCGGCCGGGGCCGCCTTGCGGGAGGTCAGCGCACGCAGTTCGGTGAGCGCATCCCCAAACAGGCGCGCGGCCGAATGCGCCTTCTGCATGCGCAGCCGCAGATTGGCGTTGGCGACATGGATGCAGGCCCGCAGCAGAATGCGCTCGCGGCCGCCTTGCGGGGCTCCCGCCCACAGCGCCTCCAGCACCTCCTGCGACTCCCAGAAATAGCCGCGGTCGTTCAGCGCGAGGCCGTAACGGAGCGCCGGATGGCGTGCCGGCACGTAACCGCGGAACGCCGGGGGCACCAGCGCCTTGGCCATGTCGAGGGTCTGGTAATCCGCGTCGACTTGGCCGGTCTCGCCAGGCACATAGGCCCAGCGCGGCCACGGCAATTGGCCGTCCGCATGTGAAGGCACATTCATGGATGTGCCTCCGCATGATCATGCGGCGCGGACCCCGAGTCCCTGATCGTCGCGCAGGGCCGCTTTTGCAAATTGCTCAATTGCGTCAAGCGTCGCTCCGGGCGCTTCACGATGCGGGGAATGGCCCGCGTCTGAAATAATTTTCAAATCTACCGGACAGTAGCACTCTTCCTGTGCAATTTCGACCTGCCGCAGTGTCCCATATTGGTCGTCCTTTCCTTGCACGACCAGGACAGGAACGCGGATGTAGGCCAGATATTCCGAGATATCCCAGTCGCGGAATTTCGGGTCGAGCCAGGCGCCGTTCCAGCCGTAGAAGGCGTTGTCGACGTCCTTGTGCCAGCGCGCGAGCTTCGCCTTGAGATCGGTGGTCTCATAGGTGGCCTTGATCGCGGCGATCGACTTCACCGAGATGTCCTCGACGACAAAATGCGGCGCGATCAGCGCGATGCCTTGCAGGCGATTGTCCTGATGTGAACCGGCATAGATCGCCGCAATCGAGCCGCCGTCGGAATGGCCGAGCAGCAGGCCGCGCTTGAAAGGAATGGCGTCCAGCACTTTCGGCAGCACGTCGAGCGCCTCGCGCTGCATGTAGTCGAGCGGCCGCGGCAGCGTCACTGGGCTCGACTGGCCGTAGCCCGCACGCGAATAGGCGAAGATGCCGGCACCGGTGGCCTGCTGAAGCTTTTCCGGAAAGTCGGCCCACAAGCCGACGGAGCCGAGGCCTTCATGCAGCATGACGATGGTGGGTGCGTCGGCCGAGTGCGGCGCCAGCCATTTGTACTCGAAGCTGGCGGTGCCGATGCTGAGGAAGCCGGTGGGGGTGAGGTTGGTCATTTGCAATCTTCTTTCAGCGGATCGGACAAGATGCTTCGACGGACTCAGTCGTTCCCTCCCCCCTTGCGGGGGAGGGCTAGGGAGAGGGGTGTCACACGGGGACTCCCAGTGTGACGAAGAAAACGCGCGCGACAATGAAGACCGTTTGCTGGGCTACCCCTCTCCCCCGCCCTCCCCCGCAAGGGGGGAGGGAGCGCAGCGGAGTTTGCCGCATTATCAGTTCGCGCCCTCGCGCAATTTGAATCGCTGGATCTTCCCCGTCGCCGTCTTCGGGAGCGAGTCCACCACGTCGATCCAGCGCGGATATTTCCACGGGCCGATCTTCTGCTTGACGTGCTCCTTCAGCATCTCCTGCAGGTCGCTCGTCTTCGCACCGGGGCGCAACACGACGAAGGCCTTCGGCTTCAACAGGCCTTCCGGATCGGCCTCGGGTACCACAGCGGCCTCGAGCACCGCGGGATGCGTGATCAGCGCGCTCTCGACCTCGAACGGCGAGACCCAGATGCCGGAGACCTTGAACATGTCATCGGCGCGGCCGCAGAAGGTGTAGCGGCCATCGGTGTCGCGGACATACTTGTCACCGGTGCGGGTCCATGGACCCTCAAACGTGCGCCGGCTCTTGTGGCGCTGGTTCCAATAGCCCTCGCCGGCCGAGGGCGCATCGACCAGGAGCTCGCCGACCTCGCCGTCGGCCACGTCCTGGCCAGCCTCGTTGACGAGCCGCACCGCGTAGCCCGGCACCGGCTTGCCGGAGGAGCCGTATTTGATGTCACCGGGCGCATTCGAGAGGAAGATGTGCAACAGCTCGGTCGAGCCGACGCCATCGAGAATGTCGACGCCGAAGCGCGATTTCCAGCTGTTGCCGACGGACTCGGGCAGCGCCTCGCCGGCCGAGGTGCAGATGCGCAAGGACTTGCCGCCGCGCTCGCTCTTCATGGTCTCGTCGTTCAGCATCGCCGCGAACAGCGTCGGCACGCCGTAGAAGATCGAAGGGTTGTAGCGGTTCATCAGGTCGAACATCCGTGCCGGCGTCGGCCGCTCGCTGTTCAGAATGGTCGTGGCGCCGACCGACATCGGGAACGTCAGCGCATTGCCGAGGCCATAGGCGAAGAACAGCTTTGCGGCGGAGAGGCCGACATCGTTCTCGCGGATGCCGAGCACCTGCTTGGCATAGGTGTCGGCGGTCGCCTGCATGTTCGAGTGGATGTGGCGCACGCCCTTGGGCATGCCGGTCGAGCCCGACGAATAGAGCCAGAATGCCGGCTCGTCGGGATGCGTCACGGCCGTGGTGAACTGATCGCTCTCGCCCGAGATCTCTTCCGCGAGCTGCTTGTGCCCGTTCTGCTTGGCGCCGGAGACCACGACATGCTCGAGATCGGGCATGCGGCCGACGACATCCTTGATGACGGGATAGAGCGCCTCGGACACGAACAGCACGCGCGCGCGGCAATCGGCGAGGATGTAGGCGTATTGGTCCGCGGTCAGCAGCGTGTTGAGCGGCACCGGCACGATGCCGGCGCGGATCGCGCCCAGGAACACGATCGGGAAATCGATCGTATCCAGCATGATCATCGCAACGCGCTCTTCGCGGCGGACGCCGAGCCGGCGCAGCATGTTGGCGGCGCGGCGGGTCTCGCGCTGGAGCTCGCCATAGGTCAGCCGCGAGACGGTGTCGTCGAAGACGAGCTTGTCGCCCCGGCCCTCCTCGACGTTACGGTCGAGCAGCCAGGTCACCGCGTTGTAGGATCCCTCGCTCACGGTCGTCTCCCCCGAATTTAGAATTATAATTCATAGAAAGACACTGTGACAGCTTGCTGTCAATGCCAGCAGGCATTATGTTTCATTAAAACGCGCCGCAGGACCTCCTGTAAAGAAGGCTCATGACCGACAGTCCCGACGCCGAATCCCGCTTTCTCGAACAGCTCGGCCAGCGCGTGCGCACCATGCGCGCGCTGCGCGGCATGTCGCGCAAGGTGCTCGCCAAGGTATCAGGAATTTCGGAGCGCTACATCGCGCAGCTCGAAAGCGGCAAGGGCAATGTCTCCATCGTCCTGCTGCGCCGTGTCTCCGACGCGATGGGTGCGCATCTCGAGGACCTGCTTCCCTCCGCCGATCCGACGCCGGACTGGCAGATGTTTCGCGATCTCTTGCGCAAGGCGACACCGGCGCAGATCGCCCAGGCCAAGGATCTGCTCGCCGGCGGCAGCGCCTCCGCGCCGCGGCGCGCACCGTTCTGCGGCATCGCATTGATCGGCCTGCGCGGCGCCGGCAAATCGACGCTGGGAAGAATGCTGGCGAAGAAGATCGGCTGGAGCTTTGTCGAGCTCAACAAGGAGGTCGAGCAGCAGAACGGCCTCTCGGTCGCCGAGATCATCGCACTCTACGGCCAGGAAGGCTTCCGCCGCATGGAGCAAGCCGCGCTGCAGCAGCTGCTCGCACGCAACGAGCTGATGGTGCTGGCGACCGGCGGCGGCATCGTGTCGGAGCCGTTGACCTTCGACCAGATCCTGTCGTCGTTCTACACGATCTGGCTGAAGGCCGAGCCGGAAGAGCACATGGCCCGCGTCCGGCGCCAGGGCGACCTGCGTCCGATGGCGGATGATCGCTCCGCGATGGCCGAGTTGCGCAACATCCTGCTCAGCCGCGAGCCGCTCTACGCGCGCGCGACGGCGGTGGTGGATACGGCGGGGCTATCGGTCGATGCAGCAGCCGCAAGGCTGATCGATGCGGTGCGGCCGGTGCTGCAGAACGAAGCGCGGAGTTTTGGATTGCGGAGCGTGGCGCTGTAGGGCGATCCAGCGCCACACACACCACTGTCGTCCCTGCGAACGCAGGGACCCATACCGCGTGATCCACCGATTGTGTATACGGCCAATCCCGAACGACCAATCTTCGTCAAACCGCGCCCTGTGGTTATGGGTCCCGGATCTGCGCTTCGCTTGTCCGGGACGACAGCGGAGTTTGTGGGCACGCCGCAATGTCACTATATGCGAACCCAATAGCAACCATCCGGACCCACAATGACCTCCAGCGACGTCACCACCTCCATGTTCGAACGGATCGGCGGCCGTGCCACGATCGACCTGTTGGTCGACCGCTTCTACGACCGCATGGATACGCTGCCGGAAGCAACAATCATCCGCGCGATGCATGCGGACGATCTTGGCCTGATCAGGGACGTGCTGAAGCGCTATCTCGCGGAATGGACGGGCGGTCCAAAACTCTACACGCCGGAGAAGGGCCATCCGCGGCTACGGCAGCGGCATATCAGCTTTGCCATCGGCGATGCCGAGCGCGATGCGTGGCTGCTCTGCATGCGCGGTGCGATGGAGGAGACCGTCCCTGACTTCGATGCGCGACGGGACCTCGATAAAGCCATATCAGGCCTTGCCGACTGGATGCGCAATCGCGGCTAGTCGAGACCGAGCGCGTTGATGTCGGGGGCAAGCTTCACACCCGGGGTCCGCGGCACCAACCCCGTCTTGACCGCGTAGCCGCCGAGCACAATGTCCGGACGGCTCGGCGCCGGCAACGCCTGAACGCGTTCAACGAGGGCGGCGACGGCATCGTACTGGTCGGGAAGCGCGATCGAGACAAGCAGCGTCTTCGGCTCACCCTCCATCGCCGGCTCGGACAGCGCATCGAGCACCGTACGGTCGTCGACGTGCCGCGTTCGCCACCCCTGGTTCTGGAGCCAGAGGCCGAGAATGCGAATGCCCACCACATGGATGTTGCCCGGCGCATTCATCAGAAAAAAGCAACCGTCACCGCCGGCGCGCGCCGGCCTTGACCAGGCCAACCGCATCCTCGCTTCGACCAGATCGATCACGCGCTCGGCGTAAGCGGTGAATTCGTGCTCGCCTTCGACGGTGAGGGTGCCGTTCTCCCAGGCGTTGCCGATCTCGTAGAGCATTGGCGCGATCATGCCGATGAGAATGTCGACCGGCCGGCAATGGGCAGCGATGGCGTTGTCGATCAGCGGCCCCGCCGCAGCGAAATCGTTCCTGCGTCCGGCCGAGAACAGCGACTGAAAGATGTCCCGCAGCGCGACCGCATGGGCATATTCATCGCCGCTGAGCAGATCCGGCTGTTCGCCCGCGCACTTCCGGCACAGCCCATGTGTGATGCCGAGATCCGCGTGCGGCGGCATCTCGCCCATGAATTGCTGGCAATGGGCACACCATCTCAGCATGCTGCCACTCCCCCTCGCCGGTTCCCTCAACCTAGCGCAGCATCGCCGTCTGCAAAAGCGATAGCGGCTCGACGCAAGCGGTGACGGCGCAGTGCAGCGAGCATGGGCGGCCTGCAACCAACGAAATTGAGCTAGATCAAAGCCGGCTGCTAAACTCGCGCCATGACCGACATCCTTCCCGATACCCTCCGCCGCCTCTACACCGATCCAGGCGAGTACATCGACAGCGATCATCCCGCCGTGCAGCAATTCGCCGAAACGGCGGTACGCGGGGACGCCAGTGCCCGCGAGAAGGCGAGCGTGCTGTACAAGGCGGTGCGCGACGGCATCCGCTATAACCCTTACGTCAGCATGCGCGTCGCCGAGACGTTTCGCGCGTCGAGCGTGCTTGCCGCGGGTCAGGGCTATTGCGTCGGCAAGGCCTCGCTCTATGCCGCCGCCTGCCGTGTCCACGGCATTCCTGCTCGTGTCGGCTTTGCAGACGTGAAGAACCATCTCACCACGGAAAAGCTGCGGGCGAGCATGGGCACGGATATCTTCACCTGGCACGGTTTTACGGAAGTGCATGTCGACGGCGCCTGGCGCAAGGCGACGCCGACTTTCAACGACACGCTCTGCGCCAAGGTCGGCGTGGCGCCGCTCGATTTCGACGGTCTCACCGATGCGCTGCTGCATCCCTTCGACGGCGAAGGCCGCGCCTACATGCAATATGTCAACGACCGCGGCACCTATCACGACGTGCCGGCAAAATTCCTCATGCGCGAGATGACGCGCGACTACGCCAACATGCAGGGCGAGGATCTTTCGGGCCGCGACATGGAGCGCGAGGCGGAAGGACGATAGGGCTAACCAACCCTGCGCCCGCCATCATTGCACGCATCGAACCCCGAGCGATCCAGCGCCTCGGCCGCAAAGCCCGCGACATAGATCAACGCCAGGATCGCCGCGGAGATCGCGACCGTCTCCGCATGCGCGAGCGCCCATCGCAACAACTGCTGTAACAGGGACGGCGGCGGGAATCGGTAGATCCGGCCCGCCGGCGTGATCAGGTCATACGACCGAACCGACCGCGAATGCGCGGGGATCTTGCTGGGCAGCATCCGGAACTCTCCTCTCCAGCTCCTCGATCATGCCGCGCGCGATTTCCCGCTCGCCCATGATGACGACGTCAGCCCCCAATCCCCTGAGGTGATCGACCTCGGCATCCGCATGCGCACGCGCGATGATGCGGAGATCCGGATTGGCCGCGCGCGCCTGCTGCACGATCTGCCCCGCCTCGAACGCTTCGGGGATCGCGATGACCAGATGCCGTGCCCGCGCCGGATTTGTGGCGCCGAGGATCTCGGGCTGCGCGGCATTGCCAATGATGGTCTCGATGCCGCCCCGCTTGAGCTTCTCGAGCGCGCTCTCACCGACCTCGGCGACCAGGAACGGCAATTGCCGCTGCTTCAAGGCATCGCCGACCAGGGCGCCGACGCGGCCATAGCCGATCACGATCGCATGGTCGGCAAGATCGGTGGCGCGGATCGGCTCAGGCACGGCGGCCGCGACTTGCAGCGTATCCCGCCTCGGTTCAAGCAGCGGCGCGAGCCAGGTGGCGGCCGCGAACATCAGCGGGTTGAGCATGATGGAGAGGATCGCGCCGGCCATGATCAGGTCGCGGCCGTCGCTCGGCAGGATCTGCGAGGCGACGCCGAGCTCGGCCAGGATGAAGGAGAACTCTCCGATCTGCGACAGGCTTGCGGAGATCGTCAGGGCGGTCGCGACCGGATGCCGGAACAGCACCACAATCAGGAACGCGGCAAGCGATTTGCCGAGCATGATGATCGCAAGCGTCGCCAGCAGCGGCCAGGGCTCGCGGACCACGCTCATCGGATCGAACATCATGCCGACCGAGACAAAGAACAGCACGGCGAAAGCATCGCGCAGCGGCAGCGATTCCTGCGCGGCGCGCGCGCTGAGCGGCGATTCCCGCAGCATCATGCCGGCGAAGAACGCCCCGAGCGCCAGCGAGACGTCGAACAGCTTCGTCGCGCCGAAGGCGATGCACAGCGCGATGGCCAGCACGGCAAGGCGGAACAGCTCGCGCGAGCCGGTATGGGCGATGTAGTGCAGAATCCAGGGAATCACCCGGCGGCCCACCACCAGCATCAGGCCGATGAACGCGACGATCTTGACGATCGTCAGCATCACCACGCCGGCAAGCCCGAGACCGAGCTGCGCGGCCAGCGGCTCGAACGTCGGCTTGCCGCCATGGCCGCCCTGAAGGCTCGCGATCGCCGGAAACAGCACCAGCACGAGCACCATCGCGAGGTCCTCGACGATCAGCCAGCCGACGGCGATGCGGCCGCGATCGGTCTCCATCAGGCGCCGCTCCTGCAGCGCGCGCAGCAGCACCACGGTGCTCGCCACCGACAGAGCGAGGCCGAACACGAGGCCGGCGCTGGCGCTCCAGCCCATCAGCAGGGCAAGGCCGAGCCCCATCAAGGTCGCGACCGCGATCTGCACGACGGCGCCGGGCACGGCGATGTTGCGGACGCTGAGCAGATCCTGCAGCGAGAAATGCAGACCGACACCGAACATCAGCAGGATAATTCCGAGCTCCGACAACTCGGTGGCAAGCGCCTGGTCGGCGACGAAGCCCGGCGTGAACGGACCGACCGCAACACCGGCGAGCAGATATCCGACCAGCGGCGGAATGCGGAACCGCTGCGCGATTGTTCCAAGTACGAAGGCTAGTCCAAGTCCGACGACGATGGTGGCGATGAGAGGTGTGTCATGCGGCATTTTTGCCTTTTGACACAGCAGGCGCGCTCGCGCACCGCGACCAAGTGAGGCGGTCGCGATGTCGCATGGGCACCGGAATTCGCGGCCTCAGATCGACCAGTAGTTCGGATGCTGATACGGCGGCGAGCGGTCGCCCCAGTCGAATTCATCGCCATCAAACTCGCAGGGGCCGCTGCTCAATTGCTCCGGCGTCAGTTCGACCTGGAAGGCCTGACGTCCCGGATCATATTTCAGCGCGCTCCATTGCACGGGATAGTGATGATGCGTCCCGAGCAACCTGCCGGTCTTGATGATGGCGTAGGCGACCGTTCCGCTTACCTTGTCGAGCATCAATCGTTCGATCGTGCCGAGCTTCGAGCCATCGCACCCATAAACGGCGACGTGCTCGACGCGATCACTGGGAACCATGGTGTGTTGCATGGCGTGCTCCCTGATCTGGTGTGTGGAGCAGATTATAGGCCCGCAGCCCGGATCAGCGAAGCGACATCCGGGGGTCCTGCAATACATTCCCGGGTAGCGCGGCGCTCCCCCCGGGCGACCGGTTACGGCACTACAGCAATTGCGAACGCACGGAGTCCGCGCCTTCGCGCAACAGTGGTAAGAAACGCCCGATCAACTCCTGCGCCGGGACGCGATCGACATGGGCGCCCATGTTGATGGCGGCGACGATCACGTCGTCGTAGCGGCGCACCGGAACCGAGATCGAGCGGAAATGCGGTTCGGCCTCGCGGTCGACCAGCGAATAGCCTTGCGCGCGGTCATTGGCGATCCGCGCGAGCAATGCCTTGGGATCGGTCTCCGTCTGCGGCGTCAGTGCCTCGCGCTTCATGGTCTTGAGGCGGGCGGCGAGATCGGCATCGTCGAGCTGGCCGAGCATGGCGCGGCCGACCGAGGTGCAGAAGGCCGGCAGACGGTAGCCGATTTCGAGGCCGCCCGAAAACATCCGCGCCGGGCTGCTGCGTGCGATGAAGACGACATCATCCCCGTCGAGCACCGCGAGCGAGGAGATTTCGTTCGCCGCGGTCGCAACGCGATCGAGCACCGGCTGCAACACCGTGATGAGCTGGTTGGAGCGCAGATAGGATGCCGCCAGCGTCAGCACATGCGGCGTCAGCGAGAACAGTTTTCCGTCGCCACTGACAAAACCGCCGCGCTGGAGCGTGAACAGCATGCGCCGCGCAGTCGCACGCGGCAGCTCGGCAGCGCGAGCGAGATCGCTCAGGGTCATCGGGCCGGAGTTGGTGCCGAAGCATTGCAACAGGCGCAGGCCACGATCGAGGGCTTCGACGAAATCCGTCGCGCGCTCGTCAGTCTCGCTCCGCTTCAGCTTGGGCATGATCCCTGGGACAATCCTGCAAAATAGTGCTTGCTGCCGATCCAAGGCATGTCATAATTCGCCCATTCGTTCAATAGGCGAACAGAACGCCCCTCACGAAAAAGGACGCGACCGCCATGATGAGCCAGGAGCAGAACGACCTGATCACCCGCACCGGCCCGAAAGACCCGTGCGGCAAGCTGATGCGGAGTTACTGGCAGCCGGCGGCGCTGATCGACGAGCTCGAGGGCGAGCGGCCGATCCGTCCCGTCAAACTGCTCGGCGAAAACCTGGTGCTGTTTCGCGACGAGAGCGGTCGCTACGGCTTGATCGATCGTCATTGCGCCCATCGCGGCGCCGACCTCGCCTTCGGGCGGCTCGAACATGGCGGCCTGCGCTGCGCCTTCCATGGCTGGCTGTTCGACGCGACCGGCCAGTGCATCGAGACGCCGGCCGAGCCGAAGGATTCAAAACTCTGCCAGAACATCCGCCAGCGCTCCTATCCCGTGGTGGAGAAGAGCGGCATCCTCTGGGCTTATCTCGGCGAGGGTGAACCGCCGGCTTTCCCGGAGATCGACTGCTTCGTCGCACCGGGCACACATACGTTCGCGTTCAAGGGCCACATGGCCTGCAACTGGCTGCAGGCGCTGGAGGTCGGCATCGATCCCGCGCACGCCTCCTATCTGCACCGCTTCTTCGAGGACGAGGACACGTCGACCGCCTACGGCAAACAGTTCCGCGGCGCCTCGGCCGGCAGCGACCTGCCGATGACAAAAATCCTGCGCGAATACGACCGCCCGATCATCAATGTCGAGCACACCGAATACGGCCTGCGGCTGATCGCGCTGCGCGAGATCGACGAAGAGCGCACCCATGTGCGCGTCACCAACCAGCTCTTTCCACACGGCTTCGTCATTCCCATGAGCACGGAGATGACGATCACCCAGTGGCACGTGCCGGTCGATGACGAGAACTGCTACTGGTACGCAATCTTCACCAGCTATTCGAACCCGGTCGACAAGAAGAAGATGCGCGAGCAGCGGCTCGAGCTCTACGAGCTGCCGGACTACAAGTCGCGCAAGAACCGCAGCAACGATTACGGCTTCGATCCGCACGAGCAGCAGACCGCGACCTATACCGGCATGGGCAACGACATCAACGTCCACGACCAATGGGCGGTGGAATCGATGGGCGCGATCCAGGACCGCACCAAGGAGCACCTCGGTTCGAGCGACAAGGCGATCGTGCAATATCGCCGCCTGCTCCGGCAGGAGATCGAGAAGGTCGGCGGCGGCGAGAAGCCAATGCTGTTCCTGGATGAGGCCAACGCGCGCAGCATCCAGGGTCCGGCGACGATGGACGGCATCGGGCCGACCCGCGGCTGGGAGACCTACTGGATGGAAGTTGATGTCAAGCGCCGCCGCGGCGCGTCCTGGACCGCGCCGGTGCCGAAGGAGATCGCCGACAACGTGCACCGGCTGACGGCGGCGGAGTGACGTTCGTGCACCGCTGCCGTAGGGTGGGCAAAGGCGCAACGCGCCGTGCCCACCATTTCTCCGTGATGGATATAGATCGTGGGCACGCTTCGCTTTGCCCACCCTACGGCAGTTGAGGGAGTGGCCAAGTGACTTTCGTCGCGCGTCATGCGCTGTGGTCGGATGAGCAGACAGACGCCGCGGCGCGCATGCGCCGCATCGTCGAGGACAAGAACCTCGAGGTCATCCGCCTCGCCTTCCCCGACCAGCACGGCATTCTGCGCGGCAAGACCATCATCGCCGCCGAGGCGATCGCGGCGCTGGAGAGCGGCTGCTCCATCACCACCACCATGCTCGCCAAGGACACTTCGCACCGCACGGTGTTTCCGGTGTTCACCGCGGGCGGCGGCTTCGGCATGAAGGAGATGGAGGGCGCGGCCGACGTGCTGATGGTCGCCGATCCCACCACGTTTCGCGTGCTGCCCTGGGCGCCGGCGACGGGCTGGGTGCTCTGCGACCTCTACTTCAATGACGGCCGACCGGTGCCATTCGCGACGCGCGGGCTGTATCGCAAGGCGCTCGACGAGCTCGGCCGCCGCGGCCACGATTTCGTCGCGGGCCTCGAGGTCGAATTCCACATCTTCAAGCTCGACGACCCGCATATGCGCGTCGAAGACGCGGGACAGCCGGGCACGCCGCCGTCGGTGAGCCTGCTCTCTCACGGCTACCAATATCTGACCGAGCAGCGCTTCGACCAGATGGAGCCCGTGCTGGAGATCCTGCGCCGCGACATCGTCGCGCTCGGGCTGCCGTTGCGCTCGGTCGAGGTCGAGTTTGGGCCGAGCCAGTGCGAATTCACCTTTGCGCCGAAGAAGGGCCTGGAGCCCGCCGACAACATGGTGCTGTTTCGTAGCGCCGTGAAGCAGATCGCGCGCCGGCACGGCTATCACGCCACCTTCATGTGCCGGCCGAAACTGCCGAACCTGTTTGCAAGCGGCTGGCATCTGCACCAGTCGATCGTCTCGCGCGCGAGCGGCGAAAACCTGTTCATGGCCAAAGACGGCGGCGAGCCGCTCAGCGCATTCGGCCGCTCATACCTCGCCGGCCTGCTCGACCACGCCCGCGCGGCCACCGTGTTCACCACGCCGACCATCAACGGCTACAAGCGCTACCGCTCCTATTCGCTGGCGCCGGACCGCGCGATCTGGGGCCGCGACAATCGCGGCGTGATGATCCGCGTGCTCGGCGGTGCCGGCGATGCCGCCACGCGCCTGGAAAACCGGGTGGGCGAGCCCGCCGCCAATCCCTATCTCTACATGGCCGCCCAGATCCTCGCAGGTCTCGACGGCGTCGACCGCAAGCTCGATCCCGGCCCCTCCGCCGACACGCCCTACGAGACCAAGGCGCCGCTGCTACCGAAGTCCTTGCGCGATGCGGTCTCCGCGCTGAAGGATGATCCGTTCTTCCGCGAAGAATTCGGCGCGGAGTTCGTCGATTATTACACCCACATCAAGAACGCCGAGATCGATCGTTTCCTGTCGGAGGTGACGGATTGGGAGCATCGCGAATATTTCGAGATGTTCTGACCGCTCCGTTATGGCGCCTTCGGCTTCTGCCTGAGGTAGAGATAGGTCGGCAGCAGGCCAAGCGCGACGATCGCGACCATCACCCACCATCCGCGCTGGAATGCGACGAGGCGCTCCGGCAGGGATGACGGCGAGCCGATCATGGCGACGAAGATCGCAACGCCCACCGCGAGCGAAGCCTGGCGGATCATGTTGATGACGCCGGAGCCGGTCGCGAAGGACGACGGCGGCAGGCCCGCGGCGCTGACGCCCATCAACGTCGGAAACGTCAAGCCGACGCCAATGCCGGTCGGAATCATGCCCAGGATCACGAAGGCCGGATGCGGCTCGGCTCCAATCAGGGTTGCCCAGGCGACCAGACCGGCCGCGAAGATGACGATGCCGGCGGTCACGACGGGCGCGGCGCCGAAACGCGCGATCAATCGCCCGGCAAACAGCAGCGAGGTGATCGGCACCATCAGTGGACCCGGCGCGATCGCAAGCCCGGTCTGCAACGCCGACCATCCCCACGCTGTCTGCTCCCACAGCGCAACCGACAGCAGCATGGCGCCAAAGGCTGCCGAGTAGGGCGCCATCACCAAGGCGGCCCCGGTGAAGGGACGGATGCGAAACAACGCCGGATCGACGAAGGGATTTTCGAGGCGAAGACAGCGCCAGACGAACAGTGCAAGCAGAATGGCAGCAACCGCAAAGCTGTAGCCGATGGCGGGTGTGCGAAAGCCCCAATCGCTGACCTTGACGATGGCGAAGACGAGCGCGCCGATACCGCCGGTCACCAGCACTGCATCGACAAATTTGGGCCGGGGCGCGTCATGGCCTTCGATCTCCGGCAGCTTCCACCAGCCGATCACCATGGCGACGAGACCGATCGGGACATTGACGAAGAAGATCCAGCGCCAGTTGACCGCAACGAGCACGCCGCCGACGACTGGTCCGAGTGCCGCGGCGAGGCCGCCGATCGCCGTCCAGGTCCGCACCGCGCCGCCGCGCTTTTCCGGCGCGAACACCGCCAGCAGCAGACCGAGCGAGGTCGGCGTCATCAATGCAGCGCCCGCGGCCTGCACGATGCGAAACGCGGTCAGCACCCCGACGCTGCTGGCGGCCGCGCAGGCGGCCGACGCCGCCGTGAAGAGGCCGACGCCGAGCAGGAAGCTGAGATTTCTGCGGTGACGCTCGGCCAGCCGGCCGAAGAAGACCAGTAGCGCCGCGTAGGCGATGGCGTAGCCGTTGAGCACCCACGACATGTCGTCGAGCGAGGCGTCCTTGAAGTCCTGCCCGATGCTGGGCAGCGCGACGTTGACGATGAAGAGGTCGAGATTGGCAAGGCAAATGCCGACACAGACGATCGCCAGCACCAGGTTTGGCGACGTCGACGGGCGGGGAGGTTTTGGCCGCAGCGAGAGATCGTCGAGCGGCACCGCACGGGCAAAGGTGGCGCGTTCAATACTGTTCATCGCTTATGCCTTTTGGTGATGCGATTCAGCCCGTTCGGGGACCAGCGACGGATCCCCGGCGATCTCCGCCAACAGGTTTCGCAGCTCGGCGGCGGCACGCTTGCCGAAACCGTTTTCAAACTTCTCCTGCGCCGCGAGCCAGAGCGGTCGTGCATCAGCAAGGCGCGAGCGTCCCGCGCGCGTCAGCTTGATCTGGCGGCTTCGGCGATCGGCTTCATCGCGCTCCAGAGTGACGAGACCGTCGCGCTGGAGCGGGCGCAGGTTCTGGCCGATGGTGGACTGGTCCATCACCAGCGCCTCGGCGAGATCGCCGATGGAAGGCGCGGCGTCGCCGCGGCGGTGAATTTCAGTCAACATCGCGAATTGCGTCGAGCGGAGGCCCGATGGCTCCAGCGCCGCATCGTAGAACAGCGTCATGTGGCGCGACGCCTTGCGCAGCGCCGCGCAGTTGCAGCGGTTCCGCTCCATGATGGGAAGCTCTTGCTCGGCCATTTCGCCTCCAATATCGGGATATCCCGGTATATGGGATGCAGGGATATCCCGATATTATTCCGACGTCAACCTCGGGGATTGCCCGCGGCGATGGGCTCACACCTCCGTGAGGCGATGTCGTCAAAGCAGTTCCGAAGACATCACGCAGGCCCCGGACGAAGCCATTTTCATCAAGCCGCGAAAACGGCCGGAAAGACACGAGGGCTATTCTTGGCCCCCATGATCAACGATGGAGTTCGATCATGTTGGGTCAATTGTTCAGTCTGATCTACCGCTGGTCCTGCCGGACAACCTTGGTCGAGATCGGTACTCATCACCTCGCCCGCTGACGCCGAGCAAGGTCAGAGGGATTGACCAAACAAAGGGGGTTGCCATGCGCAAGCTGATCCTGATCGCAACGATGTCACTGTTGGCCGGCCAAGCCTATGCCGGCGGTGCGCGCAGCCTGAGCCTGTCCGCGACCAACGCCAGCCAGACGACAGAGCAGCCGGCAACGACGGCTCCCTCGCAGGCGACACAGGCTCCGACGGCAACGCCCCCGGCGACCGTGCAGACGGCGACCACGACACCTGCTTCAACACCACCGGCTTCAACGCCACCGGCACCACCGGCGCAAACCGCGGCAGCGCCGGCCGCAGCGCCCGCGCAGCCGACTGCAGAAACGGCCAGGCCGAAGCACCGCCAGCCGTCCACCGAGGCACGCGTGATCCGCGAGCTGCATCGGCACGGGATCTATTGGTGAGCGCCCCGCTGTCGTCAGGACGACAGCGGGTTTGCGGGCACTGCCTTCCGCCTCGCGCGACGCCTCAAATTCCCAAATATTTATGCTGCAGATCCGGCTCGGCCATCAGCTCGTCCGACGTACCGCTCCACACGGTCTTGCCGCGCTCGATGATGAAGTGACGGTCGCAGATGCGGGCGAGGTGGTCGACGTTCTTGTCGACGACCAGGATCGACTGGCCACGGCTCTTGAGGAGCGACAGGCAGTTCCAGATCTCTTCGCGGATCAGCGGTGCGAGGCCCTCGGTCGCTTCGTCCAGGATGAGGAGTTTTGGATTGGTCATCAGCGCACGGCCGATGGCGAGCATCTGCTGCTCGCCGCCGGAGAGCTGGTTGCCCATGTTGGCGGCGCGCTCGGCGAGGCGCGGGAACAGCACGTAGATCGCGGCTAGCGTCCAGGCATTGGCGCTGTTGAAGCGATCGGCGGCGGCCGCGACCAGATTTTCGCGCACGGTGAGGTTCGGGAAGATCTGGCGTCCCTCCGGCACCAGCCCGATGCCGAGCTTGGCGATCCGGTACGACGGAAGTTGCCGGACTTCGGCATCGGCAAAACGGATGCTGCCGGCGCGCGCCGGCGTCAGCCCCATGATCGAGCGGATCGTCGTGGTCTTGCCCATGCCGTTGCGGCCCATCAACGAGACCATCTCGCCGGGCTTGATCGACAGCGACAGACCGAACAGCACCTGGCTGAGGCCGTAGCAGGTCTCGATGCCGTCGACGTCGAGCAGTGTATCAGCCATGGTGCGTCACCACGTGCTGGTCGCCGAGATAGGCGCGCTTGACGTCTTCGTTGGCGCGGATCGCGGCCGGATCGCCGGAGGCGATGACGCGGCCATAGACCAGCACCGAGATGCGGTCGGCGAGCGCGAACACCGCAGGCATGTCGTGCTCGACCAGCACGATCGAGACTTCCTTGCGCAGCTCCTGCAACAGCTTCACCATGCGCTGGGATTCGGTGACGCCGAGGCCCGCCATCGGCTCGTCGAGCAGCAGAAGTTTCGGCTTGCTCGCGAGCGCGACGGCAAGCTCGAGCTCGCGCCGTTCGCCATGGCTGAGCCTGTTCACCACGATGTCGGCGCGATGCAACAGGCCGACGCGGTCGAGCGCCGCATGGGCGGAATCGCGCAAGCCCCTCTCCTTGCGGGCATTGGCAAAGAAGCTGAACGAGGTGCCGGCATGCGCCTGCGCCGCCAGCGCGACATTGTCGGCTGCGGTGAAGTCCAGCAGCAGCGAGGTGATCTGGAACGAACGTGCGAGGCCCAGCGCGCAGCGGCGATAGGCCGGCAGATAGGTGATGTCTCGGCCGCCCAACGAGACGCTGCCGGAATGCGGCTCGAGATGCCCGGTGAGCTGGCTGATCAGCGTGGTCTTGCCGGCGCCGTTCGGACCAATGATGGCGTGCAGCTCGCCGCTGGCAACGTCGAGCGAGACGTTATCCGTCGCGGTGATGCCGCCGAAGCGGCGCACCAGCTTTTCGACGCGGAGCAGCGGTTCAGCCACGATTGAGCCTCCCCAGCAAGCCCATGATGCCGCCGCGGCCGAACAGCACGATCAGCAGCAACAGCGGCCCCATGATCAGCGCCCAGTACTCGGTGATCTGCGACAGGAATTCTTCCAGCAGCAGATACACCACCGCGCCGATGACCGGGCCGAACAGCGTGCCCATCCCGCCCAGGATCACCATCACCATGAGATCGCCGGAGCGGGTCCAGTACATCACGGCCGGGCTGACGAAATCGGTGTTGTTGGCGAGCAGCGCGCCGGCGAGCCCGCACATGGTGCCGGAGATGACGAAGCAGACCAGCTGGTAGCGCTTGGCCGGGAAGCCGATCGCCTGCATGCGCTGCTCGTTGGAGCGCAGGCCCTGCACCACGAGGCCGAAGCGCGAATTGACGATGCGCCAGATCAGGAAGATGACGCCAAACAGGCAGGCCAGGCAGAGATAATAGAACTGCGTGCGGTTCGAGAGGTTGATCAGCCCGGAGAAGTCGCTGCGCTTGTAGACGGTGAGGCCGTCATCGCCGCCGTAACGCGCCAAGCCCGAGGCGACGTAATAGGCCATCTGCGCGAACGCGAGCGTGATCATGATGAAGTAGACGCCGCGCGTGCGCAGAGAGAGCGCGCCGATCACAAGCGCATAGATCGCAGATGCCGCCAACGCGACGGGAAACTGGATGAATCCGCTTCCGACGCCTTCCTGCGCCAGCATGCCGACCGCGTAGCCGCCGATGCCGAGATAGGCGGCGTGACCAAAGCTCATCATGCCTCCGAACCCCATGATGAGGTTGAGGCTTGCCGCCGCCAGCGCCAGGATGACGATGCGGGTGAACAGCGTCAGGATGAAGACGTTGCCGGACAGATACGAATAGAGCGGCAGCAGCACGAGGCCTGCCAGCATCAGGGCCGTAACGGCCTTGCTCACCGAGAAAGCCTTCATCGACGCAAGCTCTTCATCTGCGATGGGCCGGAAACAGCCCCTCCGGCCGCACCACCAGCACGATCGCCATCAGCAGGTAGATCAGCATGGACGACAGCGCGGGCGCGGCGGTGGAGGCAGCGGCGCCACTCAGCACCTGCCGCAGCAGATTGGGCAGGAAGGCGCGGCCGAGCGTGTCGATCATGCCGACGAAGATCGCGGCGAGGAACGCGCCGCGGATCGAGCCAATGCCGCCGATCACGATGATGACGAAGGCCAGGATGAGGATGTTCTCGCCCATGCCGATCTGCACCGTGAGGATCGGCGCCTGCATCATGCCGGCGAGCCCTGCGAGCGCCGCGCCCAGCCCGAACACCAGCGTGTAGAGCAGCTTGATGTTGATGCCGAGCGCGCCGATCATCTCGCGGTTGGAGGCGCCGGCGCGGATCAGCATGCCGACGCGGGTGCGCATCACGCCGAGATAGAGCAGCAGCGCCACCAGCAGCGCGACGACGATGATCGCGAGCCGGTACGCCGGATAATGAATGCCAGGCAGGATCGGCACCGGCACCGTGAGCCAGGCCGGCAGCGGCAGTGCGAGGCCCGCCGGGCCCCAGATCAGCCGCACGGCTTCATTGAAGAACAGGATCAGGCCGAAGGTTGCGAGCACGTGGTCGAGATGGTCGCGGCCATAGAGATGCCGCAGCGCACTCATCTCGAGCACGATGCCGAGCACGAGAGTCGCACCTAGCGCCAGCAACGCGCCGAGCAGGAAGCTGCCGGTCCACGCCGCGAAGGTCGCGGCGAAATAGGCGCCCATCATGTAGAGCGAGCCGTGCGCGAGGTTGACGAGATCCATGATCCCGAACACCAGCGTCAGGCCGGCGGCGAGCAGGAACAGCAGCAGGCCGAACTGCAATCCGTTCAAGAACTGTTCGACGACGAGCAGCATCAAAACTCTTTCAGGCGCATGCGGACGCGCGCCGATGTTCGAACACAGTCGCCATCAGTGAAAGAGCTCCCCCTGCCTCTTCAAGGCGGAAAAATGGGTAATGGCAGTATCGTTCCGAGGCAAGAGTGATTCCGCGTCAGACATGCACTTTGTTGCATGCCGGTGCATGCGATCAAAAACAGGCCTCGCAAATCCCGCCTTGCACAAAACCGCCTTGCAAGAAGACTGCCGCGCAGGGTGGGGCAGCCTGACGCACCCAAACGATCACCCTCCCCCCGTTGCCGGGGAGAGGGTGCGCAGCTTGTCGGAACGAAGATACGTCTAGTGCGACGTGACCCGTCGAGGGAAATCATCCGGCTCGTTGAGCTCGCTGTTGGCCGTCGAGGCCTCCAGCGCCGCCATCCGGAACAGGTAGGCGAGCGTCGCCAACCCGGTGTCCTCGGCCATCTGCGCCAGCTCGAGCGCCATGTCGGACATGTAGCCGAGATTCTCGTCCTTGGTTTGCGCCATGATTTGGCTGTCTCGCATCATGTTCGACATCTCAGGCGCTCTTTCGTTGCGCGGCGGTACGGCCGCAAAGGTTGGCACGGGCGATACAATCGAGACGCGGCCCGTCCTGGTGGACGAGGTTCTTCATCCCGATCCGTTCGCGCACGATGTTGAGTGATTCCTGGCGGATCTCGATGGTCGCGGCCATGGTCCAGGAGTCCTCGACCAGCGCCGGCAATCCCAGCGGCGTGACGACGAAGCCGATGTCGTGGAAGCGCGGCAGCCACCATGTCTCCATGACGAGGCAAAGCCGCTCAATGCCCTGATCGAGGCAGAACTCCTGCGCCGCCGCCATGAGCTGCAGATTGAGCGCACCATCGCGGCGCTCGCGCGTCACGAAGAAGCGCGACCATTCCCAGACCTGCGGATCGACCGGGCAGCCGCGCACCGCAGCGAGATGGGGGAAGACCTCGCTCATCATGGTCGACTTGGTGGTCGGATACAGGCGGGAACCGCCGAGCACGCGGCGATTCTCGAGAGCCAGCAGATAGACCGCGTCCTCGTTGTCGTAGTCGTCGATCTCGCGGCTGTCGGGCTTGCGCAGCGCCTCCCATTTCCGCTCTTCGACGAAAATCTCGTGGCGCACACGGAAATGCTGTTCGAGCACATCCTCGTAGAGGTGCCGGTTGACGGCAGAAATCACATGAATCATGAACTCCCCCATGGCTTGAAATGGGGGCAGCCTCAGCGAAAAAGCCAAAACCGACTATTGGGAAATTTCCCAGTAGGCGAAGATTTCAGGGATTGATGATTCTTTGGCGGATCGCGATCGCGACCGCATGCGTCCGGTTGACGGCGCCGAGCTTGCGCGCAGCGGTTGCAAGATGCTCTTCGGCGGTGCGCTGCGTGATGTTGAGGATCTCGCCGATCTCCCAGGCGGACTTGCCCTGCGATGCCCAGGCGATCACCTCGCGCTCGCGCGGGGTCAGGCGCGCCGACGGATGCGGCGACGGCGCGAGCAGACGGCGAATGTGGTCGAAGCCGTACATCGCAATCAAATGCAGTGCCGGCTTGCTGCGGGCATTGAGATCGAGATGAACGCCGCCGAGCGAGACGCCGGCCTCATAACCGGTCAAGCCGTGGATCGGCACGACGAAACCGCGCGACATGCGGAAATCGGCTGCACGCCGCATCACCTCGACCGCGCCCGGCTCGAGATCCGCGTCATAAGGCGCTTCCGACCATTCGAACGGATTGACCGTGTGGCGGCACTTCCTGATCACGGGATCGACGCGGTCGTAGCTCTTTTCGGTGTAGAGGCTGAACCATTCCGCAGGCCATCTCTTGGCCAGCACCATCTGCGAAAAGCGCTGATCGGGATTCGGCAATCCGGTTACGATGATGTGCTCGAAGCCGTAGCGGCCGAAGGTGATCGCAAGCGCATCCATTGCGTCCGGGACCCTGTCATAGGCTCCCAGCCCTTCGATGAAGTCCAGCGCTTCCCGGCCATAATCAACGGCAGACATCGGTGCGTTTCCTGACCCTCGCCGTTCCGTATAGCACGTCTTTGGGGGCGGCCTCAATTCACCGCTTCCGTAATTTCCCGGTGTGGCTTTCGCACCGAAGATTTAATCTACTTGTGGAGGAAGTGACGCCAAGTTACACCTGAGGTGTCTAGAGCGGGAAAGCCACGATGGAAGACGAGAACATCGCCCTCAACAGCGTGCTCGGCCTGGAATTGAACCGCGTGTTTTTCGCCGTGCGCGATACGGCCAACAAGCAGAAGATCATCGAGTTCGCGCGCGAGGTGCTGCAAAGCGAGCGCCCCAAGCTCGTCGACAGCGCTTCACCGGAAAATCCTGCGAGATAGCACGCAGGTGCAGCAGACGACGCCGATGCAACCGATCGCGTGGCGATGTCTTTCGATGTGAGCGCGCTGCTTTTGGTCGAAACACCCTGACCGCGACGTTACCCGTCCTCCTCCCCTCCACCAAAGTCCCACTTGCCGCTGGCTGACGTCACAGCTTCCGTGAGATGATCGCCGCCACGATCGTCTTTCGGATGCCAAGACCATGATGACTCTGCGCCAGGTTGAAGTGATCCGTGCCGTGATGGTGACGGGCACCATCGGCGGCGCGGCGAAGCTGTTGAACGTGTCGGCGCCGGGGATCAGCCGGCTGGTCAAATACACCGAGCGCTCGCTCGGCATCCGCTTCTTCCAGCGCCAGAACGGCCGCTACTTCCCGACGCCGGAAGCCGAGAACATTTTCGAGCAGATCAACGGCGTCTACAAGAAGGTCGACGACCTCTCCGAGATCATCTCCAAGATCGGCCGCGGCGGATTGTCGGAGCTGCGCATCGGCTCGGTGCCGAGCATCTCGCAGGTGATGGTGCCGCGCGCGATCGAGCGCGTCCGGCGCCGCTATCCCGACCTCGGCATCGACATCAACATCCTCAAGCTCGAGGAAGCGATCGACTATCTCATGCTCGGCCGCGGCGAGTGCGTGGCGATGAGCTACCGGCTGGAGCATTCCGGCCTCGATTTCATGCCGCTTGCCTCGGGCGAGCTCTATTGCATCGTGCCGCCCGGCCACGAGCTTGCCGGCCGCAAGCAGGTCTCCGCCGCCGAGATCACCCGCTATCCGCTGATCGGGATCGATCCGAACGACCCTTACGGCCGCATCATGGCCGAGATCTTTGCGCGCAACCGGCTGGAGTACAACATCACCATCCGCGCGCGGTTCGGCACCACGGTCTGCGCGCTGGTGAAGGCCGGGCTCGGCATTGCCATCATCGACCAGTTCACCGTGGCCCATGGCGGCTATCCGGGCATCGAGCTCCTGAAGATCACCGAGCCGACCCGGTTCGACACCTACATTGCGGTGAAGCGCGGCGCCCCGCTGTCGCTCCATGTCGAATATTTCATCGAGTCCCTGCGCGCCGAGATGCGCGCGGTCGAGCCGTCCCGCGGCAACGGCAGGGCCGCCTCGGGGCGCGGGCGCAAGAAATAACATTATGTTAGGTTTGCTGGCTAAATGGGTAATTGTGTTAGGCAGGGGAAAGACTATCGTCCCTCTTGGAATGGTGCGGATTTCCCCGCTAATGGCCGGACCTCAACGCGCCCCCAACAGACGATCAAGAGACGATAGTGGATCATGTCTAGCCGCGGACCCATCGCCCCCAAGAAACTCCTGACCGGCCTGATCGGCGCGCCGATCGCCCATTCCGCCTCCCCCGCCATGCACGAGCGCGCCGCCGAAGCGCTTGGCCTGCGCGGCCATTATCAGCTCATCGAGGTCGCCGGTGCGGACGCAACCGGCCTCAGCATGATGCTCGAGGGCGTGCGCCGGCTCGGCTTTGCCGGCGTCAACGTCACCTTTCCCTACAAGGAAGCAGTGGTGCCGCTGCTCGACGAGCTGGCTACGACGGCGGCGACCATGGCCGCGGTCAACACCGTCGTCGTCAAGGACGGCCGCCTGATCGGCCACAACACCGACACCACCGGCTTTGCGCGCGCCGTCAAGCCGTTGCTGGCTCCTGCCGGAAACGCGGTCGCCGTGATCGGCACCGGCGGCGTCGGCAAGGCGATCGCCTTTGCGCTGGCGAGCCTGAAGGTGGCCGACCTCCGCATCTTCGACAGCGAGCCGGCGCGAGCCGAAAAACTCGCCGCGCTGCTGGCCAAGCATGGCGGCGCGCGGGTCGCCAGGAGCGTCGAGGACGCGCTCGACGGCGCAACCGGCCTCGTCAACGGCACGCCGGTCGGGATGCTGCCGAACCGCGACACCCCGGTCCCGCCCACGCTGCTGCGCGAAAGCCTGTGGGTCGCCGACGCCGTCTATTCGCCGCTGATCACGCCGCTCCTTGCCGCAGCGCAGGAGAAGGGCGCGCGGATCATGACCGGGCGCGAGCTTGCGATCTACCAGGCTGCCGACGCCTTCGAACTGTTCACAGGCCTTGCCCCGTCGACCGAAGTCATGGGAGAGGCTTTTGACGCCGTGATGGCCGCGCGCAGCGCCGCCTATCAGGCAGCTTGAAGCGAAGCGGCCGGACACAAGGCCGCTTGCAAAATTGAAACGGGAGGAGAGGACGATGAAATCAACGCTACTGGTGGGCGCGCTGCTCACAGCAATCACGACATCGGGCGCCTATGCGCAGGCGATCAAGCTCGCCGACGTCGCCGAACTCTCCGGCGGCGGCGCCACCGTCGGCACCAACTGGAAGAACGGCATCGACCTCGCCATTGAGGAGATCAACGCCAAGGGCGGCGTGCTCGGCCGCAAGCTCGAGGTCACCCATGCCGACTCGCAGTCGAACCCCGGCGTCGCCCGCGCGCAGGTGCAGAAGGCGCTCGATGCCGAACCCTATGTGCTGCTCGGCCCCGGCTATTCCGGCTCGGTGAAGGTCACCGCCCCACTCGCCGCCGAAGCCGGCATCGCCCAGATCATGGGTGGCGAAGCCGCCGAACTGACCCAGGCCGGCAACAAATTCCTATTCCGCACCTCGTTCGGCCAGCAGTCCTCGATGCCGAAGGTCGCAAAATACATCCACGACGACATGAAGGCGAAGTCGGTCGCGGTGGTCTGGGTCAACAATGACTTCGGCCGCGGCGGACGCGACGTCGTCGTCAAGGAGCTGGAGCGGCTCGGCTCCAAGGTCGTCGCGGATCTCTCCACCGAGGCGGGTCAGGCCGATTTCGCCGCCGACGTCGGCAAGATCAAGGCTGCCAATCCCGACGCCGTGTTCGTCTATCTGAACGAGGAAGAGAGCGCGCGTATTCTCAAGGAGCTGAAGCGCCAGGGCGTCACCGCGCCGCTGATGGGCGAGACCACGCTGATCGGTCAGAAGGTGATCGAGCTCGCCGGCGACGCCGCCAACGGCGCGCGCGGCCATGTCGGCCTCACCACGGATGCGCCGGTCGACCTGATCAAGGGTTTCCGCGACCGCTTCTCGAAGAAGTACAATTACGTGCCCGACCATAACGGCCTGAAGGGCTACCTCGCCGTCTACATGGTGAAGGCCACCACCGAGAAGATGGGCAAGGTCGATTCCAAGGCCTTCGCCGATACGCTGCACGGCCTGACCATCAAGGCCGCGGACGAGCCGGGCATTTTGATGGACGTCACCTTCGATGCAAACGGCGACATCGACCGGCAGAGTTTTCTGGTCGAGGTGGTCGAAGGCAAGCAGGTCGTGAAGCAGGTGCTGCCGAAGGTGAAGTGAGGCGTTCTTTGCCCTTCTCCCTCGCCCCGCTCTTCGCGGGGAGAGATCTCTCTTCCCCTTCTCCCCGTTCTTACGAGGAGAGGGTTGGGGTGAGGGGCCGCTTCCGCAAAAATGGTGAGAGTTAGGCTCGCGGAGAGAGCCCCTCACCCCACCCTCTCCCCGCAAGCGCGGGGCGAGGGAGACGATAGAGCCGGACGTGGGACACAAGAGGGGAAAATGTCCAATCTGTTCGATCTTCTGGTCGCGGGACTGGCCACCGGCGCGATCTATGCGCTGGTCGCGGTCGGCTTCACGCTGCTGTGGCAGACCTCGCAGACCATCAACTTCGCGCAAGGCGAGTTCGTGATGCTGCCAGCATTTTTGATGCTGGCGGCGATGCATGTCGGCGCGCCGTTCTGGCTCGCGATCATTCTCGGCATCCTCTTGTCGATGATCCTGCTTGGGCTGGCCTTCAAGATGCTGCTGGTCGATCCGATGATGCGCCATGGCGTGCTGCCGCTCGCGATTGCGACCATGGCGCTGGCGATCGGGATCAAGGAAGCCGTCAAGCAGTTCTTCAGCGCGGAGGCGTCGCCCTTTCCGTCGATCGTGCCGACCGGCGACATCTCCATCCTCGGCCACGCCGTCTCGCTGCAGAGCATCGGCGTCCTGGTCGTCGCCATCCTCGCCGTGTTCGGCCTGACGACGCTGCTCAACCGCACCTCGCTCGGCCACCAGATGCAGGCGGCAGCCCAAAACCCGACGGTGGCGCGCATCATCGGCGTGCCCGTCGAGCGCATGATCCTGCTGACCTTCCTGATCAACGCCTTCCTGGTCGCGCTGGCCTCGCTGCTGATCACGCCGATCTATCTGGCGAAGTTTTCCTCCGGTGAAGTGCTCGGCCAGGCCGCCTTCATCGCCGCGATCGTCGGTGGCTTCAACCAGGTGCGGGGCGCCATCGCCGGCGGCCTGTTGATCGGCGTGCTCGACAATCTCGCGGCAGCCTATGTCTCGACGCAGTACCGCGCCGCCGTGCCGATGATGTTCCTGATCGCCGTCATCCTGTTCCGGCCGCAAGGATTGCTCGGCCGCGCCGAGGAGCGCACGGTATGAGCGGCTTTGCCAAACCCCTGAAGATCGCGCTCGGACTCATCGTCATTGCCGGCCTGATCGTCGTCCCCATGAACTTCAACCGCTACGGCCTGTTCATCCTGAGCCAGTGGGCGGTGATGACCATCGCGGCGATGGGTCTTAATCTCACGCTTGGCTATGCTGGCCAGGTCTCGCTGGCGCAGGGCGCCTTCGTCGGCATCGGCGCTTATGCATCGGCGATCATGACGACGCATGGCTGGCCGCTGCCCGCGGCGATCCTGGTCGCAATCGTGCTTGCCTTCGCGATCGGCTGGGTGCTCGGCTATCCGGCGTTGCGGGTGCAGCATCACTACCTCGCCTTCGTCACGCTCGCCTTCTCGACCCTTGCCTTCCTGGTGTTCCGCAACGAGAGCTGGCTCACCGGCGGCATCTACGGCATCTCCAACATTCCGCGGCCGGACTTCTTCGGCATCGCGACCAACAAGCCGCTGCCGTTCTACTATGTCTGCCTCGGCTCGCTCGCGATCGTGTCCGTCGCGGTCTGGTGGCTGATTCGCTCGCCCTGGGGCCGCGCCTTCATGGCGCTGCGCGAGAATCCGCTGCGCGCGCAATCGCTCGGCATCGATACCCGCCGCTACACGCTGATGGCATTTGCGATCGGCTCGGCGCTCGGCGGCATCGCCGGCGCGCTCTATGCGCCGCTGACGCAATATATCGACCCTGTGCCGTTCAACCTGTCGCTCTCGCTCGATCTCCTGATGATGGTGATCGTCGGCGGCGCCGGCTTCTACTTTGGTCCCTTCCTGGGGGCCATGATCGCGGTACTGCTGCCGGAATGGCTCCGCTTCACGGAGGGGTATTATCTGATGCTCTACGCGATCGCAGTGATGGGACTGCTGATCTGGTCGCCGACAGGCATTCTGGGAATCCTCGATCGCTACATGGCCGCACGCCGCACCAAGGCGGCCTCCGCATTGCGCGCCGTCGCAAAATCCCGGCTGGAGACGGCGCAATGAGTGCGGTCCTCGAGGTTACCAATATCAAGAAGAGCTTTGGCGGCATTACCGCGGTCGACGGCGTCTCCTTCGATGTTCGCGAGGGCGAGATCCTCGGCCTGATCGGCCCGAACGGCTGCGGCAAGTCGACGTTGTTCAACTGCATCCTCGGCCAGCTCACGCCATCAGGCGGCGAGGTCAAGCTCGACGGCAAGCTCGTCACCGGCCTGCGCCCCTCCGAGCTCAACAAGCTCGGCGTCAGCCGCACCTTCCAGCTCCTGCAGGTGTTTCCAAAACTCTCGGTGCGCGAAAATCTGATCCTCGCCGGACAGGAGCATCAGGGCAACATGGCCTCGCGCCTCGTCGGCCGTTCCGACGCCGGGCTGACGGACGCCGCCAACCAGATGATCGGTTTCTTCAAGCTCGATCATCTCGCCGCGGAACCTGCCGGTGGTCTCTCCTACGGCCAGCAAAAGCTGCTCGATGCGGCCATGGCCTTCATGGGCGGGCCGCGCCTGGTGCTGCTCGACGAGCCCGCGGGCGGCGTCAATCCGACCATGCTGTCGGATCTGAAGGAGCGCCTCGTCGCGATCAACCGCGAGAAGAACGCGACCTTCGTCGTGATCGAGCACAACATGGAGTTCGTGATGTCGTTGTGCTCGCGCGTGATGGTGATGGCGGAAGGCAAGGTGCTGGCGATGGGGCGGCCGGACGAGGTCCGGAAAAACCCCGCCGTGATCGAAGCCTATCTCGGACATTAGGGACAACGAGCCATGAGCGATCCGATCCTCTCGGTTCACAACCTCGTCGGTGGCTACGGCAAGATGACGATCCTGAACGGCACCACATTCTCGGTGCCGCCGGCGACCATCACCACCATCATCGGCCCCAACGGCGCCGGCAAGTCGACCGTGTTCAAGGCGATCTTCGGCCTGCTGAAGCTGCGCGACGGCAAGATCAGCTTTGCAGGCCGCGACGTCACGAATTTGAGCCAGCGCGCGCTGCTCAATGCCGGCATCTGCTACGTGCCGCAGGGCCGCAACATCTTTCCCGAGCTCTCGGTCCGCAGCAACATCGAGCTCGGTGGCGTCTCTGCGGGGAAAGGCATCGACCTGCCGACGCGGATCGAGGCCGCCCTCGATCTGTTCCCGGCGCTGCGGCGAAAGTCGACGCAACAGGCCTCGACGCTCTCCGGCGGCGAGCAGAAGCAGCTCGAGATCGCCCGCTCGCTGCTGCTCGAACCAAAGCTTGTGCTGATCGACGAGCCCTCGATCGGCCTGTCGCCGCTGATGGTGCAACAGACCTTCGATATTCTGAAGAGCCTGCGTGACCGCGGCGTCACCATCCTGATGATCGAGCAGAACGCACGCTCGGCGCTGGAGATCTCGGACATCGGCATCGTGCTCGAGCTCGGCCAGACCCGCATGGTCGACAAGGCCGAGCGCATCCTGAACGATCCGCGCATCGGGCAGCTCTTCCTCGGTGGCGCCATGGAGGAGAGTGCAGCATGAATGCAAAATTGCGCATCGGCGTTGCCGGCGCCGGCCTGATCGGCCGCCGTCATATCGAATTGATCGAGGCGTCCGGGGACTGCGTCCTGGCAGGGATCGCCGATCCCTCGCCCGCAGCAAAGGATTACGCGCTGGCGCACAACGTGCCCTGCCATCCGGACCATCGCGCGCTGCTGGCGCAGGAGAAGCCCGACGGCCTCGTCATCGCCTCTCCCAACACGCTGCACCTGCCGATGGCGCTCGACTGCGTCGAAGCCGGCGTGCCCGCGCTGATCGAGAAGCCGGTGACCGAGACGGTCGCCGCCGCGCAGCGCCTGTGCGCGGCGGTAAAGTGCACCGGCGTGCCGATGCTGGTCGGCCATCACCGCCGGCACAATCCGATCATCAAGTCGGCCCGCGAGATGGTGACGAGCGGCAAGCTCGGCCAGCTCACCGCCGTGGTGGGGCTGTGGCTCCTGAAGAAGCCCGACGATTATTTCGAGGTCACCTGGCGACGCGAGCAGGGCGGCGGGCCGCTGCTGATCAACCTGATCCATGACATCGACAATCTCCGTTTCGTCTGCGGCGAGATCACCGAGGTGCAGGCGCTGACGTCGAACATGGTGCGCGGTTTCGCGGTCGAGGACACCGCGGCCCTGTTGCTGCGCTTCGCCAATGGCGCGCTGGGAACGGTGACGGTCTCCGATGCGACGCCGGCGCCGTGGAGCTGGGAGCTGACCGCGGGCGAGAACGCGGTCTATCCCAGGCAGGATCAGCCCTGTTACGTCTTCGCCGGAACGAACGGCTCGCTTTCGGTGCCGACCATGGAGCTGTGGTCCTATCCGCAAAATCCGGGCTGGCATGCGCCGCTATCGCGCAATCCCGTCGCACTCGCAGGATATGATCCCCTCGCCGAGCAGCTGCGGCACTTCCTCGCCGTGATCGCCGGCCACGAACAACCGCTGATCTCCGTCGAAGACGCGATGGGCACGCTTGCGGTTGTCGAGGCCGTCAGCGAAGCAGCACGTACGGGCCAAAAAATATCGCCGGGCCACATCATGGAGCAGGCAGCATGAACAAGCGCTCGATCGCAACCGTTTCCCTCTCAGGGGCGCTGGACGAAAAACTTCGCGCCATCGCATCCGCGGGCTTCGAGGCGGTCGAGATCTTCGAGAACGATTTGCTGTCGTTCGGCTCTGGCCCGCGCGACATCGCAAAGCTCTGCAAGGACCTCAATCTCGAGATCTGCGCGTTCCAGCCGTTCCGCGACTTCGAAGGCATGCCCGAGCCGCAACGCGCGCGCAACTTTGCCCGCGCCGAGCGCAAGTTCGACCTGATGCAGGAACTCGGCACCGATCTGCTGCTGATCTGCTCCAACGTGTCCCCGAGCTCGCTCGGCGGCATCGACCGCGCGGCTGACGATTTCCGCGAGCTCGGCGACCGCGCCGCCAAGCGCGGTTTGCGCGTCGGCTACGAGGCGCTGGCCTGGGGGCGGCATGTCAACGACTATCGCGATGCCTGGGAGATCGTCCGCCGCGCCGATCATCCCGCGATCGGCGTCATCCTCGACAGCTTTCACGCGCTGGCGCCCGGCTTCCCGGTGCGCGCGATGGCCTCGATCCCTGGCGACAAGATCTTTCTGGTGCAGCTCGCCGATGCTCCCAAGCTCGAGCTCGACATCCTCTCCTGGAGCCGCCACTTCCGCTCCTTCCCCGGCCAGGGCGATCTGCCGGTCGGCGAGTTCATGCAGGCGATCGCGGCAACCGGCTATTCCGGTCCGTGGTCTCTGGAAATCTTCAACGATCAGTTCCGCGCCGGCTCGGCGGCACAGACCGCGGTCGACGGCCTGCGCTCGCTGATCCTGTTGCAGGACCAGCTCGCGCCGGATTGGCCGAAGCTCGTAGGCGAGCCCTTGGCGCCGAAGGCCAAGAGCAGCGGCACGGGCTTCATCGAGTTCGCCGTCAACGAGACCAAGGCCGGCGAGCTCGCGCATCTGTTTTCGCAGCTCGGCTTCCGCAAAAGCGGCAAGCATCGCAGCAAGGCCGTCGAGCGCTGGTCGCAGGGCAAGGTCGAGCTCGTGATCAATTCCGAGACCGACGGCTTTGCGCATTCCCACTACGTCACCCACGGTCCGGGTGTCTGCGCCATCGCGCTGGATGTCGACAATGCCGGCCTTGCGATGCAGCGGGCGGAGACGCTGAAGGCGCGCACCTTCTACCAGCCGGTCGGACCGGGCGAGCTGGAGATCCCCGCGATCCACGGCGTCGGCGGCAGTCTCCTGTATTTCCTCGACCAGGCCGGCAAGAACTGGGACACGGATTTTGCGCCAGTCGCGAGCGATGCAAGCGCCGATGCGCTGCTCGCCATCGACCACATCGCGCAATCGATGCCTTACGACGAGATGCTGTCCTGGCTGCTGTTCTACACCGGCATCCTCGACCTCAAGCGACTGCCGCAGATGGAGATCGCCGACCCCAGGGGTCTCGTGCAGAGTCAGGCCCTCATCAATGGCGACCAGAGCCTGCGCTTTGTCGTCAACGGCTCCTCCGCCAACCGCACGCTGCCGGCGCGCTTCATCTCGGAGTTTTTCGGCTCAGGCGTGCAGCATGTCGCGTTCGCGTGCGAGGACATCTTTGCCACCGTTGCCGCGATGCGCGCCCGCGGCGCGGATTTCCTGGATATCCCTGACAATTACTACGACGACATCGAGGCCAAATACGACCTCGCGCCCGATGTCATGGCAAAACTCCGCGCCAACCACATCCTCTACGACCGCGAGGGCGATGGTGAATTCTTCCAGGTCTACACGCACATCTTTGATGAGCGCTTCTTCTTCGAGATCGTGGAGCGGCGGAGCTATCAGGGCTTTGGTGCGGCGAATGCCGGGATCAGGCTCGCGGCGCAGGCCCGCGAGGTGCGGCCATCGAGCGTGCCGCGGGTGTAGTTTCCCTCCCCCCGCTTGCGGGGAGAGGGAGAGGCTAAGACCTCACTTCATCGTGCACTTGTCGTGGAAACGATCCTGGTCGTTCTCCACGATCGTCGCCACGGTCTTCAGCGAGAGCTGGCCTTCGCCGTCCTTGACCACGTCCTGCAGATAGAAGCTCTGCACCGGGATGTGGTTCTTGCCGTATTTGAATGGGCCGCGCAGCGACTTGATGTTGGCCTTCTCCATCTCGGCCTTCATCGCGTCCTTCTTGCTGGTGTCGCCCTTCACGGCGACGACCGCGCTGTTGATCAGCTGGGCCGCGTCATAGGCCTGGGCGCCGTAATAGGTCGGACGCAAGCCGGTATACTTCTTGCGGTAGTCGGCGACGAAGCGCTTGTTCTGCTCGTTGGGGAGGTCGTTGACCCATTCCTGCGCGCCGGGAACGCCGAGCGCGTTCTCCTTCTGCAGTGGCAATGACAACTCGTCGACGGTAAACGCCGTGTAGAGCGGCATCGTGCTCTTCAGGCCGGCCTGCGCATATTGGTTGAGGAACTGCACGCCGGCAGCCCCCGGATAGAACACGAAGATCGACTCCGCGCCCGAGGCGCGCGCCTTGGAGAGCTCGGCGGAGAAGTCGAGCTGGCTCGGCCACACCGTGTATTCCTCGCCCTTGACCTCGCCCTTGAACGTGCTCTTCACGCCCGCAAGCATGTCCTTGCCGGCCGCGTAGTTCGGCCCGATCAGGAACACGCTCTTGACGCCCTTCTGGTTCATGTAGAGGCCCATGGCGGCCGGCGTCTGGTCGTTCTGCCAGGAGGTCGAGAACACGTAAGGCGAACACAGCTCGCCCGCGAGCTGCGACGGGCCGGCATTGGCCGAGATCAGGAAGGTCTGCGAATCCACCGCGGTCTTGAGCGAGGCGAGCAGCACGTTCGACCAGATATAGCCGACGATGAAATCGACCTTGTCGGACTGCACCAGTTTTTCGGTCTTCTGCTTGCCGACATCGGGCTTCTGGCCGTCGTCCTCGTAGATCACCTCGACCGGCTTGCCGTCCATCTTGCGGCCCATGTGATCCAGCGCGAGCTCGAAAGAGTTGCGCATGTCATTGCCGATCACGGCGGTGGGGCCGCTGAAGGTCGAGACGAAACCGATCTTGATGGTGTCGCCGGCGAATGCCGGGCTCGCCAGCGCGAGCGCAGCCGCACCCGCCAGCCAGAATGCTGTCTTCATAACCACTCCCCTCCTTATTATTGATCCCGGAAACGGGGTGATCGCCGCCCCGGGTCTGTCTCTATTGAACGCAAAATCTGTCGCGCCGCCAATGGCTCAGCGCCCGCCCCTGCACCATATTTCGCCCCAAATGGGGATGGCAAGAAATATAATTCTACTCACTTCGGCCGAGGCTGCGGCGCTTTTTCGCGGCCAATCGATACATCGGGCCTATTCCCCGATTGACGACGGCTATTGGACCGCGGCGCCCAATTCGCACTTAAATGAGGAAAGTGAGCAGCGAGATTCGAGGGCATCATGACCACGACACCGCATCGCGTCGTTATCGTCGGCGCAGGCTTCGGCGGATTGGAGACGACCTACCGGCTGGCGGGCGCGCCGGTCGAGATCACGCTGATCGACCGCCGCAACCATCATCTATTTCAGCCGCTGCTGTACCAGGTCGCGACCGCCTCGCTCGCGACCAGCGAGATCGCCTGGCCGGTGCGTCATTTGATGCGCGACCGGCGCGAAGTGACGACGCTGTTTGCGACCGTCAGCGGCGTCGATGCCGACAGGCGCTGCGTGCTGATCGACGATGGCAGCGAGGTGCCCTACGACACGCTGGTGCTCGCCACCGGCGCGCGCCACGCCTATTTCGGCCACGACGAGTGGGAGGCTTGGGCGCCCGGCCTGAAGACGCTGGAAGACGCGACCACGCTGCGCCGTCACATCCTGGTGGCGTTCGAGCGCGCCGAGCGCGAGACCGATCCGGCCAGGCGCGCGGCGCGGCTGACTTTCGTCATCGTCGGCGCCGGCCCGACCGGCGTCGAGCTTGCCGGCACCATCGCCGAGATGGCGCACCACACGCTGCCCGAAGACTTCCGCAACATCGACACCCATAAGGCCCGGGTGGTCCTGATCGAGGCCGGCCCGCGCGTGCTCGCAGGCTTTCCCGACAATCTCTCGGCCTATGCGCAAGCCTCGCTGGAAAAGATCGGCGTCGAGGTCGTGCTCGGACAGGCCGTCACCGAGATCAATCGTGAGGGCGTCGTGTTCGGCGGCAAGCTGCTCGAGGCCAAGACACGAATTTGGGCCGCCGGCGTGCGCGCCTCGCCCGCCGCCGAATGGCTCGGCGCACCGGCTGATCGCGCCGGGCGCGTGCAGGTCGCAGACGATCTCACCATCCCGGGCCATCCCGAAATCTTCGCGATCGGCGACACCATCAATATCAATGCCTGGGAGGGCAAGCCGGTGCCCGGCATCGCGCCGGCCGCGAAGCAGCAGGGCCGCCACGTCGCCGAAACCATCAAGGCGCGGCTGCGGGGCGAGAGCAAGGGCGCATTCCGCTACAAGCACTCCGGCAGCCTCGCACAGATCGGCAAGCGGCTCGCGGTGATCGATTTCGGCAAGGTGCAGCTGCGCGGCACCATCGCGTGGTGGATCTGGGGCATCGCCCACATCTACTTCCTGATCGGCCTGCGCCACCGCCTCAGCGTGGCGCTGAGCTGGCTCTGGATCTACGCGCGGGACCAGCGGGCGGCGAGGCTGATCACGCAAGGGAGCAGCAAGGTGGCGTGAGAGAGGCTTCGCTTACCCTCCCCTGGAGGGTGAAGAAGCACTTGCAGCTACGCCCTACTTCACCAACTCGCACCCACCCTCTGCCATCGGGCGAAATGCTTGCTCCGCGGGAATCGTCGAGACCAGCTTGTAATAATCGTACGGATATTTCGACTCCTCCGGCTTCTTCACCTCGAACAGATACATCGGATGCACGACGCGGCCGTCCTGGCGGATTGCGGTGTCGCCGAACAGCTTGTCCTTGCCTTTGAACTTCTTCATTTCAGGGACGACGTCCCTGGCATTGTCGCTGCCGGTCGCGGCAACCGCGTTGAGATAAGCGAGCGTGGACGCATAGACACCGGCCTGGTTGCCGCTCGGCATCTTGCCGTTCATGCCGGGCCGCGCGGCAAACCGTTTTGCAAACGCACGGGTGTCGTCGTTCATGTCCCAGTAAAAGGCTTCCATGAGCTGCAGGCCCTGTGCGACCTTGATGCCCATGCCGTGGACGTCGTTGATGAAGAGCAGGAAGGCGACGAGTTTCTGGCCGCCCTGCTGGATGCCGAACTCGGCCGCCTGCTTCACGGCGTTGATGGTGTCGCCACCGGCATTGGCAAGGCCGATCACCTGCGCTTTCGAGCCCTGCGCCTGCAACAGGAACGAGGCGAAGTCCGACGTCCCGAGCGGATGCTTTGAGGAGCCGAGCACCTTGCCGCCGTGGCCTTCGATATATTTTTGCGCTTCCGCCTCGATGCCCTTGCCGAGCGCATAGTCGACCGTCAGGAAATACCAGTCCTTGCCGCCGCGCGACATCATTGCCGCGGCCGTGGTGTTGCCGGTCGCCCAGGTGTCGTTGACCCATTGGATGGTGTTCGGCGAGCAGGCTTTGCCGGTGAGATCGGCGCTCGCGGTCGACGACGCCAGGAACGTCATGCGGCTGTCGCGCAACAACGTGTTGATGGAAAGGCCAACCGCCGAATTCGGCACGTCGACGATGGCGTCAACGCCCTCGACGTCGAGCCATTTGCGCGCGATGGCGTTGCCGACATCGGCCTTGTTCTGGTGGTCGGCATAGACGATCTCGACCTTGATGCCCTTGCCGCCGCCGTTGAAATCCTCGGCCGCCATGCGCGCGGCCTCGACCGAGCCCATGCCGTTGGTGTCCTGGAAAATACCGGAGATATCGTTGAGCACGCCGACGCGAACGACGTTGTCGGATATCTCGGCGCTCGCCGCGCCGCCGATCAGGCTCGCGGCGAGCGCGAGCGTCCATTTCAAGTTCTTCATGGGTCCCTCCCCTTTATTGTTTTCGCCGCCGGCGGTGTCAGGCCGGCGTGATCGTCACCGGCAGGCTGTCGAGCCCACGCAGCGTGTTGTTGAAGCGGCGTTTTGGCTCGCCGGTAATCTCGATGCTGGCAACGCGGCGGGCCAAGGCCGAGAGCATCGTCTCGCCTTCGAGCCGCGCCACGAGCTGGCCGACACACATGTGGATGCCCGAGCCGTAGCCGACATGGCCGGAGGTGCGGCGCGTGATGTCGTAGCTGTCAGGCTTGTCCCAGCGCCGCGGATCGCGGTTGGCGGCAGCGAGGAACATCAGCACTTTCTCGCCTTCGCCGATGGTCGCACCTGACAGCTCGACATCGCGCGTGGTGGTGCGGAAGAAGGTCTGCACCGGGCTCTCGAACCGCACAGCCTCCTCGAACGCGTTGCGCGCGAGCGTGAGATCACTGCGCAGGCGCTGCCACTGATCGGGGAAGCGAGCCAGGCAATAGACGGCGGCACCGATCCCGTTGACCGTTGTGTCGAGGCCGGCCGACAACAGCGAGCGCACCAGCAGCGGTGCTTCCGTCGCCGTGATGGCACCCTCGTCGACATGGGCGTGAATGCAGGCGCCGATGCCGCCCGGCGTCAGGTTCTCGCGTTGGCACTGCGCGGTGACATAGGCCTGGTGCGGCGCCGAGCGCTCGATCGCGTCCTGGCGCAGCTGGTTTGGCGGGCCGAAGGCATTGAACACAAGGCTCGCATAAGGAATGAGATTCTCGCGGCCTTCCGGTTTCAACCCAAGCGCATCCGGGAAGATCGAGAGCGGATACGCCTCCGCAAGATCCGCAATCGCATCGAAGCTGCGCTTTTCCAGCAGAGTATCGACGCGCGCCTCGGCCGCCGCGGCAAAGCGGTCGCGGAGCCCCTTCATCACGGTGGGCGACAGCACGCTTGCGAGCACCGCGCGGGTGCGGGTGTGCTCGGGCGGATCGGCTTCGAGGATCAGGCTCTGCGGCCGCCACGGCGTCTCCTTCTTGAAGTCGGACAGGCCGACGCCACGGCTGGAGCAGAACGTCGCGGGATCGTTCAGGACCGCATGAACCTCGGCATAGCGCGCCACGCCATAGAGCTTCCATTTGTCGAGATAGACGACCGGACCCGTCTCGCGCAGCAGCTCGTGCGTCGGATAAGGGTCGGCGAAAAAGTTCATGTCGAAGGGATCGACGTCGAGATGCGGGACGCCTGACATGGCGGAGCCGGGTGCGCTCATAAAAGTCCTCCCTCATTTTGATCTTGTGAAAGGGCGGCGCTTGCCCTTAGGTCTTCGGGCACGCCGCGAGACAGATTCCCGATATGCCGCCTTCGACCAGATCCCGCCAAAAGCCTGCGCCCGCTGAAACCGGGCCGACGCTCGATCTCGATCGTTACGTCCCGGCGTTCATCACCTTTATCGCCAACAAGCTCTCGAACAGCGCGACCGCGTTCTATCAGCGGCAGTTCGGCGTCAACGTCACGGAGTGGCGGATCATGTCGCTGCTGGCGATCGAGCCCGGCATTCCCGCCTCGCGCATCTGCCACGTCATCGGCTTCGACAAGGGCCCGGTGAGCCGGACGCTCGCCGGCCTTGAGAAGCGCGGGCATGTGTCGATCCGCACCGACCCCAACGATGGCCGCACCCATTCGATCTCGCTGACCGCGAAGGGCCGCACCACCCATGACAAGGTGATCGTCGCGGCGTTCGAACGGGAGCGGCGCTTGCTGTCCTGCCTGAACAAGGACGAGCGCGAGGTGCTGATCGACCTGCTGCGCCGATTGCACGAGAATCTTGGCGCGGTGACGGGCGGCACCGAGGCCTGACAGGACACGCGCCGGGCGCGATCCCGCGTCACTCACGGGCATACGCTGTCGTTTGCCCGCGGCACCCATTCTGCCGAGCATAGTTTCCTCCAGGAACAGGCGCAGCGGTTCGACCCGCCGTCATCCTTGTCTGGAACGGTTCGCATAAATTAGTTGCTTAGGCAACAAAAGAATCATGCAGGATAATGCGGCAGAATGGCTGGCGTATTTGGAGAAAGCCGCTTCCGCTTCTCCCTCTCCCCGTTCTTACGGGGAGAGGGTTGAGGTGAGGGGCCTCTCTCCGCGCACGCGAGTGTCACTGGACCTATACCCCCTCACCCGGATCGCAAGAGCGATCCGACCTCTCCCCGCAAGCGGGGAGAGGTTAAGAGCAGCGCGGGCTCAGCTACAGCCCAATCCACTCACCCGACGCCTCATCATTTAGCCGCGCCACGGCATCGGCACGGCGCGTCAAAACCGCGCGCTGGTTGATGTAGCCCTTGTCGGTGATCTCGCCGCCATCGACCGACGGCGGCTCGGCGAGCAGCAGCGCGCGCGTGGCGTGGCCGGAGGAATTGGCGCCCTGCTGTTTCAGTTTTGAGAGCCCTTGCTTGATGGCCGTCCTGACCTTGTCATGCGCCAGCACGTCATTCGCGCCGGCCGTCTCCGGCAAACCGGCATGCGCGCGACAGGCGACCATGTTCGGGAACACCAGAAACCGCACCTCGTCGCCGCCATGACCGGTCACGACGATATCCTGCGCGAGCGGCGCAAGCGCGGCGATGCCGGCGACGCGCAGTGTGCCGACGCTGACCCAGGTGCCCGAGTTGAGCTTGAAGTCTTCCGCAACACGGCCATCGAAGAACAGGCCGCGCTCCGGCCGATCGGCATCGGCGAGCTTCACGGCGTCGCCGATGAGATAGAAGCCGTCTTCATCAAAGGCCTGCCTGGTCAACTCCGGTGCCTTCCAATAGCCCGGCGTGACGTTGGGGCCGCGTACCCGCACCTCCAGCTTGTCGCCGGAGGTAACGAGCTTCAGCTCGGTGCCGGGAATCGGCACGCCGATATTGCCGGAACGCTCGGCAAGGAAATGGCAATCGGTCGCCAGCGGCGAGGTTTCGGTCGAGCCCCAGGCCGAGACCATCGGCATGGCACGACCAACCGTCTTGATCGAAAGCTCCTCCAGCGCGTCCCACAGATTCTGCGGCAATGCCGCGCCGGCATAGAAGGCGAACTTCACCTCGCCGAAGAAGCGGCGGCGCAGTTCCTCATCGCCGCGCAGCGCCGTAATCAGCATGTCAAAGCCGCGCGGCACGTTGAAATAGACCGTCGGCATCACGCTTTTCAGGTTCGCAAGCGACGTCGCAAACAATCCGGGCGCAGGCTTGCCGCCGTCGATATAGAGCGAGCCGCCGTTGCGCAGCACCAGATTGAAATTGTGGTTGGCCCCAAAAGTGTGGCTCCAGGGCAGCCAGTCGAGAATGACGAGGTCGCTTCCACCTTGCTCGAGGAACGTCCAGGTCTGCGCCTTGGCTTGTTGGCTGGAGGTCAGCATGCGCTGGGTGTTGACGACAGCCTTTGGCGTGCCGGTCGAACCCGAGGTGAACAGGAATTTCGCGATCGTGTCGGGCGTCACGGCGGCGAAGGCCTTTGTGACGCCGGGAATTTCCGGCGTTGCCGCGATAGCGCGGAAGGCAAGCGCATCGGCGTCGCCGGCATTGCCACTGATGATCTGTGCCGTATGCAGCGGTTTGATCGCGGCGAGCGCGGCAGCAAACGGCTTGGTGGCGGAAACGTAGATCGCACCGGGCTCGAGCAGCGCGATCATGCTCTTCAGTTTGTCAAAATCCCTGGATATCAGCGAATAGGCCGGCGAGATCGCGGCCGAGGGCACACCGACATGCTGGGCCGCGAGTGCAAGCAGCGCATGATCGATGCTGTTGTCCGAGAGAATGACGACGGGGCGCTCCGCACTGAGCCCCTGCGCCAAAATCCACGACGCCGCGGCGCGGACGCGGCGCAAAGCACCCGCGTAGGTCACGGTGGCCCAGGGCGCATCGGCGCCGTCACGCTCGGCAAGGAAGATCGTATCCGGCGTCTGCCGCGCAAAATGCTCCAGCCAGTCGCCGACGCAGCGCGCGCAATCGCGCAAGGGTTCGCCCGAGCGCAGCACGATGCTGCCGTCGGCACGATGCTCGGCGACGGTCTTTGGTGCTGCGAACAGGCTCGAAGCGTCACCGTGTGCGGCTGAAATCATGGTTTCCTCCTCGCCCGTATCAGGGATCGGCCGCAGCCTCGTTCCGGGCCGCTTTGACGATAATGTTGGGCGGGACAATTGTTGTCGTCAACAACAATCTTCCGCTGGAGCCATCGAGGCGCTAAGGTCGTGCGGCAGGAGATGCAATGTGACAGCCAGCGCAGCCCAGACTTCCCCCCGCAAACGCACCGGCAATGGCGCGGCGCGGCGGATCGACGCGGACGAGATCGGACTGGACGCACTGGTTGGCCACGCCGGCTACGCGGTGCGGCGCTTCCAGATCTGGATCTTTCAGGATTTCATCAAGACGCTCGGCGATGTCGACATCCGGCCGACGCAATATTCGGTGCTGACGGTGATCGGCGCCAACCCAGGCCTGTCGCAGATGGCGGTGGCAAAGCGTCTCGGCATCGAGCGCGCCCGGCTGGTGCACCTGCTCGACAGCCTTGAGCAGCGCAAGCTGGTGAAGCGGATCAAGTCGAAAGAGGACCGGCGCTCGCACGCGCTGCATCTCACCGGCCAGGGCGAGACGGCGCTGGCCAAATTCAAGCGGCTCGCCGCCGAACACGAGCGGCATGTCGAGGAGAAGCTCGGCAAGGCGAACCGGGAGCGGCTGCTCCGGATCCTGGCTGACTTCACCTGATCCCGGACTGCACACGATTTGAGCAAATGCCCGGAACAGGGCGTAACGACCGCAGCCTGCTCACTAGCCAACGGATCTCTCAAGTCTATGATCTCACGATATTATCCGGGGCGACCGCGCTGCCCGGATAATGTACACAATGGCACATCGCTTGCTTCAATCCGGGTAAGACCTGTTGCCGGAGTTTTGTCACCATGGGGGCTGAGCAGCCTGAAACGATCGCCGAAATCGTGGCCGCGCATCGCGCGGGCACGATGACGCCGGCGCAGACAGTCGCGCGGACCTATCAGCGCATTCGCGACCACAACGATCCCGCGATCTTCATCAGCCTGCGCGACGAGAAGGACGCGCTCGCGGAAGCCGAAAAGCTTGCCGCGAAGGACGCCGCCAGCCTGCCGCTCTATGGCGTGCCGGTCGCCGTGAAGGACAATATCGACGCGCTGGGCTTTCCGACCACGGCAGCCTGCCCGGCTTTCTCCTTTACGCCGGCCCATGACTCGACCGCGGTGGAGCGCCTGCGCGCGGCCGGCGCCATCATCATCGGCAAGACCAATCTCGACCAGTTCGCGACCGGCCTCGTCGGCGTGCGTTCGCCCTATGGCATTCCCAAAAATGCGATCCGTGAGGATCTCATTCCGGGCGGATCGAGCTCCGGCTCCGCCGTGGCGGTCGGCGCTTGCCTCGTGCCGCTGTCACTCGGCACCGACACGGCCGGCAGCGGCCGCGTGCCGGCGATGCTCAACAACATCGTCGGGCTGAAGCCGAGCCTCGGCATGATCTCGACCGCGGGTCTCGTGCCGGCGTGCCGCACGCTCGACTGCATCTCGGTATTTGCTTTGACGGTCGACGACGCCGCCCTCGCCCTTTCCGTGATGACGGGTCCCGATCAGGCCGATCCGTTCTCGCGCGACCGGCCGCTGGGCGCGCTCACGCCGCTCCCGGGGAATCTGCGCCTGGGCGTGCCGCGTAACGGGCAACTGATCTTCTTCGGCGACAAGAAGTCGGAGGCGGCCTACGCCGATGCGCTGAAGCGCTGGACCGCGCTCGGTGCTACGCTGGTCGAGTTCGACCTCGAGCCGTTCTACGAGACGGCGCGGCTGCTTTATGAGGGGCCCTGGGTCGCCGAGCGTTATCTCGTGATCAAGAACCTCCTGGCGTCCGCGCCCGATTCGATTCATCCGGTCACGCGCGAGATCACTGCAGCCGGCGCGCGGCTCACAGCGGCGGAGACCTTCTCCGCGCTCTACCGCCTGCAGGGCCTGCGCAAGATCGCCGAGCGGACATTTGCGAATATCGACGCGCTGGTGCTGCCGACGGCGCCGACAGCGTACACGACCGCGCAGGTGCTGGCCAATCCGATCGAGCTCAACAGCCGGCTCGGCACCTACACCAATTTCGTCAACCTGCTCGACCTCTGCGGTCTTGCCATCCCGGCATCGATGCGCGCGGACGGCATTCCGTTCGGCATCACGCTGCTGGCGCCCGCCGGTCGCGACGCGATGCTTGCGAGCATCGGCCGCATCTTCCATGCCGATACGAAGTTGACAATTGGTGCGAAGAGCGTGGCGCAGGCACCGCTTGCGGCGCTTCCCGCAAACAGCGGTGACGAGATTCCGATCGCGGTGGTCGGCGCACATCTCTCGGGCATGGCGCTGAACGGCGAATTGAAGGCGCTGAATGCAAGGCTGATCGAAGCGACCAAGACCGCGCCGGACTACAGGCTCTATGCGCTGAAGACCACGCCGCCGAAGCCGGGCCTGCTGCGCGTCGAAGCCGGCAAGGGTGCGTCCATTGAACTGGAGATCTGGTCGCTGTCGTCGTCCGACTTCGGCAAGTTCGTCAACGCGATTCCTGCGCCGATGGCGATCGGGACGATCCGGCTCGCCGATGGCCGCAGCCTGAAGGGCTTTCTCGTCGAGCCGGAAGTCTTGGGCGAGGCGCGGGATATCACGGCATATGGCGGCTGGCGCGCGTATATGAAGGAAGCCGCGACAACATAAGTCTCGTAGGGTGGGCAAAGCGGCTTGTCCGCCGTAGCTCGAAGAGCGAAGGCGGAAGCGTGCCCACGATCTCCATCCATCACGCAAGAATCGTGGGCACGGCGCGTTGCGCCTTTGCCCACCCTACGAGATCACGGCAAGATCACACCGACACCGCGTAAATCTCGTACTCCCCGCGCACCAGCTCGATATGTGCGCGCATCGCAGCCGCGGCACCCTGCTTGTCGCCGCGCATGATGGCGACGACGACGCGGTCGTGCTCGGCTTGCGACTTGGCGAGACGGCCGAGATTGCGGAACTGGGCGCGGCGGAATGGTTGCACGCGCACCCGCGTCGCCAGCGTGATCTCGGCGATGTAACCGTTCTGCGATCCGGCATAGATCGCGTTATGAAAACGCTCGTTGACCTCGTGGAAGCGATCGGGATTGCCGGCGTAGCTGAGGACGCGGAGCTCCTCGTGGATGGCTTCGAGTCCATGACGCTCGGCGGCCGACATCCGCTCCGCGGCGAGGCCGGCGCACAGCGCCTCCAGCTCCGCCATCGCCTCGAACATGCTGGTCAGACGCTCGATCGACGGCTGCGCGACCACTGCGCCGCGATGCGGCCGCGCCTCGACCAGGCCGCTCGCGACCAGCTGCCGCAGCGCTTCGCGCACCGGCGTGCGCGAGACGCTGAAGCGCCGCGCGATGTCGGTCTCGTCCAGCGGAGCGCCGGGCGCGAGAGTTCCCCGCACGATCTCGTCGGCCAACTGAAGACGCAGTTCCTCGGCGCGCGTGACCTTCTGCACCGATGGCGAGGCACGGTCGACGCGCGGCACGACCGGCTCGGCCGGCAGTGTTCCGGGCGGAAAATCGTCAAGCGTCATACGGTCAGGTCTCTTTCGACTCGTCGATGATGCTGACATGGGCGGCGACGACGCGCCAGCCCTCCGGGAAGCGAATCCAGGTCTGCATCTGCCGGCCGACCTTGCCGGGAGCCGTGTCGCGATAGAACAGGGTGGAGGCGACAGCCGTATCGCGGCCGTAGCTGGAGATCACCGTCCTCGCGGTGCGGCGATTGAGGCCGACCGGCGAGCGGCCGGCGCGGAAGCCGGAGATCGCCTCATAGCCATAGAGGTTCTCGCCGATGCCGTAGCGCAGCGTGCGGGGATCGTTGCGGAACAACTCGCCGAGCACGGCAACGTCGTTGGTGACGAGGGCCTGCTCATAGCGTTCGAACGCGGCTTTGACTTCCGCGATCACATCGGGGAGATCGATCTCCATCTCAAATTCCTCTCAAAGTCCCCTTGGCGACGGCGCGGCGACCACGCCCATCTTCTCCAATGCGTGCGCAACGCGCAACGCGATGTCCTCGCGCCAGGGCGCAGCAATGATCTGCACGCCGATCGGCAGCGGTTCGAGCGGCACAGGGACCGCGACCACCGGCAGGCCGATGAACGAGATCGGCTGGGTGTGGATGCCGATATTGGCGCGCACCGGCAGCTCGACGCCGTCGAGGGTAAAGTTCACCTGACCGAGCTTTGGCGCCGTGCAGGGCGTTGCCGGCGCGATCAGCACGTCGACGGTCTTGAAGATCTCGGCGAATTGCGCGCGATACCAGCGGCGGAACTTTTGCGCGCGGTCGACCAGCGACGCAGGCACCATGGCACCGGCGATCAGCCGGTCGCGCACGGCCGGATCGAAATCATTCGGGCGCTTGCGCAGGCGATCGAGATGCAGCGAGGCGCCTTCGGTGGTGGTGATGACGTAGGCCGCGGCGCGGGCGCGGGAGGCTTCAGGCACATCCACGACCTTGCTCGCACCGAGCGCCTTGGCGACGCGGCTGACGGCTTCGACGGCTTCCGGAAACACGTTCTTCTGGAAGTGGCCGCCGGCAATCGCGATACGCAAATCCGAGACCGGATTGGCGAGCAACGGCAGTGTCGGCTCCAGCCCACGCGTCGTGCAGGCGCCGTCGTCGGCATCCGGGCCCTGCATCGCGTCATAGGCGAGCGCGAGATCGGTGACGGAACGTGCGAACGGGCCGAGATGATCGAGGCTCGCGACGAACGGGAAGGAGCGCGCACGCGACAGCCGGCCATAGGTCGGCTTCAGGCCGAAGATGCCGCAGAACGAGGACGGCACGCGGATCGAGCCATTGGTGTCCGAGCCGAGCGCGATCGGCACCAGCGCGCCGCCGACGGCGCTGCCGGAGCCACCCGACGAGCCGCCGGTCATCCGCGTGGTGTCGTGCGGATTGCGCGAGGGACCGTCATGGACGTTCTCGCCCGTAAAATCGTAGGCGTATTCGCCCATGTTGAGCGCGCCGACCAGCACGGCACCGGCAGCTTCCATGCGCTCGATCAGCGCGGCATCGCGCTTGGATGGCGCGAGGTCGCGATTGATCTTCGAGCCGGCGCGCGTAGGCAGGCCCGCGACGTCAAAGAGGTTCTTCACCGCAAAGGGCACGCCGGCGAGCGGACCGACGGTCTTGCCGGCCGCGATATCGGCATCGATCGCGCGCGATTTCGCACGGGCGCGATCGGCGGTGACGTCGGTGAAGGAGTTGAGGATCGTGTCGTGCTGCTTGATGCGCGCGAGGGCGGCTTCGGTGGCATCGAGCGCGGACATCTTGCGGCCTGCGACCGCGCTTGCGATCTCGGCAGCCGTCATCTCTGGCTTGGTGGTCATGGCAGCATCAGGCCGTGAAGATCGGCGCCGGCTCGGTCTCGTCCGGCAGCGCGAATTCGTCGACCAGGCGGGCGAGCCGCAGCGACACTTCGAGATTGGCGCGCACCGCGGGCCTCCAGGCCTCCTCGACCGGCAGCGCCAGCGCTTTCGATACGGCGTCAATATAATCGTCCAGCGGCTCGGCCATCACGCTCCCAAACAGTCTCTCAGTGCACTCTCAGTGAACCGGCAGCGGCGGATGCGGGATCGCCGTCAGCAGCTCCTTGGTGTAGTCGTCCTGCGGATCGCTGAGGACCTTCTCGGAAGAGCCTTCCTCGACGATCCGCCCCGTCCGCATCACAATGACACGATCGCACAACAAGCGCACTACATTCAAATCATGCGAGACGAACAGATAGCTCATACCTAGCCGTGCCTTGAGGTCCTGAAGCAGGTTCAGGACGACGGCCTGCACGGACACGTCCAGCGCCGCGGTCGGCTCGTCCAGGATGACGAGCTTGGGGTGCAGCGCGATGGCCCGCGCAATGCCGACGCGGGCCTTCTGGCCGCCGGAGAGCTGGTGCGGGAAACGATCCAGCAGATTGTGCGGCAGGCCGACCATGGTGGCCAGCTCCTCGCAGCGGGCGCGAAGCGCATCGCGTCCCCTGATGTCGCCGAGCTGCATGATCGGATCGGCGATGGCGCGCACCGCGGTGAAGCGCGGGTTGAGGCTGTCGGTCGGATCCTGGAACACCATCTGGATGCGGCTGCGCTGCGGCAGGCGGGCAAAGGAGGCGGGCTGAATGCCGCCGATGTCTTCGCCGTCGAACTGGATCAGGCCGGAGGTCTGGTCGAGGAGCCGCATCACCATCATCGACGTGGTCGATTTGCCGCAGCCGGATTCGCCGACCAGGCCGACGCTTTCGCCATGGCCGATCGAGAAGCTGATGCCATCGACCGCGCGGAACACATCGGGCTCCACGGGCGGCTTGCGGCCGAACAGCTTTCCAAGCGTGGCGGTGGCGCCCTGGCGGGGATATTCCTTGACGAGCTTTTCGATGAGCAGGAGGGGCTTTTGCCCCTTTGCGATGCCGGGGGCGGATTCAGCAGGCGCGGCGGGTGCGCCCTCCTCCTCGGGCAACAGATCCCGCAGCGACACACCGAGCCGCGGCGTCGCGCGCATCAGCTTCTTCGTATAGGGGTGCTGCGGGTTCGCAAAAATGTCGGCGGCCTTGGCGGTCTCGACGACGCGGCCCTTCTCCATCACCACGACACGGTCGCAATAGGCGGCGGCGAGGCCGAGGTCGTGGGTGATCAGGATGGTCGACATCGCCTTGCGTTTTGTGAGTTCGACGATCAGGTCCATCACCGCCTTCTGCGTGGTGACGTCAAGACCGGTGGTCGGCTCGTCGGCGATCAACAGCTGCGGATTGCAGGCGAGCGCGAGCGCGATGACGACGCGCTGGCACATGCCGCCGGACAATTCGAACGGATAGGCGTGGTAGCGCTCGCGCGGGCGGGCGATCTTGACCTGCTCCAGCGCCTCGATCGCCTTTTCTCCGTGGTCCGAAACCATCGCTTGCTGCACATGGGTGCGCAGCACGTCCTCGATCTGGTCGCCGACTTTACGGATCGGGTTCAGCGCCGCGCGCGGGTTCTGAAAGATCATCGAGACTTCGCGGCCGCGCAGATCGCGCATCTGGGCCTCAGACGCGGCCTTGACGTCGATGCCGGAAAACATCACCGAGCCCTCGGCGATCTTGCCGGCGCGATCGAGGATGCGCATCACCGCGTAGGACGTCACCGACTTGCCGGAGCCGGACTCGCCGACGATGGCGAGCGTCTCGCCCTTGGCGACGGAGATGTTGACGTGCTGCACGGCTTTGACGATGCCGCGGCGGGTGGTGAATTCGACGGTGAGATCCTGGACGTCGAGCAGCGGTTGGGCGGTCATGCGGGTCCCCCGCGGCTCAAAGAGCTCGAAAACAACCCCATGCACAGTAGAGCGGCATTGGAATCGTTGGAGAATTTTTGCCGAAAAGCTGCAGCCATCACGTCCTCCGCTGGGGGTCGACGATGTCGCGCAGGCCGTCGCCGAGGAGGTTGAAGCAGAACACGGCGATCATCAGGGCGAGGCCGGGGAAGAGCGCGATCCACCATTCGCCCGAGACCATGAAGCCCGCGCCCTCGGCGACCATGATGCCCCATTCGGCGGTGGGCGGCCGGACGCCGAGGCCGATGAAGGAGAGACCGGCGGCGTTGAGGATCGCGTAGCCCATGGTCAGCGACATCTGCACGATCATGATCGGCATGATGTTCGGCAGGATGTGCACCAGCAGGATGCGGAATTCGCCGTTGCCGGAGAGGCGCGCCGCCTGCACGAAGCCGGCATTGCGGCGCACGTTGGCTTCCGCGCGCGCGACGCGGGCATAGAGCGGGAAGTTCACGATGGCCGTGGCCAGGATGATGTTCTGCACGGTGTTGCCGAGCGCAGCGACAATGCCCATCGCCAGCACGAACAGCGGGAACGCCATGATGGTGTCGGCGATGCGGCCGACGATGCGGTCGGTCCAGCCGCCGAAATAGCCGGCGGCAATGCCGGCGAGGCCACCCATCAGGAACACCAGCACGACGGAGGCGACCGCGATGAACGTATCGAGCCGCGTTGCCACCACGACGCGGCTGAAGATGTCGCGGCCCAATTGGTCGGTGCCGAACCAATGCGCCGCCGACGGCGGTTTCAGAGCCGCGGCGGTGTCGGACGCCAGCGGGTCATACGGCACCACATAGGGACCGAAGATCGCCGCGATCAGGATCACGACCAACAAGGCGAAGGCAAAGCCCGTGACCTTGTTTTCGCTGAGGACGTAACGGGTCTGTTCGAGGATCGCGGTGAGTCCCGATGTGCGGGCGGGGCCGACGGGTTCAATGGCAGGCGCAACGGAGCTCATCGTTCAGCCCTCCAACCGCACGCGTGGATCGATCACGCCGTACAAAATGTCGATCACGAGATTGAGCAGCACGTACATCACCGCCATGGTGAGGACAAAACCCTGCACCGGCGCGAAGTCGGACGAGATCAGCGCTTCCACCGCGTAGGAGCCGATGCCGGGCCAGGCGAATACTTTTTCGACCAGCACGTTGGCCCCGAGCAGGAAGGAGAACACCATGCTGAGCGTGGTGATGACGGGCAGCATCGCATTGCGAAACGCGTAAGTGACGATGACGGTGGTCGGCGACAGGCCGCTGGCGCGCGCGGTGCGGACGAATTCGGATGCGAGCACCGCAAGCATCGAGGCGCGCGTCATGCGCGCGATCGGCGCCAGCGAGAAGATCGCGAGCGTCGTCGCGGGCAGGATCAGCTGGCTCAATGCCGAGCGGAATGCTTCGAAGTCACGCGCGATCAGCGTGTCGATCAGATAGAAGCCGGTCACCGTCGGCGGCGCGCTGTAGAACACGTCGAGCCGGCCGAGCGGCGCGGGCGACCAGCCGAGCCGGAAATAGAAGACATAGACCAGCACGAGGCCGGTGAAGAATACGGGCAGCGACACGCCCGCGGTCGTCGTGATGCGACAGAGATGGTCGATCCATGACCCAGGTCGCGTTGCTGCGAGCACGCCAAGCGGGATGGCGATGACGATGGAGACGATGAGACCGAGCAGCGTCAGCTCGGCGGAAGCCGGCAGGCGGCTGCGGATTTCGGCGGCGACCGGCTGGCCAGTCGTCAGCGAATTGCCGAAATCGCCATGGGCGAGATCGTTGGTGTAGCGGAAGAACTGCTCGATCAGCGGCTTGTCGAGGCCGAGTTTTTTACGGATCTGCTCGACCGCTTCCTTGGTGGCGGCGGGGCCGGCGAAGTACGCGGCCGGATCACCCGGCAGCGCGCGCGTCAGCAGGAAGGTGACGATGACGACGCCGATCAGCGAGGGAATCGCGAACATCAGGCGCTTGCCGATCATGGTCAGCATGGGGTGCTCCTGATGTTGAAATGAGCTGGCGCCGCGCACACCGCTGGGTCCCCTCCCCCCTTGCGGGGGAGGGTTAGGGAGAGGGGTGGCCGCGGGAGAGATCGGAGTTTGTGGCTACCCCTCTCCCCGCCCCTCCCCCGCAAGGGGGGAGGGAGTGAGAGAGCGGTGGCTGCCTCACTCGAATCAAGAAACCCAACACATGCCGATGCGTCGCCGACGATCAGCATCCCCTCACCCCTTCGCCATCGCGCGGTAGTCGAGGCGGCGGTGGAACCAGTATTGATAGCCCGAGATGTTCTTCTGCATCGCGACGTTGACGAAGGGCTGGTACAGCGGGATGCGCGGGATGTCGGTGTAGGCGAGATCGACGAAGCCTTTCACGTCGGCATCGTAGGTCGCGGTGTCGCCGGTGGCGGCTGCGGTGCGCGCGCCGTCGATCAGCTTGTCCATCTCCGCCGACTTGTAGCTCATGGTGTTGAAGACGGAATTGTTGCCGTGATAGCACCAGTAGAAGAAGTATTCGGGGTAATCGAGCCAGCCCGAGAACACGTTGGTGAAGAGCGGCATCTCTTTCTTGTTCAACTCGGTGCGCCAGTTAGCGCCGGGCACCTTGTTGATGGTGGTCTTGATGCCGATCTGGGCGAGGCTCTCCTGCACCAGCACGCAGAGCGGCTCGTTGACGCCGGCAAAATTCAGGTCGAACGAGATCGTGGTCTCGAAGCCGCCGGCGAGGCCGGCTTCCGCCATCAGCGCCTTCGCCTTCTCGATGTCGGTGTTGAATTTATGCGGCTGCGGCCAGGCGACTTCGGTCGGCTTGTCCGCAGGTGCGCCGAACATCGGGTTCGCGAGCCCGAACATCACGGCGTCCATGATCTTCTGATAGGGCAGCGCGTAGGCGACGGCCTGGCGGACCTTCGGATTGTCGAACGGCGGCTTGGTGACATTCATGCCGATATACTGGATGCCGTTGGAGAACGGCAGCGACACCACGTTGAGCTTGCCGTTGGCCTTCATCTCCTGGAAATCCTTGTTCGGGAGTTCGTAGGAGATGTCGGCGTCGCCGCGCTCCAGCAGCGCGCGGCGGTTGCCGGCCTGCGGCACCATGCGCCAGATCACGCGCTTGATCTTCGGCAGCGGACCGCAGACCCAATCCTCGTTGCGCTCCATGACGACTTCGGTGCCGGCGGTCCACTTCGTCACCTTGTAGGCGCCTGAGCCCGCGGTCTGCTGCTTGGTGAACTCGAGGCCCCAGGGATCCTTCTCACTCGCGTTCTTCTTCACCAGCTCGGAGTTGACGATGCAGGGCACGATGACGGCGAGATCGGGGACCGTCAGCCGGTCCTTCTTCAGGAAGTCGACGCGCACGGTGGTGTCGTCGATGACGACGAACTGCTCCGGCTTGGTGAGCGAGCCCGCACTCATCTGGAAGGTCGGGAAGCCGCCGACGCTGACGGCGCGGTCGAGCGACCATTTCACGTCCTTGGCGGTGACGGGCGTGCCGTCATGGAATTTGGCGTTCTTGCGCAGCTTGAAGGTGACCGACATGTCGTCGATCTTGAACTCCTCGGCGAGCTCGCCCTTGAACTTGTCGCGGTCGTAATACGGCACGCCGCCAGGACCGGTCTTCATCTCGTGGCTGATCAGCCGGTCGTAGCAATTCCAGGACACTTCATAGCCGGGCACGTTGGTGCCGACGCCGTGGATGTCGAGATTGTTCGGCCCGCCTTCCGAGACGATCAGCAGCGTCTCCGAGCGGGCGTCGGCATAGGCCGCGGAAATGACCTGCGGCGCGATGGGGAGCGCCGCGCCGGCGGCCAATCCGGACACGGACTTGAGGAAATCGCGGCGCTTCATGAGGATGCTCCAACTCAAAAGTTTCTGGTTGGAACTGGATTCGCAAGGTTCGTGCCAGACCTTAACGAAGCCTTACTCGCGGCTTAAGTATCAGATATCATGACGGAAACTCTAACGAAGGCACGATAACGCCTTTGCTCAGAGCTCGGACATTGCATACAAAGATGCGTCTTTGCACATAAAATAATCCGAACGGAGCGACGGCCCAATTCATGGGCGACGCTACTGGCAAAAGTCCTCGTTGTTGACCCGCAGGCAGCGCGGCGCCGCGACGGTCCTCTGCCGCGCGCAGCCGTCGCGGCTGTCGACCTTCTTCAGGGCCCGCAGCGCGGCCATGGTCGGACGGTGCCAGAGATAATGCTCGTCGGAGAGCAGCGAGGCCCGGCGCAGGCCCTGAATGGTGGCAGCATCGAACGCGCCGCCCTGCTCGCCGACAAAGCAATCGAGCCGCGTCAGCTCGGCCTGGATGAGCTGCACCAGCTCGCGGCCCTCATAGGTCGGCCCGGCACTGTCGAGCACCGTAATCTCGCGCAGGCGCGAGGCGGCGGCGCGCGCCTCGTCCGCCTCGGGCGTATCCGGAAACAGCGCGGCGACGAGATCGTAGGCCTCCGGCGTTCTGGTCTGCCGCGCACGATCGAGCACCAGGGACGCCGCGGACGCAGCCGCGGGCCCGCTCGCGGCCGCGCTCTTTCTCAATTCAGCCGCGGCGGTGCGGGCCACACCGGCTTCCGGGCTCGTCGGGAAACGATCGACCAGGAGATCGTAGAGCGCGACATTGCCTGTCTCCCTGGCCGCCGCGAGCAATTGCGCGGCTTGGCTCGGCGGCGGCGGTGGCGGCACGAAGAAGAAGTCGAGCTCGAGCGAGGTGGATTCCCAGGGGATCTGCTGCTCGCCGGTGGACAGCCGCACCTGGCGGCGCACGCTCTTGAACACGTCCTCCAGCCGCTCGCCGGGCACGATCATCGCGTCCGCCAGCGCCCTGGTGTAGGGGCTGTGGCCGTCGTCACCATCATAGGCCGTCTTGCCCGAGCCCGTCGCCGAGGCGATGAACACGCCATAGACGGCGCCCATCGGCACCAGTCCGGGCGCACTTGCCGCCACGCCCGGCGGAAACGGATTATCGCGGCAGGCATCGACGATGAGGATGTTGAGCGCATTGCCTGAAGACGACAGGCGATCGGCGACGCGCTTGACGCTCAGCGATTGCGGCACGATGTCGGCGCGGCGCTTGATGTCGGCATTGACAGGCACGAGGTAGTTGGCGCCGTCGCTCTCGACGCCATGGCCGGCATAATAGAGCACGGCGACGGTCGCAGGGCCCCGCGCCTTGATCTTCTGCGCGAACGCCTCGACGTCCTCCGACAGGCTTTTCAGGTCGCGGTCGGCGACCGCCGTCACCTCGAAACCGGTCTGCCGCAGCCGATCCGCGATCAATTGCGCATCGTGTCCGGGATTGGCGAGCGTGCCGAGTTTTGCGTAATTGGCGTTGCCGATCACCAGCGCCAGCCGCGGCGCGGAATCTGCGACCGATTTTCGCGTGTCTGGTGCGGCGCGCGAGGCGCCGGCGGCGAGCGCCATGAGCGCTGCTGCCAACAACACGGCAAGACGACTTCTTAGCAACTGCATCATCACACTGCCCCCACAGGACGTTACGCAAACGATGTTGCGCTGTCATGTTGGGTGACACCATCGTGAGGGACGTACACTCTTTCATTCCCTCCCCCCTTGCGGGGGAGGGGCAGGGAGAGGGGTGGCCACGAACTCTGACGTCGCCCGGAGCCACCCCTCTCCCCCGCCCTCCCCCGCAAGGGGGGAGGGAGCGCAGCTGAGCACATCGCCACACCTTTGTTTACGACGAAGCTCCCTCGACGCGCGACCGGCTTCTATCTAGAATTGAGCTTTTCAAGACTCCTTTTCCGCCCCTCATGCCTGATCAAAATCCCCGCTCGATATCCGGCTCCGTCCTGCGCGTCGCAATGGCGATCGCGCTGATAGCCTTTCGCGCAGCGCCCGTTTCGGCCGGCGTCCTGAGCGGCCGTGAATTCCAGAACCTGATTGCCGGCGGGCCCGAAGGCACGACCATCGTGTTTCAGGGCGGCACCGACAAGATCTTCTACTCGCCGAGCCTGAAGAACCGGCTGCGCCAGAGCGCCGAGCTCGGGCCCGACTTCCTCAAGCAGAAGATTCTCCAGAACACCGTGACCGAGGGCACCTTCATCGGCGCCACCATCGAGGGCGGCAAATGGCGCACCATTTCGGGGATCGCGGGCGTCGCCGCCGACGTCGATAGCGGTCACGGCGTGCTGACGCTGCTGCAGACCTTTCCTGAAGACACCAGCATCAAGGCATTCCAGAAACGCGACCGGCTTTATGCCGTCGTCATCGTCGAGGACGCACCGAGCGGCGTCGTGTGCCGCAGATCACAGTGGGAGCGGCTATTCGCGCTTAAGGGTGAACCGAGGCTGACGACGGTGCCGTGCGAATTCACGGTGGGCAATGCGGTGACACCAACGGCACCGCGATAAGAGGGGGAAAGACATGACGACACTGATTCTCGGGGCCTCCAGGGGCCTCCGTGCGACGGGCCTGCGGGTGATCATGGCCTTGCTGCTGTTCGCAGCGATGCCACTGGGTGCAGGCCCAGCGCAAGCGGGCGGCGGATCCGGCGCGGCCGCCGCGGTTGGCAATGCTGGTCTCGACGCGTGCAGCAACAACGCCGGCAAGGCGCTCTACAACTGCGTCGCAGACGTGCTCGACCGGATGAACGGCACCCTGACGCGGAACGCGAAGCCGGAAGCACGAAGCGCCCTGCAGACCGCGGCTTCGCAATTGAGAGCAGCCGGCACCAAGGCCCAGGCCCTCTCCGCCATTACGCAGTGCCGCGCGGTATTCTCCGGCATCGTGTCGGCGATCAAGAGGGACGGGGCAGAACCGACCGGATATGCCGCCGTCATCAGCGTCCTCAGCAAGGCAGCCGCGCTGATCCAGCGGAAGGGATAGGCTCCCGTCGTCCCGGCGAACGCCGGGACCCATACCGCGTGATCCATCCGGTCAGCGCAGGCGATTTTACCAAGCGGAGAACTGGTAAGTGCTGGTCTCCGTCAAACTACTCCCTGAGGTTATGGGTCCCGGCGTTCGCCGGGACGACGGCGGATCTTGAGGCCGCGCCATCACTCCGCCCAGATCAATTCCTGAAGCTCGACCAGATCGTTCACCTTGTCCTGCCAGCCTTCGATACAGATGTGGCTGTTGAGGTCGCTGGCCTGGTGCAGCAGCATCAGCGCCATCAGGCGGCGCTTGAGCGCGAAGTCTGGCTTCTCGTAGCCAAAACCCTCGAGCAGGCTGCGCACCCTCCCCGGCCGGCCCGCCGACATGAAGGCGCTCGGGCCGAGCAGATCATAATCGCGCCAGCCCGCCCTGACGTCGCCGAAATCGAACAGGCCGGCGAGCGACCAGTCGCCGTTACGGGACGTGAGCAGGAAGTTCTCCGGAATGTATTCGCCGATCAGGATCACCGGCGGCGCATCCATCGGAATCAGCGTCGCGGCATCACGCAGGAGATCGTCGAGGCCGGCCAGGAATTTCGGCGCAAGGCCGAGACGGGTGTGCCGCGCGCGGCAGCCCAGCATCTGCGTGCGCATGAAGTCGCTCCAGCGCGGCTCGATTTGCGCGAGCGGGCCGAGCGGCGCGCGCTGCACGGCAGCGATGGTCTCGCCGATCTGGCGCAGCACGCGCTCCTTCTGCGCTTCGGGCAATGAGGGCCAGATCTCCGAGCCGAGTGTGCCGGAAAGGCGCGTGATGATCAGATGGGGCCAGCCGTCGCGCATCCCCTCCGCGACGATCTCGGGGATCGGCAGATGAAGCCGGCCTTTGAGCTGCATCAGCGAACCGCGCTCGGAAACGAATTGCGCATGCAGCAGCGGCGGGAAGATTTTCAGGATCAGCTTCTCACCGAGCCCGACCACGAGGTTGGTGCCGGTCGAAAACACGTGCGGCGCGCCGGTGTCGACACCGTGGCCGCGCGCGATGTCGAGTGCGATCGGCAGCCATTGCTGTGGCTGGGAGCGCCAGGCGCGAAAGGTCTGCGCGTCGGCGAAGTGAGGCAGTGTCATCGAAGGCAATGTCCCTGCGGCCATCCTTCGAGACGCCCGCTTTCGCGGGCTCCTCAGGATGAGGGCGGAGTTTGTGGTCTCGGGGGCCGCCGTCGGTGCTTAGCCTCATCCTGAGGAGACCGCAAAGCGGTCGTCTCGAAGGGCGAGGCGCGCGCTCCGGCCGCGACTACCTATCGGGGCTGGCGCGCTCGAACTGGCGCAGCAGCTTGTTGCCGCGCTCGACCGCGGTATCGAGCGCGGCTTGCGCGCTCTTCTGGCCGCCAAAGGCCTGCTCCAGCTCCTCCTCGATCGTGCCGCGGATCAGGTTGAAGGAGCCGAGCCTGATGCCCTTGGAATTCTCGGTCGGCTGATGCAGCGTGATCTCCTCGAACGAGATCGCCGAGCCGGGATTGCGCTCGTAAAATCCTTGCGCGCGCGTCAGCTCGAAGGCGGCGCGGGTGATCGGCAGATAGCCGGTGTTCTGGTGCCAGGCGGCCTGCACGCCGGGCTGGGACAGATAGGCGAAGAACCGCGCCACGCCCTTGTATTCCTCGCGCGGCCGGTCGCGCAGCACCCACAGCGTGGCGCCGCCGATGATGGAATTCTGCGGCGCGCCCTTCACGTCGGGCCAATACGGCATCATGCCGTAGCCGATCTCGAATTTCGAGTTCGCCCTGATGTCGGCGCGCGTCGCCGAGGAGCCGATGAAGATGCCGCATTCGCCGTTCTGGAAGCGCGGCTCGGCCGATTGCCCGCGACCGCTATAGTCGAACAGTTTTGTCTTCTGCCATTCTGCGAGCTGGGCGATGTGCTTCACGACGACCGGATTGTTGATGGTCAATTCCGCATCGAGGCCGGCAAAGCCGTTCGCACGCGTGGCCAGCGGCAGATTGTGAAACGCCGACAGATTCTCGACATGGATCCAGGACGGCCAGGACGTGGTGAAGCCGCAGACGGCGCCGCGGTCGCGCAGCCGTTTTGCAGCGGCGCCGAGCTCGGGCCACGTCTTCGGCGGCGTCTCCGGATCGAGCCCGGCGTCGCGGAACATGGTCTTGTTGTAATAGAGGATCGGCGTCGACGAGTTGAACGGGAATGACAGCAGATTGCCGCTCGCATCGGTGTAATAACCGGAGACGGCCGGAAGATAGTCGTTGAGCGAGAACGGCTCGCCCATGTCGCGCATCATGCTGTAGACCGGATAGATCGCGCCCTTGGCTGCGGTCATGGTCGCGGTGGCGACCTCGTTGACCTGCACGATCGCGGGCTGGCTGCGCGAGCGGAAGGCGAAGATCGCGGCCGTCACCGTCTCGGTGTAATTGCCCTTGTAGGTCGGCACGACGCGGTAATCGGATTGCGAGGCGTTGAAATCGGTGGCGAGCTTTTCAAGCTGCTTGCCGAGCTCGCCCGACATGGCGTGCCACCATGCGATGTCGGTGGCGGCGCGCGCCTCGCAGCTCAAGGCGAAGGCCAGAGTGGCGGCGGCGACCTGCAAAAAGCGCAATGATGAAGTCACGATGGCTCTTCCCGGATCAGGCGGCAAAAGGCGACTATACCCTGCTTAAGGCGCGGTCCCCGGCGTTTCAACCGGGAATGAAGCCGGACCGCGCCGCACAATCGCCCGAGGGCGCGGCCCGGGATGGCCTTCCCTTTACCATCTGCTAGATTGCATTGAACCTTTTGGTCCCGCCATAGACTCCATCTCTGAGGGGTTGAGTGTGCCAGTGCTAAACCGTGCCGAACTCTCTCGGGCCGGGGTGATCTTCGTCGCGCTTCTGTTCGCGATCTGCGCGACGGGGGCTGCAGCGCGTGAATTCCGCGCCGCCGACACCCAGACCGAGGATTATCCGACCGTCCAGGCGCTGCGCTACATGGGCGCGCTGATCGCCGAGCGCACCGGCGGGCGGCACGAGGTCAAGGTGTTTCACTCCCGCCAGCTCGGCGAGGAGAAGGAGACGATCGAGCAGACCCGCGCGGGCGCGATCGACCTCAACCGGACCAATGTGGCCCTGATCGGCAACTTCGTTCCGGCGATGAACGTGCTCGCCATGCCGTTCCTGTTCCGGTCCATCGAGCACATGCAGAGGGTGCTGGACGGGCCGATCGGCAACGAGATTCTGGGCAGCTTCGAGCCCTACGGCTTCGTCGGGCTCGCCTTCTACGATTCCGGCGCGCGCTCGATCTACAATGCCGTCCGCCCGGTGAAGACCATCGCCGATCTCAAGGGCCTGCGGATCCGGGTGCAGCAGTCGGAGTTGATGAGCCAGATGATCCGCTCGCTCGGCGCCGAGCCGGTCGAATTGCCCTACGGGCAGGTGCTCACGGGGCTCGCGACCCATCTGATCGACGGCGCCGAAAACAACTGGCCATCGTTCGTGACGACAGACCATTACAAATATGCCGGCTACTACACCCTGACCGAGCACACGATGAGCCCGGAGGTGCTGGTGATCTCGCTCAAGGCGTGGCGCAGCCTGTCGGCCGACGACCAACGGATCTTCCGCGAGGCCGCGCTGCGCTCCAGCCAGTTCATGCGCGAGAAGTGGCGCGACCTCGAGGAGCAGTCGCAGCACAAGGCGGAGGCCGCCGGCATCACCGTCGTCAAGGACATCGACCGCAAGCCGTTCGAGGACGCGATGGCGCCGGTGTACGTCAAGGCCGCGAAGGATCCCGCCGCGGCCGCGCTGATCGAACGCATTCGCAAGGTGGAGTGAGCCGGATTGGCTGCACTTGGACACAGCGAGCACGTCGACAAGCCGCCCGGCCCGATCGGGCGGGTGCGCGCGCGGCTGGTCGGCCTGCTGCGGGCGGTGCCGATCCGCTGGCGCATCCTGTCGATCGCGGCGCTGAACTCCGCCGTGGTGATCGTGCTGGTCGCGATGATCTGGAACGGCGCGCAGGTGCTGGGCTCGGCCTGGGACGACGTCCGCCAGGTGCGCGAATCCGACCGCATCCTGGCGCTGCTCGAAAGCGAGACCGGGCGGCTGCAGAACCTGATCCACCGCTACATCAACCAGCCGAGCCCGGACCTGTTCGCGGAGATCCTGCTGCTGCGCGAAGCCGTGCTGGGCACGCTGACCGACCGCGCCGCCAAGGACCCGATGCTGGCAGGCTCGGTCGAGGAGCTGGAGCGCACCACCGACCGCTTCCTCAACGGCTTCGGCGAGCTGCGCAGCGTGCAGGCGACCATCGCCAAAACCTATGAAGAGCAGGTGCAGGGTCCGGCCAAGGACATGGCGGGCCTGTACTCCATCATCGAGGGCGCCACCGGCCATCGCGACGCGCTGATCTGGCCCTCGCTCGGCAAGTCGCGCGAGGCCTTCACGGCGATGCTGGTCGCGGCCAATTCCTACTATCTGTCGCTGTCGCCGGGCGCCGCCGACGATGCGCGCCGCAACACCGAGACGATCGAGAAGACCATTCCGGTGATGATCGATCTCGCCGACAATGATTTGCAGCGCATGGCGCTGCAAAAGCTCGGCGCCCGCACCACGGCGCTGCGCGAGGGCTTTGCAAAGCTGTCCGAGCAGCTGACCAGCCGCACCGAACTCTTGCGCAACACCATCGACGCCAGCCAGGCCGAGGCGATCGGCGCCATCGACGACCTCTCGACCAAGATGCGCCAGCGCGAGCAGAAGGCGCAGGAGACGTTCGATCGCACGCTGGCGGACATCTCCCGTCGCGTTCTCTCTATTGCGGTGATCTTCCTCGGCATCATCCTCTCCGCAGGCGTGTTGATCGCGCTGTCGATCCGGCTGCCGCTGCAGCAGATCATGGCCGCGATGCGCGCGATCACGCTCGGCGATCTCGGCCGCGAGGTGCAGGGCACCAAGGCCCGCGACGAGGTCGGCGCCATGGCGCGCGCGGTGGAGGTGTTCCGCGAGAATGCCATCGCCAAGCGCGAGACCGAGGACGAGCTGCGCGCATCCAAGGAAAGGGCCGAGAGCGCGCTGCTCGAGCTCAACACCGCACAGCAGAATCTGATCGATGCCGAGCGGCTCGCAGCCCTCGGCGGCCTCGTCGCCGGCGTCGCGCACGAGGTCAACAACCCCATCGGCATCAGCCTGACGGTGGCCTCGAGCTTTGCCCGCCGCAGCGAGATCTTCGAGGCCCAGCTCCGGGGCGACGGCGGCTTGCGCCGCTCGCAGCTGGAAGAGTTCGTGCAGTCCTCGCGCGACGCCTCGCAGCAGCTCGTCGCCAACCTCACCCGCGCCGGCGAGCTGATCCAGTCGTTCAAGCAGGTCGCGGTCGACCGTTCGCACGCCGAGCGGCGGCAGTTCTCATTGAGCGAAGCAACCGACCAGATCATCGCGAGCCTGCGCCCGGTGCTGAAGCGCTCGCCGATCACCCTCCAGGTCGACGTGCCCGAGGGGCTGTTGCTCGACGGCTATCCCGGCTCCTACGGCCAGATCCTGACCAACCTGTTCCTCAACGCCGCCAACCATGCCTTCGCCGACGGGCGCGCCGGCACCATCACGATCTCGGCGCGGCCGCGCGGCGCCGACGACATCGAGATCATCTTCGCCGATGACGGGGCCGGCATGACCCCCGACGTGCAGCGCCAGGCCTTTGACCCATTCTTTACCACCCGGCGCAATGAAGGTGGCACGGGACTCGGGCTTCATATCGTCTATAACCTCGTCACCCAGCAGCTGGGCGGGCGGATGATGCTGGAATCCAAGCTGGGACAAGGTACTACTTTTCGGATTATCATGCCGCGGATCGCCAAGGGCGGCGCGCAAAGCACAGAAAGTGACGGGACTTCGCAATGGCCGAACAGGACGATGTCCTCCACCTGATCGACGACACCGGTACCGCGTCGGAGGATATGGACGCCCGGAAATGGAAAATCGCCGTCATCGACGACGATCCGGCCGTGCATGATGGCACCCGCTTCGCGCTGTCCGACTACACCCTCAACGGCCAGGGCCTGGAGATCCTCTCCGCGCATTCCGCGGCGGAAGGTCGCAAGCTGATGGCGGCGCACAACGACATCGCCGCGGTGCTGCTCGACGTCATCATGGAGACCGACGTCGCCGGCCTCGAGCTGGTCGAATACATCCGCAACGTGCTCAAGAACGAGACCGTGCGTATCATCCTGCGCACGGGCCAGCCGGGCCAGGCGCCGGAGCGGCGCGTGATCGTGCAGTACGACATCAACGACTACAAGGCCAAGACCGAGCTCACCGCCGACAAGCTGTTCACCTCGCTGACCGCGGCGCTGCGCTCCTACCAGCAGCTCGAGCGCATGGTGCAGACAAGGCGCGGGCTCGAGATCATCATCGATGCCGCCTCCACGCTGTACGACTTCAAGTCGATGCAGCGGCTCGCCGAGGGCGTGCTGACCCAGCTCGCCTCGCTGCTCAATGTCGACTGCGCCGGTATACTGGTCCTGCGCGACAATGGCGGCGTCGATCCCGAGCTCTCGGTGCTCGCGGGCAGCGGCTGCTACAGCCGCTTCATCGGCACGACCTCGTCGAAGGCGCTCGACCCCGATCTGCGCGAGATGGTCGAGGCCGCCTTCCAGCGCCGCAAGAACGAATTCGCCGACCATCGCAGCGTGATCTACCTGCGCACCGGAAGTGGCCGCGAGGTCGTGGTGCTGCTGCAGTCCGAGCGCGATCTGTCCGAGACCGACCGCTCGCTGGTCGAGATCTTCTCCTCCAGGCTCTCGATCGCGTTCGACAACGTCATCCTCTACCAGCAGCTCCAGGACGCCAACACCCAGCTGGAAGACCGCGTCGCCCAGCGCACCCGCGCGCTGATGCAGGCCAACCGGCGGCTCTCGGCGCAATGGCTGCGGCTGCAGCGCGCCAACGGCTTCAAGAACGAGATTCTCGGCACCGTCGCGCATGACCTGAAGAACCCGCTCGGCGTCATCCTCGGTCGCACCGAGATGCTGAAGGAGCTGATCTCGACCGGCGCCTCGTCGAACGGCGTGGTCGCCCAGGTCGATCACATCCGCGACGCCACCAAGCGCCTGACCACGATGGTCGACCATCTGATCTCGGACGCCATGGCGGATGCCTTCGACATCACCATCCGTCGCGAGCCGGTCGACGTCGCGGCGCTGGTGAAGGAGGTCGCCGAGGCCAACCAGCCGCTCGCGGTCAACAAGCAGCAGGCCATCCATGTCACCGCGCCGGCCAATATCGTCACCATGTGCGACACCGACCGCATCCGCGAGGCGATCGACAACCTCATCAGCAACGCCATCAAATACTCGCCAATCGCCGGCAAGATCACCGTGGCGGTCACCCATGAGGGCAACGACACCATCATCCGCGTCAGCGACGAGGGCGCCGGCCTGTCGCCGGAGGATCTCGGCCGCCTGTTCGGCCGGTTCCAGCGGCTATCCGCAAAACCGACGGCAGGTGAGAGCTCGACGGGGCTTGGGTTGTCCATCGTCAAGCGTATTATCGACATGCATGGCGGCGACGTAACCGCCGACAGCGACGGCCCGGGCAAGGGCTCCACTTTCACCATCACCCTGCCCGCGACCGAACTATCGTAACCTTGAGTGCCGAGATCTCTGTGACATGACACAAAGCCAGCACATCATGATCGTCGACGACGAGGCCCCGGCCCGGGAGATGGTCGGCGATTACCTCAAGATGCACGGCTTCACCGTGACGCTGTGCGACGGCGGCAAGTCCTTGCGCACCGCGATCGACGGCAGCATGCCCGACCTCGTCGTGCTCGACCTCAACATGCCCGAGGAAGACGGCCTCTCGATCATCCGCGACCTCAAGAGCCGCATCAACGTGCCGGTCATCATGCTCACGGCGACCGCGAGCCCGATCGACCGCGTGGTCGGCCTCGAGCTCGGCGCCGACGATTACGTCGCAAAACCCTGCGAGCTGCGCGAGCTGATGGCGCGCATCCGCTCGGTGCTGCGGCGGAGCACGCCGGTGAAAGCCGCTGCGGCTGACGCTACGCCCGCGAAATCGGACAAGGATCAGCTTGTACGGTTCGGGACGAAGTGGCTCGACCTCGAAGCCCAGGCGCTGCGCGACGACGAAGGCAACGAACATCCTTTGACCGCGTCCGAATTCGGACTGCTGAAAGTGTTTGCGGCCAATCCGAAGCGCGTGCTGTCGCGCGAGCGGCTGCTCGAACTGGCCAATGCGCGCGACGCCGAAGCCTTCGACCGCGCGGTCGATCTCCGCATCATGCGCATCCGCCGCAAGATCGAGCCCGACCCGACCAAGCCCGCCGTGATTCGCACCATCCGCGGTGGCGGCTACCTGTTCTCGCCCGCAGGCGAGAAGGCGTAAGGGCGGCGCCGCCTGCGGGACCGCCGTCCCGGCGATCCGCACGCCCGGGGACGACGCCATTGTGCGTGGTGCGCCGCGAACGCAAGGCCCCCAAATACGTTCCCACCCGTTCGGCCTAGTCCGAATCCACACTCCCGTATTTTCCGTACATTGAAATTCCACGCTTTTTTGGTCCGAATGTTTCGTCGCGCCTTGTCCGACGAAACAATTTGGCGGCGCACGAAACCATTTTCCCCTTTTCGTGCAGACGTCCCGAAACGTTGGCTCATTAACACTTTGATCCAAGGAAACGCCGCTCGGTTGCGGCGCACCGGGGAGCTAAGTCAATGCCGAACGTCATCGCCATCAACGCCCAAGCCAGCCAGAGCATCATTGCCGCTCAGGCGACCTCGGACGATATGCTCCTTGAGAGCATTGCCGACGGCAACCGGACCTCCATGCACATCCTTTATTGCCGTCATAACGTGCGGGTTTACCGTTTCATCCTGCGAATCGTGCGGGACGCGACCACGGCGGAAGACCTGGTCAGCCAGGTGTTCCTGGACGTGTGGCGGACCGCCGGACAGTTCCAGGGCCGCTCGCAGGTCTCGACCTGGCTGCTCTCGATCGCACGCTTCAAGGCGCTGACCGCGATGCGCCAGCGCCGGTTCGAGGATATCGATCAGGAGGACGTGCGGCAGATCCCGGACGGTAATGACACGCCCGAGACCTCGCTCGACCGCAGCGACACCAGCGCCATCCTTCGCGCCTGCGTGCAGAAACTGTCACCCGCGCATCGCGAGATCATCACCCTCGTCTACTACCATGAGAAGTCGGTGGAGGAGGTCGGGCAGATCATCGGCATCCCCCAGAGCACGGTGAAGACCCGGATGTTCTACGCCCGCAAGCAGCTCGCCGATCTGCTTAAGAATTGCGGCGTCGACCGGTTCGCCGCCTAAGGCAAAGGATTTCAATGGGATAGGACCGGGTTGCCGGCCCTGTCCCGGGACACGAAAGCGTTACCGCCGACGAAACAAATGAAACAAACCACAACATCCGGCGGAAAAACTTCGTCCCTATAAGGATCACATACGGTTTCGTTAAACCTCCCAAGACCTCCAACGACCCGGACGGGATGCCCCCCTTCCGGGTCGTTTTTATTTGGGTTTTCCTGAGTGGGGGCGGCCCCCGCTCTCTCATTCCCTCCCCCTTGCGGGGTCCGAGGCGAGCGAAGCTCGCTCTCGAGGGCAGGGAGAGGAGTAGCCACGAACTCCGATCTCTCCCGGGGCCACCCCTCTCCCCCGCCCTCCCCCGCAAGGGGGGAGGGAGCGCAGTGCCGCTGTGGCCCGCACGGTTTGTTCCGCAGAACAACCACGCCGTCACGAGCGCGTGACGCCGCGTAACGATCCCCGTCTCCATCCCGAACTGCCCTCGTGACCTCAATCACGAGTGCCCCATGCTCGAACTCCTCTTCGCTGTCCTCGCCGGCATCCTCACCATTGCGGCGCCCTGCACGCTGCCGATGTTGCCGATCCTGCTCGGCGCCTCGATCGGGCGCACGTCGCAATTGCGGCCCGCGATGATCGCGCTCGGCTTCGTCGTGTCCTTCTCCGCGGTGGCGCTGCTGCTCGGCGCGCTGACGCGGCTGTTCGATTTCGATCCGAATGTGCTGCGCGAGGCGGCGTCGATTCTGCTGCTCGGCTTCGGACTGTTGATGCTGTGGCCGGCGCCGTTCGAATGGCTGTCGATCCGGCTCAATGGCTGGCTCAGTCTCGGCAATGCGGGCGGCATGCAGCGCGAAAGCGCGCTCGGCGGTCTCCTGCTCGGGACCACGCTGGGCCTGGTCTGGACACCCTGCGCCGGCCCCGTGCTCGGCTCGATCTTGACGCTGGTCGCGACCTCCAGGAACCTCGCCTGGGCCGGCACGCTGCTGGTCGCCTACGCGATTGGTGCTGCGATCCCGATGCTCGCGATCGCCTATGGCGGACAGGCCGCGACCACGCGTGTGCGCAGCCTCGCGCGCATCTCGCCGCGCCTGCAGCAGGGCTTTGGCGTCGTCGTGATCGCCTTCGCGCTCGCCGCCTACTTCCAATACGACACGCTGATCGTGGCGTGGCTCACCGGCTTCTACCCCACTGGCCAGATCGGCCTGTGATCGCTTCACCCCTCAACGGAGAACACATCCATGACCTTCAAACTGCTCGCCGTCTCCGCCGCGCTGATCGGCTTCGCCGTCACCGGCGCCGTCATCCCCGGCATCTGCGACGAGGTTTCGCCCGCAGCGCCGGTGAAGGTCGCGGCCGCGCGCCAGGCGGTGACCGCGCCCGACTTCGCCGGCATCAGCAACTGGTTCAACTCGAAGCCGCTCAACATCGCCGACCTCCGCGGCAAGGTCGTGCTGGTCGACTTCTGGACCTATGGCTGCGTCAACTGCGTCAACACGCTGCCGCACGTCACCGACCTCTATGCAAAATACAAGGACAAGGGCCTCGTCGTGGTCGGCGTGCACACGCCGGAATTCCCGTTCGAGCGTTCGGCTTCGAACGTGCAGGCCGCACTGAAGCGTCATGGCATCACCTATCCGGTGGCGCAGGATAATGATTCCAAGACCTGGAACGCCTACAGCAACCAGTATTGGCCGGCGCAATACATCATCGACCAGAACGGCAAGATCGTGTTCCAGCACGAAGGCGAAGGCCGCTATGACGAGATCGACCGCACCGTGGCCAGGCTGCTGAACGCCGAGAGTTGATCCCGCAGGCGGCGGTGTGCTGCTTGACTCCACGGACCCGTCCGTGGAGTTTCGCGCGCCAACGCAAATCAGCCGCCGCAATGAACGACGCGACCACCAGCAACGACATCCGCCTTCGCGAAGGCTCCTCGATCGCGCAGCGGCTGGTCGTGGCCGGGTCTGCGGCGGCCGTTGCGCTGTGTTTCACGCCGGGACTGTTCACGCACGACGTCCTCGAAATCATCATTTCCGTAGTCGCGCTGCTGGCGGGCGCCGCGTTCGTCTGCGTCGTCATGCTGGCACCGGCGGTGGTGTGGATCATCACGCCGGCTGAAATCCTGATCGGGAAGCAGCGTCCATTCGGGAAGCTCCAGACACGGATCGTCGCGAAAGACGACATCACGGGACTTCAGGTTCCCGGCAGCAAAACTGCGAAAGCCCGATTCCAGCTCGCCTTCACGCTTGCTTCGGGCGAGCGCCTGACCTCCCCGCCCCTCTCCGACGTCACGCATGTGCGTGACACCGTGGCGCGGATCGCCGCGCAATTCGATGTTCCCGACGTCGAGGCCCCCGTCAATCCGCTCGACGCCAGCAATCCCGAGATGCGTCTTGGCGACCCCGTCGAGCCGTTTTCCCAAAGAGACATCCGGATCGCGGCCTTGATCGCCGTCGCCCTGAGCGTCGCACCCTATGCCTACAGGCTCTGGCGTGGCCTGCAGCCCCAATGGATCGACTACACGCTGCTGCCGCTTGGCGTCCTCGCCGCATTCGGCGTCTACCGATTCGCCAATCTCGTCACCGGCGCCTTCTGGGTGATCCGCGAAGGCGACATCCGCGTCGAACGGCTCTGGGGCAACGGCCAGCCGCGCGAGGACACTATCGAAGGGCCCAACGTCAAGGCGATCACGGTCGACCGTCGCGGCCGGTCCGAGGATGAGCATTGCATCCTGACGATCCGGCTGCGCTCGGGGCGACGGTTTCGCAGCCCCCGCATCGGCTCGCGCAACGAGGCCCGCGCCGTGGGCATGGAGATCGTCCGGCGGCTCGGGATCGAGGCGGCGGCCAATCAAATCCAGGACGCCTCAACCCGTGGGTGAGACAGCAGACGCGGCTTTTCGCGCCAATCCACCCTGTTCCTGGGTGTTGATTCACGTCAAAAAACCAAAGCATTCTCGTGACATATCAGTCAGGCGCGCCTTTAACTTGCCACGAAGCTGCCCCTGAGTTCAGATGGTTCCTAACGATTTGCGCTGTGGCAGCGGGGAGAGCTTGAAATGACGGATGTTCGTCGCCTGACCGGGGCGCTTGTGGCTGCGATCGGCCTGATCCTGTCCGCACCGCACGCCTTCGCCCAGCAGCCGGACCGCGGCGACGAGCCCGGACTGATTGCCGACGACAGCTATCAGCTCGATCCGGAATGGCAGAAGCAGGTCGTGTACTACCGCACCACCGAGCCGCCCGGCACCATCATCATCTCGACCACCGAGCGCCACCTTTATCTGGTGCAGCCCGGCGGGCGCGCGATCCGCTACGGCATCGGCGTCGGCCGCGACGGTTTTCAGTGGCAGGGGCTGGTGAACATCACCAACAAGAAGGAATGGCCGGACTGGACGCCGCCGCCGGAAATGATCCAGCGCCAGCCCTATCTGCCGCGCTTCATGGCCGGCGGCCCCGGCAACCCGCTCGGCGCCCGCGCCATGTATCTCGGCACCACGGTCTACCGCATCCACGGCACCAACCGTCCCGATACGATCGGCACCAAGGTGTCCTCGGGCTGCTTCCGCCTCGTCAACAATGACGTCGCCGATCTCTACGATCGCGTCCCTGTTGGCACCAAGGTGGTCATCCGGCAGAAGCCCGAGCTCTAAGTCCATCGTTCGAGCACGATCCCTCCGGATCGTCTTCCCGCCTTCGCCAAAATTCCATTTCCCGATTTTTTCGAGAGAGCAACATGATGCGCACATTTCGAGGCGGCCTGCTGATCGGGCTCGCGGTCGCCGTGCTGGTCGGCGCCTTGGCCGTCGTCTACGAATTCTACGACACCCGCACGCTGAAGCGCACGGTGCGCCGCGGCGAAGTGCTGTGCGGCGTCAACAAGGGCCTGCCGGGCTTCTCGATCCCCGACGACAAGGGCAACTGGACCGGCTTTGACGTCGATTTCTGCCGCGCGGTCGCCGCGGCGATCTTCGACGACCCGAGCAAGGCCAAGTTCGTGCCGCTCGACGCCAGCGAGCGCTTCAAGGAACTGCAGAGCCGCAAGGTCGACATTCTCTCGCGCAACTCGACCTGGAGCATGTCGCGTGAGCTCGACTACGATCTCTATTTCCCGGCGGTGGCCTATTACGACGGCGAAGGCTTCATGGTGCCGCGCTCTCGCAACAAGGAGACCTCGCTCGATCTTGCCGACAGCAAGGTCTGCGTGCAGGCCGGTACCACCACGCTGCTCAACCTCGCCGACTACTTCAAAGCCAACAACATGAAGTACGAGCTGGTGAAGTTCGACAAGCTGGAAGACGTGGTGAAGGCCTACGACACCGGCAAGTGCGACACGCTCACCGCCGACGTCTCGCAGCTCTATGCGCTGCGGCTGAACATGTCGAAGCCCGGCGATCACATGATCCTGCCCGACATGATCTCCAAGGAGCCGCTCGCCCCCGTCGTGCGCCAGCGCGACGACGACTGGATGATGATCGTGAAGTGGACGCTCTACGCGATGATCAACGCCGAAGAGCTCGGCATCACCTCGGAGAACATCGACGACGCGCTGAAGTCGAAGAAGCCGGAAGTGATGCGGCTGGTCGGCACCGAAGGCAATTACGGCGAGCAGCTCGGCCTGACCAAGGACTGGGCCGTGCGCATCATCCGTCGCGTCGGCAATTACGGCGAGATGTACGAGCGCAATATCGGCGAGAAATCGCAGCTGAAGATCCCGCGCGGCATGAACCAGCTGTGGAACGCCGGTGGCGTGCAGTACGCGCCGCCGATGAGGTAGGACGGTCTGGTGTCGTCCCGGCGAAGGCCGGGACCCATACCGCGTGATCTATCGATAAGCGCAGGTGACGGTACCACGGGGAGGCTGCTTAACTCCGAGCCTTCGCCAAACTACTCCCTGGGGTTATGGGTCCCGGCGTTCGCCGGGACGACACCTGTATTTGGGCGCCGCAGTGCCCCTTCCCCCTCAATACCCCCGCGCGCGCGCCAGCTGCTCGGTGTGGTAGTTCGCATCGCCGAACAATTCCTCGCACACGCGTGCGCGCTTCATGAAGAAGCCGATGTCGAACTGGTCGGTCATGCCCATGCCGCCATGCATCTGCACGCCTTCCTGCACCGCACGGGTGGCGGTGGTGCCGGCGCGGGCCTTTGCGACGGCAACGGCTGAGGCGGCCTTGGCGACATCTGCATCCAGCGCCTGCAGCGCCTTCATGGTGGCGGCGCGGGTGATCTCGATGTCGACATAGAGCTCGGCGGCGCGGTGCTGCAGCGCCTGGAATTCGCCGATCAGCTTGCCGAATTGCTTGCGGTTCTTCAGGTACTCGACGGTGCGATTGAAGACTTCCTCGCTCAAGCCCACCATTTCGGCGGCGACCGCGCCGCGGCCGATGTCGAGCACACCGTCGAGCAGGGCTGCCCCCTGATCGACCTCGCCGAGCACGCTGTCGGCGTTGACCTCGACATTGGCCAACTCAATCCGCGCCGCGTTGTGCGCGTCGACCATGATGGTGCGCTCGATCGCAACGCCCTTGGCTTTGGGATTGACCAGGAAAAGCGTCAGGCCGTCGCGCTCACCGGCCGCGCCGGCGGTACGTGCAGCAACGATGAAGAGATCCGCGACATGACCATCAACCACCAGCGCCTTGGTGCCGGACAATTTAAAACCGTTGCCGGCGCGCACGGCCTGCAAATTCGTCTGCAGCGGGCGATGCTTCGCGCCCTCGTCGATCGCAAGCGTCGCGAGCAGCGAGCCGTTGGAGATCTTCGGCAGATACTCCGACTTCTGCGCGGCATTGCCGCCGCGGTTCAGCGCCGAGGCCGCGACCACGCTGGTGGCGAGGAACGGCGACGGCATCAGAGTGCGGCCGATCTCCTCCATCACGATGCCGGCTTCCATGACACCGAGGCCGCTGCCGCCGAACTCTTCCGGCACCAGCAGGCCGGCAAAGCCCATCTCGGCGAAGGAATGCCACAGCTCCTTGGAGAAGCCGGTGGGATCCTTGCTATCGCGCAAGCCGCGCAGGTGCGACACCGGCGCCTTATCGCTGATCAGCCCGCGCGCGCTGTCGCGGAGCATTGATTGTTCTTCGGTGAGGACGAGGGCCATGACGGGCTCCAACAGAATTATTGTTCGTTTGAATTCAATGGTGACCCTCATGGTGAGGAGGCGCGCTAGCGCCGTCTCGAACCATGAAGGCCGTGGCCATCCTTCGAGACGCGGCCTTGCGGCCGCTCCTCAGGATGAGGACCTTCCCTAGGCCCCCGGCAAATCCAGGATGCGCTTGGCGACGATGCCGAGCATGACCTCGGACGTGCCGCCCTCGATCGAGTTGGCCTTGGTACGCAGCCAGGCGCGCGGACGGGCGCCCTGCCGCGAGCGCTCGCTCTCCCATTCCAGCGCATCGACGCCGCCGGCCGACATCAGGATCTCGTAGCGGCGCTTGTTGAGCTCGGTGCCGTAATATTTCATCGCCGACGAGAACGCCGGATGCGCCTGGCCGGCCTTGGCGAGATCGACCGCGCGCTCGGCGCAGGCCGCAAGCGCGGCCTCATCGACGTCGAACGTCGCGATCCGGCCGCGCAGCATGGAATCATCGAGCTTGCCTTGCGCATCGGAGCCGACGGAATCCGCGGCGATCTGGCCGAGCGGACGGCCGACGCCGCGCTCGCCCATGCCGGAGATCATCGCGCGCTCGTGCTGGAGCAGATATTTTGCGACGTCCCAGCCGCGGTTGACGGTGCCGACCACGTGCGACTTCGGCACACGGACGCCGTCGAAGAAGGTTTCGCAGAACGGCGAATAGCCGGAGATCAGGAGGATCGGCTTGGTCGTCACGCCCTTCGAGGTCATGTCGAACAGGATGAAGCTGATGCCATCGTGTTTCTTCGCAGCCGAATCGGTGCGCACCAGGCAGAAGATCCAGTCGGCGTAGTTGGCGTAGGACGTCCAGATCTTCGATCCGGTGATGACGAAATCATCGCCATCGCTCTCGGCGCGGGTCTGCAGCGAGGCAAGATCGGAGCCGGCGTTCGGCTCGGAATAGCCCTGGCACCAGCGGATCAGGCCCGCCGCGATCTTCGGCAGGTGCTCTTTCTTCTGCGCCTCGTTGCCATACTTGAGCAGCGCAGGCCCGAGCATCCAGATGCCGAAGCTCGACAGCGGCGGGCGCGCGCCGATTCTTCCCATCTCGGAACGGAGCACCTTGTGCTCGGCAGCACTGAGGCCGCCACCGCCATACTCCTTCGGCCAATCCGGCACGGTCCAGCCCTTGTCGCGCATGCGCTCGAACCAGATGCGCTGCGGCTCGGACGAGAACTTTGCGTTGCGTCCGCCCCAGAACACGTCGGTGTCCGCCGTCGCGGGCTTGCGCATCTCCGGCGGGCAGTTTGCTTCCAGCCAGGCGCGCGTCTCGCTGCGGAATTGTTCGAGATCAGCCGTCTCAGATTCGCTCATGGTCGTTTCCATCAATCACAACTTGTTGGCGGCGACTCTGGGCCATCGCACTGCGGAATTCAACCACTTCCGTTGAGCGCATCGGCTATAGTCGCAACCGCGACGGTGCTTGAAAACAAAGAGGAAACGCGAATGCGCCTGAAACTTCTTTCGCCTGGCGAAATGAGCGAGAGCCAGCGGCAGACCTATGACGAGTCGATTGCCGGCAAACGCGGCAAGCCGCCGGCGCCGATGATGGCCTGGCTCAACAGCCCCGACATGGCCCGTCACGCCACGCGGCTCGGCGAAGTCCTGCGCTACGACACGATCTTCCCGGCAAAGCTTTCGGAGATCGCGATCCTGGTGACGGCGCGGCACTGGACCGCGCATTACGAATGGTATGCGCACAAGCGCCTCGCGCTCGCCGGCGGTATGAATCCCAAGATCATCGACGCGATCCGTGACCGCCGCACCCCCGAGTTCGACGACCCCAAGGGCAAGATGATCTACGATCTCGCGAAATCGCTGCATGAGGGCCACGGCGTCGAGAAGGGGCTCTATGACGAGGCCGTTGCGCTGCTGAGCGAACGCGGCGTCGTCGAGGTGATCGGTCTCTGCGGCTACTACACGATGGTGTCGATGACGCTGAACACGTTCGAGTTCGAGTTGCCGGAGGGCGAGGTGCCCGAGCTGTCCTAGGTTTCACGTATGGAAACGCTGCGTTTCGGGATCGGCCAGTAGCGCTGTCCCGAAGCCCGGCATAAGTGGGGTTCAGTCACGGAGCAGCCACATGTCGCAATCATCACCCGTCGCCGCCGGCACCAGGATCGGCCACGTCCATCTCAAGGTCGCCGATCTCGATCGCGCGCTCGGCTTCTACTGCGGCGTGCTCGGCTTCGAGCTGATGCAGCGCATGGGCTCGGGCGCAGCCTTCATCTCGGCCGGCGGCTACCATCACCACATCGGGCTCAACACCTGGGAGAGCAAGGGCGGCTCACCGCCGCCGCCGGGCACGACCGGGCTGTTTCACACTGCGATCCTCTATCCGACGCGGCCGGCGCTGGCAGACGCGCTGCACCGGGTGCTGACGGCCGGCATTGCGCTGGACGGCGCCAGCGACCACGGCGTGAGCGAGGCGCTGTATCTGCGCGACCCCGACGAGAACGGCGTGGAACTGTATTGGGACAAGCCGCGAGAGCAATGGCCGTTCGGGCCGGATGGGAAGCTCGCGATGTTTACCAAGCGGCTCGACGTTGAGGGATTGCTGAAGCAGCGAGAGGCGTAGGTCTCGTAGGGTGGGCAAAGCGAAGCGTGCCCACGGACTCTTGCTGACTCATCGAGAAATCGTGGGCACGGCGCGGTGCGCCTTTGCCCACCCTACGAGAGTTTTGATCTTGGCTTGCCCCGCACCATGATCAACGCGGCCGCGGCCACCTCCAGCGCGATACAGAGATAGAACGGCAGCGCGTAGCCGCCGGACCAATCGCGCAGAAAGCCGACCACGCCAGGACCGAACGCGTACGTCACCTGGTTGATCGCGGTGTTGAGGCTGATCAGCACGCCGAACGAGGCGCCGTCGAACTCCTGCTGCACGATCAGCGACGGCAGCGTGATGAGATTGCCGACGGAGAAGCCGAACACCGCGCAGGCCGCGATCAGCACGTAATCATTGTGCAGATTGATCACGACGCACAGTGCGGCGGCCTGGCTGAGGAACGACAGTGCCGAGGCGAGGCGCTGGTTGAGGCGGTCGATCACCATCGAGAACAGCACGCGGCCGATCACCGCCATCGCGGTGAGAACCGCAACGGCTACGGCGGCCCGCTCGCGCCCGATCACGGGATCGAGGAACGAGATCAGGTGCACGATGAAGCCGACCTGCGCGAACAGCACCAGCGCGAACGCAATCGTCACGGTGAGGAAGCCGACATCGCGCAGCGCGCGCGAGCGGATCTCCGCCGAGGATTGCGGTTTTGCTGTCGCCGCCCCATGCCAGCCATGGAGATCGGGCGGCCGGCCGACGACCAGCAGGATCACCGGCACGAGCAGCACCAGCATGGCGCCGGAGGTGGCAAACATCGCGCTGGCGAAGCCGATATGGCTGATCATCATCACCAGCAGCGGCACGCCGACGATACCGCCGAAACTGGCGCCGTTCAGGGCCAGGCTGATCGCCATGCCGCGCTTCTGGTCGAACCAGAGACTGATGGTGTTGGTGATCATGGCGAGGCTGGTGCCGGCCCAGCCGAAGGCGAGCACGGCATCCGCGAGATAAAGCTGCCAGGGCTCGCGCACCGCGCCGATCGCGACGCCGGCCGCCGCCATCGCCAGCGTTCCGGCGATGAGACTGATGCGCGGGCCATATTTCCGGACGGCTTCGCCGACGAAGACGACCAGCAGCGCGCCAAAAAGATAGAAGAACGTCGTGCCCGAAGAGATCAGCGAAGCCGGCCAACCCCGCGCGCGCTGCAGCTCGGCGACATAGACGCTCTGGCCGTAGAAGCCGAGCCCCCAGCCGAAGGTCGCAAGCAGGAAGCAGACGGCGACGATGCGCCAGCCTTCGTAGCGGAGGGAGGATTCGTCGATCGGCGTGGCGTGGTGGGGATTGTCGAGCATTTGCGCTTCTCCTTCGTATCCCCCGCGTTGTGATTTTCTGTCCATGACGACCATCATGTATCGATGCGCGAGCAGAAAATCACTTCGATCGGGATCGAAGTATCAACGTTGCTGACAGCCTCCTGCCACTCTGTTGCGCATGATCTTGTCGGAAAACCGCTGCACACTTTTCCGGATCATGCGTCAGATCGCGTCCGGGAACTCGCCCATGGCCGCATCCAGCTGCGCTTTGCGGCGGCGGGCCCACGACGCCAGCGAGAGCACGGCGAGACCGAGTACGACCGGCGGGAACACCACCATGTTCACGGCGGACCAGCCGTAATTCGCAAGCAGCTGCCCGGAGGAGAACGAGCCGATCGCCATCATCCCGAACACCAGGAAGTCGTTGAAGGCCTGCACCTTGTTGCGCTCCTGCGGACGGTGCGTCTCCAGCACCAAAGCGGAGGCGCCGATGAAGGAGAAATTCCAGCCCACGCCGAGCACGATCAAGGTCGCCCAGAAGTGCATCGCGGTGATGCCGGAGAGACCGATGCCGGCGGCGCCGGCTTCCAGCAGCAGGCCGCAAGCGACGATCTTCGGCGCGCCGAAGCGGGCGATCAGCGCGCCGGTGAAGAAGCTCGGCCCGTACATCGCAACGATGTGCCATTGAATGCCGAAATTGGAATCGGAGAGACTTAAGCCGCACATCTTCATGGCGAGCGGCGCCGAGGTCATCACCAGGTTCATCATGGGATAGGAGATGACGCCGCACAAAGCGGCCGCGATGAAGCGCGGCTGGGTCACGATGGTGAGCAGCGGACGTCCGCCATGCAGATCGGCCGGTGCCGGCTTCGGCATGTCGACGCCGGCGACGATGCCCATCGCAACAAGCGCGACCGCCGCCTGCACCAGGAAGCTGAACGCGAACAGATACGGCGACCAGATGTCCATGGTCCATTGCACGAGCTGCGGACCGAGCACGCCGGCGAATACGCCGCCCGCCATCACCCACGACACGGCTTTCGGTCGATAGGCCGCGCTGGCGCCGTCGGCTGCGGCGAAGCGATAGGATTGCGCCACCGAGCCGTAGAGACCGCCGAGAAAGGTCGCGAGGCAAAACAGCGCGAACGAGGCGTGCAGGATCGCGAACGAACCGATCAGACCGGTGAGCGTGCCGAGACCGGTGCCGATCACAAAAGCCCAGCGGCGGCCGAAGCGGCGCGAGATCGCGCCGGTCGGCAGCGTGCCGGCCGCAAGGCCCACGACGTACATCGAGAGCGGCACGGTCGCGAGCGACATGTCGGGGGCGAGCGTGGCGCCGACGATCGAGCCGGTGGCGAAGATCACGGCCGAATTGGCGCCGGTCAGCGCCTGGGCTGCGGCGAGGCGCACCACGTTGCCACGCACGCGCGCGTCGTCGGCGATCTCATTGGCTGCAGTCACGTCAATCATCGGCATTTCCGCCCAAAAGGCTTGGTGATTCCCGGCACTATGGAGGGGCCGAAAGAGCCGGGCAACCGGCGCAAACGGGCGCAGGCCATGCCTCTGACGCAATCGGCCCGATGATACCCGGCCCACGCTCTTGACGGCTTGCGCTCGATCAAATCCTATCCGCCGCCGATCTCAGGGAGTTTCGTTCATGTCCGTCGACGACAGGCCTACACTCAGCGCTCCCGACGACGATCCCTGGCTCTGGCTGGAGGAGGTCGAGGGCAGCCGCGCGCTCGATTTCGTCGAGCGGCAGAACCGCCTGACGCTGGACCAGTTTGGCGGCGCGGCGTTCGAGCGTGACCGCGATATCCTGGCCGCAATCTATGACCGATCCGACAACATCCCCTATGTCGGCCGCAGCGACGGCCTGCTCTACAACCTCTGGAAAGACGCAACGAACCCGCGCGGCCTGTGGCGGCGAACCACCATGGCGGAGTTTCGCAAGCCCGAGACGTCCTGGGAGACGCTACTCGATATCGACAAACTCGCAGCAGGCGAAGGCGAAGACTGGCTGCTGAACTGGTCGAGCTCGTTGCCCGGCGATGCGCCGCAGACGATCCTGAGCCTGTCGCGCGGCGGCAGCGATGCCGTCACCATGCGCGAGTTCGACCTCAACACGAAGAGCTTCGTTGCCGGTGGCTTCACGCTGCCGGAAGCCAAGGGCAGCGTCGACTGGGTCGATGCCGACACGGTGCTGTTGTCGAGCGCGTATGGCGGCGCGGACATGGCGACGACCTCCGGCTATGCGCGGACGGTGCGGTTGTGGCGGCGCGGCGAGCCGGTCGAAAATGCGCGAGTGGTGTTCGAGACCACGCCGGATCGCATGAGCACCTCCTGCGACGTCGACCGGACCGGTGAGACGCCGCGGTTCTGGTTCATCGACCGGCTCGACTTCTTCAATTTCGACCTCTGGCTCGGCACCGAGACCGGCGCGACCGTCAAGCTCGACCTTCCCTCCGACATCTGGCTGCAGGCTCACCGTGACTGGTTCGCCATCAAGTTGCGCTCGGCCTGGAGCGTCGGCGGCACCACCTACGCTCCAGACAGCGTGCTCGGCATCTCGCTCTCGGCCTTTCTCGCCGGCGATCGCAATTTCGCTATCCTGTTCGAGCCAGGCGCACGCCGCGCGCTGCAGGGATTTTCCTGGGCCGACGGCAAGCTGCTGCTCTCCATTCTCGACGAATTGCGGCCGGTGTTCGAGATCTGCACGCCGTCCGCCTCAGCCTGGAGCCGCGAGATGCTGCGCGGCCTCCCCGACATCGGTGTCGTCGATGTCTGGCGCTTCGATCATCATGAGTCCGAGAGCAATGGCGACCTCCTGGCCAATGTGCAGGACCCGCTGACGCCGCCGTCGCTGATGCTGATCAAGCGCGGCGTCGAAAGCCCGACGGTCCTGAGGCAAGCGCCGAAGACGTTCAACGCCGACGGCCTCGTGGTGACGCAGCACGAGGCCATCTCGGTCGACGGCGAGCGCATTCCCTATGTGCAGACCGGCCCGGCGGGCGAGACCGGCGATGCGCCGGTCTACATGACGGCCTATGGCGGTTTCGGCGTCACGATTCGCCCGGAATACAATTCGTCGCTCGGCAAGCTGTGGCTGGAGCGTGGCGGCACCACGGTGCAGGCCAATCTGCGCGGCGGCGGCGAGTTCGGCACGCGCTGGCACGATGCGGGGCGATACGCTGGCAAGAAGCTGTCGCATGATGATTTCGCGGCCGTTGCCGCCGATCTCGTGCGACGCGGCGTGACGCAGCCGAAACGAATCGCCGCGCAAGGCGGATCGAACGGCGGCATCCTCATCACCAACATGCTGGTGCGATACCCCGAGCGTTTCGGCGCGCTGTTCTGCACCATCCCGCTGATCGACATGCGCCGCTACACAAAGCTGCTCGCGGGCGCGAGCTGGATCGCGGAATATGGCGACCCCGACAAGCCGGAAGAATGGGAGTGGCTGAAGACCTACTCGGCCTATCACAATGCAAAGCCCGGTCAGTCCTATCCGCCGATCCTGATCGCGACGACGCGACGCGACGACCGCGTTCATCCGGGCCATGCGCGCAAGATGGCGGCCAAGCTGCAGGCGATGGGCTATGAGGCCTGGTTCTACGAGCCGGCCGCCGGCGGCCACGGCTACGGCAAGGACAACAAGGAGCGCGCCGGCTTCCAGGTACTCGGCTTTCAGTTTCTGAAGGAGAAGATCGGGTGGCGGGACGGACAGGTGTGAGGGCCGAGCACTCTCGTCGTATCGCGACGTGAGGGACGCACCGCTCTCTCATTCCCTCCCCCCTTGCGGGGGAGGGGCAGGGAGAGGGGTTTACACGGGGACTCTCTCGAAGAGTGCACGCTGTACGATCACAGATGGATAGACCGTTTGCTGGGCTACCCCTCTCCCCCGCCCTCCCCCGCAAGGGGGGAGGGAGCGCACCGCCGTCTTGGCGCAAACCAAGACCTAAGCTGGCAGCGCTTTACGAACGCGCAAACACCAGCGTCAGATTGTTCGCGGGCATCTCGATCGTGTCGATGAGACGAAGCCCAGCAGCCTTCGCCAGCGTCTCGACATCGCCGACGTCGCGCACGCCCCATTCGGGGTTGCCTTCGCGCAAGGAGGTGTCGAACACGGCGTTGCTGAGTGCGGTGTGCTTGCCGTCGCGCTTGAACGGGCCGTAGAGGAACAGCCGGCCATCGGACCGCAAGTAACGGCCGGCGCCGGCGAACAGGCCCTCGGCCACGGTCCAGGGCGCGATGTGGATGACATTGGCGCAGAACACGGCGGCGAGATTGTTCGGCCCCTGCCCGCTCTTCAACTCCGGGCACCAGTCGGGATCGACAAGATCGATCCGCAACGGCGAGCGGACGTTCGACAGGCCCGAATGCACGCGCCAGGCCTCGATACTCTTCACATGGCGCTGATTGAGGTCGCTGGGCCACCAGACGAGCTCAGGCGTATGGCGGGCAAAATGGACCACATGCTGGCCGGTTCCACTGCCGACCTCGACCACGTCGCCCGATCGTCCGGCGAGATGCTTTTCGAGCGCCGCCCAGAGCGGCTCGTGATTGCGATGGAAGGCCGGCGCATCGAGACGGCCGTCGGATTCGACCCTCCCGCCGTCCCTGCCAAATTCAACGACATATTCAGCCAATTGATGTCCCCGGAAAATGAGAAAGCACACGAAAACGCAACAAGGGCCAAACGCCCCCAGCCAGGCGCCGGTTAATGCCGGCTTGATGAACGATTTATCTCTTCAGTTGCAATGCGGAAGATATTAACGGCATTTTGCGCCCTGCATAGTCTTGATTGTCACGGCATGCCCTTTGTGCTTTTGAAACACTATCTTTTGCAGACATATAAGCCTCGGAACGACGCCGTGACCGCCTTTCCTCGCAAGCCCGCCCTGCTCCTCGCGCTGGTCGTCCTCACGGGCCTCGCCGCGCGCCCGGCGTGGGCACAGTCGGCCATCGCCGAGGGCCAAAAACTCGCCTTCGACCGCGGCAAGGGCAATTGCCTGACCTGCCACGTCGTCAAGGGCGGCGATCTGCCGGGCACGATCGGGCCGGAGCTGAAGGACATCAAGTCAAAATACCCCGACCGCAACGAGCTGGTCGCGATCCTGTTCGACGAGACCAAGCGCAATCCGCAGACCATGATGCCGCCGTTCGGCCGCAACCGGCTTTTGACCGATCAGGAGATCAGCGCGATCGTTGATTTCCTGCAGACGCTGTGACGGCGGGCCCAGAAAACCCAGATGAGATTTGAGATGACCAAGAGATTTGAGATGAACACGAACACTGATCCTCATCCGACGCGGCGCCTGATCCTTCAGGGCGCGGCTTGCGTCGCTCTGATCGGCCTCGGCAATCTGCCGTTCGCGCCCGCGCGCGCCGCGGCCAACGACAAATATCCGGAAGAGGCATTCAAGCTGAAGAACGAGGCCGACGCGATCAAGGCGCTCTATGGCAGGACCGCCGAGCCCTCCGACAAGGTCAAGCTCGATGCGCCCGAGATCGCCGAGAATGGCGGCGTGGTGCCGATCTCGGTGACGACGACGCTCGACAAGGTCACGTCGATCGCGTTCTTCGTCGCCGAAAACCCGAATGCACTGGCCGCGTCCTACAAATTTCCCGACGGCACGATCCCCGCCGTCGCCAATCGCCTGAAGATGGCCAAGACCAGCAACGTGACCGCGATCGTGGAAGCCGACGGCAAGCTCTACAGCGCGACCAAGGAAGTGAAGGTCACCGTCGGCGGCTGCGGCGGCTGAGGCGCGAGGGAGAACAATCATGGCATCCAGCATTCGCGTACGCGCAACATCCAACGGCGACATCACCGAGGTGCAGACGCTGATCCAGCACCCGATGGATACCGGCCTGGTGAAGGACGCCAAGGGCGAGTTGATCCCTGCGCATTACATCCAGGAACTGAAGTTCACATGTAACGGCAAGGACGTCTTCGTCGCCGATTGGGGCACCGCGATTTCCAAGGACCCCTACGTCAAGTTCAGCTTCAAGGGCGCCAAGAAGGGCGATGACCTGAAGATCTCCTGGACCGACAACAAGGGTGGGTCCGACCAGACCACCGCGAAGATCGCGTAATGAAGGCCCGCACCGCCCTCCTGCTTGGCTCGTTGAACGCCGCGCTGGTCGCGTTCGCACTCGCCTCTCCGCGCGTGGTTGCCGCCGACAAGGTCGATCCCGTCGCTGACGCCAAGGCGTTCCAGAACTTCTTCTTCCAGAAGTTTCCGAACGTGAAGCACGAGGATTTCGTCAACGGTCCTTATTCCATGAACGAGGACATGAAGCGGCAGTGGCAGGAGAAGGAAGAGTTTCCGCCCTACGAGTTCGCGCTCGACGCCGGCAGGGAGATGTTTGCGACGCCGTTCAAGAACGGCAAGACCTACGGCGACTGCTTCCCGAACCGCGGCATCGGCATTCGCCAGAACTATCCTTATTTCGACACCAAGGAAGGCAAGGTCGTCACGCTGGAGCTCGCGCTCAACCGCTGCCGCGAGGCCAATGGCGAGGCACCCTACTCCTACGTCAAGGACGAGATGGCCTCGCTGACCGCTTATATGGCGGTCACGTCGCGTGGCCAGCTGATGGACATCAAGATCCCAGATGATCCGCGCGCACTGGAAGCGTTCGAGAACGGCAAGCGCTATTTCTACACCCGCCGCGGCCAGATGAACTTCTCCTGCGCGAGCTGCCATGTGCAAAGCCCGGGCGAGCGCATCCGCGCCGAGATCCTGGCGCCGGCGCTGGGCATCCTGAACGCAATGCCGATCTACCGCTCCGAATGGAGCGGCATGGGCACCACCAGCCGACGCTTCATCACCTGCAACAGCCAGACCCGCGCGGTTCCGCTGGAGCCGCAGGCCGATGAATATCGCGACGTCGAATATTTCCTCTCCTACGTCGCGAACGGCCTGCCGATTTCGGGACCGGGAGCGCGGCCATGAAGCGGTCACTTCCCCTCGCCATGTTGCTGGCCCTGAGCTTCGCGCCGATGGCGCGCGCGGCAGACGAGGCAGACTACAAGGCGGCCTATGCTGCCGCGGAGGCTGCGTCCAAGGAGGCAGCCGGCATGCGCAACCAGTGGACCACGACCGTCTCGACGCTGGCGGCCGCCAAGAAGGCGGGCGACGGCGGCGATTTCGACCGCGCCGTGGCCGCAGCAAAAGAGGCTGAAGCGCTGGCGAAAGCATCCGTCTTCCAGGCGACCTCTGAAAAAGAGGCCTGGAAGGCGATGGAAATCCGCTAGACTTGATGACACCGGAACCGTCGAACTGCCGAGAATAGGTGCGGAGAATTGGTGATGGCGATCCGCCGCCGCGATTTCCTGAAGAGCTCAGCCATTGCTGCCGCATCGCTTGCGTTGCCGCGGTTTGCGCGCGGCACCGAAGCCGCGAGCATTTACGACATCGAGCGGTTCGGCAACGCGCGGATCCTCCACCTCACCGACACGCATGCGCAGCTCAACCCGGTCTATTTCCGCGAGCCCAGCGTCAATATCGGCATCGGCGAGATGGCGGGACGGCCGCCGCATCTGGTCGGCCGCGCGTTTCTGGAGCACTTCGGCATCCGGCCCGACAGCGCCGACGCCTATGCTTTCAGCTGTGTCGAGTTCGAGAAGTCCGCCGGACGCTTCGGCAAGCTCGGCGGTTTCGCCCATCTGAAGACGTTGATCGACCGCCTGCGCGGCGATGTCGGCGACAAGCACGCGATGCTGGTCGACGGCGGCGATCTCTGGCAGGGCACCGGCCTTGCCAACGTCATGCAGGGCCGCGACATGGTCGAGGTCGCCAATCTGCTCGGCATCGAGGCGATGACCGGACATTGGGAATTCACCTATGGCGAGCAGGCGTTGCGGGAGAATCTCGAGCACTTCAAGGGCGAGTTTCTGGCACAGAACGTCTTCCTGACCGAGGAAGCGGCGTTCAACGACGCACCTGCCTTCGACAAGGCGACGGGGCGCGCGTTCAAGCCATCGACCATCAAGGAGCTCGGTGGCCATCGCGTGGCGATCATCGGCCAGGCTTTTCCTTACGTGCCGATCGCGCATCCCAAGCGCTTCACGCCGGACTGGACCTTTGGCATCCGCGAGGAAGAGCTGCAGAAGCAGGTCGACAGCTTACGCGGTGCCGACAAGGTCGATGCGGTGATCCTGCTGTCGCATAACGGCATGGACGTCGACCTCAAGCTCGCCAGCCGCGTCACCGGCATCGACGTCATCCTCGGCGGCCACACCCATGATGCCGTGCCGCAGCCGATCGCCGTGAAGAACGCCAGCGGTACGACGCTCGTCACCAATGCCGGCTCCAACGGGAAATTTCTGGGCGTGCTCGATCTCGCGCTCGACAAGGGCAAGGTCAGCGATATCAGGTATCATCTGCTGCCGGTCTATTCCGAGCTGCTGAAGCCCGACCCTGCGATGGCGGAGCTGATCGGAAAGCTGCGCGCGCCGCATGTGACCGACTGGTCGGAGAAGATCGCAACGCCGGATCGCCTGCTCTATCGCCGCGATAATTTCGCTGGTCCCGTCGACGAGCTGATCTGCACCGCGTTGCGCACCGAGCTCGACGCCGAGATCGCGCTGTCGCCGGGCTTCCGCTGGGGCGTCACCGCCTTGTCGGGCCAGCCGATCACCATGGAGGATGTGCTCGCGGAAACCGCGATCACCTATCCCGAGACCTATGTGCAGGAGATGACCGGCGCGCAGATCAAGGACGTGCTGGAGGACATCTGCGACAATCTGTTCAACACCGATCCCTATTACCAGCAAGGCGGCGATATGGTGCGCGCCGGCGGGCTGAGCTACGCCTGCAGCCCCACCAACGCGATCGGCAGCCGCATCTCCGAGCTCAAGCTCACCAATGGCAAGGCGCTCGGTGCCGACCGGCACTACAAGGTCGCCGGCTGGGCTTCGGTCAACGGCCAGCAGGGCGCCCCGGTGTGGGACGTCGTTGGAAAATATCTGCGCTCGGGCCGAATGTTTCAGGAGCGCCTCGGCACCGGCGTCACGCTCAGGGGCGTCGACGGCAATCCAGGCATTGCAGGATAGGCGTGATGCGGCTGCAAATCTTTCGCACAATGCTGCTGGCGCTGCTTGTCCTGGCCGCGCCGACATTGGCTTCAGCGCAACAAGTGCCGCTTCAGGACAAGCCGTTCGCCGAGCACAAGATCGTGCTGCAGCTCTCCGACGGCGACGCGAAGAAGCAGGCGCTGGTGCTGAGCGTCGCCAACAATCTGCTCAGGGCTTACGACCCCGACAAGATCGCGGTGGAGGTCGTCGCCTTCGGTCCCGGCATCGACCTTCTGCTATCCGGCAGCGAGCGCCGCAAGCAGGTCGAGAGCCTGATCGCGCAGGGCGTGCGTTTCGACATCTGCCTCAACACGGTCGATACGATCGAGCGGGAGACGGGCAAGCGGCCGGAGTTCATTCCCGCCGCGACGCCGGTGCAGGTGGGCGTCGGGCAGATCCTGTTTCTGGCGGAGAATGGGTACACGGTGGTGAGGCCGTAGGGGGCTAAACACTCCGCTGTCGTCCCGGCCTAGTGCGCAATTGCGCACTAGGCCGGGACGACAGCGAGTTTTGGAGACCCGCCTGAGACCGTAAGCCGCAATAAAAATCTTCTAAATTTTCTTATTTCAACAGCACATTACTTCTCTTCTCAGCCTCCGGCGTAGTAGAATCATCGAAACCAGTCCACGCCGGGTGTTGCCATGATCTTTCGCCAGCTCTTTGACAGCGTTTCGGGCACCTACAGCTACGTCCTTGCCAGCCGCCCCGGTGGCGAGGCGCTGATCCTTGATCCCGTGCTGGAGAAGGTCGATCGCTACTGCCAGCTGCTGCGCGAACTCGACCTCAAGCTGGTCAAGGCCGTCGACACCCATCTGCACGCCGACCACGTCACCGGCCTCGGCGAGCTGCGCGACCGCACCCATTGCATGACCGTGATGGGCGATCAGACCAAGGCCGACGTGGTGGCGATGCGGGTCGCCGACGGCGACAAGGTCACCATCGAAGGCCTGTCGCTCGACGTGATGTACACGCCGGGTCACACCGACGATTCCTATTCCTATCTGATGGGCGACCGCGTCTTCACCGGCGATACGCTGCTGATCCGCGGCACCGGCCGCACCGACTTCCAGAACGGTTCGTCGCGCGCGCAGTACGAATCGATCTTCAACCGGCTGCTCAAGCTGCCGGACGAGACGATGGTGTTCCCGGCGCATGACTACAAGGGCGACACCGTCTCCACCATCGGCGAGGAGAAGCGCTACAATCCGCGGCTGCAGGTGCACTCGGTCGACGAATATATCGAGCTGATGGCGAATCTGAAGCTGCCCAATCCGAAGATGATGGACGTGGCAGTGCCCGCCAATATGCGGGTCGGCCTGCATCAGGAAGAGCTGGAGAAAGAGGGCCGCGCGCTCAGCGCAACCGAGGCGATCCGCTCACTCCATCGGCCCGACATCCTGCTGGTGGATCTGCGCGAAACCAATGAGCGGATGAAGCACGGCATGCTCGAGGGCGCGCTGCACACGCCGTATCCGAGCGTGGAGGAAAGCCTCAAGCCCGGCGGCATGCTGCGCGAAGTCGCCGCCGCCACCGGCCGCCGTGTCGTGTTCTTTTGCGCCTTCGGCGAGCGCTCCGCGATGGCTGTTGCGGCTGCCAAGGAGGCCGGCCTTTCCAACACCGCGCATATCGCCGGTGGCATCGACGCCTGGAAGAAGGCGGGCGGGCCGGTGGTGCACGCCTGACGCTATCGTCGCAGCCTTGAGATAAGTCAGGAACCGCTTAGATCTTGCGGTGAGAATCGGGTGACGCATCACCATCCGGGATCAGTCATGGCCAAATCCGCCAAGCCGAGCGAACCGCCGAAAACGAAGCCCGCAGCCGACAAGGCCAAAAAGCCCAGGCCGCCGCGCGACACCGACGACGACTACGAGGATGGCGACATCGCTACCCCGAAGCGCGATCGCGATGGGAATGACGACGAGCCGTTGTGAGGGGGGCACTCTCGCCTCACGAACGGTGCGTCCCCTCCCCCCTTGCGGGGGAGGGTTAGGGAGAGGGGTTCTCACGGGGACTCCATCGATCTTTTCCTCTTGATGACCGACACAATTTTTCCTGGGCTACCCCTCTCCCCCGCCCTCCCCCGCAAGGGGGGAGGGAGCGCAGTGCGCCTCACTGCACCACCGAATAATCCCTCAACGCGGCAGCGCCCCCACCCGCACTACCTGCCATGCGCCTGCGTTCATGGACAAATAACCGGTGTCCCCGATAGTTTGCGCGCTTCCTGAGACTGAATCGGAACTGCAATGGTCGACGTTCTCGCCGCACCGCAACAAGGCAAGGCGGACAGCGCGCTGCGCACGCTGACCGGGATTTCGATCGCGCATTGGGTCAGCCATTTCCATCTGCTGGTCCTGCCGATGCTGTTCCCGTTCCTCAAAGGGCAGCTTGGCGTCGGCTATGTCGAGCTCGGCTTCGCGCTGACCGTGTCCGCCGTCGTCTCCGGGCTGACGCAGGCGCCGACCGGCTATCTCGTCGACCATTTTGGCGCGCGAAAAATCCTGCTTGGCGGACTGACGCTCGGCGGGCTCGCACTGATCATGCTCGGCCTGCATCCGAGCTACGCCTCGCTGATCGCCTGCGCCGTGCTGCTCGGGCTCGCCAACAGCGTCTACCATCCCGCCGATTACGCGATCCTCGCCGAGCACATGGACGAGGCGCGGATGGGCCGCGCCTTCTCGATCCACACCTTTGCCGGCTATTTCGGTGGTGCCGTTGCGCCGGCGATCGTCGCCGCGCTGATCACCGTGTCCGGCGGCGTCGGCGCGTTGATCGCATCGGGCGCGATCGGCGTGCTGGTGGCGCTGCTGCTGGTTGCCATGAACATTCCCGATGCCGGCGCGCACAAGAGCAAGCCGGGCAACGCTGACATGCCGAAGCAGGCCGTCATCACGCCGGCGCTGATCACGCTGACCGCACTGTTCATGCTGCTCAGCCTGTCGGTGGCTGGCATCAACAATTTCGGCGTGGTGGCGCTGATGAGCGGCTATGGCGCAACCTATTCCGTCGCCAATGTCGCGCTGACCGCGTTCCTCGGCTTTGGCGCCGCGGGCGTGCTCGCGGGCGGTTTCCTCGCCGACCGCACCGAGCGCCACGGCTATGTCGCCGCCGCCTGCTTTGCCGCGAATGCGGCCATCGTGCTGCTGATCGCGCTGGTCACGCTGCCGGGCTGGGCCTTGACCGCCACGATGGCGACCGCGGGTTTTCTCTCCGGCGTGATCGCGCCGTCGCGGGACATGCTGGTGCGCAACGCCGCGCCTCCCGGTGCAGCGGGCCGCGCCTTCGGCATCGTCTCCACCGGTTTCAATCTCGGCGGCATCATCAGCCCGCTGCTGTTCGGCTGGATCATGGACCAGAGCGCACCGCACTGGGTGTTCGGCGCCTCCGTGATCTTCATGATCGCAACAGTCGTGCTGTCGCCGTTTACCGAACGGAAGACGCAAGCCAAGGCTTGAGCTGCGAATTAAGTTGTCGTCCCGGCGAAGGCCGGGACCCATACTCACGAAGCTAGTTGTGGCGCGAGCTGGTCATGACCAGTCTTCGCCAAACTAAGGGTTGTGGTTATGGGTCCCGGCCCCCCCGTGCGCAATTGCGCACTAGGCCGGGACGACAAGCAAAACAACAAAACGGGAAGAAACACATGAGCACCCCTGATCTCGTGATCCGCGGCGGCACCGTCGCGGACGGGCGTGGCGGCGAGCTGTTCGAGGCTGACGTCGCCATCACCGGCGGCAAGATCAGCGAGGTCGGCAAGGTCTCGGCCAAGGGCCGCGAGGAGATCGACGCGCGCGGCAAGCTGGTGACGCCGGGCTTCGTCGACGTGCACACCCATTATGACGGCCAGGTCACCTGGAGCCAGGACATCACGCCGTCGTCGCAGAACGGCGTCACCACCGCGATCATGGGAAATTGCGGCGTTGGCTTTGCGCCGTGCAAGCCGGCCGATCACGTCCGCCTGATCCAGCTGATGGAAGGCGTCGAGGACATTCCGGAGCCCGTGCTGAGCGCCGGCATTCCCTGGGCGTGGGAAAGCTTTCCGGATTACATGGACTGGCTGTCGAAGCGCGATTTCGACATCGACGTCGGCGCGCAGCTGCCGCATGCGGCGCTGCGGGTCTATGTCATGGGCGAGCGTGGCGCACGCCGCGATCCCTCGACGGCGGAAGACAACGCTGCGATGGCAAAGCTCGCGGGCGAGGCGGTGCGCTCCGGCGCGCTCGGCTTCTCGACCTCGCGCACGCTCAATCACCGCACTTCGACCGGCGATTTCACGCCGACGCTGAAGGCGGGCGAAGACGAACTCACCGCCATTGCCGGAGCGATGCACAGCCAGGGCCGCAGCGTGCTGCAATTCGTGCTGGATCTCTCCACCATCCACGAAGATCTGCCGATGATGCTGCGGGTGGCGGACAGCACAAGGTGCCCGATCTCGTTCTCGATCACCCAGAACGACAAGTCGCCCAACCGCTGGCGCCAGACGCTGGACGAGATCAATGCGGCGGCCAAGCGCGGCCTCTCCATCACCGCGCAGATCGCGGCGCGCCCGGTTGGCCTCCTGCTCGGGCTCGAGCTGTCGCGCAACCCGTTCCAGACCCATCCGAGCTACAAGGCGATCGCGCAACTGCCGCTTGGGGAGAGGCTGGCGCGGCTGCATCAGAGCGAGGTGCGCAAGGCGATTTTGAGCGAGACCGCGACGTCGACCGACGATCCGCTGTTCTTCCGTCCGAACTACGACAAGATGTTCCTGCTCGGCGATCCCCCGGATTATGAACAGCCGCCGGAGAACGCACTGGGCCCGCAGGCGCGCAAGCAGGGCCGGCAGCCGGAGGAGCTCGCTTATGACGCGATGCTATCGGACGAGGGCCGCGGCATGCTCTATGTACCGTTCCTCAACTATGCCGACGGCAATCTCGACGCGACCCGCGAGATGCTGATCGATCCGCAGTCCGTGCCCGGCCTCTCCGACGGCGGCGCGCATTGCGGCATCATCTGCGACGCCAGCTTCCCGACCTATCTGCTGACGCACTGGACGCGTGATCGCAAACGCGGCGAAAAGCTGACGATCTCGTTCGTGGTCGCCGCGCAGTCACGCAAGACCGCGCTGTCGGTCGGGCTGACCGATCGCGGCTTGATCGCGCCCGGCTACAAGGCCGACGTCAACGTGATCGACTACGACCGGCTGCATCTGCATCCGCCGAAGGTGCACTACGACCTGCCGGTCGGCGGCCGTCGGCTGTTGCAGGATGTCGACGGCTATGAGGCCACGATCGTGTCGGGCGTGGTGACGCGACGGCACGGCGAGGCGACAGGACGCCGGCCGGGGAAGCTGATCCGGGGTGCGCAGGGGGTGAATTAGGCGGAGTACGAGGCGCGAAGGTCGCGCCTCAATCTCTGCTGTCGTCCCGGCGAAGGCCGGGACCCATACGCCGCAGCAATCGTTTTGCGAAGACTCGGAGTTGCCAGCCTCGTCCCAAACCACTCCCTGTGGTTATGGGTCCCGGGCTCGCGCTACGCGCGCCCCGGGACGACAGCTGTGATTGGAGCGGGCTGCTTGCCCGTCGCTTACGTCGGTGACACCGCGCCCTTCAGCCCGGCCTCCCGCGGCGCCGCGCCACGGGTCAGGCGGGCCTTCTCGGTGTTCGGCCAGAGCAGCAGCAGGCCGATGACGCCGGAGCCGACCATCACCACTGCGTTGATGGTGAAGCCGGTCATGTAGCCGTTCAGCATGCTGCCGGCGCGCTGGATCACGGTGCCCATCACCATCGGTGCGATGATGCCGGAGAGCGTGTAGAGCGCCCCGTAGATCGCGATGATGGCGCCGCGCTGCGAGGCCGGGGTGAATTCGCCGAGCATCGGCGGGCAGACCACGTAGATCGCACCGCAGAGACCCGAGCCGACGACGAGCAGCGCGATCTGCAGGCCCGCGCCCTGAACGTGCGGCATCGTCGCCAGGATCAGGCCGCCGATGATCAGCGGCACCGAGCCGAGCACACCGCGCGAGATGCGCGTGGAGTAGCCGCGCGCCATCATGACCTGCGAGATCCAGCCCGTCAGGATGACGATGGTGGCGCCGAACACCCAGGGCAGGATCGAGATGAAGCCGGCCTGCTCCTGCGAGAAGCCGAGACCCGTGATGATGAACGCGGTGAACCAGGTCAGCCCGAGCGACAGCGCCCAATAGGCGCCGAAGGTCGCGATCACGCAGCCCAGGAAAGTGCGCGAGGTCAGCAGCTGGATGTAGGGAATCTTCGGCTCGTTGGCCGCGAGCGCCTTCGTGTCCTCGAGCGGGCCCTCCTTGCCGAGCGCCAGCCAGGCACAGACCCAGATCAGGCCGACGACACCGAGTGCGCCGAAGGCGTAATGCCAGGAGTGATTGACGATGACCCAGTTCAGCGCGGGCACGGCGAGGATGACGCCGAAGGCCGAACCCTGCGACAGGATCGCGGTCGGCAGCGTGCGCTTCTCATCCGGGAACCATTTGTAGATCGCGTGCGCAGCGACCGAGAAGGCCGGGCCTTCGCCAGCGCCAAGCACGATGCGGCAGATCAGCAGCGTGGTGAAGGAGACGGTGCCGACCATCGGAAACTGCGCCAGCGCCCAGATCACCGCCAGCGTCAGCAGTACCCAGCGCGTCGGCACCTTGTTGACGATGAAGCCGACCACGATCGCCGAGACCGAGAACAGGATGAAGAACGAGGAGCCGAGCATGCCGAATTGCGCAGGCTCGAGCTTCAGATCGGTCATGATCGGCACGCCGGCGAGGCCGACGACGATCTTGTCCGCGAAGTTCACCACCATGAAGAGAAAGAGGAGAAAAGTGACGGTCCAGGCGCCCTTCGGCGTTTCCTTAGTTACCCCTGCCGTCTTAGCCGCCGCGGACGGCATTCCCTGAGCGCTCATCATTCTCCCCGTATGTCTTTTTTCGGCACTTTTGATCCGGCCGTCTCGTGAGCTAACAACGGCTTGAACGGCAACGCAACCCCGGCATTTCCACAGTAAGTGTGCTACGCAGCATGGAGTTAATTCCGTCCGGCGCATTGATCTTGCTGAGCATCCGAAACCTCTCCAAAACCTTCTCCTCGGCCGCAGAGCCGGTTCATGTGCTGCGCGGCGTCGATCTCGACCTCAAGGCCGGCGAGCGCGTCGCGCTGACCGGCGAGTCCGGCAGCGGCAAGAGCACGCTGCTGCACCTGATCGCCGGGCTGGATGCCGCCGATGGCGGCACGATCCGTCTGGAGGACACCGAGGTCACGAAGCTCTCCGATGCCGGCCGCGCCGAGCTGCGACGAGACCGGATCGGCCTGGTTTTTCAGCAGTTCAACCTGATCCCGAGCCTGTCGGTCGCCGACAATCTCGCCTTCCAGGCGCGCATCGCCGGCCGGCACGATACGGCCTGGACCAGGGAGCTGACCGAACGGCTCGGGCTCGACGGCCTGCTCAAGCGTTATCCAGAGCAATTATCGGGCGGACAGCAGCAGCGGGTCGCGATCGGCCGGGCGCTGGCGACGAAACCATCGCTGCTGCTCGCGGACGAGCCCACCGGCAATCTCGATGAAGCCACCGCCGACGACGTGCTGGCGCTGACGCGCGACCTCGTCGCGCGCACCGGCTGCGGCTTCCTGATGGTGACGCACAGCCTGCATCTGGCCGGCACGCTCGACCGTCACATCGTCCTCCATGCGGGACGGATCGCATGAGACGCGCGCTGTGGGTGCTCGCCGTGCTGCTCAGCCATTGGCGGCGGCACCGGATGCAATTCGCAACGCTGCTGATCGGCCTGATCGCGGCGACGGCGCTGTGGAGCGGCGTCCAGGCGATCAACCAGCAGGCCCGCAGCGCCTATGACCGCGCGGCCGCGACGTTCGGCGGTGTCCGCACCGCGATGCTGGTGGCACCGAACGCGGCGACGTTTCCGCAAGAGCTGTTCGTCAAACTCCGCCGCGCGGGCTGGCCGGTCTCGCCGGTGCTGGAAGGCCGCGTTCAAATCAATGGACGCTCGGTGCGGCTGCTCGGCATTGAGCCGGTGACACTGCCGGCCGACGTCGGCAACGCGCCGCGCCTCGGCGCGGCCGATCTCGGCAGCTTCGTTGCCGCGCCCGGCCAGACGCTGGTGGCGCAGGAGACGCTGGGCGATTTGCATGAGCAGGACGGCGCGACGCTCGCCATCAGCAGCGGCGCAAAGCTGCCGCCGCTGCATGTGCTGCCCCAGCTCGTGCCCGACGTGCTGGTGGTCGATATCGGCGTGGCGCAGCGGCTGCTGAACAAGCCGGATCAGGTCTCACGCCTCTTGATCGGCAAGGCGAAGGGCAAGCCCGCGCCGCTCGCAAGCATCATCGGCGACCAATTGCAGCTGATAGAGCCGACCGCGGAGACCGAGCTGGAGCGACTGACCGACAGTTTCCATCTCAACCTCACCGCCTTCGGCCTGCTGTCGTTCTTCGTCGGCCTCTTCATCGTCAATTCGGCCGTCGGCCTTGCCTTCGAGCAGCGGCTGCCGATGCTGCGGACCTTGCGCGCCTGCGGCGCCTCGGCGCGGCTGGTCAACAGCGTGCTGGTGATCGAGCTGGTGGCACTGGCGCTGGTCGCCGGCCTGATCGGACTCGTCTGCGGTTATTTCATCGCGGCGGCGCTGTTGCCCGACGTGGCGGCGTCGCTGCGCGGGCTCTATGGCGCACAAATCCCCGGGCAGCTCACGCTCCGGCCCGAATGGTGGCTTGCCGGCATCGGCATCAGCGTCGCCGGTGCGATCGTGGCGGCCGCGACCAGCCTGATCAAGGCGATCAGGATGCCGGTGCTGGCGACCGCGCAGCCGCATGCCTGGCAGCAGCGACAGCGCCGCTGGCTGATCCTGCAAAGCGTCGCCGCCTGCGCCGTGTTCGCGGTCGCACTGCTGCTGCTCCAGTACGGACAATCGCTGATCGCGGGCTTCGGCCTGCTGGCGGCGCTGATGCTTGGTGCGGCGCTGATCCTGCCTGCCTTCCTCGAGATCCTGCTGCTCGCAGGCCAGCGTTTTGCGCGCGGGCCGTTGGCACTGTGGTTCTGGGCCGACAGCCGGCAGCAGCTGTCGGGATTGTCGCTGGCGCTGATGGCGCTGCTGCTCGCGCTGGCCGTCAATGTCGGGGTCTCCACCATGGTGGAAACGTTCAGCCGCACCTTCGTCGGCTGGCTCGATGGACGGCTCGCAGCCGACGTCTACATCAGCGCCGCCGACAATGCGCAAGGCGTGGCGATCCGCAACTGGCTGAAGGACCGCAGCGAGGTTTTGGCGATCCTGTCGGGCGGGCGCGCGGAGACGCTGGTCGCGGGCCAGCCGGTGGAATTGCTCGGCCTGCCCGATCACGCGCTCTATCGCGAGCGCTGGCCGATGCTGGAGACCGCGCCGCGCGCCTGGACGCAGCTTGTGCCCGGCAATGCCGCCTTCATCAGCGAGCAGCTGAGCCGCCGCCTCAACGTCCGCGTCGGCGACGTCATCGAGGTGCCGGCGCCGGGCGGGACCTGGGAGCTCGACATCGTCGGCATCTATGCCGATTACGGCAACCCCAAAGGGCAGCTGGCGGTGAACGTCGCCGCACTGATCCGGCAGTTTCCGCAAACGCCGCAGACACGGATCGGGCTGATCGTCCCGCGCGACAGTATCCCTGTCCTGATCACAGCCTTGCAGAAGCAGTTCGCGCTCGACGACCGCGCCGTGGCCGACCAGGCGACAGTGAAGGCGGAATCGATCCGCATCTTCAACCGCACCTTTGCGGTGACGTCGGCGCTGAATGCCTTCACGCTCGGCGTCGCCGGCATCGCACTGTTGACCAGCCTGCTGACGCTGGCCAACTCGCGCCTGCCGCAGCTCGCCCCGCTCTGGGCGATCGGCATCACGCGACCGCGCCTTGCCGCGGTCGAGCTGACCAAGACGCTGTCGGTGGCGCTGTTCACCTCGCTACTCGCCGTGCCGCTCGGTCTGCTGGTGGCGTGGTGCCTGATTGCGATCGTGAACGTCAAGGCGTTCGGGTGGCGGCTGCCGTTCCATGTCTTCCCGCTGCAACTGGTCGAACTGGTCGCGGTCGCGCTGATCGCCTCGCTGCTCGCCGCGCTGCTGCCGGTGCTACGCCTGGCGCGGATGCAGCCGGCGAGCCTCGTCAAGGTGTTTGCCAATGAGCGCTGAGAAACTTTCGCGGCGCGCCTTTGCCGGCGGCGTCGCCGCGCTCGCCCTCGCGCGTCGCGCACATGCGCAAGGCTATGCCGGGCTCGGCGAGACCGCCGACGGTTTTGCGAAGGTCACGCCCGGAAAGGCATTCACCTTCCCCGGAGATCACGGGCCACATCCGGCATTTCGTATCGAGTGGTGGTATCTCACGGCGAACCTCGTCGACAGCAGTGGCGCTGCCTGCGGGCTGCAATGGACGCTGTTCCGCCAGGCCGCAAAGCCGGGACCGCAAGCCGAGGGCTGGGCCAATCAGCAGATCTGGATGGCGCATGCCGCGGTGACGCGTGCCGACACCCACCGTTTCAACGAGCTGTTTTCCCGCGGCGGCATCGGGCAGGCCAACGTCGAAGCAAAACCGTTCGCGGCGTGGATCGACGATTGGGAGATGAAGGGTTCTGAGCGCACCGACGATCATACCCTGTCACCGGCGACGCTGAAGGCATCCGGCATCGATTTCAGCTACGCGCTCACGCTTGAATCGGATCGCCCGGTCGTCTTGCAAGGCGACGGCGGCTACAGCTGCAAGTCGGAACGCGGGCAAGCGTCCTATTATTACAGCCAGCCGTTCTACCGCGCGCGCGGCACGCTCACCATCGACGACAAGCCGGTCAATGTATCCGGCCAGGCCTGGATGGATCGGGAATGGAGCAGCCAGCCGCTCGACGCCGACCAGACCGGTTGGGACTGGCTGTCGCTGCACCTCGCCTCCGGCGACAAGTTGATGCTGTACCGGCTGCGCCAGAAGGACGGCAAGGATTATCCGTTCGGCAACTGGATCAGTGCCAGCGGCGAGACGCAGATGATTGCGGGCAACGATATCCAGATGAGTCCGAAAGCGACGGCAGAGGTTGCGGGCCGCAAGCTGCCGGTGGAATGGCAAATCGCGATCCCGTCACGGTTCTTCTCGATTGCCTGCAAGCCGCTCAATCCGCGGGCGTGGATGGGGACCGGCTTTGCCTACTGGGAAGGACCGATCAGCTTCTCCGGCACGCATCACGGCGTTGGCTATCTCGAGCTGACCGGCTATTGAGCTGCATCTGACTGCCGGAGGCTTCGATGTATCATCTCACCGCCCTCGTCACGCTGCTGGCGATTGCATTCTATCTCTTCGTCACCATCAACGTCTCGCGAGCGCGCTCGAGAACGGGCATCAAGGTGCCGGCGACATCGGGCCATCCGGATTTCGAGCGCGCCTTTCGCATCCAGGCCAACACGCTGGAATGGATGCCGATTGTCCTGCCGTCGCTCTGGCTGTCCGCGGTCTATATCGGCGATACCGTCGCAGCCGCGCTCGGCGCGGTCTGGATCATCGGCCGCGTGGTGTACTTCATCGGATATTCGAAGGCGGCGGCGAAGCGCGGCCCGGGGTTTCTGATCCAGGCGCTCGCGGCGCTTGCGCTGTGGGTGGGGGCGCTGGGCGCGGTGGTGTTGCGACTGGTGTGAGGCAGACGGTCTCTACGGATTCCGCCGACGTCCCGGACAAGCGTAGCGAAGCGGAGCGCCGATCCGGGACCCATACCCACAGGGAGATATTTGGCGAAGACTCGGAGTTACCAGCTCGCGCCACACTCCTCCCTGGGGTTATGGGTCCCGGCGTGCGCCGGGACGACAGCAAGGGTGTGGCGCTAGCGTTGGCTTATCGCCTCACTTCGTCAGCGGGCAGCCGCTTTCCTTGGCGGTGAAGAACGCCTTGTCGCCGGGGACCGTCGCGATCTCCTTGTAATAGTCCCACGGCTTCTTCGATTCCGAGGGCTTCTTCACCTCGAACAAATACATGTCGTGGACCATGCGGCCATTCTCGAGCACCTTGCCCTTGGCGAAGGCATCGTCGACCGGCAGCTCCTTCAGCTTCTTGGCGACGGCTTCGGTGTCCTTGGTGCCGGCGGCCTTCACCGCCTTCAGATAGCTCAACGTCGCCGAATAGGTGCCGGCGTGGATCATGCTCGGCATCCGCCCGGTGCGCTTGAAGAAGCGCTCGGAGAACGCGCGCGTCGTGTCATTATGATCCCAATAAAAGCCTTCGGTCAGCACCAGGCCCTGCGCCGCCTGCAAGCCTAGACCATGCACCTCGGCGAGCGTCATCAGCAGGCCGGCGAGCTTCTGGCCGCCCTGCACGATGCCGAATTCGGCCGCCTGCTTGATCGAGTTGGTGGTGTCCTGGCCGGCATTAGCGAGGCCGACGATCTTCGCCTTCGAACTCTGCGCCTGCAGCAGGAAGGAGGAGAAGTCCGACGAGTTGAGCGGCACGCGGACCGAGCCCAGCACCTTGCCGCCATTGGCGGTGACGATCTCGCTGGTGTCCTTTTCCAACGCGTAGCCGAACGCATAATCAGCCGTGAGGAAGAACCAGCTGTCGCCGCCGGCCTTGGTCAGCGCGCCGCCGGTCCCGACCGCGAGCGCATGGGTGTCGAACGCCCAGTGGAAACCATAGGGCGAGCACGCAGACCCGGTGATGCTCGACGTGGCCGCGCCGACCACGATGTCGATCTTCTTCTTTTCCTTCGACAGGTCCTGCACGGCGAGCGCCACCGACGACGTCGTCAGTTCCGTGATCATGTCGACACCATCGGCGTCATACCAGCGCCGCGCGATCGACGTCGCCAGATCGGGCTTGTTCTGGTGATCGGCGGTGACCATCTCGACCTTCTGGCCGAGCACCTCGCCGCCAAAATCCTCGATCGCCATCTTGGCTGCCTCGACCGAATACTTGCCGCCGTAATCGGCGTAGACGCCGGACTGATCGTTCAGGATGCCGATCTTGACGCCTTGCGCGGAGGCCGGCGCGGCCAGCAACAGAGCCGACGTTGCGACAGCGGCCAAAAGTGCTGATTTCATCTGTTAACTCCCAGCAGTGTTCTGTTTTGAAATCGCGCGGATACTAGTGAAGAACGGCGCGCGTGCCCATTGGTTTTGCGTAGGCCGTTAGTATGGGCGGCTGTGCGTCACACAACCGCTGTCGTCCCGGACAAGCGAAGCGCAGATCCGGGACCCATAGCCACAGGGAGATGTTTGGCGAAGACTCGTGGTTACCAGCCTCGCCCACAACTCCTCCCTGGGGTTATGGGTCCCGGCCTTCGCCGGGACGACACTGTGATTTTGGAGGCGTCGCGGCCCACCAGCTACGCGGCCCCCTCCGGCTTCCCCTCGTTCCGCCCCTCGGCCAGGTTCCGCACCACCACATAGAAGATCGGCGTGAACAGCAGTCCGAACAGCGTGACGCCGATCATGCCGAAGAACACGGCGACGCCGACGGCCTGGCGCATCTCCGAGCCGGAGCCGGACGAGATCACCAGCGGCAGCACGCCGAGGATGAAGGCGAAGGACGTCATCAGGATCGGCCGCAGCCGCAACCGACAGGCTTCGATCACGGCCTCGAGCCGCGGCTTGCCTTCCTTTTCGATATCGCGTGCGAACTCGACGATCAGGATCGCGTTTTTCGCCGCCAATCCCACCAGCACGACGAAGCCGATCTGGGTCAGGATGTTGACGTCCTGGCCCATGATGCGCACGCCGATAGTGGCCGCGAGCAGACACATCGGCACGATCAGGATCACCGCAAACGGCAGCGTCCAGCTGCCGTATTGCGCGGCGAGCACGAGATAGACGAACAGCACGCAGATCGGGAACACGTAGAGACCGGCATTGCCGCCGGTGACCTGCTGATAGGACAGGTCCGTCCACTCGAACGTAAACCCGCTCGGCAGGATGTCGTCGGCGAGCTTCTTGATGGTGTTGAGCGCGGTGGTCGAACTCGTACCCGGCGCCGGCTCACCCTGCAATTCGGACGCCGCGTAGAGATTGTAGCGCGCGACGCGGTCCGGTCCCGAAACATCCTTGAAGTCGACCACGCTGCCGAGCATCACCATGTCGCCGGAGGCATTTCGCGTGCGCAAGCGCGCGAGATCGGCGGGCTCTTTCCGGAACGGGAAATCAGCCTGCGCGGTGACGTGATAGGTGCGGCCGAACAGGTTGAAGTCGTTGACATAGGTCGATCCGAAATAGGTCTGGATCGTGTCGTTGATGTTGGCGATGGGCACGCCGAGCTTCTGGGCCTTGGTGCGGTCGATGTCGACGAACAGCTGCGGCGTGTTGGCCGAGAACGGCGAGAACACCGTGGGGCCGAGGAGCAACGGCGATTTGCGCGCAGCGGCGACGAGTTCGTCGGTCGCCGATGCCAGCAGCTCGGGCCCGCGACCCTGGCGGTCCTGGATGCGGATGGTGAAACCGCCGCCGGTGCCGATGCCGGGCACGGCCGGCGGCGGAATGACGATGATGAAGGCGCCCTGGATCGCGGAGAGACGCTTGCGCAGCTCGCCGGTGATCGCGTTCGCCGTCAGCCCCTTCTTCAGCCGCACCTCGGGTTCCTCGAACACCGGGAACAGTGCCGCCGCGTTGCCGGCCTGCGTGCGTGTCGCGCCGGAGAAGCCGGCGAAGGCGGCCACGCGGACGATGCCCGGCGTATCCAGCGAGATCCGCTCGATCTCGCGCACGATCTCGGTCGTGCGCGCCAGCGATGCCGCGCCCGGCAATTGCACCGAGATGATGACGTAGCCGCGGTCCTGTGCCGGGATGAAGCCCTGCGACGTGGTCGCGATCAGCCAGCCGGCGCTGCCGATCAGCACGACATAGATCAGGATCATCACCACCGCGTGTCGGATCACGAAATTGGCGAGGCCGGCATAGCCGTGCGCCAACCGGTCGAACAGACGGTTGAAGGCACCGGTGAAGGCGTTCCAGCCACGCGCGAGCAGATTCCAGGCGGCAGGTGGCCGCTTCTCCTCATGCGGGGTGAGGATCTGCGAGGCCAGCGCCGGCGACAGCGTCAGCGAGCAGAAGCAGGAGATCGCGGTCGCAACCGCGATGGTGACAGCGAATTGCTGGAAGAATTGCCCGGAGATACCACCCAGGAACGCCGTCGGCACGAACACCGCACAGAGCACCAGCGCAATCGAGACCAACGCACCGCCGACCTCCTCCATCGTCTTCAGCGCCGCATCGCGCCGGCTCAGGCCATGCTCGAGATGCCGTTCGACATTCTCGACCACGACGATGGCGTCGTCGACGACGATGCCGACCGCGAGCACGAGCCCGAACAAAGTGAGATTGTTGATGGAGAAGCCGAGCGCCGCCATCACCGCGAAGGTGCCGACCAGCGAGACCGGGATCGCGATGATCGGGATGATCGCGGGACGCCAGCCCTGCAGGAACACCAGCACGACGATGACCACGAGCAGCATGGCTTCGTAGATGGTCTTGATCAGCTCGTGGACGGACTGTGCGATGAACTCGGTCGGATTGTAGCCGATGTTGTAGTCGAGGCCCTTCGGAAAGCTCGTCTTGAGCGTCGCCATCGTGTCGGAGATGTTCTTTGCCGTCGCGAGCGCATTCGAACCCGGCCGCTGCGTCACCAGCATGGCGACCGCGGACTTTCGCAGCAGGAAGCTGTTGGTCGAATAGGCGAGAGCGCCGAGCTCGATGCGGGCGACGTCGCGCAGGCGCACCGTGCGACCGTCGGAGCCGGCCTTGATCAGGATGTCCTCGAACTGCTTCTGATCCTTCAGGCGTCCAGTGAAAACCAGATTGGGTTGAAAGGCGCGGTCGGCGATCGGCGGCTCGGCGATCTGGCCACCGGCGATCTGCACGTTCTGCGCACGGATCGCGGCCAGCACCTCGGTCGAGGTCAGGCCGAGATTGGCGATGCGGTCAGGATCGAGCCAGAGCCGCATCGAATAGTCGCGCGCGCCGAAGATCTGGATGTCGCCGACACCGTCGATGCGCAGCAGCTGGTCGCGGACCTGGAGCAGCGCGTAGTTGGAGATGTAAAGCTGGTCGAACGTGTCGTCCGGCGACAGCATGAACACGACCATCAAAATGTCGGGCGAGTTCTTGCGGGTGACGACGCCATTGCGCTGCACCTCGTCCGGCAACTGCGGCTGCGCGATCGCGACGCGGTTTTGCACCAGCACCTGGGCCTTGTCGAGGTCGGTGCCGAGCTTGAAGGTGACGGTGATGGTGAGCTGACCGTTCGAGGTCGCCTGGCTGTAGAGATACAGCATGTCCTCGACGCCGTTGATCTGTTGCTCGATCGGAGCGGCGACGGTGTCGGACACGGTCTGGGCCGAGGCGCCCGGATATTGCGTGGTGACGACGACGGTCGGCGGCACCACTTGCGGATATTCGGAGACCGGCAGCGTCGAATAGGCGAGCGCACCGACGATCAGGAGCACGATCGACAGCACCATCGCCAGAATCGGCTGGTTGATGGAGAGACGGCCAAGATTCATGACTTGCCACCAGCCGGCGCTTGAGCGGTCTTCGGGGCGACCTTGGCGCCGACACGGGCGCGCTGGATGCCGTTGACGATGACGCGGTCCTCCGCCGTCAGCCCTTCGCGGATCACGCGCAGGCCGTCGTCGAGCGGACCGAGCACCACCGGCCGCGCCTCCACCGTGTCGTCGGGCTTCACCACGAACACGATCTTGCGCGACTGGTCGGTCGCGACCGCAACATCGGGGATCAACAGCGCCTCGTAAGGCGCGCTGCCGATCAAGCGGACGCGACCGAACTGGCCGGGCAGGATCGAAAGATCGGTGTTCTTGACCACGGCGCGGCTGCGCAGCGTGCCCGTGGAGACATCGAGCCGGTTGTCGAGGAAGTTGATGGCGCCGTCATGCGACGGCTTGGCCTCGCCGGCCAGCGTCACCTGCACCGGGTTCGCGGTATCGCGCGAGCTCGGACGCTTACCCTCGAACCACAGCTTGCTGTATTTGATGAAGGTCGTCTCATCCATGTCGAAATAGATGTAGATCGGGTCGAGCGAGACGATCGAGGTCAGCAGCGTCGACGTGCCGGTGTCGCTGCCCTGCACGAGGTTGCCGGGGCTGACGAGATGGCGGCTGACGCGGCCGGTGAGCGGCGCGGTCACGTGCGTGAACTCGATGTTGAGCCGGGCGGCCTTCAACGCGCCTTCGGCCTGGGTCTCGGCAGCGTGCGCAGCCTGCAAGGCCTGACGGCGCTGGTCGACGACCTGTTCGGACACCGCGCTGGTCTGCACCAGGTTCAGACCGCGATCGAGCTCGCGCTTGGCGAGCTCCACCTTGGCGCGGGCGTCGGACAGCTGGCCGTCCGCCTGCTCGGCCACCGCCTCGAACGGGCGCGGGTCGATCACATAGAGCAGGTCGCCCTGATGCACGATCGCACCGTCCTGGAACTCGACGGAGTTGACGAAGCCGCCGACGCGGGGGCGCACCTGCACCTCCTCGACCGCCTCGAACCGGCCGGTGTACTCGTCCCAATCGGTGACGGTGCGCTTGACCGGCTGGGCGACAGTCACCGGCGGAGGCGGAGGTGCTGCCGCTTGCGAGCTCGGCTGCCCGCAACCACTGAGCGCGAAGGCGGCGGCGAGAAGGCCGGCTATGGCGTAAGGCGCAAGATGGGGCCTAGGCTGAACGAAATCGTGCGTTTTGACAAATTGCTCGCTTCCGTCCGGTCCACTCATCCCAGGTCCTCGCACAAAAGCCGCGGAAAATGCAGGGTAGTCCTCCACCCGCGGGCGGCACAAGATGGGTCGCGATGATGAACTCTTCAAGACTACACCACGCGCAATGCTCAAGAGAATGCCCTGGCCTGATGGCGGGTTGACTCCGGGATAGCCGACCTCGCACGCAGACAGGTGTGCTTAAGGTTGGCGATGAACGTGCCGCATTCTCCACCCTCCCCTGGAGGGGGAGGGTCGGCTCACATTGAGCGCAGCGAAATGTGAGACGGGGTGGGGTGACGGTCTCTCCGCGTCCAACAGTGCCCGAGTGGAGAGATCACCCCACCCCGCCCGCGCTGCGCGCGATCGACCCTCCCCCTCCAGGGGAGGGTAAGAAAGAGCCAGCGTCTTCGCACATGACGCGGGACGGCCGCTCGGCTAGATTACCCCTTACAAAAACAAGACGAATTGTCCGGGGAGGACAGGCGTGCATCAGGGACGTGTCGTTTACGGCGCGATCGAGGAGGTCGTATTCGGCCATCCGGCGACTGAGGCCATTGTCGCGCAGATGGACCGGCTGGGAACGCGCCGCGCCTTCCTGATGGTCTCGGGCACGTTGAACCGGGAGACCGACGAGATCGCAAAAATCGTCCAGGCGCTGGGGCCGCGCTGCGCCGGGCTGTTCGATGCCATGCCGGCGCACACGCCGCGCGAGGCGGTGATCGCCGCGACCAATGCGGCACGCGAGGCCGGCGCCGACCTGATCGTCACCGTGGGTGGCGGCTCGATCACCGACGGCGCCAAGGCGGTACAGCTCTGTCTCGCCAACGGCATCGACGACATTGACGGCATCGACCGTGTCCGCGTCCACAAGGGCGTCGCACCGGAGATGACGGCACCGACCGTGCGCCAGATCAGCGTGCCGACCACGATCGCAGGCGGCGAGTTCTCGTCGATCGCGGGCGTCACCGACCGCAGCACCCATGTGAAGCAGATGCTGCGGCATCCGCTGACCGTGCCGCGCGCGACCATCCTCGATCCCGCCATCACCGTGCACACGCCCGAATGGCTGTTCCTCTCGACCGGCATTCGCGCCGTCGACCATTGCGTCGAGGCGATCTGCTCGCGCGAGACCCACCCTTACGCCGACGCGCAGTCGGTGAAGGGCCTCGCCATGCTCGCCGATGCGCTGCCGCGGGTGAAGGCCGACGCGAGCGATCTCGACGCGCGGATGGATGCACAGATCGGCACCTGGCTGTCGATGGGCGCACTCGCCGCCGGCGTGCCGATGGGGGCGAGCCACGGCATCGGTTACGTCCTCGGTGCGGCCTTCGACGTGCCGCACGGCTACACCTCCTGCATCATGCTGCCGGCAGTGATGCGCTGGAACGCGAGCGCCAACGCCGAGCGCCAGATGATCGTCGCCGCCGCCATGGGCTTTCCCGGCCACAACGCCGCCGACGTGCTCGACGCCTTCATCCGTTCGCTCGGCATGCCCCGCAGCCTCGCTGACGTCCGCGTCTCGCCCGAACATTTCGATGCCATCGCCGAACAGGCGATGCGCACCAACTGGATCCCGCGCAATCCGCGCAAGATCGAGGCGCCTGCACAGGTGCGCGAAATCCTGCTTCTCGCCGCATGAGTTCAATCCCGGAGGACTGATGTATCCAGGTCTGCACGCCCGTCTGCGTCCGTTGCAACCCGCCTTCATCATGGCGACGACGGGCGAGGCCGTCACCTATCGCGAGCTCGATGCACGCAGCAACCGGCTGGCGCACTTGTTTCGCAAGCACGGCTTGAGGCGGCTCGATCACTACTCGATCTTCATGGAGAACAATTCCCGCTATCTCGAAGCCTGCGGCGCGGGCGAACGGTCCGGCCTCTACTACACCTGCATCAACTCCTTCCTGACGCCCGGTGAGCTGGCCTATCTCCTCGTCAACAGCCAATCGAAGATCCTGATCACGTCAGTGGCGAAGCTGGACGTCGCGCGCGAAGCGATCCAGGCCTGCCCTGATATCAAGCTCTGCATCGTCGCCGATGGCCCCGGCGAGAGCGACCGCATCGTCGGGCTCGCGGATGTCACCGCCGATCTGCCGAAGACGCCGGTCGCGGATGAGTGGCTCGGCACCGCCATGCTCTATTCGTCCGGCACGACCGGACGGCCGAAGGGCATCATTCGGCCGCTGCCGGAAGAACCGCCGAAGCACAATCTGCCGCTGTTCGATTTCCTGCACAAGCTCTGGCATTACCGCGAGGGCATGATCTACCTGTCGCCCGCACCGCTCTATCACTCGGCACCACAAGCCGCGGTCAATCTGACGATCCGCCAGGGCGGCACCGTCGTCATCATGGAGACATTCGACCCGGAGCGTTACCTCCAGCTCGTCGAGCAGTGGGGCATCACCCACAGCCAGCTGGTGCCGACGATGTTTTCGCGCATGCTGAAGCTGCCCGAGAACGTTCGCACGCACTACGACCTCTCCTCGCTCGAGATCGCGATCCATGCGGCTGCGCCCTGCCCGGCGCTGGTCAAGGACGACATCATCAAATGGTGGGGGCCGATCATTCACGAATATTACGGCGCGACCGAAGGTCTCGGCTTCACTGCCTGCAACAGCGAGGAATGGCTGAGCCACCGCGGCACCGTCGGCAAGGTGCTGCTCGGCGACCTCCACATTCTCGACGAGGACATGCGGCCGTGCCCGACCGGAACGCCTGGCCAGGTCTGGTTCAAGACGGGATCGCCCTTCGAATATTTCAACGATCCCGAAAAGACCAAGGAGGCGCGCTCGGCCGATGGCAGCATGAGCACCGTCGGCGACGTCGGCTATGTCGACGACGACCGCTTCCTCTATCTCACCGACCGCGCCACCTTCATGATCATCTCCGGTGGCGTGAACATCTATCCGCAGGAATGCGAGAATTTGCTGATCACCCATCCGAAGGTCGCCGATGCCGCCGTGTTCGGCGTGCCCAATCCCGATCTCGGCGAGGAGGTGAAGGCCGTGGTGCAGCCGATGCCGGGCGTGAGGCCCGACGAAACGCTCGCCGAAGAGCTGATTGCCTTCTGCGGGGCGTCACTGTCGCGGCAGAAAGTGCCGCGCTCGGTCGATTTCGAGAAGGAGTTGCCGCGGCTGCCGACGGGGAAACTGTACAAGCGGCTGCTAAGGGACCGCTACTGGGGCAACAAGACGTCGAGGATCGTGTGAGAAGCTTGGGCAGTCTCGCGCCTCACTCTCGGTGTCGTCCCGGCCTAGTGCGCAATTGCGCACGGGGGGCCGGTGTTTGTTCGTGCAGTGCTGCACAACATCACGACGGAACCGCCCTTCGCACCTGCACTCTCACATTGTGAGATTATGAAACTCCTGCGGCGTTAAGTCATCCGAATTGCCAAGCCCGCTGAGCAGCTTCGCCCGTTGCCTCCCTCCGCGCGCGTCGGCTATCGTCGGATCAAACAGGCCGTAAACGGCTGATGTCCAGGGAGGACCGAGGATGCGGAGCGTGTGGGCGCTCGCCGCGACGGCGGCGCTATCTTTGCTGGCGTTTTCGACCAATGCCTTCGCCGGCGAGCCCAAACAGGGCGGAATCCTGCGGATGTATCACCGCGACAGCCCCGGCAACGCCTCGATCCATGAAGGCGCGACCTACTCGCTCAATGTTCCCTTCATGCCGGTCTTCAACAACCTCGTCATCTACAAGCAGGACGAGCCCCAGAACACGATGAACAACATCGTGCCGGAACTCGCCGAGAGCTGGGCCTGGGTCAACGACAACAAGACGCTGACCTTCAAGCTGCGCCAGGGCGTCAAATGGCACGACGGCAAGCCGTTCACCTCGGCGGACGTCAAATGCACCTTCGACATGCTGATGGGCAAGTCGCAGCAGAAGTTCCGGCAGAACCCGCGCAAGAGCTGGTACGACCAGGTCAACGATGTCTCGACCAATGGCGATCTCGAGGTCTCCTTCAATTTGAAGCGCCCGCAGCCGTCGCTGCTGGCGCTGCTCGCCTCCGGCTATACGCCGGTCTATCCCTGCCACGTCTCGCCCGGCGACATGCGCACGCATCCGATCGGCACGGGCCCGTTCAAATTCGTCGAGTTCAAGGCCAATGAATCGATCAAGCTGACGCGCAACACCGACTATTGGCGCAAGGGCCGGCCCTATCTCGATGGCATCGAGTTCACCATCATCCCGAACCGCTCGACCGCGATCCTCGCCTTCGTCGCCGGCAAGTTCGACATGACCTTCCCGACCGAGGTGAGCATTCCGCTGCTGAAAGACGTGAAGTCGCAGGCGCCGAACGCGATCTGCGAGGTCGAGCCGAACAACGTCGCGACCAACATCATCGTCAATTCATCGGCGCCGCCGTTCGACAACATCGACATCCGCAAGGCCATGGCGCTGTCGCTGGACCGCAAGGCGTTCATCTCGATCATGTTCGAGGGCCAGGGCGATGTCGGCGGCACCATGCTGCCGCCACCGAACGGTCTGTGGGGCATGCCGAAGGAGATGCTGGAGACCATTCCGGGGTACGGTCCCGACATCAACGCCAACCGCGAGGAAGCCCGGAAGCTGATGCAGAAAGCCGGCTACGGGCCGGACAAGCACCTCGCCGTCAAGGTCTCGACCCGCAACATCCCGGTCTACCGCGATCCGGCGGTGATCCTGATTGACCAGCTCAAGAGCATCTATATCGACGGCGAGCTCGACGTGGTCGAGACCGCGAACTGGTTCCCGAAGATCGCGCGCAAGGACTACATGCTCGGCCTCAACCTGACCGGCAATGCCGTCGACGATCCCGACCAGTCGTTCTACGAGAACTATTCCTGCGGCTCCGAGCGCAACTACACCAATTACTGCAACAAGGAGATCGAAAAGCTGTTCGACGTGCAGTCGCAGGAGACCGATATCGCCAAGCGCAAGAAGCTGGTGTGGGACATCGACAAGAAGTTGCAGGAGGACGTCGCCCGCCCGATCATCTTCCACGCGCGCACCGGCACCTGCTGGCAGCCCTATGTGAAGGGCGTGACTGTGATGACCAACAGCTCCTATAATGGGTACCGGTACGAAGATCTTTGGATGGACAAGTAGCGCGGCGAACGGGCGAGACAGCTCGGCGGGAGGGCGCGAATGTTTGCCTATCTGGTACGGCGCCTGTTCCTGATGCTCGTGACCCTGTTCGGGATCTCGGTCGTCATCTTCTTCCTGTTGCGCATCGTGCCCGGCAACATCGTCGACATCCTGTTCGCGGCGGCCGGTTATGTCGATCCCGCCGACAAGGCCAATCTGGAGAAGGAGCTCGGCATCGACCAGCCGCTGGTCGTGCAATACTGGCACTGGATCAGCGGTTTTCTGCGCGGCGACTTCGGCTACTCCTATGTGTCGGAGAAGCCGGCGCTGCAGGAGATTTTGCCGCGGATCCCGATCACCGCGCGGCTTGCCGGCCTCGCGCTGCTGTTCTCGGCTTCGATCGGCATTCCGCTCGGCGTCATCAGCGCGGTCAAGCAGGGGACGCGCCTCGATTACGCGCTGCGTGTGGTGAGCCTGAGCGGCTTGTCGTTGCCCTCATTCTGGCTCGGCCTGCTGATCCTCACCGCGGCCGTGGCGATGTTCGGCCAGATCCCGATCTTCAATCCCAACCCGGCGACATGGCTCGAGGCGTTCGCGACGTATGCCGTACCGGCCGCCGCGGTCGGCTTCCGCAGCGCCGCGCTGACCATGCGCATCACGCGCTCCTCGATGCTGGAAGTGCTGCGGCAGGATTATATCCGCACCGCGCGCGCCAAGGGCGCATCTGACGCCGCCGTGAATTATCACCACGCGCTGAAGAACGCGATCCTGCCCGTGATCACCGTGATCGGCATCGAGGCGGCGTTCCTGATCGGCGGCCTGATCGTCACGGAGACCGTGTTCAATATCCCGGGCGTCGCCCGCTTCCTGGTCGAGGCGATCCGCTGGCGGGATTATCCGATCGTGCAGAACCTCGTGATGCTGATTGCCGTCGTGGTGGTCACCGCGAACTTCATCGTCGACATGCTCTACGCCGTGTTCGATCCACGCATCAGATACACGGATTAGGAGATCAGCTTGGCCGCGATCGACTTCGACGTTGAACTGAGACGGGCCGGCGCCCACGCAACCGGCGGCTGGCGGCGCGTGCTGTTCCTGGCGCAGCGACACGTGCTGGGCGCGGCCGGGCTCGTGATCATGACGCTGTTCGTGCTGACGGCGATCTTCGCCGACTTCATCGCACGCTATGACCCGCTGAGCGTCGATTCCGCCCACGCGCTGATGCGGCCGAGCCTCGCGCACTGGATGGGCACGGATTCCTTCGGCCGCGACGTGTTCAGCCGCATCATCCACGGCGCGCGGATTTCGCTCGCGGTCGGAATCGGCTCGACCGCGCTCGGCGGCACGATCGGCGTCATCGTCGGCCTCACGTCCGGCTATCTCTCCGGCTGGGTCGACCTCGTGTTCCAGCGCGTTTCCGACATCCTGCAGGCGCTGCCGCTACTGGTGCTGGCCCTGATCATGACGGCGGCACTCGGCCCATCCCTGCCGAATGTCATCCTCGCCATTGCCATTCCGCTGATCCCGACCGTCTCGCGCGTCACCCGCGCCAACACGCTGGCGCTGCGCGAGCAGCCGTTCGTGGAAGCGGCGAAATCGATCGGCATGAGCGAGGTGCGTATCGCGCTGCGTCACGTGCTGCCGAACACGCTGGCGCCGCTGATCGTGCTCGCGACCGCCCAGCTCGGCTCGACCATCCTCACCGAAGCCTCGCTCTCCTTCCTCGGCCTCGGCATTCCCGAACCTTATCCGTCATGGGGCCGCATGCTCTCCGAGTCCGCCGCCGAATATGTCCGCACCGCGCCGTGGCTGGTGATCTTCCCGGGTATCGCGATCAGCCTCGCCGTGTTCGGCGCAAACCTGTTCGGTGACGCCCTGCGCGACATCCTCGATCCCCGGCAGCGCGGCTGATGGCTGACACCTCCGATCTCGTGCTCGACGTGAAGAACCTGAAGACGGTGTTCTTCACCAATTCCGGCCTGTTCAGGGCTGTCGACGATGTGTCGTTCACCGTGAGTCGCGGCGAGACACTGGCGATCGTCGGCGAATCCGGCTGCGGCAAGAGCGTCACCGCGCTCTCCCTGATGCGGCTGGTGCCCGACCCGCCGGGTCGCATCGTCGGCGGCACCGTCACGCTCGAAGGCACCGATCTTTTGGCGCTGAGCGAAGCGGAGATGCGCAAGATCCGCGGCAATCGCATCTCCATGATTTTTCAGGAGCCGATGACCTCGCTCAATCCGGTCATGCGGATCGGCGACCAGATCGTCGAAGCAGTGCGGCTGCATCGGAACCTGTCGACCAAGGAGGCACACAACATCGCGGTCGAGATGCTGCGGCTGGTGCGCATCCCCGAGCCGGCGCGGCGCGCGCGCGAATATCCGCACCAGCTCTCCGGCGGCATGCGCCAGCGGGCCATGATCGCGATGGCGCTGGCCTGCCGGCCGGCGCTGCTGATCGCGGACGAGCCGACCACCGCGCTCGACGTCACCATCCAGGCGCAGATCCTGGCGTTGATCCTCGATCTCCAGAAAGAGCTCGGCACCGGCCTCGTGCTGATCACGCATGACCTCGGCGTCGTTGCCCAAACCGCGCAGCGCGTGATCGTGATGTATGCGGGCCGGAAGGTCGAGGAGGCCAGTGTCGAGGCGCTGTTCGCCGCGCCAAAACATCCTTATACGCGCGGGCTGATGGCTTCGATTCCGGCGGTGCCCGCGTCCGGCATCGCGGCGCAAGAGCGGTTGAACGAAATTCCCGGCACCGTGCCATCGCTGGTGCGACTGCCGAAGGGCTGCGCTTTCGCGCCGCGCTGCAAGCTCGCAGTGAAGCGCTGCGAAGCCGAATATCCGCCGCTGACCGATTGGGGCGGCGGCCATCTCGCCGCCTGCTGGCGCGCGGCCGAAGTGGCGGAGGTGGCATGACCGAACGACTTCTCGAAGTCACCAACCTTAGGAAGTATTACCCGGTGCGCGCCGGCGTGCTGCGCCGACAGGTCGGCACCGTGCACTCGGTCGACGGCGTCTCGTTTTCGCTCGGCGCGGGCGAAACGCTGGGCCTCGTCGGCGAATCCGGCTGCGGCAAATCAACCGTGGCGCGCAGCGTGCTGCGGCTGGTCGAACCGACCTCGGGCCAGATCCGCCTGGACGGTGAGGACATCACGCACCTGTCCAAGACGGCGCTGCGCCGGCATCGCCGTTCGATGCAGATCGTATTTCAGGACCCGTTCGCCTCGCTCAACCCGCGCATGACGGCGGGCGATATCGTCGGCGAGCCGATCGCGGTCCACGGTCTCGCGACAGGCAAGGCACTGGAAGCGCGCGTCGCGAAGCTGTTTGAACAGGTGGGCCTCCGGCCCGACCAGATGCGCAACTTTCCGCATCAATTTTCAGGCGGACAGCGGCAACGCATCTGCATCGCACGGGCGCTGGCGCTGGAGCCGCGCCTGATCGTCTGCGACGAGCCCGTGTCCGCGCTCGACGTCTCGATCCAGGCGCAGGTGATCAACCTGCTGATCGATTTGCAGAAGCAGCACGGCTTCTCCTATCTCTTCATCGCGCACGACCTCGCCGTGGTCGCGCATATCAGCCACCGCGTGGCCGTGATGTATCTCGGCCGCATCGTCGAGATCGCCGACAAGGACGAACTGTTCCGCAACCCGCGCCATCCCTACACGCAGGCCCTGCTCGCCTCGGTGCCGATCGCCAACCCGCTGGCAAAAAAGCTCGCCCCGCTGGTCGACGGCGACGTGCCGAGCCCGGTCAATCCCCCGCCCGGCTGCGCATTTCACACACGCTGTCGGTTTGCGGTGGCGCGGTGCAAGACGGAGCGGCCGGTGCTGATGGACGCAGGCGACGGGCATCAGGTGGCGTGCCTGCTCAACGAGGGGACGGGACGGAGTCCGTAGGCCGCAACGCCCGGATCACCGGCCAGGCCGCCAGCGCGGCAGCCAGATGCTTCAGCGTATGGCCCGAGACGAGGTGCCCTGTCGCTTCGAAAATGGTCGCGTCGCCGAGCTCGAAAAGCTTGGCCAGCACGTAAAAGAAGATCACGCTGCCCAGCGGCACGCCAAGCGCCCCAGGCAGGGGCCGCGTCAACGCCAGTGCCACGGCAAGCGCCATGCCCCCGAACTGCACGACCACCCATGGCGTAAGGTTCTCGTATGCCACCCAGGCCGCGAGCAGGCCCGCGACCGTCACCAGCACGACCACCGCCTGACCGGCGCGCACGCTGATGCGCTCGCCTGTCGCGATGCCCAGAAAGCCCGCGAACGCCACCGCCATGCCGAGACGATCGGCCACGAGCCGCTCCGGCGCGTCGGGATCCAGATGATAGAAGCATGACCCCACGCAAGTGAGGATCAGTCCTATGAAGAACCAGCGTGCACCCACGGGCCCGTCACCGCGGGCGCGCAGCCGCACCAAGCCCCAGATGGCCATCGCCAGGAAGAGAAGATTGCTGAGCACGTCGCCGGCGTTGGGAACACCGAGCCAAGTGCGGGTGTCGACGAAATGCGGTGTGTGCCATGCGGAGGCTGGCAACGCCGGCGCCAATAGCGCCGCCAGCGCCAGGACAATGAGCGCGCCGATCAGATACTTTTCGCGAGCCTGCAGTGGCGCGAACGTGAAACGGGGGGACACTGACAGGAGCATGGCGTCGATCTCCGGGCGTGTGGTCATCAGCATACAACTTGCTGACCACCACGCGTAATTTGAACACCGTTCAATATCTATATTTCAGAAATGAACAATGTTCAATATATTTCGTCGGAGAGTACTCGCCGCTGGTGATGCTCGAGGCAATCCACGGCACGTTGGGACAACATCACATTGAGATTATTTTGATTTCCGAATTTTTGACCGCGGCGCCGTAGGGTGGCGGAGCGTGCCCACCGTTCGCGCCCAATCGCCCATGTTGGTGGGCACGGCGCTTTGCGCCTTTGCCCACCCTACGAGACCGCGCTCGCAGCGCCAGCCGCCCCGATCTCCGCCACGATCCGTCCCGTCGTCACCTGCTCGCCCTCGGCGACATCGATCGCGGCGACCACACCGTCGATGCCGGCCTTGTGGACGTGCTCCATCTTCATCGCTTCCAGCGTGATCACCGGTTGGCCGGCGGTAACGCGGTCACCCGGCCTGACGAAAACGGCGACGACGCGGCCGTTCATCGCGGCGCGGACTTTGCCGTCACCGCCATTGCTTGCTGCGGCCTTCGGCGCAGCGAGCGTGAGATCGGTGACCGCGAGCGGGATGCCGCGGTGCTGGACGTAGAGCCGGTCGCCGTCGCGCAGGAATTTTGAGCTGTCTGTCACGCCGTCATGGCGGAAGCGGATCGAGCCGGAATCGAGCTGGTCGATCTCGAATTTGTCCTGGCGACCGCCGGCGATGACGGTGAAGCTGCCATCGCGCTCGCGAGTGATTTCAAGTTCATGCGTGTGGCCCGCGATTTCGAGTTTGGCAGGTAGCGGGAACGTCGCCGACAAGCTCCGGCCACTCCGCCACGCCGGCGCGCGCGGATTGGTGACGTAGAGCAGCAGGCCTGCCAGCGCCGTATCGAACGCAGCATCCGCGCGCGGCGCCAACAGTTCGTCGCGATGCGCGCCGATGAACGCCGTCGTCGCCTCGCCCCTGGCAAAGCCGGGATGACGCAGGCACGACATCAGGAACGCCTGGTTGGTCGTCACGCCGAACGCCGTGAGTTGCTCAAGTCCGACGATCAGCCGCCCCCTCGCCTCCTCACGTGTCGCGCCATGGCTGATCACCTTGGCGATCATGGAATCGTAGAACGGCGGGATCTCAGAGCCCGATTGCAGCGCATGCTCGACACGGATGCCATCAGGCACCTGCCAGCGCGCCATGCGGCCAGACTGCGGCATGAAATCCTGCGCGGCGTCTTCCGAGCAGAGCCGCACCTCGACGGCATGACCGGAGAACTTGATGTCCTGCTGCTTCACCGGTAGCGGCTCGCCACGCGCGACACGCAATTGCAGCTCGACGAGATCGAGCCCGGTGATCGCCTCGGTCACGGGATGCTCGACCTGAAGACGCGTGTTCATCTCCATGAAATAGAACTCGCCGCCGGCATCGAGCAGGAACTCCAGCGTGCCGGCGCCCTCGTAGCGCAATGCATTCACGGCTGCGACGGCGACCTCGCCCATTTTCGCACGCAGTTCGGCCGTCACCGCCGGCGACGGCGCCTCCTCGATCAGCTTCTGGTGCCGGCGCTGCACCGAACAGTCGCGCTCGCCGAGATGGATGGCGTTGCCGTGGCTGTCGCCGAACACCTGGATCTCGATATGGCGGGGATTTTGAATTGCGCGTTCGAGAATCACGGTGGGATCGCCGAACGCCGCCTTCGCCTCCGACCGTGCGCTGCGCAGGGCATCGCCGAACGACGCGGCGTCGGTCACGAGCCGCATGCCGCGCCCACCGCCACCCGCGACGGCCTTGATCATGACGGGAAACCCGATCTTCTTGGCTTCCGCGAGCATGACCTCGTCGCCTTGGTCGGCACCCTGATAGCCGGGCACGCAAGGCACGCCGGCCTTCTTCATGATCTCCTTGGCGCCGGCCTTGTTGCCCATCGCCTCGATCGCCTGCGGCGACGGGCCGATGAAGACGAGACCAGCATCCTTGCAGGCTTGTGCAAAGTCTTCGTTCTCGGCGAGGAAGCCGTAGCCGGGGTGTACGGCATCGGCGCCGCTCGCCTTGGCGGCTGCGATGATGGCGGGGATGTTGAGGTAGGACTGCGCCGGCAGGGCTTCGCCGATCCGCACCGCCTGATCGGCCTGCTTCACGTGGAGCGCATCGCGATCGGCATCCGAATAGACCGCGACGACGCCAAGCCCAAGCTGCCGCGCGCTGCGCATCACACGCAGCGCGATCTCGCCGCGATTGGCGACCAGGACCTTGAAGAACGGCCGGTGCTGCACTGATCCGTTCCTCATGGCCGGGCCACCGAGAATTGCATGCGCTGTGGCGACCGCGAATCGCCTTCGCGGCAGATCGCCAGCACTTCGGAAAGGACCGCGCGCGTGTCGCGCGGATCGATCACGCCGTCGTCGAGCACGCGCGCGCTGGTCGAGAACACGTCCATCTGGCCGTCGAACACGCCGATGATCTGCGCCTTCATGGCATCGAGCTTCTCCTTCTCCACCGGCTTGCCGCGGCGCGCTGCGGCGGCCTCGGTCACGATCGCCATGGTCTCGGCGGCCTGCTCTCCGCCCATCACGGCGGTCTTGGCATTGGGCCATGAGAAACAGAAGCGCGGATGGAAGCCGCGCCCGCACATGCCGTAATTGCCGGCGCCGAACGAGGCGCCGCAATAGATGGTGATCTGCGGCACCGTCGCCGAGGTCACCGCCTGGATCATCTTGGAGCCGTGCTTGATCATGCCGGCTTCTTCATAGGCTTTGCCGACCATGTAGCCGGTGGTGTTGTTGAGATAGAGGATCGGCGTACGGGTCTGGCAGCAGGCCTGGATGAAATGCGTTGCCTTGTTGGCGCCGGCGGGATCGAGCGGACCGTTGTTGGTGATGATACCGATCGCCTGGCCTTCGACACGCGCATGGCCGCAGACGGTGGCCGGGCCATAATTCGGCGCCATCTCGGTGAAATCAGAGTCATCAACGATGCGCGCGATCACCTGCTTCATATCGACCGGGCGCTTGTGGTCCATCGGCATGATGCCGAGCAATTCGTCCTGGTCGTAGCGCGGCGGCTTGAATTCCGATGCCGCCCGGCCCGGCCGCTCCCATTCCAGCGCCGCCATGATCTCGCGCGCGATGCGCAGCGCGTCGCGATCGTCTTCGGCGAGATAGTCGCCGAGACCGGAGATTTGGGTGTGCATCTCGGCGCCACCAAGCTCTTCTTCCGTGGCGATCTCGCCGGTTGCGGCTTTCAGCAGCGGCGGCCCGGCGAGAAAGGCACGGGTGCGGCCGCGGACCATGACGATGTAGTCGGACAGCCCGGTCTGGTAAGCGCCACCCGCGGTGGACGAGCCATGCGTGACGGTGACGACCGGGAGACCCGCCGCCGAGAGCCGCGCGAGGTTGCGAAAGATGTTACCGCCGCGAACAAAGTCCTCGACACGGTAACGCAGCAGATTTGCACCGGCGCTTTCGACGAGCTGCACGTAAGGCAGCTTGTTCTCCAGTGCGAGCTCCTGAACGCGGATGGTCTTGTCGAGGCCATAAGGCTGCAGCGCACCGGCATCGATGCCGGCGTCGTTGGCGCTGACCATGCAGCGAATGCCCGAGACGAAGCCGATGCCGGCGATGACGCCGCCGCCCGGCACGCTCTTGCTCGCATCCGGCACGTCGAACATGTAGCCGGCGAGCGTCGACAGCTCGATGAAGGGCGCGCCGGGATCGAGCACCAGCGCAACGCGCTCGCGCGGCAGCAGCTGGCCGCGCTTGTGGAAGCGATCCTTGGCCGCAGCCGACGCCGCGCGCGTGCGCTCTTCCAGCCCACGCATGCGGTCGATCAGGCCGAGCATGCCGTCGCGGTTGGCATGGTAGGCGGCGCTGCCGGGGGAGATGGTGTTTTCGAGAATGGACATCAAAGCTCCTGCCCGTCATTCCGGGGCGCGCGGAGCGCGAGCCCAGAATCCATACTCCCGATCGTGGTTATGGATTCCGGGCCTGGCCCTTCGGGCCATCCCGGAATGACCGAGTGTGTAACTACCTGTTCGTCCCAAAGATCTTCCGCGCCTCGGCGGGGCTGGCGATGTCGCGGCCGGCGCGACGGGCGCAGGCGGCGATGGCCTCGATCAGCTGGCCGTTCGACGTCACCTTCTTGCCGTCGGCGAGATAGAACGCGTCCTCCAGACCGGTGCGTAAGTGACCGCCAAGCTCGGCGCAGCGCTGGTGCAGCGGCCAGATCTCCTCGCGACCGATCGCGGTGACCTGAAATTGCGCTTCGGGACGCTTCAGCTTGATCAGGATCGGCAGCAGCTCCGGGTCCGACGGCATCCCCGATGCGACACCCATGACGAGATTATATTCGAGCGGACCTTTGTACATGCCGACCTGGTGGTACATGCCGACGCAGCGAACGATGCCGACGTCAAAGCATTCGAACTCGGGGATGGTGCCGACCGCGTTCATGACGTCGAGATAGTCCTTCACCTTCTCGACCGCGTTGTCGAACATCATCGGCGGCCAGGCCCAGGTATTGTCGGCCTTCACCTTCAGGTAATTCAGCGAGCCGGCGTTGCAGGCGGCGATCTCCGGCCTGGTCTCGCGGATGCAATCGAGCGCGCCGCTGTAGTTGGGGCCAGACACACCCGAGGTGTGATTGATGATGACGCCGGGGCAGGCTTCGCGGATCGCCTGCTGGATCTCCTTGCTGACGGCGACCTCCCAGGACGGCAGATGACCCTTGTTCGGCGCCTGCTGGCGCAGATGGATGTGCATGATGGACGCGCCCGCATCGAATGCAGCCTTGGCCTCGCGCGCCATCTGCTCGGGCGTCACGGGCACGTTGTGCTGCTTCGGGTCGGTGAGCACGCCGTTCAGCGCGCAGGTGATGACGGCCTTGTCGCTCATACCACTGATGTCTCGCACGTTGAGAATTCAACGTGGGTGATCATGTGATGCAGGACATGCGGCTTCTTGCGCGGAGAAGCTGAAGAAACGGCAAGCTTTCGTAGGGTGGGCAAAGCGAAGCGTGCCCACCATCTTTGCCAATTGCCGAGAGGTCGTGGACACGGCGCTTTGCGCCTTTGCCCACCCTACGAGAGTGTCAACTCGCCTCCGCGAGCCTCACCGTCTCGCTGCTGCGATAGATCGCGAGGTCGCGCGAGCCGACGAAGATCGCGCGTGGCTTCAATCCGTAGAAGCGGCGGATCGAATGGCTGAAATGGGTGCTATCGGGATAGCCGATATCCTGCGCCAGATGAGCGAGGTTGAGATCCTGGTTGGCGAAGTGCAGCAGGTGCCGCGCACGCTTCCAGGCCCGGAAGGAGCGGAACGAGATGCCGGTCTCTTCCTTGAACAGATGCAGGAAGCGCGAGGCTGACAGACCAGCTTCGGCCGCGCAGGTGTCGGCGGTTACCGGTTCACCCGAGAAGCGCTCGATGCGGGCGACGGCGCGCGTGACGCGCGGGTCGAGCACACGGCGCGGCAGCGCCTCGCCAAAGCACATCTCGTCGAATTCGGCGGTGCTGATGTCGCCATAACGGCGCTGGCGCAGCAGCGCGTAGGCGGCGAGGATTTTTCGGGCATAGACCGCACGGTCCGGTCCCATCAGTCGCTGGGCCAAGGCCTCGATCACGCCGTCCGGCATGCTTTCGGGCTCGAGCGTCACGCTGATTGCAGTGCGGTAGTCGCTGGCGATGGAGTGCCGCTGGTTCGGCAGGGTGACGAACAGTTCGGCAGTGGCGAGAACGTCGTCGATGGTCAGATGCAGGCTGCCTTTCACGGCGACATAGACGTGGCAGCAACCTGGGGTCCGCTTGCGGGGCCTGCCGAGCAAGCCGGCATAAAACACCCGCTCCGGCGTGATCAGCATCAGATGGTCGGATTCGCGACCCGTGTCTTCCATTGGGTTCCTCCTCGCGCGGCTCTTTGGCCGCTGCGGACGGAGGTCACCTTAGCGGAAATTTGGGCGCTGTCACGGCGGGATAGCGCTGTCATGCCGCGCAAAAGATTACCATTCCGGGACGACGATCAGTCGCCCCGGAACTCTTCGTCGTCCCGGCGAAGGCCGGGACCCATACCGCGAGGTCTATCGATGCGGATGGCACTAATTCCGAATGACCAATCTTCGCGAAATTTCTCCCTGTGGTTATGGGTCCCGGCCTTCGCCGGGACGACCACTACGCCCGCACGCGCGGCGCAACATTCTGTTCAGTGCCGGCCTTCTGCTCCGCAGCTACCGCGCGCTTGAAGCCGTCGCGCTGCTGCAGGCGCGCCCAATAGGCTGCGACATTCGGCCCGAAATCCTTGGCAAGCCCGATACTCTCGGCAAGCCGGAGCGCGTAACCGATGACAATGTCAGCGGCGGTGAAGCGTCCCGCGCACAAGGTTTCGGCATTCGCTGTCGCTGCCTCGACGGCGCGGAGCCGACCCAGGAACCATTTGGCGTAGTCGGTGGCGACCTGCGGGTTGCGGCGCTCCTCCGGCTCGAGCTGCGTGTAACGAAGTACTAGCGTTTGCGGGAAGGTTAACGTGGCGTCGCTGAAATACATCCAGTTCAGGAAGGCGCCGTAGGCGGGATCCTCGGAGCGCAGCATCAGCGGCGTCGGACCGTATTTGACACCGAGATAGTGGCAGATGCCGGAGGACTCCGTCATCTTCGTCTCGCCATCGACCATAAAGGGAATCGTGCCGAGCGGATTGAGCGCGAGATATTCCTTGGCGAAGACGCGCGGCGGGAACGGCAGCATCTTCAGCTCATACGGCAGTCCCATCTCCTCGAGCATCCAGAGCGGACGAAACGAGCGCGCGGCGTCGCAATGATAGAGCGTGATCATGATGCCTTCCCCTTACTTCCCGGCAGTGTGCCCATCATCTTGCACAGGACCATCAGCATCACCTCGTCGGCGCCGCCGCCGATCGAGGTCAGGCGGCTGTCGCGATAGGCGCGGCTGACCGGCGTCTCGTTGGTAAAGCCCATTCCGCCCCAATATTGCAAGCAGGCGTCCGTGAGCTCGCGGCCGAGCCGGCCGGCTTTCAGCTTGGCCATGGTCGCAAGTTTGGTGACATCCTCGCCGGCGACCAGTTGCTCGGCGGCGCGATAGATCAGCGCGCGCAGCAGCTCGACCTCGGTCTGCATCTCCGCGAGCTTGAAGTGCACGATCTGGTTGTCGAGGATGCTCTGGCCGAAGGCTTTGCGGTTGCGGGTGTATTCAATGGTTTCGTTGATGATGTATTCGTGCGCCTTCAGGCAGGCCGCCGCGCCCCAGAGCCGCTCCTCCTGGAACTGGATCATCTGGTAGGTAAAGCCCTTGCCCTCCTCGCCGATCCGGTTGCGCTTGGGCACGCGGACATTGTCGAAGAAGATCTGCGCGGTGTCGGAGGAGCGCATGCCCATCTTGTCGAGTTTTCGCGCGACCGTGACACCCTTGGCCTTCATGGGCACGCAGATCAGCGATTTGTTGCGGTGAACCGGGCCGTCGCCGGTATTGGCCAGCAGGCAGATCCAGTCGGCCTGGGTGCCGTTGGTGATCCACATCTTGCCGCCGGTGATGAGGTAGTCGTCGCCGTCGGAACGCGCACTGGTCTTGATCGAGGCGACGTCCGAACCCGCGCCGGGCTCCGAGACGCCGATGCAGGCAACGTTGTCACCCGCGATCGAGGGCGCGAGATACTCGCGCCGCACCTCGTCCGAGCCGAATCGTGCCAGCGCCGGCGTCGCCATGTCGGTCTGCACCCCGATCGCCATCGGCACGCCGCCGCAGGTAATGGCGCCGAGCTCCTCCGCCATCATCAGCGCATAGGAATAGTCGAGGCCGGAGCCGCCGAACGCGACAGGCTTGTTCAGGCCGAGGAAGCCGAGGCTGCCCATCTTCTTGAACAGCTCGTGCGCCGGGAAGATGTCAGCCTTCTCCCATTCATCGACATGCGGATTGATCTCGTTGGCGATGAATTTTTGCAGGGAGCGACGGATCTCGTCGTGGTCGGCAGTGAACAGCATTTACTTTCCTCGTCACAACCCCATCTGCCGGCTGGCGAGATCCTTCATGATCTCCTCGGTGCCGCCGCCGATGGCGTTGACCTTGACCTCGCGATAGATGCGCTCGGCCTTGATGCCGCGCATGAAGCCGGCGCCGCCGAAAATCTGCACGGCTTCCGAGGCGCAGAACGCCATGGTCTGCGTCGCCTGGTTCTTCATCATGCAGATTTCGGCGACCGGGCTCTCGCCCTGCTCCAGCCGCCAGGCCAGCAGTTCCAGCATCGCCTGCGACGCCGCGACCTTTTGCGCCATGTCGACGATCTTGTGGCGGATGACCTGGTGCTGGGCGAGCGGCTTGCCGAAGGTCTTGCGTTCCTTGGCGTAGGCGATCGCTTCGTCGAGACAGACCCGCGCGAAGGCGGTGCAGCCCGCAGCCATGCCCATCCGCTCGCTGTTGAAATTCTGCATGATGATCTTGAAACCCTGGCCCTCTTCGCCGATCAGGTTGTCGGCCGGCACACGGCACTCGTCGAAATGCAGCGTCGCGGTATCCGAGGCCCACCAGCCCATCTTCTTCAGCTTGGTGCGCGACAGGCCGGGCGTATCGCCCTCGATCAGGAGCAGGCTCACACCACCGGCGCCCTCGCCGCCGGTACGCACCGCAACGGTCAGATAATCGGCGCGCACGCCCGAGGTGATGAAGGTCTTCTCGCCGCTCACGACGTAGTGATTACCGTCGCGCCGCGCCTTGGTGCGCAGGTTCGCAACGTCCGATCCGCCGCCCGGCTCGGTGATGGCGAGCGCGGAGATCTTCTCGCCGGAAAGCACCTGCGGCAGCACCCGCGCCTTGACCTCGGGCCGCGCTGCGCGTGCGATCGGCGGCGAGCCGATGGTGTGGCTCATCAGGCTGGCGCTGACGCCGCCGGCGCCTGCCCGCGCCAGCTCCTGGCTGGCCACGATCTTCATGAACTGGTCGGCGGCGATCCCGCCATATTCCTCGGGGAATCCGAGCCCCAACAGGCCGATCTCGGCCGCCTTGCGATAGAGCGCGCGGGGGAATTCGCCGGCTTCGTCCCATTCATGGGCAAAGGGCGCGATCTCCTTGTCGACGAAGCGACGCATGACGTCGCGGAAAGCGTCGTGCTCGGCGGTATAGAACGGGCTCTTCATGGCATGCGCGCCTTCGACGACTCTCTTCGCGTTCCACCATGGCCGGAACATTGGCGGCCCACTTGCGCCGAGTGGCTGGGTGGTTCGTCGCACCTCGCCGGCCCGCAACCTAGCAACTCAACGCAAGACGATTTTCGTCCCCCGCAGGCCAACTCCAAATCAAAAAAGACTGCTGCACAAAACTCCGGCTGGCCTCCCAGGGCCATGCCGGGCATGGTGCACAGCAATAAAATTCAGGTGGCACAAGACCGCCGAGGGAGGGATTTTTGGCCGTTCGTTACTACGACTGGATCGCTCATCATGCGCGCCGCGCACCTCACAGAGTCGCGGCCATCGATCTCGCGAGCGAGCGCCGCTTCAGCTATGCGCAGCTTGACGCCCGCGTCTCGCGCCTCGCCTCGTTCTTCCGCCACACGCTGAATGTCTCGCGCGGCGACCGCGTCGCGGTACTAGCGCTGAACACGACCGACACGCTGGAGGTGCAGTTCGCCTGCGGGCGGCTAGGCGCGGTCTTCGTGCCGCTGAACACCCGGCTCACCGTTCCCGAGCTTCAATTCATCACCGCCGATTGTGCGCCGAAGGTGATGATCCACGACACCGATCTCGCCGAGACGGCGCTCACTGTGGCAAAGCTCTGCAACGTCGCCACCAGCCTGCTGCTTGGCCCCGGCGGCGGCTATGAGGCCGGCATCGCCTCTGCTAAACTGCTCGATCGCGCCGAAGACATCACGCTCGATGACGTCTCGACCATCATGTACACGTCGGGCACGACGGGACATCCGAAGGGCGCGACCATCACCCATGGCATGACCTTCTGGAATTGCGTCAATCTCGGCGGGCCCGCCTGTATCGGACCGTCCTCGGTGCTGCTCACCGTGCTGCCGCTGTTCCACACCGGCGGGCTCAACTGCTACACCAATCCCGTGCTGCATGCCGGCGGCACCGTGATCATCATGCGCGCGTTCGATCCCGGCATCGCGCTCGGCCTGATCAACGATCCCGCGCAGGGCATCAACGTGTTCTTCGGCGTGCCCGCGATCTATCAATTCATGGCGCAGCAGCCGGCCTTCGCGACAACTGATCTTTCCCGGCTGATCGTCTGCGGCGTCGGCGGCGCGCCGATGCCGGTGCCGCTGCTGAAGGTGTGGGAGGCGCGCGGCGTCGCGCTTCAGCAGGGTTACGGCATGACCGAGACGTCGCCGGCCGTGCTGGTGCTCGACCGCGAGGACGCGGCGCGCAAGGCCGGCTCTGCCGGCAAGCCGGTGCTGCACACCGAGGTTCGGATCGTGCGCCCGGACGGAAGCGATGCCGATGTCGGCGAGCTCGGTGAACTCTGGGTCAAGGGACCGAACATCACGCCCGGCTACTGGAACAGGCCGGACGCGAACAAATCCTCCTTCACCGACGGCTGGCTGCACACCGGCGATGCGACACGCGTGGATGACGAAGGCTTCTACTACATCGTCGACCGCTGGAAGGACATGTACATCTCCGGCGGCGAGAACGTCTATCCCGCTGAAGTCGAGAACGTCCTGCATCAGCTCACCGCGATCGCGGAGGCAGCCGTGATCGGCGTTCCCGATCCGCAATGGGGCGAAGTCGGCCTCGCCATCGTTGCTGTCAAACAGGGGCAGCGATTGACCGAGACTGATGTCCTTGCGCATTGCGCAGCCAATCTCGCGCGCTTCAAATGTCCGCGCCAGGTCCGCTTCGTCGATGCGCTGCCGCGCAATGCCACCGGCAAGATCCACAAGCCGACCCTGCGCAAGGAATTCTCGGTCGCTTCCGAGGTCGACAAGAAAGTCGCCAACGCCTGATCAAAGCGCCCCTCGCGGGCGCTTTCGTTTTTCGACGTGCCTGCTCCAACCCAGAACAATCGCAAGGAAATTTCATGAACAAGAAACTCTCCCTGCTTGCCGCAGCAACCGCGTTGACGCTGCTCACGATCCAGGGCGCGTCCGCCCAGAAGGCGTACGACACCGGCGTCACCGACACCGAGATCAAGCTCGGCAATGTCGAGGCTTATTCGGGACCTGCTTCCGCTTACGGCGTCATCGGCAAGACCGAGGAAGCCTATTTCAAGATGATCAACGATCAGGGCGGCATCAACGGCCGCAAGATCAACTGGATCTCCTATGACGACGGCTACTCGCCGCCGAAGACAGTGGAGCAGATCCGCAAGCTGATCGAGAGCGACGAGGTCTTCCTGGTGTTCAACGCGCTGGGCACGCCAACCCAGACCGCCGTGCAGAAATATCACAACTCCAAGAAGGTGCCGCAGCTGTTCCTTGCCACCGGCGCCAGCAAGTGGAACGATCCGCACAACTTCCCCTGGACCATGGGCTTCCAGCCGAGCTATCGGGTCGAGGCGCGGATCTTCGCCAAATACATTCTGAAGGAGAAGCCGGACGCGAAGGTTGCGATCTTCTATGCCAATGACGATTTCGGCAAGGACTACCTTGCCGGCATCAAGGACGTGTTCGGCGACAAGGCTTCGAAGCTGATCGTGGCCGAAGAAAGCTACGAGACGTCGGAGCCGTCGATCGACGCCCATATCGTCAAGCTCAAGGACACCGGCGCCGATACGTTCGTCAACATCGCGACGCCCAAATTCGCGGCGCAAGCGATCAAGAAGATCGCCGAGCTCGGCTGGAAGCCGATGCATCTAATGACCGACGTATCGGTGTCGATCGGCGCGGTGATGAAGCCTGCCGGCCTCGAGGCCTCCGAAGGCGTGCTCTCGGCCGGCTATCTGAAGGATGCCTCGGACCCGCAGTGGAAGGACGATGCCGGCATGAAGAAGTTCATGGCCTTCATCGAGAAGTACATGCCCGGCGCGAACATCTCGGACGCCAATCTGGTCTACGGCTATGCCGCGGCCCAGACCATGGTGCAGGTGCTGAAGCAGGCGGGCGACAATCTCACCCGCGAGAACGTTATGAAGCAGGCCGCCAGCCTGAAGGACTTCACCCCGGACACGCTGATTCCGGGGATCACGATCAACACCTCGGCCACCGACTTTGCGCCGATCGAGCAGCTCAAGATGTGGCGGTTCAAGAGCGGCCAGTGGGAGCTGTTCGGCCCCATCATCAGCGCAGAACCGAGCGGCTAGTTGCGATCGGAAATTGCCGACACGCGCGGGATGGCGGTCGAAAGGCCGCCATCTTTTTGATCGCCGTCGCGCACGTCCCGGCTCACATCGATGGCCACGACGGAAAGGCCGAGACGGCGCGCATCGCCGACACCCCTGAGCACGGGGCAGGCCCATGCCAGGGTGGCGACGCCTGATTTCGGCAGATCCAGGCTGAGCGTGTAGCGGTCGCAACCGATCTCGATCGCGGCGGGATCCACAGGCGCACCGTCGAGATAGAATTGCGTGCCGATCTTGTCGAGCGGCGCACGCAGCGCAGGGCTTTGGATGCAGACCGTATTGCGCCCAGCCGTTCCCTTGATGCGAACGGCCGCCTGCGGCTCGCTCCAGCGAAATGTGTAGCCGGCCGCCGTCTCCTCGGCGTGAAATCCGATCTGCGCGAGAACGTGATCGCCGAGCAGTTTCGGCGCAGGCCTGACGTGCCCGCGAACGCGACGGATACATTCGAGCCGCTGCAGGCGGATCAGCGATGCGATGTAGCGTTTCATCCAATGGGCGATGGCGTCGCTCGACCCGACCACCGCCAGTCCCGTCAACATCGATCGTGCATGTACGACGGCGAACCGTGCGGCGAGACGTGGACGGATATCGCCGAGCAGCGCCGGCGCGGTCCAGCGCCACATGGCCCGCAGCTTCTCGTCGAACCGCCTCCAGCCCCCGTAGCGCATCAGCGCGTTCAGTGCATGGAGGGCAAGCGCACCATCGAAATTGTACGGCTCGCTCCATTCGCGGGGAATCTCGAGCAGCTCCCAGCCCGGATCGTGTCGATCCTCGCTGAGATAACGGATCTCGCCCTGCACGAAATCGAGCGTGAACGTCTTCAGCTCGCCGATCCGGCCGACGTAATAGTGATGGAAGCGCGCCTCCTCGAGATAGCCGATGGCGTAACCCCGCGCAAAATATCCGGCGGCGAGCACCCATTCGGCGAAATGACCTAGCTCTTCGCGCAGGCCCCCGCACTCCTCATAGACGTCACGCCGCGTCACGAAGCACTGGTCGAGCACCTTGCGCCAGGGATGCTGCTTCATGCCGAACTCGATGTCGGCCTGGTACATCGCGGCCTCCGCCTCCGACAGGCGGTTGTGGCAGATCGGGACCGAGCGGCAGGAAAACCCGGCCCAATCGGGATGATCGTCGATCGCGCGGATGCAGAGCGCAATCACGTCGGGCTCCGGCCGGCAATGCGATTCCGTAAAGAACAGATAGCGGCCGCGCGCCCTGGAGGCGCCGATTGCGCTGAGCCCGATATCGTGAACGGAGTCGGCGAATTCGAGGTGCGCCCGGTCGCCCGCGAGCTGCTTCAGCTCCGCGAGCGCCGTGAAATCGCGCGGCACGACCAGAATAATCTCATAGAGAGACCGGTCCGCCGTCTGCGCCGTCCAGCCGAGCCAGGATTGCTCCCATTGCCCGCGGTGAGATTCGAGCGGGATGATGACGGAGAACAGCGGCCGGTCGGGACCCAAGCCGGATTTCATGCCGGATTTCACCCCTCAACATGATCGCGCGGGACGCCAATTCGGGCGCAGGTTCAGGCAGGCAAAAACAGCGCAAAAGACTCGTCGACGGTACGCCGAAGGTGATCGCGATACAGCTTGTAATTCACCTGGTCCGGTGCGATCCGGCCCACAGCCGGATCGGCGATATTCCGTGCCGGCACATAGGCAATGGGTGCCGCGACCGGCGTCAGCTGCGAGCCGGCGCCGGCGCGCAGCGTCGAGATGATGCCATACATCGCGCCGGACACGGTTGGCCGCGATACCGTGATCACGCGATGCTGGCCATGCTTGTTGATGACAAGGTAGATGAACCCCGACTGATGCGGCACGGCAACCTCGCCGGTGTGCTCATAGGCCGCATCGGTCCGCTCGCCCTCGCGGAAGACCAGGGATGAGACCTTCGGCTCCCAGACGATCTCGGTGCGATAGGCAAAGATCGCATCCTTGTCGCCAAAGGACGGCCGCAGCGTGATGTAGACATCTTCCAGCCAGGTCACGGCGCGATGCGAATAGGAGCCGAGGCTGTCAGGCGCGACGTCGTTGCCTGCCACGGGCGCTGGCGTCACCGTGGTCTTGCGCAGCGACACGCCCAGCGCCTGCTCGAGCCGGACCGTGGTCGCCAGGGTAAACGGACGGCGGCCGCCGAGCGCCTTCTCCAGCGTCGACAGGCTGAGCTTGGCCTGCTCGGCCAGCGCCTGCCGCGAAATCCGGCGCCTTGCGATTTCCTCGCGGATCGTCTCCGCAACCTCGCGGCTTTGTTCGTCCGAAAGCTGCCCGTCGTTGAGTTTATCCGGCGTCTGCATCGTTAACCCTGCTCCACTGCGGCCAGTCTAGCAGGGCGGACAAATCAGCACAAAACCGGACATGGCCGCCAAGACGGCAGCCGGCAAGGCCAGCCGCGGCGGAACATTGCCGATCAATCTGCTCGCGACAATGCCCCCTCCCGACCGATGCTCAGGGGCGTGAAACACTTTCGGGAGCAGGCCAAATGGACAATTACGACGCGGTTGACAGCCACGAACACCCCTGGCTCGGGAGGCTGATCAAGGTCGGTCTGTTCCTTCTGGCGCAAAGCATCGCCGTGCTCCTGGTCAGTTTCGTGGCCCTGCTGGTGAGCTTCGAGACCTCCTGGTCTGCGACGACCGAGCAGGCCGGCCTGCTCCAGCCCGGCGACGCCAAGTCCGGCAGCCTCCTCCTGAAGGAGGACGGCGCCACCACCGAAGCCATCCGTCTCGGGATCGATGTCGACATCACGGTGTCCGGCCCGACGCTGCGCACGCGCGTCACGCAGGTCTTCCGTAACCCGACCAAGGACTGGGTCGAGGCGACCTATGTCTACCCGCTTGCCGCCGACGGCGCCGTCGACACGCTGAAGATGGTGGTCGGCGACCGCGTCATCGTCGGCGACATCAAGGAGCGGCAACAGGCGCGCGTGATCTACGAACAGGCGCGTCGCAACGGACAGAAGGCCGCGCTCACGGAGCAGGAGCGACCGAACATCTTCACCAATTCGGTCGCCAATGTCGGCCCCGGCGAAACCGTGCTGGTGCAGATCGAATATCAGGAGCCGGTGCATCAATCCGGCAACGAATATTCGCTGCGCGTGCCGCTCGTGGTCGGGCCGCGCTACAATCCGGCGCCGATCGTGCAGAGCGTCGACTTCCGCAAGGACGGCTCCGGCTGGGGCGCAACCAGTTCCGATCCGGTGCCCGACCGTGACCGCATCTCGCCGCCGGTGCTCGATCCCGCCAAGAGTGCGCCGATCAATCCGACCAGCATCGCGGTGCACCTGAAAGCCGGCTTTGCGCTCGGCGAGGTGAAGAGCCACCATCACAACGTCAAGATCGAGAGCCCGGACAACACGACGCGAGTCGTGACGCTTGCCGACGGCACCGTGCCGGCCGACCGCGATTTCGAGCTGACCTGGAAGCCGGCGGCCGAGAAGGCGCCGTCGGTCGGCCTGTTCCGCGAGCATGTCGGCGACGCCGACTATCTGCTCGCCTTCGTCACGCCGCCGGCCGCCGAGCAGGCAACACAGAAGCCGCTGCCGCGCGAAGTGGTGTTCGTGATCGACAATTCCGGCTCGATGGGCGGCACCTCGATCGAACAGGCCAAGGCAAGCCTGCTCTATGCGCTCGGCCGTCTCCAGCCGAACGACCGCTTCAACGTGATCCGTTTCGACGACACCATGGACGTGCTGTTTCCGACCTCGGTGCCGGCCGATACCGCCCATGTCGGCGAAGCGACGTCATTCGTCGGCGCATTGCAGGCGCGTGGCGGCACCGAGATGGTGCCGGCGATGCGTGCGGCACTGACCGACAAGATCGGCGATACCAACATGGTTCGCCAGATCGTGTTCCTCACCGACGGCGCGATCGGCAACGAACAGCAATTGTTCGAGACCATCACCGCGATGCGCGGCCGCTCGCGCATCTTCATGGTCGGCATCGGCTCCGCGCCCAACACCTATCTGATGACGCGGGCTTCCGAGCTCGGCCGCGGCGCCTTCACCCACATCGGCTCCGTCGAGCAGGTCGAGGAGCGCATGCGCGGCCTGTTCGCCAAGCTGGAGAACCCCGCCGTGACCGGCCTTACCGCAAAATTCTCCGACGCCAAAGCCGACGTCACGCCCGCGATCATTCCCGACGTCTATCGCGACGAGCCGCTTGTGCTCGCAGCAAAGCTCGACAAGCTCGCTGGCGCGCTGGAAATCAAGGGCCGCGTCGGCGACCGGCCGTGGTCGGTGACATTGCCGCTGCAAAATGCCGCCGAGGGCAAGGGCCTGTCAAAGCTCTGGGCCAGGCGCAAGATCGGCGACGCCGAGGTGGCGCGGACGCTCCGCGAGAAGACACCGGAAGACACGGACAAGGCGATCCTTGCGCTGGCGCTCGACCATCAGATCGTCACGCGACTGACCAGCCTTGTCGCGGTCGACAAGACACCGAGCCGTCCCGAAGGCCAGCCGCTCAAGCTCAGTGAGCTTCCGATCAACCTGCCGGCGGGCTGGGATTTCGCGAAGGTGTTCGGCGAACGGCCGCAGCTGACGCCGACACAGTTGCGCGAGCGCCGCGCCGATGCAGGCCAGCCTGCAGCAAGGCGGCCGGCTCCTGTCACACCGGATGCGATCCGCGTGCCCAAGACCTCGACCTCAGCCGCGCTGAAGATGATCGCAGGTCTGGTCATGATCGTACTTGCCCTGATCGTGTTCATGTTCAACCGGCGCCAGTCCTTGCTCACTGACGCCGCTTGAGAGAGGAGCGCCCCGAACTCCTCTTGCTTGGCGCGCGCGGCTGCCCGTCCCGAAACCAACGGCCGCGCGCGCTTTTTTCTTTTCGCCATTGCGAGCGCAGCGAAGCAATCCAGACTGCCTCCCCCGAAAGACTCTGGATTGCTTCGCTGCGCTCGCAATGACGGTGGAGAGACCAATGCCACGCTTCGTCTCCCCTCTGGCCCTCGTGTTGGTCGGCGCCATCCTGTTCGGCGACGGCGCCTACATCCACGCCAAGGCGTGGCTCGCGCAGATGCTCCTGGTGCGTGCGTTCGACCGGAGTGTTGCGACCGGCCAGCCGGTCAAGCCATGGTCCTGGGCCGATACCTGGCCGGTGGCGCGGATCGAGGTCAAGCGGATCGGCGCCAGCGCCATCGTGCTGGACGGCACGAGCGGACAGGCGCTTGCTTTCGGACCGGGCCATCTCCACCAAACGGTGGATGCCGGCGAGCGCGGCGTTGCTGTATATGCTGCCCATCGCGATACACATTTCCGCTTCCTGCGGGATGTTGCCATTGGTGACGTGATCGATGTCACACGCAGTGACGGCAAACGCTTTCGCTATCGCGCGGATTCCTCCGCGATCGTGCGTTTCGACGCATCGGGCATCGATCCCGCAACGCAGGATTTCGAGCTTGTGCTTGCGACGTGCTGGCCGTTCGACGCCGTCACGTCGGGCCCCGAACGGTATCTGCTGCATGCCACCCTGATCGGGGATGGTGAATAGCCGTTCGCAATCGCGCCCATCCGGGATCGATCGAGCTCTCGCAAGCCATGCTTGGCGCATGCGACAACCAGCTTCGCTGGAACCGCTGAACTGGTGCCGCCAGCCGTAGACCTATAGAAGGGCCAGCGATTTCTGCAGCCGAGCTGGGCGGGAAGAAGGGGTAAATGGACGACGAGTTTAGGCAGCGTCTCGACCAGCGATTGGAGCAGCTCGAAAACCGCGTCGCGCTGCTGGAACGGAATCTGGATCTCGTCGCGGCCGGTCAGAGACGCTCCTCGCTTCGCAGCCTCTGGCGGCGTCCACCGATGTGGACGTTCGAACAATATCCGGCGCGAATGCTCAACCTGAACGCGTTCAACTCCGCACCCGCGATCCCTGCGACAGCGCCGCGGATCGCGATGGTCACGCCAAGCTACAATCACGCGCAATATCTCGGCGCCACGATCGACAGCATTCTGAGCCAGGCCTATCCGAACCTCTATTATCACGTGCAGGACGGCGCCTCGATCGACGGCACGATCGATCTCCTGAAGAACCGCAGCGACAGCATCAGCTGGAGGAGCGAACCGGACAAGGGCCAGTCCAACGCCATCAATCTCGGCTTTGCCGGCGTCGACTGCGAGATCATGGCCTATCTCAACAGCGACGACGTGCTGCTGCCCGGAACGCTCGCTCATGTCGTCAACTATTTCATGTCGCATCCCGATGTCGACATCGTCTACGGCAACCGCATCTTCATCGATCGCGAAGGACTCGAGGTCGGTCGTGCCGTGTTGCCCCGCCATGACGGCAAGGTGCTGCGATATGCCGACTACATTCCGCAGGAGACGATGTTCTGGCGCAAGCGCGTGTGGGACAAGCTTGGTGCGATCGACGAAAGCTTCCACTACGCGATGGACTGGGACTTCATCCTGCGGGCGCAAGCCGCCGGATTCAAGTTCGCGCGGCTACCGCGGTTTCTGTCCTGCTTCCGTATTCACGACGCGCAGAAGACGGCGGCGACCTACGCGATCGGCGTCAGGGAGATGGGCATCTTGCGGCGCCGCGTTCTCGGATTCGATCCGACGCAGATGCAGATCCGGCGCGCCATCGCGCCTTATCTCGTCCGGCAGCTGGCCTATCATTATGCCTACAAGCTGGGGGTCCTGCGATACTGACGCGGACAAGATGCGAGCCGGCGATTGACGTCGTCGCCTGCGATCCGCCGCGCATTCCGCCGGGCGGCATGCAGCCCTGCCGGTTGCCACTCCACCCAACTCGCCATACAACAAGGTGACGCGCCACCAAGAAGAACAAAAGGTGAGGTCACGCCATGGAAGCCCGGATCTCTAACGCGCAGGTCGCTCAAGCACAGGTCTCTGCCGCGTCGGTTCCTGCCCGCTCATGGTCGCCGCCCCCTGATGCCAGCGACATCGTCAAGGGCATCCACGCCATGCTGCATCCGCGCAACATCGTGCTGGTGGGCGCGACCGACAAGCCCGGCAACTACGCCGAGCGCATCTGGAACAATCTGGTCAGATATGGCTTCGAGGGCGGGCTCTATCCCGTCAACGCCAAGCGCGAAACCATCTGGGGCGTGCCCTGCTACAAGGATTTTGCCAGCCTCCCCGAGAAGCCAGATCACGTTCTGGTGCTGGTGCCCGCGCGCTTTGCCGTGCAGGTGATCCGCGACGCCGCTGCTGCCGGCGCGCGGTCGGCCACCATCGTCACGTCGGGTTTCAGCGAACTGCAGGATGAGGAGAGCCAGAAGCTTGCCGCCGAGCTGCAACGGGCCGTGCGTGAGACCGGGCTCGCCGTCACCGGCCCGAACTGCCTCGGCAATTTGAGCGCCGGCGAAAAACTCTTCACCAATATCGACGACCGCATCGTCACCATGGAACAGGGCGCGGTGGCGATCGCAGGCCAGTCCGGCGCCATCGTCATGGCAATCCGGCAGGCGCTGGAGGATCGCGGCGTCGGTGTCGGCTACATGGTGACGACCGGCAACGAAACCGGGCTCGAGACACCCGACCTGATGCGCTATTTCGCCGAAGATCCGAGCGTCAAGGTGATCGTGGTCTATCTCGAAGGCGTGCGTAACACCAAAGCCTTTCGCGATGCCTGCAAGGCCGCGCGCGCCGCGAGCAAGCCGGTGATCGCGCTCAAGCTCGGATCATCGGAAGGCGGCCGCGCTGCAGCGATGGCGCACACCGGTGCGCTGGCGGGCTCGATCGAGACGTTCGACGCGATCGCAACCCGCGAAGGCGTGATCCGCGTCGGCGGGCTCGACGAATTGATCGAGACCACCGAATGCTTCGTCCACGCCGCCGTGCCCAAGGGCGACCGGCTCGCCGCAGTCACGCTGTCTGGCGGCAAGCGCGGCATGCTGCTCGACGCCTTCTATGCCGAGGGCCTGAATTTCGCGCCGCTCAGTCCACATGTCGGCAGCGAACTGGCCAAGATGCTCGGCCCGGGGTCGATCGTCGGCAATCCGCTCGACGCCGGCTTTGCGGCGGTGGTCGATCCCTCCGTCTACATGAAGTCGATCAAGCTGATGATCGACGACCCGGATATCGACATCGTCATCGTCGACGCCGAGTTTCCAAAAGTGCCGCACGAGCAGCGCGAGCGCAATTTGCGCATCGTCAACGAGATGGCGAGCCGCGCGGCAAAGCCCGTGATCTATATCAGCGCGATGTCGATCGGCTTCACCGAGTTCACCAAGGGCCTGCGCAAATCGCTGCCGCACCTCGCGGTGATGCAGGGCATGGACCGCGCGGTGACCGCGATCAAATCGCTGCTCGCCTATGCCAGGCTGCGCAAAGAGGTGCCCGACATCGTCTCGAGCTCGAAGCCCGCCGCGCGCGCCGTGCTGGAGAAGGCGCTGGCATCAGCGAGCGGCGCAGCGCTCGACGAGGTCGCCTCGAAGAAGCTGCTGAAGGCCTACGGTATCCCGGTCTCGAAGGAAGGAATCGCGCAGACGGCGGCGGACGCCGTGAAGATCGCCAAGCAGATCGGCTTTCCGGTGGTGGCCAAAGTCGTCAGCGCCGAGATCCTGCACAAATCCGATATCGGCGGCGTGGTGCTGAACCTCAACAGCGCAGCCGAGGTGAAGAAGGCTTTTTCCGACATCACCGCGCGGGTGAAGAAGCTGAAGGGCAAACCAAGGCTCGACGGCATCCTGATCGCGCAGCAGGTCAAGGCCGACCTCGAGCTCGTGGTCGGCGCGTCGCTCGACGCCGAGATGGGGCCGGTCGTGCTGTTCGGCACCGGCGGCATCGATATCGAGCTGATGAAGGACGTGGCGCTGGCTGGCGCACCGCTGGACGAGGCCGAGGCGCGGCTGCTGATCGGCCGCACCAAGGCCGGCATCAAGATGCGCGGCTATCGCGGCAAGCCGGCATTGCACGAGACCTCGGCCGTGAAGGCGCTGGTCGGCCTGTCCAATCTGATCGCGGATGCCGGCGACCGGATCGCGTCGATCGACGTCAATCCGTTCCTGATCAATGCGAAAACCGGCGTCGCGGTCGATGCGCTGATCGTGTTGAACAATGCCGCGGCCAAACGCGCGGCCGGTCATTGATGTCGCTTGAGGCGCGGATTGGCGCAGCGTAATCCGCCGATTTGTACGAATGTCGATAGTAAAGGGCGGGTTACGCTTCGCTAACCCGCCCTGCTTACCATTGCGACTCCTTCCAACTTCCCCGCTTTGGTCGTAAAATCGCTACCCTATGGCACGCGCGAGCAATCTGGTGATCGGAACGACGACGCTGGCGGTGATCGCCGTGGCGTTCGGCGGGCTGCTCGGCGTGCAGAAATGGCGCGCCATCCAGAGTCGCAGCCAGTTGCGCGTCGTGTTCGAAGGCGGTTCCGCGAGCGGCCTGCGCCGCGGCGGCCCGGTTAATTTCGACGGCGTACCCGCCGGCCAGATCCTGTCGATCAAGCTGGACAGTCCGCGCAAGGTCGTCGCGCTGGTGTCGCTCGACAACACCGCGCCGATCCGCAAGGACACGGTCGCCGGCATCGAGTTCCAGGGCCTCACCGGTGTCGCTGCAGTCTCACTGATCGGCGGCGCCCCGTCCGCGCCGCCGGTGCCGCTGGACTCGGACGGCATTCCCGTGTTGACCGCCGATCTCAGCGATGCCGAATCCATCGTCGACACGCTGCATAGCGTCGATCGCACGATCGTCAGCAACGCGCCGGCGATCAAGGACGGCCTGCGCACGTTCGAAAACTATACCGGCGACCTCAGGGGCAAGGGCGACGAGATCGACGCGGTGATGCTCAAGGTCGACAATGCGTTTGCCGGCTTCGACAAGGCGGTCACCAAGATCGAGGGCGTGGTGCCCGGCTTCGTCGACGGCAAGGCCGACGAGTTGTTCGAAAAGGTGAAGGGGCTGCACGAGCTCGCCAACACCATGAAGAAGAAATCGGCAAGCTTCCTCGAGGATACGCGCCGCTCGTTGCTCGACGTCAGCGAGGCCGCCAACAAGATGAGCGGGACGCCCACGCCTGCTGCCGCTCCGCGTCCGCCGCGCAAACCAACGCAGCCGAAGCGGTAGAGCCTACCAGGTGTAGCGCACGACGCCCTTGCCGGCGTAGGAGCGCGTGACGTTCGAGAACTCGCCCTCGAAGGTGGCCGACGCGGACCAGCCGTTCATCCAGTTCATCTGTATCGACGCCGTCGTCAGCGCGGAGTCGCGCGCCAGTGCGGCACCGTTCACGACGAAGGCCGATCCCGGCAGCGTCTGGAACACCGCGCCGATCGTGCGATCCGGATTGAAATCATGCGCCCAGGCGGCGCGGCCGCGCAGCGTCAGCACGCCACCGGCTGCGGCAAACGATCTGTCGGCGCGCAGGCCGAGCTCGGTGCGGGTGCTGGTCACGTCCTTGGCGGCATAGTTGAGCGCGAAGGTGTTGTTGCCGACCACCGCGAATTCCGAATAGCTCGGCAGGCTGAACATCGTGGCCTGGAGCGCGGCATAGGGCGTCAGCCCGATCCACGGCGTTGCCTGGCGATAGCCGCCCTCGATACGGCCTGAAACGGCGTTGGCATTGAATTGCGCCCGCAGCTGATCGGAGCCTGCCGCGGTGACGATGCGGTTGGTGGTGACATCCTGCCAGCCATAGGCCAGCGCGGCCGTGACATAGGCAGGCCCCGCATTGTGGCGAACGAACGCGCCGGCCTGGAACAGATCCGAGTGGCCCCAGCCCAGTCCGTTGACGCCGAAGCCGGTGCCGCCGCCGGCGAGCGCGAAGCCCGCGACCGTCGAGGGCGAGAAGCGATAGTCAAGGCCGACCGCGGTCCCGTAGACGCTGCTGGTCGTGTTGCTGGAGCCGAGTGCCGTGCGACCGTCGGTGGTCTGCGAGCCGCCGTAGCCGGCCGCCCAGACATCCCAGCGCTGCTCGAATGTCGGCGGTGGCGCCTTGCGGTAGATCGAGGCAAAGGCGTCGCTGGGGCGCTTGCCTGATGCGGCGTAGGCAGTCGCACTGGTCTCGTCGGCGTAAGGCGTCGCACCGCTCTCGCCGCTGCGCCCCGAGCCGAACACGTCGGTCAACAGGCTCATGAACAGGTTCATCGCGTTGAACGTCGTCTGCTGCGATCCCGTTGCAGATTCACCGGAGGCCTGCGTGAGGCCGGCGGGACCGAGGCCCGCGAATTCGGCCGGCAGGACACCATTGGTGTTGAAGAAGTTCTGAAGTGTCGTGGCAACGTTCTGCTGGTTGACGTTGAGCGCGTATTTCGCGCCGTAGTTCAGCGTGAAATCGAGAAAGACCTCGTTCGACCCGACGGTCGTCGTGCCGATGAGGCCACCCGGCGCGGCAACGCTCGTAAAATTACCGGTGGCAGTGCCGAAGAAGTCCATGATCGCGTAGTGCTTCTTCACCATGCTGCCGGGATACAGCGAGACGCCGACGGTGCCGCTCAGCGAAACATTGCCGGCCACGAGCGCGTGGCTCGTGCTGGATCCGCTACCCACTTGCACAACATAGACCGAGCCGGGCTGAAGGGTGAGATCGCCCTGGACCTGCATGCTCGAGCCTGGCCCGCCGTCGCCGGGCGCATAAATGCCGCCGTTGGCGATAAGTGTGTTGCCGACGATGCCGGCGCCATACAGCGCGGCTCCGGCATTCACCGTGGTCAGGCTCGATTGCGAGATGTCGCCATCGACGCGCAGGATGCCGCCAATCACGGTCGTCGTGCCGGTGTAGGTATTGGTGCCGGAGAGGACCAGCGTTCCGCTACCGACTTTTTCGAGCGAGCCTGATCCCGCGGGACCGCAGCCGCAGGGATTGAAATCGCCGATGACACCGCTGACTTCGGTCGACAGATTGTTGCCGCCGACAACGAGCGTGTTGCCACCACCGATGTAATAGAAGCCGCTGCCTTGGATCGATCCGGCAGTGACGCGGCCGTCGCCGTTCAGGCCGACGCTACCGCCGAAATCGACGATGCCGGTACCGCTGGTGATGAAACGCGCGTTGCCGCCGGTCGAATTGTCGAAGAACGAGGTCTGGCCGCCGCTCTTTGTGATGATCGTGGCATTGCCGGCCGTCGAGAACGCACCGAAATCGGTGATGCCGTTGGCTTCGTTGATGATCGTGGCATTAGCGGCGGTCGCCGTGCTTCCCGGCACGGCGCCGAAGGTCGTGCCGCCAAAATCCTTGTTGACGATGGTCGCCGAGCCCGCCGAGGATTGATCGATGAACGCGGTCGAGCCGCTGTTCTGGTTGGTGATGCTGGCCGAGCCGGCATTGGTCTGGCTAAAGAAGGCGACCAAGCCGCCGTCATTGGTGATGGTCGCCTGTCCGGCCGTCGCGGTATGGGTGCCGGTCCCGGTCGGATCACCGAAATAGATCTGGCCGTTGTTGGTGATCGCCATGGTGCCGGCGGACGTCGCATTGAGAAACATCGTCACGCCGGAGAAGGCGTTCGACAGCGACGTGACACCCGACATGTCGGCGTTGACGATCTTGAAGAAGCCCTCGTTGGTGACGGCGCCGATGATGCTGGCGGTATGGGTCGCGTCACCAAGCTGCAGCGAGCCGCAGGTGCAGATGAACGTGTCGCCGGTATAGGTGTTGGCGCCAAGCAAGGTCAGGAAACCGGGCCCCTGTACGGAGATGCCGCCGGTACCGACGATGCGGGACGCGATCACGGCCGAGGGATCCCCGGTACCGGTCACATCATTGGTGAAGAAGGTGGTGCCGCCCGTGGCCAGCCTGAGGTCACCGCCCTGGATGGTATAGATCGAGCCATCGCCGGTGAGGTCGAAGCCCACGAGGCTGGTGAGCTGCACGCCGCCCGGCGTGACCGTCACGGTGCCGCCCGTCGCCGGCGTCGAGGGACCGCTGCTGCCGAACAGCGTGCCGGCCGACGCGGGATCATAGGCCGTGCTGGTCGAGCCGAAGAAATCGGTCCAGTTGGTCGTGGTGTTGTCCCACACGCCACCGCCGCCGTTGACCGAACCGTTGGGTGTGGTCTGCGATCCGTTGAAGATCTGCTGGGCGGACGCGGGGGTCACCACAACGGCCACGCTCATGGCAAGACCGAGCCAGAGTGCCGCGCCAATCGCGGCAATGCTCCGGCGCGCGCAACCCTGCCCGCTCGATGGCAACCCAGCCCCCACCTTCAGCCCCTCATTCACGGCGCTCTCAGCGGCGCCGTGGGGAACCTAAAACATGGGGGTGGCCAGTAGAACTACGGGTGGGTCAGAATCCGCCTCTGACGCCGCAACTTAAGCAGATTCGACACGTGTTGTTGCAACCGGGCCACGTTTTGACACGATCAGCTCCCGGCCCGGGCACGCGAAACTGCGTCAGAATGTCCGCCGATGTGTACGGCCATTCACACGCCTAAGCTGGAGCGATCTAATAATTGCTCGGCGCAGCCTCGTTCGGGATGCCGTCGATCGGACATTCGGCTGTGCCCGCAGTCGAGCGCGTCATCGCCTCGACCATGTCGCGGGTGCCTTCCGGATCGGCGATCCAGTTCTTGTAGAAATCATAGGGGCAGGCTGCGACGCCGCGCGGGCTTTCACCGGAATTGATCATGCCGGTGTAGCCACGGTGGACCAGCTTGTAGAGATGGTTCTGCGACTGGCCGTTGCGGCGGGCATCGCGGATCAGATGCTTCGAGAGCTGGGCATATTGGATGCCGTACTCCTCCTCGCCGCACTCGCCGAGCGTTCGACCGTCGAAGCCGATGATCGCGGAGTGGCCGAAATAGGAATAGACGCCGTCGAAGCCGGCGGCATTGGCGACCGCGACATAGACATTGTTGGCCCACGCCATCGCCTTTGAAATCAGAACCTGCTGCTCCTTGGCCGGGTACATGTAGCCCTGGCAGCGCACGATCAGCTCCGCGCCCTTCATGGCGCAGTCGCGCCAGATCTCCGGAAAATTGCCATCGTCGCAGATGATTAGGCTGACCTTCATCCCCTTCGGGCCTTCGGAGACATAGGTGCAATTGCCTGGATACCAGCCCTCGATCGGCACCCACGGCATGATCTTGCGATACTTCTGCACGATCTCACCCTTGTCGTTCATCAGGATCAGGGTGTTGTAGGGCGCCTTGTGCGGATGCTCCTCGTGGCGCTCGCCGGTCAGCGAGAACACGCCCCACACCTTGGCCTTGCGACAAGCTTCGGCGAAAATCGCGGTCTCTTCACCGGGCACGGCAGAGGCCGTCTCGTACATCTCCTTGGAGTCGTACATGATGCCTTGCGTGGAGTATTCCGGGAAAATCACCAGGTCCATGCCGGGCAGGCCGGCCTTCATGCCCACCAGCATGTCGGCGATCTTGCGGGCGTTGTCGAGCACCTCGGCCTTGGTGTGCAGGCGGGGCATCTTGTAGTTCACCACTGCGACGCCGACGGTGTCGTTGCTGCTGGAAATATCGCCGTGAAGCATTGGGGCCGCTCCTGTCTTTTATTTGTTTGAGATTGTCGCGAAGGTCAGTGGCTGATCATCCATGGCCGCGCCGTCGGGAAACCCTTGGCGCCGCTCTTGGTCTTGGTCACCAGCCGCGCCGGCTTCTTCCTGTCCGCCCCGTTCTTGTCCTTCACGGTCTTGCCCGAGGAGCAGCAACCGCAACCCGGGCCGTGCGAGGCCTTGTACTGCGCCAGCGTTTGCGGCGCGTGCGTGCTGCGTTCGTTGACGGCGTGCGCCTTGCGCTTGTCGGCCGGCATGCAGAAGAAATTCGGCGCGGTCAGGATCACGCGCGGCGATGAGACTTCGCAATGCGGGCAGTCCTGCGGATCGTCGCATTCCGCCATCGGGCGCAGGTCCTTGAACGGACCGCAATCGTTACAGAGATATTCATAGACCGGCATCTTCTGTCCCTTCGCGCTGATGTCCGCTTCACCTCTCCCCGCTTGCGGGGAGAGGTCGGATCGCTCTTGCGATCCGGGTGAGGGGGTACAGGAGCCGCGACCACCTCGCGTGTGGAGAGAGGCCCCTCACCCCAACCCTCTCCCCGTAAGAACGGGGAGAGGGAGAGCAGCGTCATTTGTCCGGTGAGATCGGCATCTGGATATCGCCGGTGATGTGCTTGATGGGACCCGCCGCCGACGGCATCACGTCGAAGTCGAAGATCTCGGTCGGCAGCCACAGCGTGGCGCAGGCATTGGGCACGTCGACCACGCCGGAGATGTGGCCCTGGCACGGCGCGGTGCCGAGGATCGAATAGGCCTGGGCGCCGGAGTAGCCGAACTTCTTCAGATACTCGATGGCATTGAGGCAGGCCTGTCGATAGGCGATGTGGACGTCGAGATAATGCTGCTTGCCGGCCTCGTCGACCGAGATGCCTTCGAAGATCAGATAGTCCTTGTAGTTCGGCGTGATCGGCGACGGCTTGAAGATCGGATTCTTGATGCCGTATTTCGACATGCCGTCCTTGATCACCTCGACCTTGAGATGCAGCCAGCCGGCCATCTCGATCGCGCCGCAGAAGGTGATCTCGCCGTCGCCCTGGCTGAAATGCAGGTCGCCCATCGAGAGACCGGCGCCGGGCACATAGACCGGGAAGTAGATTTTTGAGCCGCGGGAGAGATCCTTGATGTCGCAATTGCCGCCATGCTCGCGCGGCGGCACGGTGCGCGCACCTTCCGCGCCGATCTTGGCCTTCGCATCGCCCTTGGCGCGGCCGCCATGCGCGGTCGCCGCAAATGGGGGATTCGCCAGGCCCGGCACGCGGGTCGGGTTGGTCGAGATCAGCTCGGCCTCGCGTTTGTTCCAGGTCTCCAGCATCTTCGGATCGGGCAGGCAGCCGATCAGGCCGGGATGGATGAGACCCGCGAAGTTCACGCCGGGCACGTGGCGCGATGAGGTGTAGAGGCCCTTGATGTCCCAGATCGACTTCTGCGCCAGCGGGAAGTGATCGGTGAGGAAGCCGCCGCCGTTCTGCTTGGAGAAGAAGCCGTTGAAACCCCAGAGGCTCTCCTTCATCGGACCGACGTCGAGCAGGTCAACCACCAGGAGGTCGCCGGGCTCGGCGCCCTTGACGCCGATCGGACCGGAGAGGAAGTGCACGATCGAGAGATCGATGTCGCGCACGTCATCGGCGGAATCATTGTTCTTGATGAAGCCGCCGGTCCAGTCATAGGTCTCGATGATGAAATCGTCGCCGGGATTGACCCAGGCCACGATCGGGATGTCGGGGTGCCAGCGGTTGTGCACCATGTCATTTTCGTAAGCCGACTTGGTGAGATCGACCTTGATCAGTGTCTCTGGCATCGAGATGCTCCCCTTTACTACGGTTGGTTAGACGGACAGATATTTCGAGACCTGCGCGGCATCGACGCTGTCGCGCGGGTCATCGCGCACGATCGCGCCGTTCTCGATGACCAGCACGCGGTCGGCGATATCGAGCGCGAAGCTCAGAACCTGCTCGGACACGACGATCGACAGGCCCTTTTCGTCGCGGATGCGCTTGAGCGTCCGCGCCATATCCTTGATGATCGACGGCTGGATGCCTTCGGTCGGCTCGTCGAGCAGCAGCACCTTCGGTTTGGTTGCGAGCGCGCGGGCGATCGCCAGCTGCTGCTGCTGACCGCCGGAGAGATTGCCGCCACGGCGGCCCTTCATCTCCAGCAGAACCGGAAACAGCTCGTAGATATCGTTTGGCACCTCGGAGCCGCCGGAAACGACGAGCCCGGTCTCGATGTTCTCCTTCACCGTCATGGTGGAGAAGATCATGCGGCCCTGGGGGACATAAGCGAGGCCCTTGGCGACGCGTTCATAGCTCGGCAGGCCGCCGAGCTCGGCGCCGTCCATGGTCACCGAGCCGCTTTTTGCCGGGAGGATGCCCATCAGCGATTTCATCAGCGTGGTCTTGCCCATGCCGTTGCGGCCCATGATCGCAACGATCTCGTTGGGCGCGACCTTGACGTTGAGCCCGTGCAGCACCTCGCTCTGGCCGTAGGCGACGTGGAGATCCGAAATAGCCAACATGCGCCGCTCCTTATTTCTTGCGCGTGATCTTGTCCGGAAACCGGACGCCACTTTCCGGGATCATGCGCTAGTGACCGAGGTACACTTCAATGACCTTGGGATCGTTCTGCACCTTCTCCATCGTCCCCTCCGAGAGGATCTGGCCCTGGTGCAGCACGGTGACCTTGTGCGCGATGTCCTCGACGAACTTCATGTCGTGCTCGATCACCAGCACCGACCGGTTCTTGATGATGCGGTTGAGCAGCTCCGCGGTCTTGGTTCGCTCCGACACGCTCATGCCGGCGACCGGCTCGTCGAGCATCAGCAGGTCCGGATCCTGGATCAGCAGCATGCCGATCTCGAGCCATTGCTTCTGGCCGTGACTGAGCAGGTCGGCGCTCATGTTCAGCCGATCCTTCAGGAAGATCATCTCGGCGACCTCGTGTACCCGGTCGCGCACGGCGGCGTCGCGGGTGAAGGTCAGCGCACCGAACACCGAGCGTCCGCGCGGATAGGAGATCTCCAGATTCTCGAACACCGTGAGATCGTCGTAGATCGACGGGTTCTGGAATTTGCGGCCGACGCCGGTCTTGACGATCTCGTTCTCCTTCATCCGCGTCAGCTCCTTGCCGCGGAACTGGATCGAGCCTGATGTCGCTTTGGTCTTGCCGCAGATCAGGTCGAGCACCGTAGTCTTGCCGGCGCCGTTCGGACCGATGATGACGCGGATCTCGTTCTCGTCGACGTAGAAGGAGAGATCGTTGACCGCCTTGAACCCGTCGAAAGAGACGGTCAATGCTTCGACAGCGAGCAGGAATTCCTTGGGCTGATGACCTACGAGCATGATCTATCTCCTCATTCCGCAGGGGCGCCGTCGGCAACCGAGCTATCGGTCCAGCCTTCGGGTTTGGGTTTGCGCGACGAGATCAGGCGATCGATGCGCGGCTGCACATAGTCGCCCCAGATCCCGGCAAGGCCGTTCGGGAATGCGAGCACAACGGCGATGAACAAGCCGCCGAGGCCGAACAGCCATAATTCGGGGAACGTTTCCGACAGGCTGGTCTTGGCGAAATTGACCAGCAGCGTGCCGTAGATGGCGCCGAGGATCGACAACCGGCCACCGACCGCGGTGTAGATCACCATTTCGATCGACGGCACGATGCCGACGAAGGACGGCGACATGAAGCCGACATTGAGCGCGAACATCGCGCCGCCGATCGCGGCGAACACGGCGGCGATGCAGAAGGCGAAGATCTTGAAGTTCGCGACGCTGTAGCCGGAGAAGCGGACCCGGTCCTCCTTCTCGCGCATCGCCACCAGAATACGCCCGAGCTTGGAGTGTCGGACGAACTGCGCGATCATGATGCAGACGAACAGGCATCCGACCTCGAAGAAGTACAGCACGACTTTGGCGTGATCGGGCCGGATATCCCAACCCTTCAAGGTACGCAGGTCGGTCATGCCGTTGATGCCGCCGGTGTAGCCCTGCTGGCCCACGATCAGGATGGTGAGGATCGCCGCGACCGCCTGGGTGATGATCGCGAAATAGGTGCCGCCGACGCGGCGCTTGAACATCGCGGTACCGATGATCAGGGCGAAGATGCCGGGCACCAGGATGATGGCGGCGATGGTGAAGGTGAGGCTGTTGAAGGGCTTCCAGAACAGCGGCAGCGCCGTGATCTGATTCCAGTCCATGAAATCCGGAATGCCGGGGGTCGACTGGATCTTGGTGTTCTCCACGCTCGATGCCTCGAGCTTGAGGAACATCGCCATGCAGTAGCCGCCGAGACCGAAGAACACGCCCTGTCCGAGGCTGAGAATGCCGCCATAGCCCCAGCAGATCACCAGCCCGAGCGCGACGAAGGCATAGGTCAGATATTTCGCGACCAGATTGAGCCTGAAGACATCGAGCGTGAGCGGCAGCACCACCACCAGGAAGACCGCGAGCACCAGAATTCCGATGAGCTCCGATCGATTGAAGAACCGATTGTCGGTCATTGCATCAGCCTCTATTTCTCACTTGCGGACCTTGAGGGCGAACAGCCCTTGCGGCCGCAGCATCAGGATTCCGACAACGGCGAGCAGCGTCAGCACCTTGGCCATCGAGCCCGACATGAAGAACTCGAGGGTGGATTGCGTCTGCGAGATCGAGAAGGCCGAGGCGATGGTACCGATCAGGCTCGCGGCGCCGCCGAACACGACCACCAGGAACGTGTCGACGATGTAGAGCTGTCCGGAGGTCGGACCGGTCGAGCCGATCATGGTGAAGGCGCTGCCGGCGACGCCGGCGATGCCGCAACCGAGACCAAATGTGTAGCGGTCGACTTTTTCGGTGTTGATACCGACGGCGCCGGCCATGATGCGGTTCTGCACCACCGCGCGCACCTGGCGCCCCCAGCGCGATTTGTACATGACATAAGCGACGCTGATCGTGATCAGCACGGTGAGGCACATCACGAAGACGCCGTTGATCGGGACTTCGATGCTGTCGGTGACGTGCAGCGAGCCGAGCATCCATTGCGGCAACTCGACACCGACCTCACGCGCGCCGAACACGGAGCGATAGGCCTGCTGCAGCATCAGGCTGAGGCCCCAGGTCGCAAGCAGCGTATCAAGCGGACGCTTGTAGAGGTGCCGTATCAGCACCCATTCCACCAGCATTCCCAGCGCACCTGATGCGACAAAGGCGAGGATCATCGCGAGGAAGAAGTAGCCGCTGAACAGGCTCGGCAAGTAGGTCTGGAAAAAATTCGAGGTCATCCAGGTGACGTAGGCCCCGAGGATCATGAACTCGCCATGGGCCATGTTGATGACGCCCATCTGGCCGAAGATGATCGCAAGACCGAGCGCCATCAGCACATAGACAGAGAACAGGATCAGTCCTGCAAAGCCCTGCATGACGAAGATGGAGCCAAGGTCACCAAGCGAGTAGTCGCCGAACATCGATGTCCTCCGTCAGGGATGAGGTCCCGCGTCGCGAGCGAATTCGCGACGCGGGGGTCTTGGGCGTGGAGTTGCAATCCACGCCAGGGAGAGGCTTGAGCTTTACGGAGAGAGCGGCGATCGCCGCGCTTCTTACTGGTAGCCCTTCGGGAACGGATCCGGCTCGACGAGATCGGCGGTCTCGTAGATCAACTCGAACTGACCATCGAGCTTGGCGCGTCCCACGCGGGTCTTCGACCAGAGGTGATGGTTTTCGTGGATGCGCACATAGCCTTCCGGCGCGCCCTTGAACTCGACGCCGGGCGAAGCCGCCGCGATCTTGTCGACGTCGAAGGAGCCGGCCTTCTCGACCGTCAACTTCCACAGCCACGGGCCGAGATAGGCAGCCTGGGTGACGTCTCCGATCACGGTCTTCTCGCCCCACATCTTCTTGAACGCGGGCACGAAGGCCTTGTTGTTCGGATTGTCGAGCGACTGGAAGTACTTCATGCAGGCATAGGCGCCCGCGATGTTCTCACCGCCGATGCCGTCAATTTCGTCTTCGGTGACCGAGATCGTCAGCAACGCCTGCTTGGAGAGGTCGATGCCGGCGGCCTTGAGCTGCTTGTAGAAGGCGACGTTGGAGCCGCCGACGACGTCGGTGAAGATCACGTCGGGCTTGGTCAGCTTGATCTTGTTGATGACCGAATTGAACTGGGTGTTGCCGAGCGGATAATATTCCTCGCCGACGACCTTGCCCTTCAGCACGTTCTCGACGTGCTTGCGCGCGATCTTGTTGGAGGTGCGCGGCCAGATGTAGTCGGAGCCGATGAAGAAGAACGTCTTCGCGCCCTTCTCCTTGGCGATCCAGTTCAGGCCGGCGAGAATCTGCTGGGTCGCTTCCTGGCCGGTGTAGATCACGTTCTTGGACTGCTCGAGGCCTTCATAGAAGGTCGGGTAATAGAGCATGCCGTTGTACTGCTCGACGACCGGCAGCACCGCCTTGCGCGAGGCCGAGGTCCAGCAACCCATGATCGCCGCGACCTTGTCGTTGACCAGCAGCTTCTTGGCCTTCTCCGCAAAGGTCGGCCAGTCGCTGGCGCCGTCTTCCTGGATGAACTTGATCTTGCGACCGAGCACGCCGCCGGCGGCATTGATCTGCTCGATGGCGAGCTTTTCGGCTTCGATCGAGCCGGTTTCGGAGATGGCCATGGTGCCGGTCGCCGAGTGCAGGATGCCGACCGTCACCTCGGTGTCGGTGACAGCGAGGCCGGTGGTGTTGACCGCCGAGGTCGCCGGGGTCTGCGCGAAAGACGCCCGCGGCAGCATCGTGATAGCCGGGACGGCCGCCATTCCCATCAATAGTTTGCGCCGGAGCGGCGACAACAGGCCCTTGTTGGTTTCGTCTGACATGAGCACCCCACTGTTTGTTCGAGGACACGCGATTGGTGCCGTGAGGATGGCTCGAATTTGTGCACCGCAAGCATACGCAAGATCGCGTATACTGCACCGCAAAATACCGACGTAGGCTTTTGGTACGGGATTTGCGAGGTCGCGAGAGGTTCGGACGAGTTCGGGAGTGGGGTGTAAGTGGCAGGGCGGCAGCGAATAGACCGCGTCAGGCGCCAGTACAATCAATGGGTCGCCAACCAGACGCTGGAAGACTACGCGCTGCGCTTCACCGCCAAGAGCGCGCGACGCTGGTCCGCCGCGCGCGTCGCCAATACCGCCATCGGCGCCATCTCCTTCCTGGTGCTGGAGGCGATCGGCGGCACCATCACCCTCAATTACGGCGTCACCAACGCCGCCGCCGCGATCCTCGTCGTCTCCACCATCATCTTCTTCTGCGGCGTGCCGATTGCCTATTATGCAGCCAAATGCGGCATCGACATTGACCTGCTCACACGCGGTGCGGGTTTCGGCTATATCGGCTCAACCGTCACCTCGCTGATCTACGCCTCCTTCACGTTCATCTTTTTTGCAGTCGAGGCGGTGATCCTGGCGACCGCGCTGGAGATGTGCTTAGGGATCCCCCGTCCGATCGGCTACCTCATCAGCGCCGTCGCGATCATCCCGCTCGTGACCTACGGCATCACGCTGATCAGCCGCTTCCAGCTCTGGACACAGCCGCTCTGGATCGTCCTGCACATCCTGCCCTTCGCCGCGATCGCGTGGGCCAGCCCGCACTCCTTCACGGAATGGCACAAATTCGCCGGCGAGCACGGCGACCTCGGCGGCCATTTCGATCTGCTGCTGTTCGGTGTCGCGTCCTCCGTGGTGTTCTCGCTGGTGGCGCAGATCGGCGAGCAGGTCGACTTCCTGCGATTTCTGCCGCGCGACCGCCGCACCTCCAGGGCGTCGTGGTGGATCGCCCTGATGAGCGCCGGGCCGGGGTGGATCGTGCTCGGTGCGCTGAAGCTGCTGGCCGGCTCGTTCCTCGCCTTCTTCGCGCTGAGCCACGGCGTGCCGCCCGAAGAGGCGGCCGAGCCCGCCCACATGTATCTCGTGGCCTTTCGCTACGTGCTGTCGGACCCGGACCTCGCGCTGGCGCTGACCGGCTTCTTCGTGGTGCTGTCGCAGATCAAGATCAACGTCACCAACGCCTATGCCGGCTCGATCGCCTGGTCGAACTTCTTCTCGCGCCTGACACACAGTCATCCCGGGCGTGTGGTCTGGCTGGTGTTCAACGTGATGGTGGCGCTGCTGCTGATGGAGATCGGCGTCTACAAGGCGCTGGAACAGACGCTCGCGCTCTACTCCAACGTCGCGATTGCCTGGGTCGGCGCGCTGGTATCCGACCTCGTGATCAACAAGCCGCTCGGGCTTCGTCCGCCGCAAATGGAATTCAAGCGGGCGCATCTCTACGACATCAACCCGGTCGGCGTCGGCGCGATGACACTCGCGATCATCGTCTCGATCGCAGCGTTCTACGGCCTGTTCGGCCCGACCATGAAGGCGCTCGCCGCCTTCGTCGCGCTGACGGTGGCCTTCGTCACCGCGCCGATCATCGCGTGGCTGACCGACGGCAAATTCTATATCGCACGCAAGCCGAAGCGGAGCTGGGCCACCATCGAGGCGATCCAGTGCTGTATCTGCGAGCACAGTTTCGAGCCGGAGGACATGACGTCCTGTCCCGCTTACGCCGGCCCGATCTGCTCCCTGTGCTGCTCGCTCGATGCACGCTGCCACGACCTCTGCAAACCGCATGCGCGGGCGCAGGTGCAATTCTCGGACGCACTCGGCAAGATCCTGCCGCAACCGATCTACGCGCGCATCAATTCGCAGTTCGGGCACTATATCGGCGTGTTCGTGGTCTCCGCCGGCCTCGTCGCATTGGTGCTTGGGCTGATCTATCTGCAGACCTCGGCGAGCGTGCATGGCGAGAATTCGCTCGTCTCCAACGTGCTGTGGAAGGTGTTCTTCTCGCTCAGCATCATCATCGGCGTGGTCGCCTGGCTGTTCGTGCTGGCGCAGCAGAGCCGCCGCGCAGCGGAGGCCGAGACACGGCGGCAGACGGCGCTGCTGATCCAGGAGATCGACGCGCACAAGCGCACCGATGCCGAGCTCCAGCGCGCCAAGGAAGTTGCCGAGTCCGCCAATCTCGCCAAGAGCCGCTACGTAGTAGGGCTGAGCCATGAGTTGCGCTCGCCACTCAACGCGATCAGCGGCTACGCGCAACTGCTCGAGCAGGACGCAACGCTCAACACCAAGCCGCGCGATCAGGTCCGCGTCGTCCGCCGCAGTGCCGATCATCTCTCCGGCCTGATCGACGGTATTCTGGATATCTCCAAGATCGAGGCGGGACGGCTTTATCTCTCCCGTGACGAGGTCCGCCTGAGTGAGTTCCTCGATCAGCTCGTCGGCATGTTCCGTCTCCAGGCCGGTGCCAAAGGCATCGACTTCGTGTTCCGGCGGCCGGCGACATTGCCGACGGTGGTCTATGCCGACGAGAAGCGGCTGCGGCAGGTGCTGATCAATCTCCTCTCCAATGCCATCAAGTTCACGCAGACCGGCAGCGTCCAGTTCGTCGTACATTACCGCAGCCCGGTCGCCGAGTTCGAGGTGATCGACACCGGACCCGGCATCCAGGGCGACGATCTCGAACGCATTTTCGCGCCGTTCGAGCGCGGCGCGCTCGGGGTCTCGCAGCCGCAAACGGGTACGGGCCTCGGGCTCACCATCAGCCGGCTGCTGGCCGGCGTGATGGGCGGCGACATCAAGGTTGCCAGCACCGTCGGGCGCGGCAGTACGTTCAAGGTGAAGATGCTGCTATCGGAGGTCAGCAACCCCAGGCGCATCGCGCCGGTGGAGGCGCCGGTCTCCGGCTATCATGGTGCGCGCAAGACCATCCTCATCACTGACGACGACCCGGTGCATCGCGATCTCCTGCGTGAGGTCCTGACGCCGCTCGGTTTCATCTTGCTGAGCGCCACCGACGGCCCGGGCTGTCTCGCGCTGGCGCAGCATTGCCGGCCCGATCTGTTCCTGCTCGACATCTCGATGCCAGGCATGGACGGCTGGACCGTGGCGGAACAACTGCGCGCCGACGGTCACCATCAGGCCCGCATCCTGATGGTGTCGGCGAGCGCGCTGGAGGCACACGGCGCACCGCTCGCACAGCCCTTCCACGACGGTTATCTGATGAAGCCGATCGACATTCCGCGGCTGCTGGAGACCGTTCGCCAGTTGCTCAAGATCGAATGGCAATACGGCTCCGACGACATCGTCGTGCCACTGTGGCGGCCAGACGGCGGCTCGCGGCCGCCGGTCCGACACATCGAGGCGCTGATCGGGCTCGGCCAGATCGGCTACGTCAAGGCGATTCAGCTGAAGCTGGACGAGATCGGCAGCGAGCACCCCGAGCATGCCGACTTCGTCGCGGAGATGCGATCGCTGGTCGATCGCTTCGATCTCGATAAATACATGACAACATTGAAAACACTGCATGCTTATGAGCATTGAGCCGAAAAAGCGCGACGTCGCGCTCGTTGTCGACGACTCTCCCGAAACGCTGCGGCTGCTCACCGACGCGCTTGACGGCGCCGGGATGACGGTAATGGTCGCGCTCGACGGCGCGAGCGCGATGCGCATCGTCGACCAGATCACGCCCGACATCGTGCTGCTCGACGCCGTGATGCCCGGGCTGGACGGCTTCGAGACGTGCCGGCGGCTCAAGCGCGACGCGGGCCTGGCCAATGTCCCCGTGATCTTCATGACGGGCCTGGCCGAGACCGAGCACATCGTGCGCGGGCTGGAAGCCGGCGGGGTCGACTACGTGACAAAGCCGATCGTGATCGAGGAGATGCTGGCGCGCATCCGCGTCCATCTCGGCAATGCGCGACTGACCCAGAGCGCGCGCACCGCGCTCGACGTCTCCGGCCGCTTCCTGTTCGCGGTCAACCGCCAGGGCCACATCCTGTGGGCGACGCCGCAGGCGCAAAAGCTGCTGGCCGACCATCACGGCGCCCAGGCCGACGACTTCGTGCTACCGCCGTCCCTGCTGCAATGGCTGGAGCAGGCGAAAGGCAAGGGCAGCGCGAAGTCGCAAGCCGCGTCACTGCCCGACAATCCGCAGCTTCGCTTCTATTACATGGGCGAGATCGCGCCGAACGAGTTCCTGCTGCGACTGTCCAAGGAGTCGGGCACCGCGCTGCCGCCGGAGTTCACCAGCGAGCTCGGCCTCACCACCCGCGAGGGCGAGGTGCTGGCCTGGCTCAGCAAGGGCAAGACCAATCGCGACATCGCGCAGATCCTGGGATTGAGCCCGCGCACCGTCGACAAGCATCTGGAGCAGATCTACGCGAAGCTCGGCGTGGAGAACCGGACGGCGGCGGCGGCGATTGCCACGAATGCGACGCGGAGGAATTCGTGAGGGACTGCGGATGAGCTGGATCGCCGCCAACTACAACAACGGTGTCGTCCCGGCGAACGCCGGGACCCATACCGCGTGATCTCTCGATTCTAGAGGTAGCCGTACCGAACGACGAGTCTTCGCCAATCAGCTCCCTGGGGTTATGGGTCCCGGCGCCCCGTGCGCAATTGCGCACTAGGCCGGGGACGACGGCGGAGGACGTGGCGGCAGCTGTGATTACACAACGACCCGCGAACACCCCTCACCCATAGACAAACGCCTTGTCGTCCAGATCCGTCTTCGGGATCTCGTCCTTCTCGGTCCAGTAATCCTGGCTGTGCTGCCATTCCGGCTTGTCGCCGCGCTTGGGCAACAGGTTCATATGGCGCGTGATGTAGCCGGGGTTGAAGTTTTCCGGATCGATCCAGGGCAGGATCGGCATGTTGTGGTCTTCGGCGCGCAAGGCCACCTCGACCTTCTTGCTACCCTTCGCCTTCATGTGGCCGAGCAGCCGGCAGACAAAGTCCGCGACGAGATCCACACGCAAGGTCCAGCTCGCGCGGAAATAGCCGAACACCCAGACCAGGTTCGGCACGCCCGTGAACATCATGCCGCGATAGGTGACGGTGTCGCCGAAAGCCAGCGGCTTGCCGTCGATCTCGAAGGCGATGTCGCCGAGCGCCGACAGGTTGAAGCCGGTCGCGGTGACGATGACATCGGCCTCCAGCAGCTTGCCGGATTTGAGCTGGATGCCGTTCTCGACGAAACATTCGATCTCGTCGGTGACGACGGAAGCCTTGCCGCTGGCAATGCCCTTGAAGAGGTCCGCATCGGGCACGAAGGCGATACGCTGCCGCCACGGACGATAACTCGGCGTGAAATGCGTCTCGACGTCGTAGTCCGCGCCGAGCACGGCGCTGATCTGGCCGATCAGCTCCTTCTTCACCTGCTCCGGCTTCGACAGGCAGAGTTTTGTAAATGCATCCTGCTCGAACAGAATCTTGCGGCGGACGATCTCGTGAATCCAGGCCTCGTCGACCTGAAGCCGGCGCAATTCCTCGGCGATCTCGATCGCATTGCGCCCCAGGCGGAAATAGGTCGGCGAGCGCTGGAGCATGGTGACATGCGCGCATTCGTCCGCGATGTTCGGCACCAATGTCGCAGCCGTCGCGCCCGAGCCGATGACGACGACCTTCTTGGCCTTGAGATCGATATCATCAGGCCAGGTCTGCGGATGGACGATGCGACCCTTGAAGCGATCCATGCCCTTCCATTCCGGCGTGTAGCCTTCCGAATGGCGGTAATAGCCTTGGCACATCCAGAGGAAGTTCGCGGTGAAGATCCGGGCTTCGCCGGTATCGGTCGTCACCGCCTCGATGGTCCAGAGGTTCTGTTCGCTCGACCAGCTCGCCGAATTGATCTTGTGCTTGTAGCGGATATGGCGAGCGATATCGTTGTCGTCGATCACCTCGTTCATGTAGGCGAGGATCTCCTCGGCCGTCGCAATCGGCGGTCCGACCCAGGGCTTGAAGCTGTAGCCGAAGGTGTGGAGGTCGCTGTCGGAGCGGATGCCGGGATAGCGATGGGTGCTCCAGGTGCCGCCGAACGTCGCCTGCGTTTCCAGGATGACATAGCTCGTGCCCGGAAGCTGCTTCTCGATATGGTAGGCGCTGCCGATACCGGAGATGCCGGCGCCGACGATCAGCACGTCGAAATGTTCCGAAGCCTGTTTGGTGGTGGCGTGACTGCGAACAGCGACATTCATTGTTGTTTCTATGCCTTGCTTGTTTTTGTGGCCGCCCTTGATCGGACGACGCGTTTCCTCCGCGACGGGCATGGTTGCCAACCGCGCTTCCTCAGCAAAATGACATAGATCAAGTCGCGATCAAACTACAACGCCGCGCCCCAGCTCCGCGCTGTCTGCAAGATCCAGTCGCGATAGAGCGTCAGCGGCGTGACGCCCGTCAATCCGCCGCAGCCGGCGGCACCATTTGGTCCCGTCGACCAGCTGATGACGCCGACAAGCACGGCGCCATTCGGCTTGTCTTCGAACACGGGGCCGCCGGAATCACCGGTGCAGGCGCCGATTCCGTCGCGAACACCGTTGGTTACGGGATCGACCAGGCGGATCTGGAACGTGCCGGGCTGACCTGTGGCCGCGAGACTGGCAACGCGAATCGCGCCGCCGCTCTTGCCATCGCCGCGCACGGTGACGCCGATACCGGCGATGGTGAAGCGGCTGCCAACCTGGATTGGAATATTCGGCATGCCGACCGACACTGTCGATTTTCCCTTGAGTGGAATTTCCAGTTGCAGCAATGCCACGTCGGCGGTGGCACGATGCGCCAGCATCGCCTGCATGTTGAAGCCTGGATGGATCGCGACAGTACGCACGTTCAGCAGTTGCGGCGCGCCGTCCGCGCCGCGATCGACGATCTTGTAGTCCGCGCCGGGCTGCACACAGTGCGCGACGGTGAGCACCAGTTTGGGTGCGATCAGGCTGCCGGTGCAGAAATTGCCGCGCGAGCCCACGATGGTGACGACCGCACGCGCGACGCCATCGGTCTGCGGCGTGCCGCCGCCGACGATCGCATGCGCGGGCGTGGCGAGCAGCAGCGCGGATACGATGAGAGTTGCAAGCTTCTTCATGGGAACACGCTCTGGCGTCAGCATCGGCTTCGGACTGGCCCTTGCCGATAGCGCATGCTAGCCCTCTTGGAAAGGAATTGACGAGGGCAGGATAGTGACGATCGAGGCTGTGATCTTTGATTTTGGCGGCGTGTTGACGAGCTCGCCGTTCGAGGCGTTTTCGCGGTTCGAGACCGAACGCGGCCTGCCCGTCGACATCATCCGGCGCACCAACGCCGCCAATCATCTGGAGAACGCCTGGGCCAAGTTCGAGCGCGCCGAGGTCGACGTCGACACGTTCGATAAGCTGTTCGCAGAGGAGTCGCGTGCACTCGGCGCCGAAGTACGCGGCCGCGAGGTGCTGCCGCTGCTTCAAGGCGATCTGCGTCCTGAGATGGTCGAGGCCCTGAAGCGCATCAAGGCCAGGTTCAAGACCGGCTGCATCACCAACAATTTGCCGGCCAACGCCATCGGCAGCATGACCGGGCGTTCGCTCTACGTCGCCGAGGTCATGGTGCTGTTCGACCACGTCATCGAATCCGCCAAGATCGGCCTGCGCAAACCGGACCCTCGGATTTACCAGCTGATGGTCGAGACGCTGAAGGTCGATCCGAAGAAGTGCGTTTATCTCGACGACCTCGGCGTCAATCTGAAACCCGCGCGCGAGATGGGCATGACCACGATCAAGGTGGCGAGCGGCGCGCAAGCGATCGCCGAGCTCGAGGCGGCGACGGGGTTGAAGCTGGGGTAGGCAACTCGTTGTTGCGAGGCGTAGCGCCGTAGGGTGGGCAAAGCGGAGGCGTGCCCACCACAGGCAGATGGTGGGCACGGCGCTTCCGCGCCTTTGCCCACCCTACGAGAGCTTACTCCGCGGCAGACGCGATCCGCTCCGGAAACGCTGCCGCCAGCGACGCACGATCCGGCTTCAGCACACCACGCTCGGTGATGAGCCCGGTGACGAGCCGCGCCGGGGTCACGTCGAAGCCGTAGTTCGCGACCGGCGATCCCTCCGGCACGATGCGCACGGTCTCCAGCCTGCCGTCCGCGGTACGGCCGGTCATGTCGGTAACCTCTGCTCCGCTGCGCTGCTCGATCGGAATGTCGCGAATGCCGTCATTGACGGCGAAGTCGATCGTCGGCGACGGCAGCGCAACGTAGAACGGCACGTTGTTGTCATGCGCGGCGAGCGCCTTCAGATAGGTGCCGATCTTGTTGCAGACGTCGCCATTGGCGGCGACGCGGTCGGTGCCGACGATGGCGAGATCGACCATGCCATGCTGCATCAGATGCCCGCCGGTGTTGTCGGGGATCACCGTGTGCGGCACGCCGTGATGGCCAAGTTCCCAGGCGGTCAGCGACGCGCCCTGATTGCGCGGCCGGGTCTCATCGACCCAGACATGGATCTTGATGCCGCGTTCTTGCGCGAGATAGATCGGCGCGGTTGCGGTCCCCCAGTCGACGGTGGCGAGCCAGCCGGCGTTGCAATGGGTCAGCACGTTGATCGTCTCGCCCGGCCTCTTCTTCGCAACGATCGCCTCGATCAGCGCGAGACCGTTGGCGGCAATGCCGCGGTTGATCTCGACGTCCTGCTCGACGATCTCGTCGGCACGCGCATAGGCGGCTTCCGCCCGCTCAACCGGATCGATCGGCGCGAGCGTCGCGCGCATTTCGTCCAGCGCCCATTTCAGATTGATCGCGGTCGGCCGCGTCACCACGAGCGTATCGTAGGCGCGTTTCAAGCCCGCGTCGGAGGCGTCCTCGCGCATCGCCAGCGCCATGCCATAGGCCGCGGTGGCACCGATCAACGGCGCGCCACGCACCAGCATATCGCGGATGGCGACCGCGGCGTCCTCGCACGAGGTCAGCTTCGCAACAACGAACTCATGCGGCAGCCTGCGCTGGTCGATCGCGCCGACCGACCAGCCGTCGCGCTCGCGCCAGATGCTGCGGAAATGCTTACCGTCGACCTTCATGGCATTCTGCCTTTTCGTCCTTGTCTTGCATCTCAACCGCGCAGGATGCGCCCGGCCACCGCATCGAGCTTCTTCAGAAGCTCGGGATCGCGCGCCTCGGGCGCGGTGATCAGCGCGGTGTCGAGCGCACGGTCCGAGCCGATCGGGCACGGCTCGTGCTCACGGGGAAACTCCCTGGCCAGCCGCGCCACCAGCGCCTTGGCTTTGTCGGCGTTGGAAGTCAGCACGCGGATGATGTCCTGCACCGTGACGGCATCATGATCGGGGTGCCAGCAGTCGAAATCCGTCACCATCGCGACCGTCGCGTAGCAAATCTCGGCCTCGCGGGCGAGTTTTGCTTCGGGCATGTTGGTCATGCCGATCACGGAATAGCCCAGCGTCTTGTACGTCATGCTTTCCGCATAGGTGGAGAATTGCGGTCCCTCCATGCAGACATAGGTACCGCCGCGCGCGATCGCGATGCCCTCGGCTTCGGCCGCAGCGGCCAAATGAATCCGCAGCCGCGGCGAGACCGGATGCGCCATCGAGACATGCGCGACGCAGCCCTTGCCGAAGAACGAGCTCTCGCGCTTGTGCGTGCGGTCGACGAACTGGTCGACGAGAACGAAGGTGCCGGGCGGCATCTCTTCCTTGAAGGAACCACAGGCCGACAGCGAGATCAGGTCGGTGACGCCGGCGCGCTTCAGCACGTCGATATTGGCGCGATAGTTGATGTCGGAGGGCGACAGGCGGTGGCCCTTGTCGTGGCGCGGCAGGAACACGATCGGCAGGCCTGCGATGGTGCCGCGCCGCACCGGCGCCGACGCCTCGCCCCAGGGGCTCCTGATCACCTCTTCGTGCGCGCCTTCGAGTCCCGGCAGGTCGTAGATGCCGGAGCCGCCGATGATGCCCAATACCGCCTGCGTCATGCCTGCTCCACCCTGTCAGCTACGTGCGACATGGTTAAGCTATGCCAGTTTTGCGGCGGTTTTGGAACGGGGTGGTGAGATGATGCCAGTGGTGTGGGGGGCGGCGGCGCTCACCACGCACGAGATGTCGTCCCCGCGAACGCGGGGACCCATACCGCGAAATCTATCGAGGTGGTTGGTCGTAATCCCGAACGACCGATCTTCGTCAAACTTCTCCCTGGGGTTATGGGTCCCTGCGTTCGCAGGAACGACCCAGGAGAGAGAGCGGCGTCCGCGGCTTAAGCCGCGGCCGCCAACTTCAACTGCGTCGCGACCATGCGTTCCAGCGTCTCGACGGACTGGAAATTCTCGGGCGTGATCTCGGTCTGCGGAATGGTGAAGTCGAACTCGGCTTCGACGCCCAGCATCAGATTCACCATGTCCATCGAGGTCAAGCCGGCATCGACGAGCTTCGTCGACGGCGTGACGTCGGCGGTGAGCGAATTCTGCGCGAGGATGCCCTTCACCAGCTTGGTGATGCGATTACGCAAATCGGTATCGAAAGCCTGCATTGGCAAATTTCCATCTGTCCATAAAAGGTCGGCCGGTTGCCGGGTACGATGGGCACGACCGGCCGATCCCGCAATGGGCGGCACCATTACTTCGCGTTTCTTAGTAAACGATGACTCAGATTGTCTGAAATTCGGGCTTCTTCCAAATCCCTAACGTGACATCGGGATTCTCGCCGACGCAAACAACCGGCCCTTAACTGTTCGTCCGGAATTGCGGTTCGTTTACCCTCTATTTCATCGACGAATTTGAATTAAATCCGTAGCCTCAGATCACAAGCAAAGATGGTCGGATGATCGCGAACGGCATCGCAAATGATGCCTGCGGTTTCGAACGGCGAAACGGAGGCGGACGAGCATGAACGTGCGTGAAGCAGTCCTGGCTGTCGACGAGACGCAAGCGAGTCTTTTCGAAGGTCCTTCCTTGATCGAGCGTGCGGCTCGCACCGCCACCGTGGCGGCAGCCGACGCTGACGGCGTCGATCGCGACGCCCGCTTCCCCCACAAGGCTTTCGACACCGCGCGCGAGCAGAAACTGCTCGGCGTCATGATCCCGGTCGAGTTCGGCGGCTTCGGCGCCTCGATCTACGATGTCACCGACATCTGCTACACGCTCGGGCGCGCCTGCGCCTCGACTGCGATGATCTACGCGATGCATACGACCAAGGTCGCCTGCGTGATCCGCCACGGACACGGCATTCCCTGGATGGAGACCATGATGCGCCGGGTCGCCCGCGACCAGTGGCTGCTCGCCTCCTCCACCACCGAGGGTCAGAACGGCGGCAACATCCGCGCCAGCGCGGCCGCGGTCGACCACGCCGGCGACACCGTCTCGCTCGTGCGCGACGCCACCGTGATCTCCTACGGCGCCCAAGCCGACGGCCTCGTCACCATCGCCCGCCGCGCCACCGAGGCTGCGGCTTCCGACCAGGTCCTGCTGGCGCTCGCCAAGGACGATTATTCGCTGAAGCAGACGCAGGGGTGGGAAACGCTCGGCATGCGCGGCACCTGCTCGACCGGCTTCGAGCTGAAGGTTGATTGCCCCGCCGACCGTGTCTTCCCGGAAGCCTATGACAAGATCCACGCCCAGACCATGACGCCGTTCGCGCATCTATGCTGGTCGTCCGCCTGGGCCGGCATTGCCGCGGCCTCGGTCACGCGTGCGCAGGCCTTCGTCCGCAAGGCGGCCCGCAGCTCCGGTGGCCAGATGCCGCCGGCGGCTGCGCACTTCACCGCCGCGAAGATGTCGCTCGCAAAACTGCGCGCGCTGATCGCAGCCAATGTCGACGCCTTCGCCGGCGCCGAGCATGACGAGCGCGCGCTCGGCTCGCTCGATTTCCAGTCATCGATCACGCTGTTGAAGGTCCAGGCCTCCGAGCTCGCGGTCGAAACCGTGATGCATGCGATGCGTACCGCGGGCCTGTCCGGCTATCGCAACGACGGCGAGTTCACGATGGGCCGCCATCTTCGCGACGTGCTGTCGTCCCCGATCATGATCAACAACGACCGTATTCTGGCCAATGCCGCCACCTCGACCTTGATGAGCGGCATTCCGGCAAGCCTTCGTGACTAATAAGCCTTCGCGACCGACGTGCTTTCGAGACCAACAAGAATAATTGCCGATAACAGGAAGTCGAACATGAACATTGCTGTTCTCCCCGTTTCGCCCGAGACCGCACCGCAGGCCACGGATCCGCTCGATCATCTCGCCGACAAGCTGTTCCACCCGATGGGGTCGGACGGCGTCTACGCCCGCACCGCGCTCTATGAGGGCGTTGTTGAACGTCTCGCCGCACTGATCACGAGCAATCGCGAAGCCGGCACCGAGGTGATGCGCTTCCCGCCGGTGATGAGCCGCGCCCAGCTGGAAAAGTCCGGCTACCTCAAGAGCTTCCCGAACCTGCTCGGCTGCGTCTGCGGCCTGCATGGTACCGAACGCGAGATCAACGCCGCGGTGAGCCGCTTCGATGCCGGCGGCGACTGGACCTCGTCGCTGTCGCCGGCCGACCTCGTGCTGTCGCCCGCGGCCTGCTATCCCGTCTATCCGATCGCGGCGAGCCGCGGCCAGCTGCCGAAGGGCGGCCTGCGCTTCGACGTCGCGGCCGACTGCTTCCGTCGCGAGCCGTCGAAACATCTCGACCGGCTGCAATCGTTCCGGATGCGCGAATATGTCTGCATCGGCACCCCCGATGACGTCGCCGACTTCCGCGAGCGCTGGATGGTGCGCGCGCAGGCGATCGCGACCGATCTCGGCCTGACCTTCCGCGTCGACTATGCCAGCGATCCCTTCTTCGGCCGCGTCGGACAGATGAAGGCGGTGAGCCAGAAGCAGCAGCAGCTGAAGTTCGAGCTGCTGATCCCGCTCCGCTCGGAAGAGCAGCCGACCGCCTGCATGAGCTTCAACTATCACCGCGAACATTTCGGAACGACCTGGGGCATCCAGGACGCCAATGGCGAGCCTGCGCACACCGGCTGCGTCGCCTTCGGCATGGATCGCCTGGCGGTCGCGATGTTCCACACCCACGGCACCGATGTCTCCGCCTGGCCCACCAAGGTGCGGGACATTCTTGGCATGCAGCCGCAAGTCGCGGCTGACGCTCACGGCGAAGGTTGGCGCTAAGGTAAGGGGCCTCCCATTTCCACGGGTAAGACGAGCGTGATCCACACCAAGGTCCGATGTCGCGAGATCACTGAAGCCGACGTCGATGCGGTCGCGGACCTGTTGACGCGCGGCTTCGTCGGCCGCTCGCGCAATTACTGGATCCAGGGCCTGCGCCGACAGGCCTTCCGGCCGGTGCCGGACGGCTATCCGCGCTTCGGCTACATGCTCGACAATGACGGCGCGCCGGTCGGCGTGCTGCTGCTGATCTACACGACGCGCAAGGATGGCGAGGAGACCGCCATCCAGTGCAATCTGTCGAGCTGGTATGTCGAGCCGGCTTACCGCAATTACGCGCCGCTGCTGACCAAGATCGCGCAGCGGCACAAGCACGTCACTTACCTCAATATCAGCCCGGCGCCGTGGACCTGGCCGCTCATCGAGACGCAGGGCTTTCGCGCCTATTGCCGCGGGCTGTTCGTCTCGGTGCCGGCACTGTCGCGCGCACCACGCTGGAGCAAGATCGAGGTCATCTCGCAGCATACCAAGCAGATCGAGGGGCTCACCGATGATGAGACCGAGCTGCTGACGCGGCATGCACGCTACAATTGCCTGAGCCTGGTCTGCCGCACGCCGAAGGGCGTCTTCCCCTTCATCCTGCAACCGGTGCGCATCCGCCGCGGTTTCATCGCGCCGCCGGCGATGCAGCTGATCTACTGTCGCAATGCTTCCGAATACGCCGCCTGTGCCGGCCGTATCGGCCGGCTGCTGTTGCGGCTGGGCAAGATCTCGGTTTTCGTCGATTCTAACGAGCCCATCCCCGGCATGGTCGGTATTTATACCGAGCGGCGCGGCCGCAAATATTTCAAAGGTCCGCACCGCCCGCGGCTGGCTGATCTCACGGATACGGAACTCGTACTCTACGGGCCGTAGGGACGGTACGCTCTTACAGCAAAGACGGTGTGGTCCCGGCCTCCGCCCGGACGGCACCTAGATTTGTTGCGCGATTCCGGACACTCGCTCTCTTCATTACCAGTCACCCTCCGTAAACTACGGCGCTTAAGGGAATTTTCCCGCCTCTTCGCTACGCTCAGTGGCTGAATGACGTTGCGTTAAGTCTATTTCCGCCGAGATCCACTGATCCCATGACGTCGACAAGCGACAGCGAGCTCGGTGCACGCCGCGAGCAAGGCCAGGACGGCCTGCTTGGGCTGAGCCAGCTTGCACTCGATGGCATGGAACAGGGCGTCTGTGTCTACGACGCCGATAACCGGATCGTGCTGGTCAATACACGCTACCTGACGCTGTTCAACATGTCGCCCGACATCGTTCGGCTCGGAACGAGCTATCGCGACGTGCTTGCCCACAGCATGGCGCGCGGAAACATTCCAGCGGATGAACTCGACGCGCTCTATGCTTCACGGATCGCATTGATCGCGGCCGGCAAGCCGTTCCAGACCCGGCAAACGCTCGCCAGCGGCCTTGTCATCACGCTTGAACTGAAGCCGCTTCCCGGCGGTGGCTGGATGACGATCTGCGACGATGTCAGCCGCCTCGCCCGACTTGAGACCGAGCTGCAACTCCAGACCGAACGCAGCCAGCATGCGCTCGCGCACATGTCGCACGGCCTGATCATGTATGATGCCAATAGCCGCATCGTCGTCTGCAACGAGCGGTTCTTGCAATTCTACAACCTCGACCGCAACGTCGTGAAACCGGGTGTCGCGCACAGCACCGCCATCGACCACTGGCTGTCGCGCGGCAACAGAGCGGACATGTCCGGAGAGGAGTTCCGCGATGCCCGGATCAACGACGTCCGGACCAGGAGCCCGAAAACCGTTCTCGTGACGCGCTATGACGGCCGCAGGGTCCAGGCCGTATCCCGGTTCATGCCCGACGGCGGCTGGGTTACCGTGCATGAAGACGTCACCGAGCGGCTGCAGCACGAAGAGACGCTGAAGCAGCAGAACCTCATGCTGGATGCCGCGCTCGAAAACATGGCGCATGGGCTCGCGTTCTACGACAGCGACATGCGCCTGCGCACCTGTAATTCCACCTACCAGGAGATCTACCGGCTGTCGCCGGAGGAGAGCAAGCCCGGCACACATCTCGCCGAGCTGATCGAACGCTCGATGGCGAACGGCGCCTTCTCCTCCGAATACAGCCCGCAGCAGATCCTGGAAACCGCCCGCACCCGGATCGCGAACCGCGATTCCTCGCCGATGCGGCGAAGCATGACCAACGACACGGTGATCTCGGTTCGCTATTGCGCGCTGCCCGAGGGCGGCTTCGTCGCCACCTATGAGGACATCACCGAGCGCGAACGCGCGGTCGAGGAGCTGAGCGAGCAGTATCGCCGCTTCGACGCGGCGCTGAACAACATGAGCCAGGGCCTGTGCATGCTCGATGCAAGCCTGCACGTGATCGTCTGCAACCGCCGCTACATCGAGATGTACGGCCTGTCGCCCGACATCGTGAAGCCCGGCGTCTCGATGCGCGAGATCATGGAGCACAGCTGCGATCTCGGCATCCATCCGAACACCACCGCCGCCAAGATCTATGCCGACTATGTCGAGCGGCTGCGCGAGGGCGAGCACACGCTGCACCGCCATCTGAGCGACGGCCGCATCATCAAGCTGAACCACAAGCGGATGGAGCATGGCGGCTGGGTCGTCACCTATGAGGACGTCACCGAGCGTCACAAGGCCCAGGCCCGGGTCGCGCACATGGCGCAGCACGATTCCCTCACCGACCTGCCCAACCGCACGCTGTTCCGCGAGAAGATGGGCGAGGGGCTGAACCAGGTCGCGATCGCCGGCGGCGCGATGGCCGTGCTCTGCTTCGACCTCGACAATTTCAAGACCGTCAACGACCGGCTCGGCCACGCCGCCGGCGACCGCCTGCTGCGCTGGGTCGCAGCACGGCTGAAGGAGAATGTCGGCGAGCACGACACTGTCGCCCGTCTCGGCGGCGACGAGTTCGCCGTGCTCCAGCGCGGACCGCAGCCGCAATCGGCAGAACGGCTTGCGCGGCGCCTGGTCGAGATCATCGGCCATCCGCCGCCGCTGGAGAGCCAGTCGATCCATGTCGGCGTCTCCGTCGGCATCGCGATCGCGCCCGACCACGGCCTCGACGCCGACGAACTGATGAAATGCGCCGATCTCGCGCTCTACCAGGCCAAGGCCAAGGGGCGCGGTGCCTATCAGCTGTTCGAGCCTGAAATGGAAGAAGAGGCGCGCAGCCGGCATGCGCTGGAGCACGACCTGCGCGGCGCGCTGGAAGCCAACCAATTCCATCTGGTGTTCCAGCCGCAGGTGCGGCTCGACACCACCGAGCTGACCGGCTTCGAGGCGCTGCTGCGCTGGAAGCATCCGTCGCGTGGCCTGGTCTCGCCGGCCGAATTCATTCCGATCGCCGAAGAGAACGGGCTGATCGTTCCGATCGGCGAATGGGTGCTGCGTACGGCCTGCGCCACGGCGGCCTCGTGGCCGGATGTCACGGTCGCGGTCAATTTGTCGCCGGTGCAGTTCCGTTCGCGCGGACTGGTGGCGATGGTGACGAGCGCGCTTGCAGAAGCCGGCCTGCCGCCGCAGCGGCTCGAGCTCGAGGTCACCGAGACGGCGCTGCTCGATGACAGCGAAGCGACGATCGAAATCCTGCACCAGCTCCGTGCCCTCGGCGTGCGCGTCAGTCTCGACGATTTCGGCGTCGGCTACTCTTCGCTGAGTTACTTGCGCAAATTCCCGTTCGATCGCATCAAGATCGACCGCTCCTTCGTCGGCACGCTCGGCGAAAGCCCCGAGAGCGTCGCCATCGTTCGCACCATCGCGAGCCTCGGCTCCGTGCTCGGCGTCGAGACAACGGCGGAAGGCGTCGAGACGGTGGAACAGCTCGAATTCGTCAGGGAATGCGGCTGCACCGCGGTGCAGGGATATTACTTCGGCAAGCCCTGCCCGGCAGCCGAGGTGGGACTCACCATCGAGACGCTAGGCGCGGTCCGTCGCGTGGCGTGAGGCGCGACGCAATCAATCCTCGCCGGCTCCGCCGAGCCGATCGCGCAGAACACTGATCACGCGATGAGTCGTCTCGATCTCCTTCACTGACAAGCCATCTGCCAATCCATTGACCCACGGAACCTGGAGGCGACCGGCTGCATCGTAGACCTGCCTGCCCTTGTCGGTGAGCACCACGAGCTGCGCCCGGCGGTGATGCGGATTGGTCTCAAATTCGACGAGGCCATCCCGCGCGAGATCGTTGACGATCCGCTGCACGTTCTGGCGGTTGACGCCAAGATTGCGCGCCAGCCAGGCCACCGGCTCCGGGCGCTCGGCATCGACGATCGCGCCCAGGATCTGCCAGCGCGCGCTGGTGAGCCCCAGCGACGCCACCAGCCGGTCACCGGCGGTCAAAAGCAGGCCATTCGCTCGGAACAGATCGAGGATGAAGCCGGTCAGGGCCTCGCCGGAAGGGGTGCGTCTGGCCTTGGTCATTTGTAATGATTGCTCTGTATTGACATCATCATGTCAGATATCTATGTCACACCTTGTCGAATTGACATGATGATACCAAATTGAATGGAGTGATGCCATGCCCCAGATGCGTCCGCTCGACCCGAGCTTCCCGATCGACCGCCAGATCGCACTCAACGCCGCCCCCGTGGTGCTGGTCAATTTGTTCACGCTGGATGCGGCGGATGAACAGAGCTTCCTGACGAGCTGGCAGGACGACGCGGCTTTCATGAAGCGGCAGCCGGGCTTCATCTCGACCCAGCTCCACCGTGCCGTCGGCGACGGTCCGACCTATCTCAATTATGCGGTCTGGGAATCCAATGCGCATTTCCGCGCAGCTTTCACGCACTCGGAGTTCCGCGCGAAGATCGCGGTCTATCCGGCGTCGGCGGTGGCAAGCCCGCATCTGTTCCAGAAGGTCGCGGTACCCGGGGTCTGCGTGGCGTAGCCGCAAACGTAGGGTGTTAGCTTGCCGCGGGCAGCGCACTGTCCGGCGGCGGGCACCACGGGCGATCGGCTGACGCCAGTCCGATCAGGCGGCCCTGGATGTAGTCGCAGCCCCAATCGCGCAGCATGTTGGCGGCCTCCTCGTCCTGCACCCATTCGGCGACGGTCTTGATGTCGAGGCGGCGGGCGAGGTCGATCAGGGTCTGCACGAAGGCGCGGTCGTCGGCGGAATGCGTGATGTTCTGGACGAAGGCGCCGTCGATCTTGACGATGTCCACACCGAGCTTGCGCAAATTGCGGAACGAGGTGTAGCCGGCGCCGAAATCGTCGATCGCGATTCTGCTGCCGAAGTTCTTGAGGCGGCTGACGAAGGCGCGGACGTCGTCGATGTCCTGGATCGCAACCGTCTCGGTGATCTCGACGATCAGCCGCTCGGCGACGCCGGGATGGGCGCGCATCAGCGATTCGATTCCGGCCCACCAATCGGGATCCATCGTGGTGTCAGGCGAGATGTTGAGGCTGAGGCGGATGTCGGGTGCGGCCGCGAGCTCGGCAACCACGAGCTCGAGCACGCGGTGATCGACCAGACGGATGAGGCCGAGCCGCTCGGCGACCGGAACGATGTCGGGCGCGAGCAGCACCTGGCCGTCGCCCTGGTCCATCCGCACCAGGCATTCGTGGAACGCGCCCTCGCGCGTGGCAGCCGATACCACCGGCTCGTAAGCAAGCTTGATGCGGCGCTCGTTGAGCGCGGTGACGATCTCGTCGGTGACGCGAATGTTGACGCGGCGCTGCGCATCGCGCTCGGCATTCGGACGCCAGGTGGCGAACGAGCCGGCGCGACGGCGCTTGGCGGCATCCAGCGTCTCGTGGGCGCGGTTGATGGCCTCGTCGGTATTGCGGGCATAGCGCGGCAGGCTGACCGCACCGATCGAGACGGTGACCGAGACCGGGCCGGATCTGGTCGGCACCACCTCGTCACGGACGCCGGCGAGAAAGCGCTCCGCGGCAACGTTCATGTCGTCGACGGTGCAGTTCTTCAGGATGAGGCCGAACTTGTTGCCGGAGAACCGGCCGAGCACGTCACCACCGCGTAAGCGCGCGCGAATGCGCTTGGCAACGTCGAGGATCACGGCATCGGCCACGTCGAAGCCGAAAGCGTCGTTGACGCGGGCAAGATGATCGATGCCGACCAACATGAAGGCTGCGGTCGAGCGGAAGCGGGTCGTTTCCTCGATCGCTTCGGCCAGCGCCGCGATCAGGTGAGAGCGATTGAGCTCGCTGGTGAGGGGATCAAGCCGGGCAAGCTTGGTCAGCTCCTCGTCACGGGCGCGCCGCTCATTGTTGATGCGGACGGAGCCGATCGCGCGCATTGGGCGGCCGTCGGCACCGGCGAACCAGCGGCCGGTCTCCTCGATCCAGACCACAGGATCGGAGGCGCTCATGCGCACGCCATATTCGACCCGGTAGGGCGTGCCGTCGGTGCCGTGCACGGGAGATGTCTGCGCCAGCGCCGCGCTCCGCGCCGTCTGCGCGGGCTCGATCAGCCTGGCGAACTCGGCGCCGGTCGCGAGGCGCTCGGCGGGAATGCCGGGAAAGATGGCGCCGACCTGCTCGCCCCAGACAATGGCGTCGCTCGCGATATCCCAGACGAACACGGCCTGACCGAGAGCGGCCAGGATTTCGGAGGCTTGCGGCAATGCGGGGGTCAAAAGCGCCTCGTTTCGGGACAGCGGGGAGTCCTGAGCCGGCACAGAATACGGCCAGATTCGCCTCCGACCCTAGGCAAAGTTCATAAACAATTTGGAAACCACGTTTCCGGACGCCCTGGAACAGAATAGGCTCGACCGGCATAGGCCTTGCGAGACCATCACATGCACCGGCGCGAGCGTCCCAAAACGCGCCAGTTCAACCGGATCAGCGGTGTTGCGATGGTGAATGCGGACCAGATCGAAGAGACAACGCGGGAAGCGAGTACCGCGCTGGTACCGCTGACGCCTGTTTTGCAGTTGGTCCGCAAGGTGCCGCTGACGCGCCCCGATCCGAGCTTCGTCACCCAGCTGATCGCGAATGCCGAGCACCTGCCTCAGGCAAGCCGGCTACGCCGCGGCTCGTCCGAGGACGCGCGCATGGCCTATGGCGGCAAATGCCCGCTTCCCAGCGTCACCTCACGCACGCGTCAGGTCGCGTAACGCCGATCAGCGTGGCTCTTCAGGCGAGGGCGGCGTGCCGTTGCCCGGCTGCAAATGCGGCGAGGGAATTTCCGGCGACGGCATGATGCCCGGCTTCGGCGCGGGATGATCCATCAGAACGGATTCGGCAACCGATTGCGCCGAGGGCGCGGGCGGCGGTTCAGGCTGCGGTGCGGGCACGGGATTGAGCTTCGGCTCGAACACTGTTGCCGGCGGCGGCGCCTCGGCCTGACGCTTCGACTTGCGCGGCACCGCCACCGTCTCCGCAGCGACATAGGTGATACGGCGGCGCGTGCGCTGGGCGATGCCGCCGAGGAAATCGGCCATCGCGAGCAACACCAGCAGGAAGTAGGTGGAGTTGCCGAATTTGGGCCACATCACGAATTCGGCCGCGGCCGCACCGAACAGGATCAGCGACAGCAGGTGATCCATCAGAAACTTTGCGCCGGGCCGCGCGCCCTTGACCACTTCGAGCAGCAGCAGCAGCACGCCGAGCGCCAACAGGAGATCGGCGAGCGTCACCGGCCAGGTCTCGCCGGTGATCATCGGCACCTTGAACAGCACGTCCGAGAAGGACACGCTGGGCATCAGGAAGGCGATGATGTTGTAGACCGCGAGCGGAATCAGAAGCAGCGGGAAACCGACCATCGGCAAAGCGCCTTCTCGATCAATATGTTCGGGCAAGACAATGCGACGGCGAAGCATTCGCTCCGCCGCCGTCACCGTCATATCTCATGGATTGGCCGAAATCAGGCAGGTCACGTCATCCTGATTGAGGATAACCCTGCCTGAGAAGAGTCTCAGGACTCTTTCTTCTTCAGGACCTGACGGCCCTTGTACATGCCGGTCTTGAGGTCGAGATGATGCGGACGACGGAGCTCACCGGAGTCCTTGTCTTCCACATAGGTCGGCTTCTTGATGGCGTCTGCCGAGCGGCGCATGCCACGGCGCGACGGCGAAGTTTTTCGTCTCGGAACGGCCATTTCAATATCCTCTAGGGATTGGTGTTCATCCGGGCATCGTCCGCGAAGGGACGGCTCAGCACCCGCAAACCGAGGCGAGCTGAATGCCGATCAAGGCCGGGCTTATAGAGGAAGGCTGGCCGTAAATCTAGGGTTCTGGGACGGAAAATGCGCCCGAAAAAGGCCCGAAATCAGCGATTTTCCCGCCAGCAGGTCAAAAGCGAGGAGGCCTGTGCCCTCGCCACATAGGTCCCGGCCAGCCGCCGGACGCCCGGTCCCGGGGTCCTGGCGCTGCGTTTGACCGGATTCGGCAGGATCGAGGCCAAAAGGGCCGCTTCCCGGGGCGAGAGGTTGGCAGCCGACTTGCCGAAGGCGTAGGCGCTGCCCGCCTCCGCGCCAAACTGGCCCTGCGGGCCGAGCTCGGCGATGTTGAGGTAAATTTCCAGGATCCGCGGCTTGGGCAGCACGAAATCGATCCAGAGCGCCAGCGGGAATTCCAGCGCCTTGCGGACGAAATCGCGTCCCTGCCAGAGGAACAGGTTTTTCGCGACCTGCTGGGTGATGGTGGAGGCACCGCGGAACGGCGTCCCGTCCTCCTTGGCGTCGTCGATGGCCTCGCGCAGCGCGCCCCAGTCGATGCCGTGGTGCTTGCAGAAATGGGCGTCCTCGGCCGCCACGACCGAGCGAGGCACATATGGCGACATCGCCGCCAGATCGATCCATTCCCGATGCATCGGCGCGCCCGTCAGCGAGCGCCAGGCCATCAGCGTCGAAACCGGATGGCCGGCGCGGTAGAATGGCGCGATCACATAGGGCGCCAGCATCGCGACCACGACCATCACCAGCAGGATTTTGACGACGCGCAAATCGACCTTTCCGGCGCAAATTGAAACCTGGCCGCGAATCCCGCCATTAAGTCTGTGATAATTCGGGCCTTTTCCAGCACTTTTTAGGCCTTCCAAACGATTGACTGGGGCCGGCTCATAAAGGATTGTCCCGCCGAATTTTAGTTCTGGAGCCTTTCTTGATGACCGGCACGTCCCCGTCCGATTTCGCCAAACGCCTGGACAAGACCGCTGATGACACCGAAGCCCTGCTCGGGCGCCTCCTGTCGGACGACATCCTGCACGATGAGATCGCCCGTCCCAAGCGACTGATGGACGCAATGCGCTATTCGAGCCTGAATGGCGGCAAGCGCCTACGGCCGTTCCTGGTGGTCGAGAGCGCGGCCGTGTTCGGCGTTCCCCGCGAAGCGGCGCTGCTCGTGGGTGCCGCGCTCGAATGTATCCACTGCTATTCGCTGATCCATGACGATCTGCCGGCAATGGACAATTCGGACCTGCGCCGTGGCCGCCCCACCCTGCACAAGCACACCGACGACGCCACCGCGATCCTCGCCGGCGACGGCCTTCTGACGATCGCCTTCGACATCGTCACCCGCGACGAGATCCATCGCGACGCCAATGTGCGGTTGCTGTTGACGCGCGCGCTGGCGCGCTGCGCCGGCATCGGCGGCATGGTCGGCGGCCAGATCCTCGATCTCGCCGGCGAAGGCCGTTTTGGCGGCAACGAGCCGATCGATGTCGCCCGTATTCAGCAGATGAAGACCGGCGCGCTGCTGCGCTATGGCTGCATCGCCGGCGCGATTCTCGGCCAGGCCTCGCAGAAAGAATACCAGGCGCTCGACGATTACGGCCGTGCGCTCGGTGAAGCCTTCCAGATCGCCGACGATCTGCTCGACGTCGAGGGCGATGCGGCAGCGCTCGGCAAGCCGGCCGGCGCCGATGCCGCGCTCGGCAAGACCACTTTCGTCACCCAGCTCGGCATCGAAGGCGCCAAGCAGCGCGTGCGGGATCTGCTCGCCCGCGCCGACAGCGCGGTCTCGATCTTCGGCGATCGCGCCGCCGTGCTGCAGGCCGCAGCGCGCTTCGTCGCCGAACGCAAGAACTGACGCGTATCGATGGCGGCCGAGGGCAAAGAAGACCCCGTCCTCGTCCGCTTCCGCCAGATGTCGCGGCCCATGCGGCTGATCTACGCGCGGCCGCGGACCTTCATCTCGCTCGGCGTCGGCATCCTCGTCTGCCTGCTCGTCCCCGGTTCGAACCGGCTGGTAACGCGGCTGCTGTTCGGCTGGGATGCGCTGATCGCGGTCTATCTCGTGCTGGTCTACAGCATGATGTTGTGCAACGACCATCAGCACATCCGCCGTAGCGCCGCGATGCAGGACGACGGCCGCTTCGTGATCCTGCTGGTGACGGCGATCGGCGCATTCGCCAGCATTGCCGCGATCGTCTCCGAGCTCGGCACGCCGCACCGTGGCGCCGCGGAGCTGACGATCGCCATCGCGACCATCGCGCTGTCCTGGGCCGCCGTGCACACCACCTTCGCGTTGCACTACGCCCATGATTATTACCGCCATCCGCCGGGCGGATTGCAGTTTCCGAGCGGCGACAAGGAAGATCACGCCGACTATTGGGACTTCGTCTACTTCTCGTTCGTGATCGGCATGACCGCGCAGGTCTCCGACGTCGGCATCACCGACAAGACCATCCGCCGCACCGCTACGGCGCATGGCATCGTGTCCTTCATCTACAATACGGCGCTGCTGGCGTTGACGGTGAACATCGCGGCGAGCGCGATTGCGACGTGATCCCCGCGACATTGTCCCGGCTTCGCCGGAACGATGTCAGGGGGAGCAGCGCTCTCAGTTGCAGACCTCGGCATTGGCATCAACGTGAGGGCCGCCGCCACCGCGATACACGAGGTGGCAGCCGGGCTTGACCGGACGGCAGAGCAGGTCGTTGCAAAAAATCTGCCCCCCGCCGCCCGAGGCGCGACCCGCGCCGGCTGCAGCGATGCCGCCTGCCGCTCCAGCGGCCGCGCCACCGGACTGACGACGCTGCCGCGCGGGACGATCGTCGCCGTCGTCTCGCTTGGCCGTTGCAGGCTTGGCCGGCTTGCCGGCACGCTGCTTCTCGCATTCATTGTCGTCGTTCAGCGCATAGCCGTCGCCGCAGACGATCTTGGTGCACTTGTCACCGTCGGCCTTGAAGCCGTGATCGCAAACCAGCGGGCAGACGCGCGACTGCTTTGACTTCACCGTGTCGAGCGCATCCGTGCTTGCGACCTTCACGTCGAGCTTGGTGCCGGCATAGCGGTTGAACTGCGACAGCGACCGCTGCGAGGACGTGCTCCAATTGCCGTCAGCCTGACCGGAGAAACAGCCGACGCGGCCAAGCTCGGTCTGCACCGAGCGACTGAGATCGGCCGGCGTGGCAGTCGGCGTCAGCGCGGCGACATTGGTGCCGGCAGGGCTCGCCGTGCTGGCCGGCGCAGCGCTCGGTGCCGTGGCGGCGAGATTGACGCGCTGCTGCTCGGCGGCCGCAGCCTGCTGCTGTGCCTGCTCCTTGGCCTTCTGCGCGGCAAGCTGGGCCTGCTCGGCGGCCTTCGCGTCGGCAACAGCCTTGGCCTGGGCATCTTTCTGGGCCCCGAGGGCGGCGAGACGGTCGCGTTCGGCGTCGGCCTGCTTCGCCTTCTCGATCGCTGCCGCATGAGCCTGCTCGGCCTGGATCTTGTCGAGCTGAAGCTTGGCAAGGTTCGCATAGAAGCCGTCCGGGTGCTGGGCCAGGAAGGCCTCCCACGCCGGCTTGTTGCCGACCTGGAGCGCGAGCTCGTAGTCGCGGCGCATATCGGCCTGCGGATTCACGACGGGCGCGACCGCGGCCACGGGCGCGGCTTTCACCGGCACCAGCGGCACGTCTTCGCCGCCGAGCGAACCGTAAACGAACGGCTCCTGCTTGTTGCCGGTCGATTTGAGCACGTCGTCGCGCACGAAACCGAAGGCGCGGCGAATGTCGAGGCCCGGCGTCGTCAGATGCTTCGACAGCGCGATCGTGAACGGGCTGTTGGCGCCGTCGCCATCCTGCGCCGTGAAGCCGGCCTTGGCAGAATAGGCGATCAGCGTATTGGAGCTGGTCGGCTCGACCTGGGCCAGACCACGGCCGATGCCGCGGGAGGCGAGCGTGCGCTTCATGGTCCTGCCGAACGGATTGTCCCGGCAGGCATCGAGGATCACCAGGCGAAGCTGCTTCGCCGGCTCGACTGCGACCAGAACGCGATCGAGCGAAAGCGCCTCGTCATAGACATCGGTGTCGCGCTCGAGCTTGGCATCGACCGGAATCAGATAGTTGGAGCCTTCGACCTCGATGCCGTGGCCGGCATAGTAGACGACGGCGATGTCGGCATCGCGGGTTGAATCAGCGAAGTCGCGCAGCACGCGCCGCGTGTCGAGCGCGGTCAGATCGTGGCGCGAATCGACGACATCGAAGCCGGCATCCTTCAGCGTCTTCGCCATCACCGAACCGTCATTGACGGGATTGGCGAGCGAGGGCGCGTGCTGATAGGCCGAGTTGGCGAGCACCAGCGCGACGCGCTTTCCGGCGAAGGCGGGCCCGGCGCCGAACATCAGCGCGATGGCGAGGAGAAACGGGCAAAGTCTGAAAAAATTGCGCATGACACGACTTCCAGGAATTCGGGGCAGTTCACACCCTCAGGGACAGCCTTAGCAAAATCCAGCGCCCGCGCTTGTGATGGAGGTCACGAAGACCGCGGCGGCGACCAGCCGAGGAACCTCTTTTATTAGTCGCACCAGGCGGTTGACGGTTCGCCGCCGAAATGCGCGCGGGCCGGCGTTCCCTAGCCATCCCCGATGTGCCCCCGGTATTGCGGCAGGTCGTCCGTGATCTCGTGCCACGGCGCCTTGGAGCCCACGAAAATATGGGCGCTGGGGCGGATCGAGGGGGCATCGACCAGGGTTCCCATGGCGACATGGGCCCATTTTCCTTCACGGACCCGGGAATAGAGCAGCGACCCGCAGCGGGCGCAGTGCGCGTCATGAGTGGTATCGTCCCCGTAAATCATCCGCTGATCCTCGCCCGCAACGAGGCGGAGCTGACTGTATTCGACGCCGGCGAACGGCTTGAAGGCGGAACCGGTGGTCCGGCGGCAGTTCGAGCAGTGGCAGTTCAGCGCATAGGAAAACGCGTCCGCCACCTCGTAGCGGACAGCGCGGCAATAACATTCGCCGACAAGGATGCGAGCGTTCGATTTTTCTGATCCGGTCATGACGGTGCCCTCGCACAAATTGCGGAGGACACCCATAGCGCAATTCGATGCGTACCACTAAGTTCGCGGCGCGCCATCATTCAAAGGGATGACCCATGAGCCAGAATCGTTCGAGCGTCGAAGCCGTCGTGCAATCCTATTTCGACGGGCTCTACGAGGGCGACGCCGAAAAGCTCGGCGCCATCTTCCATCCGTCCGCCGATCTGCGCTGGGTCGAAAAGGGCGAACTGCAGGTGCTCACCGTGCCCGACTGGCTCGACCGCGTGCGCAAACGCGCCTCTGCCAAGGCGGAGGGCAAACCGCGCGAGGATTTCATCGTCACCATCGACCGCTCGGACGACAAGACCGCCTTCATCAAGGTCAAATGCCAGCTGCCGCCACGCTTCTTCACGGATTATCTGGTGGCCATGAAGCTCGCCGACGGCTGGCAAATCGTGTCGAAATCGTATCGGTATGACCTGAAGGAGTGAGGGGCCTTAGCAGACGGATTCTCGTGGTCCTCGGCCCTCCTCTCAAATCCGCCGTCATTGCGAGCCCAACTCTCGCCACACGTCATTGCGAGGAGCTCTTGCGACGAAGCAATCCAGAGTCATTCCGCTGAAAAGATTCTGGATTGCTTCGCTGCGCTCGCAATGACGGCGCGGATAGCGCGTCCTCTGCTTCTCTCTCCCCCTCCTGCTCTTCCCGAAAGTCCCCCCATGCTGCTCGACCGTCGTTCCCTGCTCGCCTCGCTGTGCTGGATGGCCGCCTCTCCGGCTCTCGCTGCGGACGCGCCGCCTGAACTCGAATCCTACGAGCGCGAAAGCGGTGGGCGGATCGGGGTCTACGCGGAGAATCTCGCCACCGGCGCAAAGCTCACCTGGCGGGCCGACGAGCGCTTCGTGATGTGCTCGACATTCAAGGCTTCGCTCGCGGCTTGCGTGCTGGCACGGGTCGAACGCGGCGAGGAGAAGCTCGCCGCGATGGTCCCTTATGGCAAGGCCGACCTGCTGGAGTACGCACCGGTTGCAAAGCAAAACCTGTCGGCCGGCACGATGTCGGTCGCGGACATGTGCAAGGCGATCGTCGAGCTCAGCGATAACACCTGCGCCAATCTGCTGCTCGCACGGATCGGCGGCCCCGCCGCGCTCACGGCGTTCTGGCGGTCGATCGGCGACACCACCTCGCGGCTCGACCACAACGAGCCCGAGCTCAACCGCTCACCGCCCGGCGATCCCCATGACACCACGACGCCGGCGGCGATGGCCGGCAATCTCAAGCGGCTCGTCACGGGCGAAGCGCTGTCGCCGGCTTCACGGGCCCAGCTCACCGACTGGATGGTGGGCTGCAAGACCGGTGCGAACCGGCTGCGCGGTGGCCTGCCGGCCAGCTGGAAGATCGCCGACAAGACCGGCAACAACGGCAAGGACGCGTCGGGCGATATCGCGGTCGCCTGGCCCAAGCCGGATACGCCGATCCTGATCGCGGCCTATACCCAGGGCGGCACGCCGAACCCCACACAGATCGAAGCCGTGTTCACCCGCATCGGGCGCATGGTGGCCGAACGACTGGCGTAGGCCGCTTCGCATTGACCTCTTGGCCGCTTCCGGGCCAAGACAGGCCATGATCGCAGCGAAATTCCAGACCTTTCTCATCCTGCTCACGGTCCTGGCGGGCACCGCGCTCGTTGCCCGCCGCTTCAACCTGGCGCCTGCCATTTTGCTGATGCTCTCCGGCGTCGGCCTCGCTTTCGTGCCGGGCATGCCGCCGGTGGAACTGCCGCCGGAACTGGTGCTGCTGATGGTGCTGCCGCCGCTGATCTACTCGGCGAGCGTCGCAATGAGCTGGCGCGAGTTCAGGAACAATCTGCGCCCCATTGTGCTGCTCGCGGTCGGCGCGGTCATCTTCACCGCGGCGCTTGTTGCGGCTGCGACGCACTACGTGATCGGCCTGCCCTGGAGCGTCGGCTTCCTGCTGGGCGCCATCGTCGCACCGCCCGACGTGGTGGCGCCGCTCGCGATCGCGCGCCGGCTGAACATGCCGCGCCGGCTCCTGGTCATCCTCGAGGGCGAAGGGCTGGCCAACGACGCCACCGCGCTGATCCTGTACCGCTTCGCGCTCGCCGCGATCATGGTCGGGCATTTCTCGCTGCCGCTGGCGGCCGGCGAATTTTCCCTCATCGTCGCCGGCGAGATCGCCTTCGGCATCGGCGTCGGCTGGCTTTCGCTGCGCTTCCGCAAATGGTCCTGCGAGCCGCGGGTCGAGCTGACGCTGTCGTTGATCACGCCCTACGTGTCCTACTGGCTGCCCGAACATGTCGGGGGCTCCGGCGTGATCGCCACCGTCGCCTGCGGCCTTTATGTGAGCTGGAACGGGCCGTTGCTGATTTCAGCGTCGACGCGCCTGCAAGGCATCTTCTTCTGGGACCTGATCATCTATCTGATCGAAGGTCTGCTGTTCCTGCTCACGGGCTTCCAGATGCGGGCGCTCTATGAAAAGTCAAAAGCGTTCCCGCTCGACGACATCATGATCGCGACCGCATTGGTCATGACCATCATCGTTCTGGCGCGCTTCGCCTGGCTCTACCCCGCGACCTATCTGCCGCGGATACTCAGCAAGTCGCTGCGCAAACGCGATCCGTCGCCGCCCTGGCAATGGCCGTTCGCGCTCGCCTTCACCGGCGTGCGCGGCGCCGTCTCGCTGGCCGCCGCACTGGCGCTGCCATTCACGCTGCCTGATGGCAATGCCTTCCCGTATCGCGATTTGATCCTGTTCGTGGCCTTCGGCGTCATCTTCATCACCCTGATCGGCGTCGGCCTGACGCTGCCGCCGGTGGTCCGCTGGCTCGGAATCGCGGAAGCCGGCCGCAACGAGCATGTCGCCGAGCACGAGGCCGAGATCGCGGCACGGCGCCAGGCGCTCGACGCCGCACTGAAGTCGCTGGATGCGTTGACCGAAGAGAAAGAGGTCTCGGATGAAGTGATGCGGCTGCTGCGCGCGCGCCACGAGATCCGGGTCAACCAGCTTCCTGACTCACTCGATCCCGCCCGCCACGACGTCTCCGCCGCGGGCACCGCACTGACCCGCGAGCTGATCGCCGCCGAACGCAAGTTCATCCACGACCTGCTCCGCGACGGCCAGATCACCGACGAGACGCGACGGAGGATCGAACGCGATCTGGATCTGGAAGAGGCGAGCCTTGCAAACCGGGAGTACCAGGGCGCGCCGCTGTAGATTCTTGTCATTGCGAGGAGCGAAGCGACGAAGCAAATTACCGTCTTTCGCAATACGCCCGCATTGCCGTCACGACGGCCGTCGCGATCAGCTCCTGCCGCTCCGGCGAGCTCATTGCCATCTCCTCGTCGCGATTGATGATGGAGCCGGCTTCCAGCAGCACCGCGGCACTTCGGGTCTGCGAGAGCACGACGAGCCCGTCATAGCGGTAGACGCCGACATCCTTGTCGAGCAATGGATGCCGGTAACGCCCCATCACCGGCAGGCTGTATTGGGTCGCGTATTGCAGACCCTTCTCCTTCAACTCCCGGCCCAGCAACCGGGCGAAGGCGAGGCTGGCGGCAAAACGCGGATTGCGCTCGGACACGAACAGCGAATGGCCGCTGAAGCGATCGCTGAAATAACTCCTGGCGCCTTCGAACTCCCATGGCTCGAGCATCTTGTCCGGCACGGAATCATGGTGGATCGACAGGAAAAAATCGGCATGCGCGGCGCTCGCAGTGCCGACACGCTTGAGCAGGCTTGGCCGCGCCTTGCCGTCGGTCACCAGCACGCGGGTCGCGGCAAAGCCCGCCGACTTCAAGCGCTCTCCGATCAGCCGCGTCAAATGCAGGTTGAAGCCGAACTCCACATCGTTGCGCGCACTGGTCGCGCCCTGCGATTCCGAGGTGTGCCCGACATCGAGGATGATCCTGAATTTGCGCGGCTCGCATGGCTCGGGCGCCGGCGGCTTGATTTTGGCTCTTCCGGCCTTCCGCGCCCCGGCCGCCTTGCCCTGATCAGTTGGCAAAGCCAAAAGCGAGATCAGCGAAACAGCAATAGCGGCGGTGATGCGCCACGATATTTTCACACCGGCCGTTCCCCCTTCACCGTCACGCGCGTGCCCGAGCGCGTATGCGGCCAGTAGTCCCACATTGCGCGGTGTTGGGTGCAGCGGTTGTCCCAGAAGGCGATAGCGTTCTCGGTCCAGCGGAAGCGGCACTGGAACAGCGGATTTTCGACATGCTGATAGAGATAGGCGAGCATCGCTTCGCTCTCGTCGCGCGGGATGCCGTTGATGTGGCGGGTGAAGCCGCGGTTGACGTAGAGCGCCTTCTTGCCCGTCACCGGATGGGTGCGCACCACCGGATGCTCGGCATTCGGATAGGACGGACGATCAGCGACGCCGTAATTGGCGTAGAGCCCGCGATAGATCGGCTCGCCGTCATGCAGCGCGGTCAGGCCGTCGAGATAGGCTTTCATGCGATCGGACAGGGCTTCATAGGCCGCGTACATGTTGGCGAACAGCGTGTCGCCGCCGCGCGGCGGACACTGCTTGATGTAGAGGATCGAGCCCATCGGCGGTTCGAGATCGCAGGAGACGTCGGAACGCCAGCCCTCGCCGTTGGCGCGCGGCGAATTCTTGTCGGCATAGATCTTCATCAGCGCGGGGTCTTCATCCTCATGCGGTGCGGCGGGATGAAAATGCAGCTCGCCGAACTTGCGGCCGAAAGCGAGATGCTGCTTCGGCGTGATCTCCTGGTCGCGGAAGAAGATCACGAGGTTTTCGGCGAGCGCGCGGTGGATCTCGTCCATCTGCCGGTTGGAGCGGGCGTCGCCCTCGACCAGCGCGCCGATATCGACGCCGGAGATTTCCGCACCGATGATCGGGGTGAGCTTTTCGACCGCGATGGTCTCGTAAGGAGCACCGTCTTCAGCCGCATGGCGGTAGCGCGGGCCTTGCTTGCCGGATAGCGAGCTCATGGCGGTTCTCCCGATCGTTCTGATTGGGAGCATGGTAGCAATGTAGGGCGGGTTAGCGAAGCGTAACCCGCCACTTCGTCCCGCAAAAAATAAGGCGGATTACGCTTGCGCTAATCCGCCCTACGATTCCGATATGTCGGAGACGATTACTCCGCCGCCGATACCGGCACCTTGGCGCCCTGGCCATACTTCTGGTCGATGTAGTCGATCACGAGCGCCTTGAAGTCGGCGGAGATCGTCGGACCGCGCAGCGTGCGGAACTTCTTGCCATCGACGAAGACGGGCGCGGCCGGCGCTTCGCCGGTGCCCGGCAGCGAGATGCCGATATTGGCGTGCTTGGATTCGCCGGGGCCGTTGACGATGCAGCCCATCACCGCGACGTTGAGCTCTTCCACGCCCGGATATTTGCTCTTCCAGCCCGGCATCTCGTCGCGGATGAATTCCTGGATCGAGCTGGCCAGCTCCTGGAACGTGGTCGAGGTGGTGCGGCCGCAACCGGGGCACGCTGCAACCAGCGGCACGAAGGTGCGGAAGCCCATGGTCTGCAGCAGCTCCTGGCCGACCTGCACCTCACGGGTGCGGTCACCACCGGGCTCCGGCGTCAGCGAGATGCGGATGGTGTCGCCGATACCCTGCTGCAAGAGGATGCCGAGCGCGGCCGAGGACGCCACGATACCCTTCGAGCCCATGCCGGCCTCGGTCAGGCCGAGATGGATGGCGTAGTCGGAACGGCTGGCGAGATCCTGATAGACCGCGATCAGATCCTGCACCGCCGAGACCTTGGCGGAGAGGATGATGCGATCCTTGGGCATGCCGAGCTCTTCGGCACGCGCGGCCGAAAGCAGCGCCGACTGCACCATCGCCTCGCGCGTCACCGCGCGCACGTCGCGCGGATTGGCGGACGCGGCGTTCTCGTCCATCAGCTTGGTCAGCAGTTCCTGGTCGAGCGAGCCCCAATTGGCGCCGATGCGGACCGGCTTGCCGTTCTTGTTCGCGATCTCGATGATGTCGGCGAACTGGGTATCGCGCTTGTCCTTGAAGCCGACATTGCCGGGATTGATGCGGTACTTGGCCAGTGCTTCGGCGCAGGCCGGATAGGCCGCGAGCAGCTTGTGGCCGATGTAGTGGAAGTCGCCGATCAAGGGCGTGGTGATGCCACGCTTGGCCAGGCCGTCACGGATGTGCGGAACGGCGGCAGCGGCTTCCTCGCGGTCCACGGTGATGCGGACCATTTCGGAGCCGGCGCGCGCGAGCGCTGCGACCTGGGCGATGGTGCCGTCGATGTCGGCAGTGTCGGTGTTGGTCATCGACTGCACGACGATCGGCGCGCCGCCGCCGACGGCGACGTTGCCAACCTTGACCTGGGTGGTCCGGTGACGCGGCGCCGGGCCTGCGATGTCGGAATCGAGGGGGTTTTCGAGCTTGTTCATGGGGTCCAAATATCAGGTTTTGGTGACGTTCAGCAATGCATCAGCTGGCGCCGCCGCCGTTTGGCTCGGACGGTTAACCAGAAAAAGCCCAGCAATTACAAGGACGGCTGCCGCCCCGAACGCCAGGCTCAGGTGATCGTGCATGATGAAATAGCTACCCACCACGCCAAACAAAGGGGTGATGAAGGTAAAAGCCGACAATTTGCTGGCCGAATAGGCCTTCACCAGCGCGAACCAAAGCGTGAACGTGGTTCCAACCACCCAGATGGCCTGGAAGGCCATCAAGGCGAACGACAGCGGCGACGGGGTGTGGGTGATGGATTCGCCCGACAGCAGCGCAGCCGTCCCCAGGATCGGGATCGAGGTCGCGACCTGATAGCCGAGCGCCTTTTCAGGGGCGGCGAAGCGCAGCCGTGTCCCCTTGGCGACCAGCGTGGTCGCAGCCCAAAGTGAAGCGCCGCCAACAACCATGAGATCGCCGAGCAGAACCTGTGAGTCGACATTGGCCTGCGGCACGCCGATCGCAAGCGCCACCCCGGCAAAGCTGATCGCCAGCCCCAGCCATTGCGTGCTGCCCAGGCGCTCGCCAAGCACCTGATAGGAGCCGAGCGCGACGAAGAACGGCGCGGTGTAGAGAAACACCACCGCGCGGGAGGCGGAAGTGAGGCGAAGGCCCTGGAAAATCAGCACGAACTCGATACCGAACATCAGCCCGGCGATCAGGCCGGGCTTCCACGTGCCGTCACGCTCGAAGAATTTGACGCCGCGCAAGCTGCCGATGATGAACAGCACCGGCAGCGCGCCCATCGAGCGGATCATCGCCTGCAGCATCGGTGGGACATCCGGCAGCACCAGCTTGATCGCGATCTGATTGAAGGCCCAGGTCAGGCACAGCATCAGCATCAGCGCGATGGCGCTGGCGCTGAGGGGGCGCGCCGCGGACGATATGGCTTGAGGTGAGGACATTTCTTCCCGGGGTCCGGCTTTGCGCCGTTGTTGCTTCAAGAGGTTTTCTGACAATGGGTGCAGACACCCGTGATCTCCACCACGGACAGCTTTGGTGCGAAGCCCGAGGCGCGCGCCGCGGCGTTGAGTTCCTTGGCAAAGGAGCCTGACGGGATCTCGCCGACCAGACCGCAGCGCTCACAGATCAGGAACGCGACCGCCGAGGTCGCGTCATGGTCGTGGGCGGCGCAGGCGAGATAGGCGTTGCGACTTTCGATGCGGTGCACGAGGCCGTTCGCCATCAAAAAATCGAGCGCACGGTAGACCGTGATCGGCGCCGGTCGCGCCATCGACTTGGCGAGTTCGTCGATCACCTCATAGGCTCCAAGCGGACGATGGCTGGAGAGCAGCGCGCCCAGCACCTGGCGCCGGATCGGCGTGAATTTCTGCGCCCGCTGCTCGCAGACCGCTTCCGCATGCGCCAGCGCGTCCGCGGTGCAGCGGCCGTGATCATGGTCGGGCGTCGGAAATGCCGGCTTTGCGAGGGTCATCCAGCCAGCCTTCTAGCATTTCGGCCGGGGAACCCAAAGCAGGACGGACGCGGCGGCGATCAGCCATGCTTTTGCTGCGGGACAGCATCGCGTTCTTCCGCCATGAAATAATCATAAGCTTGCTTATTATATCCTAGCTTATTGGAGACCAAGCTCATGACCCGCGGGTCTGTCGACCAGAATTTCCTGTTCACGCTCGGCGAGCTCTACCGCCTCTTGCGCGTCTATGCCGACAAGGAGGCCTCGCGCTTCGGCATCACCCGCGCGCAATGGGCGGTGCTGGCCAAGGTCGAGCGCAGCGAAGGCATGAAACAGTCGGAACTCGCCGAGCTGCTGGAGATGCAGCCGATCACGCTGACGCGGCTGATCGACAAGCTCTGCGACAGCGACTGGATCGAACGCCGCAGCGACGCCTCGGACCGCCGCGTCAAGCGCCTTTATCTGAAGAAGGCCGGCCGCGCTCTGCTGGGCAGGATGAGCGGCCTGAAGTCGGAACTCACGGCGAACGCGCTCGACGGCATCAGCCCGGCGGACGCCCACCGCCTTCTCACACAACTCGAAACCATCAAGGAAAACGTGCGTACCGCGATCCAGACGTCTGGTGCGGAACAAGCGCGTAAGGAGCAGCGCTATGGCTGATCAGGTTCTCAAATTCCAGCCCGAGCAGAAGATCGACAGCGGCAAGCCGACCAAGAAGGCCGGTACCGACCCGCGCCGCCGCTTCGTCGCCGGCCTGCGCCGCTATCGCCGCTTCCTGCTGATGGTGGTGCTGCCGATCGTCGCCGTCATCGCCGGCCTGACCTTCTATCTCCATGGCGGCCGCTATGTCGGCACCGACGATGCCTATGTCGGCGCGCAGAAGGTGCTGGTGACGCCGGACATCTCCGGCAAGATCGAGAAGGTCGTCGTCAAGGAAGGCCAGCTCGTCAAGCAGGGTGACGTGCTGTTCGAGATTGATCCCGTCCCGTTCCGCCTCGCGGTGGACGAGGCCAAGGCGCAGCTGATGCAGGCGCAGACGACTTATGACAATTTGCGCGCCAACATCAAGATCTACGGCGACATGCTCAACCTCGCCCAGCAGGGCGTCGACCTGAAGCAGCGCGACGTCGAGCGCAAGCAGGCGCTGGTGAAGAACAGCTACGGCTCGCAGCTCGATCTCGACAACGCCTCGAACGCGCTGGTCACGTCGGGTTCGATCGCGCAATACGTCAAGCAGCAGATCTCGACCGCCAAGACCCAGCTGCTCGGCGACACCGACCTGCCGCTCGATAAATTCCCGCCTTACGTTTCCGCCAAGTCCAAGCTCGACAATGCCGAGCGCAATCTCGATCATACCGTGGTGCGCGCATCGATGGATGGCGTGGCGACCCAGGTCGAGCAGATCCAGCTCGGCCGCTACGTCGCCGCCGGCACGGCTGTGTTCTCCGTCATCGACATCGCCCATCCCTGGGTCGACGCCAATCCGAAGGAGAGCGACCTGACGTTCGTCACCGAAGGACAGCCGGTGACCCTCGAGGTCGACGCATTCCCGAACCACGTCTTCAAGGGCAAGATCGGTTCGCTCTCCCCCGGCACCGGCGCGCAGTTCGCGATCCTGCCGCCGCAGAACGCCACCGGTAACTTCGTCAAGGTGGTGCAGCGCGTGCCGATCCGGATCTATTTCGACGAGAGCGACAAATACGTGAAGAAGCTGAAGGCCGGCATGAGCGTCTATGCCACCATCGACACCGGCCACCAGCGCTCGCTCGCCGGCCTGCTCGGCCTGTCAGCCACGGCAAATCAGGACAAGGACTAAGTCGATGTCCAATGCCAGCCTGATGGTCCCCGGCCTGCGCCGGAACATGGTGACGATCTGCGCCATGACGGCGACCATCATGCAGGCGCTGGACACCACGATCGCCAACGTCGCGCTGCCCTACATGCAGGGCACGCTGTCGGCGTCGCAGGACCAGATCAACTGGGTGCTGACCTCCTACATCGTCGCCGCGGCCATCATGACGGCGCCGGTGGGCTGGATCGCCAACCGCTACGGCCGCAAGCGCATCTTCATCATCTGTTCGGCCGGCTTCACGCTGGCCTCGGTGCTGTGCGGACTAGCTCAGGACATCAACCAGATGGTGCTGTTCCGCCTGCTGCAGGGCGTGTTCGGCGCGGCGCTGGTGCCGCTGTCGCAGGCGGTGATGCTCGACTATTACACGCTGCAGGAACGCGCGACCGCCATGTCGATCTGGGGCATGGGCGTGATGATGGGGCCGATCATGGGCCCGTCGCTGGGGGCCTGGCTGACCGAGAGCTATTCCTGGCACTGGGTGTTCTTCGTCAACCTGCCGTTCGGCGCGATCACCGTGCTCGGGCTCGCCGTCTTCATGGACGAGACCGACAAGAATCTCAGCCTGAAGTTCGACTGGTTCGGCTTTGGCGCACTGGCGATCGGGATCGGTGCACTTCAACTTGCGCTCGATCGCGGCGAGCAGCTCGACTGGTTCGAGTCGGTCGAGATCGTGACCGAGTTCGTGATCTCGGGCATTGCTTTCTATTACTTCTTCGCGCACTCGTTCACGACGTCGCGGCCCTTCATCCAGTTCGCGCTGTTCAAGGATCGCAACTTCCTCACCGGCTGCATCTTTATGACAGTGATGGGCCTCGTGCTGTACTCGACCATGGCGCTGGCCTCGCCCTACTTACAAAACGTCATCGGCTATCCCATCATGACCGCCGGCGGCCTGCTCGCGAGCCGCGGCTTCGGCACCTTCTTTGCCATGATGATGGTCGGCCGTATCATGCGCTACATCGAGGCCCGCACGCTGATCATCTGCGGCCTGTCGCTGACGGCGGCCTCGCTGTTCCAGATGACCGGCTGGACCGACCAGACCCAGGTGCCGGAGATCGTCATCGTCAGCGTGATCCAGGGCTTTGGCTTCGGCCTGGTCTTCGTGCCGCTCTCGACGGTGTCGTTTCTGACGCTGCCGAACCATCTGCGCACCGACGGCACCTCGATGCTGACACTCTTGCGCAACGTCGCAAGCTCGGTCGGCATCTCCATCGTGATCGCCCAGCTGACGCAGGGCACCCGCAAGACCTACGCGATCCTGTCGGAGCACATCAATCCGTTCAACCACGCGCTCCAGATGCCCGACGTGCGCGGCATGATCAACCTTTCCACCGATGCTGGCCGCGCCATGGCCGACCGCATGGTCAGCGTGCAGTCGCAGATCATCGCGTTCGCGCACGACTATCAGCTCGTGATGTTCTTCATCCTCTGCACCATCCCGCTGGCGCTGATGATCGGCTCGACCAAGGCCACGCTGCGCAAGCAGGCGGCGCCGGAACACGCGGTGATGGAGTAGGACGCGGTCGAGCCGCAGTCTCCCCTGTCGTTCCGGCCTTCGCCGGGACGACACCGGAGTTGTTGAACTGCCGTCGTGCTCCAACAGCCCCTACAACAACTCCTCGCACCCCAAATCCTCGACCGCCATCATCACCCGCTCCAGATTGTTCCACCAGATCCCTGGCGGGATGTTGATCGCCCATTGCCAGACCGGCTTGGTGATGTGCCAGAGCACCGACCAGCGATAATCCTGGTCGAGCGCGCCGCGTGTGTAGCCGGTCACGCCATGTGCGAGCAGCGTCTCGTGGTAGCGATTCAGCAGCGCCCGCTCGAGCGCCTGCCTGCGATCCGGATACCATTGGATCGCCATCATGTAGGCAAGGTCGTTGGTAGGCACATTGATGCCCCACAGATCGAAATCGAAGATGCGCACGGTGTCGGCGACGCCCGCGCGCGGCAGCAGGAAATTCCAGGTATGTGCGTCGCCATGGACAATGCTGATGTGCCGCCGCGAATGGTAGCGCTGCGACAGCCGGGCCGACTGTTCGATGAGCCGGCGATAGAGAATGCGTCGTTCCTCACTCAGGCGATCGCCGAGCTCATCGGCGAAGCGATCGTAGTGACCGGCGAAAGTCTCCAAATGCGCCGCGCTATCCTCGGCGCTTGCCCAGGTGCCGACGGTCTCGCCGAGGTCGGCATGATTCCACCACGCCGCATGCATGCCCGCCAACGTCGTGACGATGGCCGTGGACTGATCTCGCGACGGCGGCAGCGTCGGCACGGTCGCAAGCTCATGACTATCGGTGAGATCTTCAAGCAGGAGATGCCAGTTGAGGGTGCCCTCGTCGAAACGTCCGTCGAAGCAGCGCGGCACCAACCCCCGCGGCATGCGCGGTGCCAGCATCGTATAGAAGTCCAGCTCTTGCCGGCCGCCGTTGGCGAGCGTCTTGGCAAAGTCGGCATGCGGCGTCTTGAGGATCAGCGTCTGCGGCGAGCCGCCGGATTCCCCGACATAGCGCAGGCCGAGCCGGGTGATGTGCGACACGACCGTGTCGCGCTCGTGCAGCACCTTCACCTCGCGCACGGCCCCGGCATCCAGCGCGCCGGCCTTGCGCAGCGCGGCCGTGAGGTAACCGGGTTCAGCGACCGCCGGCAGTTGTGAGGATGTCATGAATCGCGCCCCCCGGTGCCGCAGCCATACTGCATGATCACACCGGGAAGCGCTAGCGCGCGACAGCCTCCTTCACAGGAAGACGGCAAGACGTCACACGTCGAAGAACACCGTCTCGTTGTCGCCCTGCAGGCGCAGGTCGAGCTTGTAGACCGCTTTGCCGGCCTCGCGCACCGCGATCAGCGTGGCGCGCCGCTCCGCCGGCACCAATCCGAGCACGAGATCGGCGGCGTTGCCGGCCTCGTCGCTGAAATAGATGCGGGTATAAAGATGCCGCAGCATGCCGCGCGCGAACACCGCCAGAACGATGTGCGGCGCCTGCGGCTTGCCGTCGGGATCCGGCACCGCACCCGGCTTGACTGTGTCGAACGAATAATTGCCGTCCTTGTCGGTGCCGCAGCGGGCGAAGCCGCGGAAACTCGCATTCGGCAATGCGCGCTTGTCCTGCGGATCGGCGAAGCGGCCCTGCGCATCCGCCTGCCAGATCTCCAGCATGGCGTCCGGCACGATGGCACCGTCGCCGTCGAACACCCGGCCCTCGATGCGGACGCGATCGCCGGTGACGTCAGGCGTCAGCGTCGAATTGGTGAAGGCGTCGTTCCAGGCATATTCGCCGGTCGGCGTCATGCCGTATTTGAAGAACGGGCCGACCGTCTGCGACGGCGTGATCCCATCGGGCTTCACAGAATCCTGCACGTTACTTGGTCTCCATGGGGGTGGCGTTCTCGCCGCGCAGCACGATGTCGAAGCGATAGCACAGCGCCCATTCGGGCTTGGTGTTCTCCAGGTCGAACGACGAGACCATGCGCATTCGCGCCTTTTCGTCCGGCACCGAGTTGAAGATCGGATCGAACGGGAACAGCGGGTCGCCGGGGAAATACATCTGCGTCACGAGGCGGGTAACGAAGGAATGGCCGAACACCGAGAGATGGATGTGGGCGGGGCGCCAGGCATTGTGGTGATTGCCCCACGGATAGGCGCCGGGCTTGATGGTGACGAAGCGGTAATAGCCGGACGCATCGCTCTGGGTGCGGCCCGCGCCGGTAAAATTCGGATCCAGCGGCGCCGGATGCTGGTCGCGGACATGGACGTAGCGGCCGCAGGCATTGGCCTGCCAGATCTCGACCAGCGAGTTCGGGACGCCGCGGCCATCCTCGTCACGGACATGGCCGTGCACGATGATGCGTTCGCCGAGCGGCTCGCCCTTGTGTTGGGTGGTGAGGTCGTTGTCGCCGTCGCGCACGGTCTCGTGACCGTAGACCGGGCCGGTCAGTTCCGACAGCGTGTGCCGCATCGGGATCAGGGGCTTGTTCGGCGCGCGCTTGATCGAGCTCTTGTAGTCGGGCGACAGCGGCAGCGGATGCGCCTTGTTGCTGTCGGTGGGATAGATGAATGTCATTGGCGAACTCCTCCCCGGCCATTTTGGTCCAGCCGGTCAACGCTTCTGCCAATCATTATAGAATATAACTAATCTAGGGAAGCCGGTTTAGCGCCTCCGGCAACCCCGGCATCATCGGTCACCAAGCCTTACTTGATCGGCGCACGCGGCAGCACGGCCTCCCCGGCCTCGAGCCGGTAGGTATGGTCGAGCGAGTACCATGGCGTCGAAACGTCACGTGCGATCGGATGCGGCGTCTCGTGGCGCACGAACTTGCCGATCAGCGCCTGTGTCACGCCGAACTGCACGTCGCTGTCGATATGAGGGTCATTGGGATCGTAGACCTGCGAGATCAGCACCTTGAATCCCGGCTTGAAGATCAGGGCGTGCAGATGCGCGGGGCGATAGGGGTGCCGGCTCTGCGCTTCCAACAGGCGGCCGACGACCCCATTGGTCGGAATCGGATAGCCGATCATCATCACCGAGCGAAAGGCAAAGCACCCGTCGGCATCGGTCGTGAACTTGCCGCGCAGGTTCATGTCGGCCTGCTCAGGGTCCTGGTTCTCATAGAGCCCGACCGGCGAGGCATGCCAGACATCGACCTCCGCGCCCGCGACGGGGCGGCCGTCCTTGTCGACGACACGGCCGTTGACGAACAGCGGCGCGCCCGGCGTTTCGGACCGAACGATCGATCCGCCATTCTCCACCCGTGGCGAGTTCAGCCGCCAGAACGGCCCGAGCAGCGATTGATCGGTTTCGGTATTGCCGTGATCGCCGTTGTTGAGGAGGCACACCAGCGGCGAGACGCCAAGCGAGCCCGCCATCAGCACGACCTCGTTATGCGTGTCGGTGGTCAGCTTGCCGAGCTCGGCGATGACGGCCGTGGCGTCGCGGAATTCCTTCTCGGTCAGGCGCACGTCGCGGACGAAGCCGTGCAGATGCTTGACCAGCGAGACCATGATCTGCCGCATCCGCGGATCGGACGTCCGCTCCATCACCTCAAGTGCGGCGGCCGTGACATCCTGCTCGCGCTCGATGATCATGCTTGTCTCCCAGCCGCCCGCCGGCTCTTCACCTCTCCCCGCAAGAACGGGGAGAGGGAGAGGATAGACCGTCAGTTCAGCTTCTCGATCGCAACGGCAACGCCCTGGCCGACGCCGACGCACATGGTGGCGAGTGCGAGCTTGCCGCCGCGCTTTTCCATGCCGTGGACGGCGGTGAGCGCGAGGCGCGCGCCGCTCATGCCGAGGGGATGGCCGAGCGCGATGGCGCCGCCATGCGGATTGACGAAATCGGCATCATCGGCAACGCCGAGCTGGCGCATGCAGGCGATGCCCTGCGAGGCGAAGGCTTCATTGAGCTCGATCAGATCGAAATCAGTGATCTTCTTGCCCAGACGTTCCATCAGCTTGCGGGTCGCGGGCACGGGGCCGATGCCCATGATCCGCGGCGGCACGCCGGCCGAGGCGAGGCCGAGGATACGGGCGCGCGGCGTGAGGCCATGCTTCTTCACGGCGGCCTCAGAGGCGAGGATCATCGCGGCTGCGCCGTCATTGACGCCGGAGGCATTGCCGGCCGTCACCGTGCCGGGATTGCGCACGATCGGCTTCAGTTTTGCCAAGCCCTCGAGCGTGGTCTCGGGACGCGGATGCTCGTCCTTGTCGATCGTGACCGGGCCGGCCTTGCCGCCGGGAATGGTGATCGGGGTGATTTCTTCCGCGAAATAGCCGGCTGCGATCGCCTTACCCGCACGCTGCTGCGAGCGGATCGCGAAGGCATCCTGGTCTGCGCGGGAGACCTGGAATTCCTCGGCGACGTTCTCGCCCGTCTCCGGCATCGCATCGACGCCATACTGTGCCTTGAGCAGCGGATTGATGAAGCGCCAGCCGATGGTGGTGTCGAAGATCTCGGCCGAGCGCGAGAAGGCTTCCTGCGCCTTGCCCATCACGAACGGCGCGCGCGTCATGGATTCGACGCCGCCGGCGATCGCAAATTCGATCTCGCCGGAGCGGATGGCGCGGCCGGCAGCACCGACTGCATCGAGGCCGGAGGCGCAGAGCCGGTTCAGGGTCTGGCCGGGAACCGAGTCCGGGAGCCCCGCGAGCAGCAGCGCCATGCGCGCGACGTTGCGGTTGTCCTCGCCGGCCTGGTTGGCGCAGCCAAAGAAGACTTCGTCCACCTGCGCCCAGTCGAGATTGGGGTGCTTGGCCATCAGCGCCTTGATCGGGGCGGCGGCGAGATCGTCGGCGCGCACCTTGGCGAGCGAGCCGCCGAAACGGCCGATCGGGGTCCGCACGGCATCGCAGATAAAGACGTCACGCATCGTTGTTCTCCCTGAATGCCGCGGTTCGGCGGAAATTCTTCAATGTCGGCGGAGTTTTAGGAGGGCGCCCGCGGCAGGTCAATTGACGGTTTCTTGCGTGTTCCGAAGGGTGCGCACGCCGCCAGCGCATGCCGCGGTGCGGACAACGTGGAAAACCCGCCCGGCCCGGCCAAACCGATAGGAGCACGAGGCGAAATTTTGTAGGTTGCGCCGCCCATGACCATGCAACAGCCCATCCCTGTACCGCCCCCCGATGAGACGCCCGCGCAGCCGGCGGAAGCCGTCGCGCGCGTCACGCCGATGATGGAACAGTACCTGGAGATCAAGGCAGCGCATCAGGGCCTGCTGCTGTTCTACCGGATGGGCGATTTTTACGAGCTGTTCTTCGAGGACGCGGAAATCGCCTCGAAGACGCTCGGCATCGTCTTGACCAAGCGCGGCAAGCATCAGGGCAACGACATCCCGATGTGCGGCGTGCCGGTCGAGCGCTCCGAGGATTATCTGCATCGCCTGATCAGCGCCGGCCACCGGGTCGCCGTCTGCGAGCAGACCGAGGATCCCGCCGCGGCCAAAGCGCGCGGCAACAAGAGCGTCGTCCGCCGTGGCGTGGTGCGGCTGGTCACGCCGGGCACGCTGACCGAGGACACACTGCTCGATGCGCGCGCCAACAACTATCTGCTGGCGATCGCGCGGGCGCGCTCGTCGGCCGGCGGCGACCGCTTTGGTCTCGCCTGGATCGACATCTCGACTGCCGAATTCACGGTCACGGAAGTTTCGGGCAGTGAGCTCGCCGCGACGCTGGCGCGCATCAATCCCAACGAGGCGATCGTCACCGACGCGCTTTATAGCGATAACGAGCTCGGACAAACCTTGCGCGAGCTGCCGGCGGTGACGCCGGTGACCCGCGACGTCTTTGATGGCGCTACCGCCGAAAAGCGCCTCTGCGACTACTTTGCCGTCGCGACCATGGACGGGCTGGCGCAGCTCTCGCGGCTCGAGGCCACGGCCGCTGCCGCCGCTGTCACCTATGTCGACCGCACCCAGGTCGGCAAGCACCCGCCGCTGTCACCGCCCGCGCGCGAAGCCTCGGGCGCGACCATGGCGATCGATCCCGCCACCCGGGCCAATCTCGAGCTGACGCGAACGCTCGCGGGCGAACGCCGCGGCTCGCTGCTCGATGCCATCGATTGCACCGTGACCTCGGCCGGTTCGCGCCTGCTGGCGCAACGGCTCGCAGCGCCCTTGACCGACGCGCCGGCGATTGCGCGACGGCTCGATGCCGTCAGCGCCTTCGTCGCGGATTCAGCCACGCGCGAGGACATCCGCAGCATTCTGCGCGGCGCGCCCGACATGTCGCGTGCGCTCGCCCGTCTCTCGGTCGGCCGCGGCGGACCGCGCGACCTCGCGGGCCTCCGTGATGGCATCATCGCCGCCGACCAGGTACTGGCGCGGCTCGGCGAGCTCGACCAGCCGCCACAGGAAATTGCGGCGGTGATGGCGGCGCTGAAGCGTCCCTCGCGCGAGCTCGCGGCCGAATTCGCCAGCGCGCTGGACGATCAACTGCCGCTGATCAAGCGCGACGGCGGCTTCGTTCGTGCCGGCTATGAGCCGGCGCTCGACGAAGCCCGGAACCTGCGCGACGCCTCGCGCCTGGTCGTGGCCTCGATGCAGGCGCGCTACGCCGACGACACCGGCGTCAAGGGCCTCAAGATCCGCCACAACAACGTGCTCGGCTATTTCGTCGAGGTCACCGCGCAGCATGGCGACAAGCTGATGTCCGCGCCGTTGAACGCGACCTTCATCCATCGCCAGACGCTGGCGGGCCAGGTGCGCTTCACGACGTCGGAGCTCGGCGAGATCGAGGCCAAGATCGCCAATGCCGGCGACCGCGCGTTGGGACTCGAGCTCGAAATCTTCGAACGGCTCTGCGCCAAGGCGCTCGAGATCAGCGACGATCTGCGCGCCGCGGCGCAAGGCTTTGCGCTGCTCGACGTTGCGACGTCGCTGGCCAAGCTCGCCGTCGACGAGAACTACGTGCGGCCCGAGGTCGACGGCTCGCTCGGCTTTGCGATCGAGTCCGGCCGCCATCCCGTGGTCGAGCAGGCCTTGAAGCGCAATGGCGAGCCGTTCATCGCCAATGCCTGCGATCTCTCGCCAAGCCCGGCACAAAAATCCGGCCAGCTCTGGCTGCTCACCGGTCCGAACATGGCGGGTAAGTCGACCTTCCTGCGCCAGAACGCATTGATTGCGCTGCTGGCGCAGATCGGCAGTTTCGTGCCGGCCACGCGGGCACGGATCGGCATCATCGACCGGCTGTTCTCGCGCGTCGGCGCCGCCGACGATCTCGCCCGCGGCCGCTCCACCTTCATGGTGGAGATGGTCGAAACGGCTGCGATCCTCAACCAGGCCGGCGAACGCGCGCTGGTGATCCTCGACGAGATCGGCCGCGGCACCGCGACCTTCGACGGTCTCTCGATCGCCTGGGCCGCGATCGAGCATCTGCACGAAAGCAACCGCTGCCGCACGCTGTTTGCCACGCACTACCACGAGCTGACCGCGCTCTCGGCAAAGCTGCCGCGCATGTTCAACGCGACCGTGCGGGTGAAGGAGTGGCAGGGCAACGTCGTGTTCCTGCACGAGGTGCTGCCGGGCTCGGCCGACCGCTCCTACGGCATCCAGGTCGCCAAACTCGCCGGCCTGCCGCCGGCCGTGATCAATCGCGCCAAATCGGTGCTGGCAAAACTCGAAGCCCAGGACCGCGGCCAGACCGCCCGCGCGCTGGCCGACGATCTCCCGCTGTTCGCGGTGCCCTCGCGCGCCGCCGCAGAAGCCGCGCCGCCGACCGAGGCCGAACTGCTGATGGACGCGGTGAAAGCGCTGCACCCCGACGAGATGTCGCCGCGCGAGGCGCTCGATGCGCTCTATGCGTTGAAGGCCAAGCTGCCGAAGCAGTGACGATGCCCTAGGGCCGTAGGGTGGGCAAAGCGTAGCGCGCCCACGTCTTGTGCGTTGATCGAGGGAAAGACGTGGGCACGACGCGCGAAGAGCGCGCCTTTGCCCACCCTACGATTCCTGCGCGCTCGGCTTACGCCCTCGCCGCGATCGCCGCGGCTTCCGCCGCAGCACGCTGCATGCTGGTCGACATCTCGCTCGTCACCGTGCTCTGCTCCTCGACGGCGGCGGCAGTCGATGTCACGTATTCGCTGACATTGTTGATCGCCTGCTTGATCGAGCCGAGCGCACTGACGACGTCGCCGGAGATGCCGTTGAGGCTGCCGATCTCCTGGCCGATCTTGTCGGTCGCCTGTCGCGCCTGGTTGGCGAGACTCTTCACTTCGGAGGCGACCACCGCAAAGCCGCGGCCGGCTTCACCCGCGCGCGCCGATTCGATCGTGGCGTTGAGCGCAAGCAGATTGATCTGCCCCGTGATGCTGTTGATCATCTCGATGATGCCGCTCATCGCCTGCGCCGCCTCGGTCAGGCGCTGCGCCTGCGCATCGGCGGAGGCGACCTGATCCACCGCGCTCATCGCGGTCTCGCGCGATTTGGTCATCGCCTCCGAGATCTCCCGCACCGAGGCGTTGAGCTCCTCGGAGCCTGCCGCGACCGATTCCATCATGGCGCGGACGCGCTCGTTGCCCATGCGGACCAGCACCTGCCGCGTGGTGTCGGTGGCGTATTTCACGACCTTGAACGGCTTGCCGTTGAGATCGAGGATCGGGTTGTAGGAAGCCTGGATGTAGACCTCCCGGCCGCCCTTGCCGATGCGCTTGTACTCGGCCGCCTGGTACTGGCCGCGGCCAAGCGCCGCCCAGAACTCGCGATAGGCCGCGCCATCGCGCTCACCGGGCTCGACGAACATGCTGTGATGCTTGCCCTGGATCTCGGCCAGCGAATAGCCGAGCGTAGCGAGGAAGTTGGCGTTCGCGGTGATGATCGTGCCGTCCATGTTGAACTCGATCACGGCCTGCGCCTTGTCGATCGCCGACATCTGACCGGCGAGATCCGCGTTCTTCAGCTTCTCCGCGGTCACGTCGGTTGCGTATTTGACGACGCCGAACGGCTTGCCGTTCTCGTCGAGCAGCGGATTGTAGGAGGCGAGGATCCAGACCTCGCGGCCACCCTTGCCGACGCGCTTGAACTCGCCGGCCCGGTATTCGCCGCGGTTGAGCCTGGCCCAGAATTCGCGATAGGCCGCGCTGTCGCGTTCGGCCTGCTCCACGAACAGGCTGTGATGCTTGCCCTCGATCTCGGCGAGCGAATAGCCGAGCGCCTTGCAGAAATTCTCGTTGGCGGTGACGATGGTGCCGTCGAGCTTGAACTCGATCACGGCCTGGGCGCGGCTGTTGGCGGCGATCTTCGAGGCGTCCGTCATGCTCCGGATTTTCTTCTCAGTGATGTCGGTCGCAATCTTGGCGACCATCACCGCCTTGCCGTCGCCGTCGAGCACCGGATTGTAGGATGCTTCGATCCAGACCTCGCGACCGCCCTTCGCGATCCGCTTGAACTCGCGCGCCTGATACTCGCCACGGTTCAGCGCGGCCCAGAACGCCTTGTACTCGGCGTTGTCGCGCTGGTCGGCCGGCACGAACATGGAGTGATGCTTGCCCTGGATTTCGTCAAGCCGGTAGCCGAGAGCATCGAGAAAATTCTTGTTGGCCGTGATGATCGTCCCATCAAGTTTGAATTCGATCATCGCCTGCGAGCGGCTGATAGCGGCAAGCTGTGCATCGGCGTTACCGCGGGACTTACGACCAAACATCAAGGGAACTCCATCTCAAAATAATGTCGATGGGACACGCCCATCCAAACCAGGGAATTCAACCGCGGCGGAGTCGCCGTATTCAAATCGACAATCCCGCGGATCCGGAGCGATCAAGTCGCCAATTCGTCATCATGACGCACGGATGGAAGCCTGGGCGGGCACGCAATACGAGTCGTAATGGAAAAGATCGAATAAAGTTCTAATGGACGTGTCGAAATTCGGCAGTCGCGGAAGTCCATAGTCTTACGGCTGGAGCCGCGCCTTGTGCACCGCACGCCGGCCGTCAGCGGCTCGCCCCGGCAAACGGGTCGATCAGCTTCAAGGTCGCGGCGAGGCGGATGCTGCGCTTGCCGGCGAGCGCGGTCGCTTCCATTTCGGCGCCCTTGTCATCGCAGTGACCGGAGAAGCCGATGCCCACCGCATAGCCCCCGAACAAGGGATGCTCGCTCTTCGCCGGCGTGTGTTCCTGATTGACGAATTCGCCTTTCCAGCGACCGTTCGCCGAAGAATAGGCGCCGAGATAATAGAAGAAGGCATCGCCGCCGAGGATGCGGCCGTCGCGCAGCAACATCACGCCGGTATGGCCGCCGGTAATTCCGTCCAGCATCCGGATGTCGATCGAATAGAGTCCGCTGACGATGCCGCCCTCGCCGACCGTACCGGGTGGGGGAACGTCATCGTCGCCGAGCGGCGTCATCACGGCGCGAAACACCGCGGCGTCCTCGACCACTTCTCCCTCGAAGCGGTAGAGCTTGCCCTGCTGTCGACCGCGAATGCTGATTGTAACGGCGTCGGAACTGACCAGCGACCTGTGCTGCGGCGACCGGCTGTGGCGCTTCGTCCGGAGCCTGGCGACGATTTCGCCGTCCACAATCTCGTAGGTGCCGAAGTGGGCGAAGGCCGTGTTGCCGCCAAGCATTTTCCCGGCATGGGCGTACAGCACGCTGCGGCCGGAGCCGTCGTTGATATCGTATTCGACCTTGTACAATCCCTCCACCACACGCCCCGATCTTGCTCTGTTGCCAGTCTAGCGGGTCTGCCAGCCCCGGTAACTAACTATCCTGAGTCAGGACTGAGGTCCCAAGCGTAAGCGTACCTCACCTTACGAAGCGCGACGCGGCTCATGTATCGCCCTCTTCCGTCGTCCCATCCACCACAGCGTCAGGTTCCAGCCGATGCAGGTGGCGAGTGCGCAACTCAAGCCGATCACCGAGCCGAACTGCGTGACGGCGACGTGCAGCACGGCGACGCCGAGACCGAAACCAAGCAGGCCCCAGGCGCTGTTGGCAAGCACGGCGGCGGTGGCGGGGCCGCCGATGCGGGGGTGCAGGATCAGCATCATCGAGGAGAACACGATCGGAAACAGCGCAATCACGCCGGTGACGCGAGGACCGACCCAGGTCGAGGCAGTCACCACGGTGCCGACCAGGCTCGCGACCAATGCGGCGCGCAGCGGAATGTCGTACCAGCGACTCGCGATCAATGGCATTTTCGCAACGTGCCGATAAGGTTTGAGCAACGGAATGCAGATCGCAAAGGCGATGGCATTGATAATCAGCCCGCCGGCCAGCGTCCAAGCGAACTGACGCACGATGGTGGCGAGCACCAGCCACAACGCGATTGCGGAGCCCGCGCTGATCCACATGCTGAAGCGCTGCGCCAGCATCGAATAAGTTAGGCCCATAAAGATCGTCGCCGCGTTGACGGGCAAGCTCGACAGCGCCCCCTGCGCGATGAAAGCGGCGTCATGGTCGATCGCGAGGAAGACATAGGAAGGTCCTGCCGAGATCGGCAGCGTCGCCACCAGCGCGCCGATTACCGGGCCGGAGCGCTCGGTGATAACAGACGCCGACACCACGAAGGCGGCCGCAACCGCCATGCGCAGCAGAAGGAAGAGGATGTAGGAAAGTTCGGCCGGCATACAATCTGTCGTCCCGGCGCAGGCCGGGACCCATAACCACGTCTAAGCGTTGGGAGCAAAAGTCGTCAGGCAGCAATGCTTCAATCGATGGGACACGGCGTATGGGTCCCGGCTTTCGCCGGGACGACGCAAGATCACATCCGCTGCATCGACACCGAAACCTTCGGGCCGTTCTTGATGGTCTGATAGACCACGCAATAGCGCTCGGTGAGCTTGAGCAGCAGATCGAGCTTGTCCTGCGGCGCCGGCGTGTCGACCTCGAAGCGCAGGCGGATCTCGGCGAAGCCGACCGGGGTCTCCTTGTCGACGCCAAGCGTGCCGCGGAAATCGAGATCGCCCTCGGCGTAGACGTTACCGGTCTTGAGCGGCACCTCGATCGCGGTCGCGACCGACTTCAGCGTGACGCCGGCGCAGGCGACCAGCGCTTCGAGCAGCATGTCGCCCGAGCAGAGCTCGAGGCCGGAGCCGCCGGTGGCGGGATGGAGGCCTGCCATCGCGATGGCGCGGCCGGTCTCGACCTTGCAGGCGATGCCTTCGCTGTCGGTCGAGCCCTTGGCCTTCAGCGTGATCATCGCGGTCTTGGGATCGGTCTTGTAGCGTTCCTTGATCGGGGCCTGCATCTGGCGCAGTTCTGCGGCGTCCATCTTGTTCTCTCCCGGAAAAATCGCCCCTCGATGTACCGGCTCGGAGAGAAAATGTCACCACCACATGGCCTGACCGGGACCCTGGGTTGCGTCACGGTCGGGCACGTTGCGATCGAGCGAACGGTCGAGTGACGTCAGCACACTTCGCTTGAAATTCTCGAACAGCGGCGAATTGCGGTCGCGCGGTCGGCCGAGATTGATCTCGATCTGGTCAAACAGCCGGCCCGGCCGTGGCCGCATCACCAGCACGCGATCGGCCAGCACCACGGCCTCGTCGACGTCATGTGTGACGAGGATCAAGGTCGGGCGCGTATCGGCCCAGAGGTCGAGCAGATGATCCTGCAGGTCGCGCCGGGTGAAGGCGTCGAGCGCCGAGAACGGCTCGTCGAGCAACAGCACCTCTGGCTGCGGCACCAGCGCCCGCGCGATCGCGACGCGCTGCGCCTGACCGCCCGAGAGCTCGCGCGGCCAGGCCTGCGCCTTGTCGGCAAGTCCCACACGCGCCAGCGCACGCGCCACCTTCTCGCGTCGCTCGGCGGCCGGGAGATCGGCAAGTCCAAACCCGATATTGTCGGCGACGCTGAGCCAGGGCAGCAGCCGCGGCTCCTGGAAGATGATGCCGATCTTGGCATGCGGCGAGGCGATCGCTTCGCTGTCGAGCGTCACCGTGCCCGAGCTGGCGCGGTCGAGGCCGGCGATGGCGCGGAGCAAGGTTGATTTGCCGCAGCCCGAGCCGCCGATGATGGCGATGATCTCGCCCTGCCTGACCTCGGCGGAGAAGCGCGCCAGCGCCTGCACGCCGTTGGGATAGGTCTTGCTGACCCGGTCGAGCGCCAGCATGGCCTAAGTCTCCTTCGCTCGACCGAAAGCGTCCTGCCAGCGCAGGAACGGCGCGGCTGCGACCTCGATCAGCCAGTCGGTGAGCTTGCCGAGGATGGCAAAGATCACGATGGCGGCGAGGATCTGCGCGGGCTTGCCGAGCTGCTGGCCGTCGAGCAGGAGATAGCCGAGGCCTTCGGAGGCGCCGATCAGCTCGGCGGCGACGACGAACATCCAGCCAAGACCAAGGCCGACGCGCAAGGACACGACATAGGCCGGCAGCACTGCTGGCAGCAGGATGCGGCGGATCATCGCGAAGCCGGAGAGGCGGAAGGTGCGACCGACCTCGACGATCTTGCGGTCGACCGACAAGATCGCGCCCATCACGCCGAGATAGACCGGGAAGAACACGCCGACCGCGATCAGCGCGATCTTGGAGGTCTCGAAAATGCCGAGCCAGAGGATGAACAGCGGCACCCAGGCCAGCGACGGAATCGCGCGCAGGGCCTGCACGGTCGGATCGAGCAGCCGCCGCGCCAGCGACCAATAGCCGGAGATGGCGCCTAGCAGCGTGCCTGCGACCACGCCGAACGCGAAGCCGAGGCCGACGCGCCACAGCGTCGCGGCGATGTGGCGGAGCAGTTCGCCGGAGCGCGCGAGGTCGGCGATGGTGGAAAAGACCCGCGACGGCGGTGGCACCAGCCGGCCGTTGGACCAGCCGAACCAGACGATGAGTTCCCAGCCGACTGCCAGGATCAGCGGCAGCAGCAGCCCCAGCATCGGCCGCGCATAACGCGACAGCCGCGAGGGCGCGGCGGCGCTCTCGGCCGTATCCGAGGATTGCTGCAAAACTGGCGCGTCGGAGATCATGGCCGGTAGGAAGCGCGTCTGGGGCGGGAATGCAACAGTGTCGCTACATCCACAGCCCTCGTCCCGGCGAAGGCCGGGACCCATAACCACAGGGAGATGTGGTTAAGGGGGCTCGGAGTGACCGTCTTCGCGCCAAACCACGCCCTGGGATTATGGGTCCCGGCCTTCGCCGGGACGACACCTGAATTTGCCGCTCACGCCTGCCGCCCGTCAATTCGTCGGCAGCGGGACCTGGTCGTCGATCAACGCATCCAGCGTCGCCTTCACATCGACCTTGGCGTCGACGACGCCGGCCTGTTGCAGGGCAAGACCGGCGGCGAGGATCGACTCGCGCTGGGGCGCGCCGATACGGCTATGGGTGAGCTCGGTGCGCTCCTTGAGCTGCTTGTCGACGACCGCATCGGGCAACTTGGTCACAGCGATGAAGGTCTTCTTGAGGTCGTCGTAGTTCGCCAGCGAATATTTCCGCGCCTCTTCATACACCGCGAGCACGCGGCGGGCAGCGTCCGGATAGTCCTTCAGGAACTGCTCGCGCACATTAAGGATGCCCCAGGTGTTGGCGTCAGCCTTGCGGTAGAACAGCTTTGCGCCCTCCTCGACCTCGGCCTGCGCCATCATCGGATCGAGACCGGCCCAGGCGTCGACATCACCGCGGATCAGCGCGGTCTTGCCGTCGGCGTGCTGCAGCAGCACCGGGGTGATGTCCTTCTCGGTGAGGCCGGCACCCAGCAGCGCGCGCACCAGGAAGATGTGCGGATCGGTGCCGCGCGTCACCGCGACGCGCTTGCCCTTGAGGTCGGCAACGCTTGCGATCTTGGAATCCTTGCCTGTGACCAGTGCGGTCCATTCGGGACGCGAATAGACATAGATCGACTTGATCGGATTGCCGTTGATGCGCGCGACCAGCGCGGCCGAACCCGCGGTCGAGCCGAAATCGATCGAGCCGGCATTGAGGAATTCGAGCGCCTTGTTCGAGCCGGCCGACTGCACCCAGGTGATGGTGATGCCGTCCTTGGCGAACTCCTTCTCCAGCAGGCCCTTCTGCTTGAGAACCAGCGACACCGGATTGTAGGTCGCCCAATCGATGCGGATTTCCTTGAGCGGATCAGCAGCCTTGGCCGCGGGGGTCACGGCGAGCGCAACGGCTCCCGCCAGCAGAATGCGTCGTGTAATCTTGGTCATACCCAGCCTCCTCAGGAATTTCATTGTTTTTCAATGAGTTATATCTAGAGGTCAACGAGAAAATCCCACCCTTGAAAGCGCAGGGCCTGAGAACAATTTTGCTTCCATCCGGCCTTTTCCAGCATGGAACGACTATTGCCAGAGAATGGCGGGTGACAGCGCCTGTCACCTCTTATATCCGGTGAGACATGGACAGCGTTGCGACCGAGCACAAGCCACAGGTGGATGATCGCTTCGACACCGCGCGGATCACCGCGGCGGTCGATGCGCTTGCGGAAAAGCATCAGGGCCGCGAGGACGCGTTCCGCACCGCGACCGCGCAACTGCTCAAGGCCGAGCTGCTCGCCGCGCGCTCCGCAGCACAAGCGATCCTGCTGAAGGACCGCCACGGTCGTCGCTGCGCCGAGCGGCTGTGTCACGTGCAGGATGAGATCATCCGCATCCTCTATTCGGCTGCGACCCGTCATCTCTACCGCTCGCCAATCCCGAGCGGCGCGGAGCGCATGGCGGTGGTCGCGACCGGCGGCTACGGCCGCGGCCTGATGGCCCCCGAGTCCGACATCGATCTCCTGTTCATCCTGCCCTACAAGCAGACCGCCTGGGGCGAGCAGGTCGCCGAAGCCATTCTCTATTGCCTCTGGGACATGGGGCTGAAGGTCGGTCATGCCACGCGCTCGGTCGATGAATCGATCCGGCAGGCGCGCGGCGACATGACCATCCGCACCGCGATCCTGGAGACGCGCTTCCTTACCGGCGACAAGCCGCTGTATGAGGAACTGGTCGCCCGCTTCGACAAGGAAGTGGTGCAGGGCACTGCATCCGAATTCGTCACCGCAAAGCTCGCCGAGCGCGAGGAGCGGCATCGCCGCGGCGGCCAGTCGCGCTATCTGGTCGAGCCCAACGTCAAGGACGGCAAGGGCGCGCTGCGCGACCTGCACACGCTGTTCTGGATCGCGAAATACGTCTACCGCGTTCGCGACACCGACGAGCTGGTGGAGCGCGGCGTGTTCGACGCGCAGGAGTATCGCAGCTTCCGCCGCTGCGCCGACTTCCTCTGGTCGGTGCGCTGCAATCTGCATTTCTACTCCGGCCGCGCCGAGGAGCGCCTGTCCTTCGATCTCCAGCGCGAGATCGCGATCCGGCTCGGCTACACCTCGCATCCCGGCATGCAGGACGTCGAACGCTTCATGAAGCACTACTTCCTGGTCGCCAAGGAAGTCGGCAACCTCACCGCCATCCTCTGCGCCAAGCTCGAGGACCAGCAGGCGAAGCCCGCGCCGGTGCTGAGCCGGATGATGGCACGGCTGCGCCCCACGGCCGTGAAGCGGCGCGTGCCTGACAGCGACGACTTCATCGTCGACAACAACCGCATCAACGTCGCCGCGCCCGACGTCTTCAAGCACGATCCGGTCAATCTGATCCGCATCTTCCGCCTGGCGCAGAAGAACAACCTCGCCTTCCATCCGGACGCGATGCGCGACGTGACGCGTTCGCTCGGCCTGATCAACGCGCAAATGCGCGAGAATCCCGAAGCCAACCGTCTCTTCATGGAGATCCTGACCTCCGACAACGCAGAGATCGTGCTGCGCCGGATGAACGAGACCGGCGTGCTCGGCCACTTCATCCGCGCCTTCGGCAAGATCGTCTCGATGATGCAGTTCAACATGTATCATCACTATACCGTCGACGAGCATCTGATCCGCTGCGTCGGCTTCCTCCAGGACATCGAGCGCGGCGGCTTCGAGGAGTTCACGCTCGCCAGCGACCTGATGCGCAAGATCCGGCCCGAGCATCGTTCGGTGATCTACATCACGACGCTGCTGCACGACATCGCCAAGGGACGGCCCGAAGATCATTCGATCGCAGGCGCCAAGGTCGCGCGCCGGCTCTGCCCGCGACTCGGCTTCAGCGCAGCCGACACCGAGCTGGTGGCCTGGCTGATCGAGGAGCACCTGACGATGTCCACGGTCGCGCAGTCGCGCGATCTCTCCGACCGCAAGACCATCGAGAATTTCGCCGCCGTGGTGCAGTCGGTCGAGCAGATGAAGCTGCTCACGATCCTGACCACCGCCGACATCCGCGGCGTCGGCCCGGGCGTATGGAACGGCTGGAAGGCGCAGCTGCTGCGGTCGCTCTATTACGAGACCGAGCCGGTGCTGACCGGCGGCTTCTCGGAGGTCGACCGGGGCAAACGCCTCACGGCCGCCTACGCCGAATTCCGCCATGCCTTCGCCGAATGGCCGGCGGACGAGCTCGACGCCTATGTCGGCCGGCACTATCCGGCCTATTGGCTCAAGGTCGAGCTGCCGCGCAAGATTCGCCACGCACGCTTCGTGCGGTCGAGCGAACAGGCGGGCCACAAGCTCGCGATCAATGTCGGCTTCGACGAGGTGCGCGGCGTCACCGAGCTCACCATCTTCGCCGCCGACCATCCCTGGCTGCTGTCGATCATCGCGGGCGCCTGCGCGTCGGCCGGTGCCAACATCGTCGACGCCCAGATCTACACCACGACCGACGGCCGCGCGCTCGACACCATCTCGATCTCCCGGGAATACGACCGCGACGAGGACGAGGGCCGGCGCGCCACCCGCATCGGCGAGATGATCGAGGACGTGCTCGAAGGCAAGCTGCGCCTGCCCGAAGTGGTGGCGCGGCGCACCGTGCGCAGCAAGGCGCGGCCCTTCGTGATCGAGCCGGAAGTGACCATCAACAATCAATGGTCCGACCGCTACACCGTGATCGAGGTCTCCGGCCTCGACCGCCCCGGCCTGCTCTACGAGCTGACCACCGCGATCTCGAAGCTCAACCTCAACATCGCCTCGGCCCATGTCGCGACCTTCGGCGAGCGCGCCCGCGACGTGTTCTACGTCACCGACCTGCTCGGCGCCCAGATCAACGCCCCGACCCGCCAGGCCGCGATCAAGAGCGCGCTGACCCATGTGATGGCCGGCGACAAGGCGGTTGCGGCACCGGCGGCGTGAGCTGAGCCTCAGACCTCCACGCCCTCGTGCCGCAGCAGCCAGCGCTTGCGCTCGAGACCGCCGCCGTATTTCACCAGCGAACCATCCGCGCCGATCAACCTATGGCACGGCAGCACCACGCTGATCGGGTTCGAGCCGTTGGCGTGGCCGACGGCGCGAATTGCCTTCGGCATCTCGATCTTTGCGGCGAGTGCGCCATAGCTCATCGTGGTGCCTGCCGGGATTTTTGCCAGCGCGGTCCAGACCTTTTGCTGGAACGGCGTGCCAGCGATGCGCCATTCGACGCGTAAGAGCTGACCGAGATCGCCCTCGAAGTAGGCCGACAGCGAGGTCTTCATCCCGGTCGGCGCGGGTTGATCGACCAGATCCACTGCGCCGTGATGCAGGCGCAGGAGCTCGCGCATGCGATGCTCGTAGTCGTCCCAGTCGAGCGCGCGCAGCGCGCCGTCGGCATCGGTGACGAGCAACGCGATTCCGATGGGCGTTGCCAGCCGATCGAGGCCGAAGCGTTGTGGAGTCCTGGTTGATCGAGCGGCCATTGCGACACCATTGCATCGAAACACGGCATCGCACTTTCCATGCCGGCCATGCTATCGTCCACCCGAAAGCTGACGCTTTTGGGGGAGCTCAACTTGATTCTGATCGCCAATATCCTGGTGGCGCTGGTCGCCGCGCTGCACGCCTACTTCCTGATCCTGGAGATGTTCCTCTGGGACAAGCCGCAGGGCTTGAAGGTTTTCCGTAATACGCCCGAGAAGGCCGAGATCACGAAAGTGCTGGCCGCCAATCAGGGCCTCTATAACGGCTTCCTCGCCGCCGGCCTGATCTGGGGGCTGGTGCAGGGCAACCCGGCCTTCGCGTTCCAGATCAAGGTGTTCTTCCTGCTCTGCGTGATCGTGGCCGGCGCCTATGGCGCGGCGACCGTCAGCACGCGCATCCTGATCGTGCAGGCACTGCCGGCGGCGATCGCGCTGATCGCTTTGTTCCTGGCCTGAGACCGTTGAACTTAAGGCTCCGGGCCTGAGACGCTACGGCGCAGCGCCGCGATCCTTGCGCGGCGCCTGCCCTTCCTCCACACTCTTCGGCAGCGATGGCGACCGTTGCAACCAGCGGGAAAAGACCGTCGACCGGAAAATTCCGTCAGGAGGAACAACCCAACATGAAGACTCGCAGAGCCTATCTAGCTGCCACGGCGGCGCTCGCCTTCGCGTTCTCCGCCAACCAAGCCCTCGCCCAGAAGAAATACGACACCGGCGCGAGCGACACCGAGATCAAGATCGGCCAGACCGTGCCGTTCTCCGGCGCCTATTCCGTCTACGCCAATATCGGCAAGACGCAGGCCGCCTACTTCAAGATGATCAACGATCAGGGCGGCATCAACGGCCGCAAGATCAATCTGATCCAGTATGACGACGCCTATTCGCCGCCGAAGACCGTCGAGCAGGTGCGCAAGCTCGTCGAAGGCGACGAGGTGCTGTTCACCTTCCAGATCATCGGCACCGCCGCCAACGCCGCCGTGCAGAAATATCTCAACGGCAAGAAGGTGCCACAACTGCTCGCCTCGACCGGCGCCGCACGATTCAACGATCCGCAGAACTATCCCTGGACCATCGCGTACAATCCGAACTACATCTCCGAAGGTCGCATCTACGCCAAGTACATTCTCAAGGAGCATCCGAACGCCAAAATCGGCGTGCTCTACCAGAACGACGACATGGGCCGCGACTATCTCGCGGGGCTCAAGAGCGGCCTCGGCGACAAGGCGGCCAGCATGATTATCGGCGAGGTCTCCTACGAGGTCACCGATCCCACAGTGGACTCGCAGGTGGTCAAGCTGAAGTCGATGGGCGCTGATCTTTTCTACGATGCCTCGACACCGAAGTTCGCGGCGCAGGCCATCAAGAAGGTCGCGGAGCTTGGCTGGAACCCGGTCCACATCCTCGACATCAACGCGAGCCCGATCTCGGCGACGCTGAAGCCCGCCGGCCTCGACATCTCCAAGGGCATCATCTCGACGCAATACGGCAAGGAGCCCGGCGATCCCCAGTGGAAGGACGATCCCGGCGTGAAGGCCTTCTTCGCCTTCATGGACAAGTATTTCCCGGAAGGGGACAAGCTCAACACCGTCAACACCTACGCCTATTCGGTGGCGGAGCTGCTGACGCAGGTGCTGAAACAATGCGGCGACGACCTGTCACGCGAGAACGTGATGAAGCAGGTCGCCAACATCAAGGACTTCACTCCGAGCTTCGCGCTGCCCGGCATCAAGATCAACACCGGGCCGAACGACTACCGTGTCAACAAGCAGATGCAGATGATGAAGTTCAACGGCGAACGCTGGGAGCTGTTCGGACCGATCATCGAGGATTCCGGCCCGGCGGGTTAGTTCGATCTTGTAGGGTGGGTTAGACCTGCGGCTGCACGAAGCGCCGTCCGCGGGGCGTAACCCACCTCTTCTACGTCCGCGAAGATAAACAGTGGTGGGTTACGCTTCGCTAACCCACCCTGCGAACCAATGCCCCCTACGAACGGCCAGCGCGCCCCGCCTTGCGTTGCAGCAACCACTCCTCCACACTCGCCCTCAGCGATGGCACCGGACGCGTCGTGCGCCCGGTAGACCATCTGCAATAACAGACTGAGGAAATTGCGAATGAGGAATGGAATTCTGCATCTGGCCACGGCAACGGCGCTGACCCTGGCGCTGTCGGTCTCTGCGGCCAATGCCCAGAAGAAATATGATCCGGGCGCCAGCGACACCGAAATCAAGATCGGACAGACCATGCCGTTCTCGGGACCGGCGTCGGCCTATTCGTCGATCGGCAAGACCCAGGCCGCCTATTTCAAGATGATCAACGACCAGGGCGGCATCAATGGCCGCAAGATCAATCTGATCCAGTCTGACGACGCCTATTCGCCGCCGAAAGCCGTGGAGCAGATCCGCAAGCTCGTCGAGAGCGACGAGGTGCTGCTGACCTTCCAGATCATCGGCACGCCCGTGAACGCCGCCGTGCAGAAATATCTCAACTCCAAGAAGGTGCCGCAGCTGTTCGCGGCGACCGGTGCCTCGCGGTTCACCGATCCGAAGAACTTCCCGTGGACCATGGGCTTCAATCCCAACTACTTCGTCGAGAGCCGCATCTACGGCCAGTACATTCTGAAGGAGCATCCGAACGCCAAGATCGGCGTGCTCTATCAGAACGACGACCTCGGCAAGGATTATCTGAACGGCCTCAAGGCCGGTCTCGGCGACAAGGCCGCCAAGATGATCGTGACCGAAGCCTCTTACGAGGTCTCCGATCCCACCGTCGATTCGCAGATCCTCAAGATAAAGGACGCCGGCACCGATCTGTTCTTCAGCGCGACGACGCCGAAGCAGGCCGCTCAGGCGATCAAGAAGATCGCCGAGTTGGACTGGCATCCGGTGCAGATCGTCGACATCAATGCCACGTCGGTCGGCGCGGTGCTGAAGCCCGCAGGCTTCGAGGCCGCCAAGGGCCTGATCAGCGTGAACTACGGCAAGGAACCGCTTGATCCGACCTGGAAGGACGACGCCGGCCTTAAGAAGTATTTCGACTTCATGGCCAAGTACTATCCCGACGGCGACAAGGACTCGAACTTCAACACCTATGGCTACAGCACGGCGCAGATGCTGGCGCATGTGCTGAAGCAGTGCGGTGACGATCTCACCCGCGAGAACGTCATGAAGCAGGCCACTTCGCTGAAGGACTTTGCGACCGACACCGCGCTGCCCGGCATCAAGGCCAATACCTCGCCGACCGACTACCGCGTCAACAAGCAGCTTCAGATGATGAAGTTCAACGGCGAACGCTGGGAGCTGTTCGGCCCGATCCTGGAGGACGCAGGTCCGGCGGGTTAGCCACCGGGCTCTGAAATCCAATCGGCGGCCTGCGGGCCGCCGATTTTTTTGAGCTATCGCCGTCACCCCCGCGCAACGGCACAGCCGTTGTCGCTGGAGGTGGCCGCTCCTTCAGCGGCCCTCGAAGGGCGACGGCCCCACTGGTGGCCGTACATCCTTCGAGGCTCGCAAGAGCTCGCACCTCAGGATGACGGGGAGAGAGGCGCCTCAGCGACGGTTACTCGGGTATCTCTCCAAAATTCTTCCCCACCGGCAGCACCGCGTGCCGGATCAGGCGCGAATCCTCCACTCCCGCCTGCCGATGCTTCACCGCTTCGCGATAGACGGGGTCGCGGATCATCTCGACGAAGGCTGAGACGCTTGGGTATTCGGCGATGAAGCAATGGTCCCAGCGCTCCTCTTGCGGACCGATCAGCATCAGCTCGAACCTGCCTTGCCAGACGATGCGGCCGCCGAGGCGTTCGAACACCGGGCCGCTTTCGCGACCATAGGCCGCATAGGCCTCCGCACCGGAAGCTTTCCGTCCGTCGGGATACGCCGCTTCTTTGCGCAAGCGCACCAGGTTGAGCATGTGGATCGGGCCGGGACGGTCGTTGTCCCGGAATTGCGCGAAGATCTCCTTGGTCGGATCGATGTGGCCCATGCGTGGGTTCCTTCTTCTTTATAGCAACGATCCTAGCTCCGGCGCCCCGCGAGCGGAACTGTGGCCGGCGAATGCCGCACCTCCTAATCACGCGTTAACGTCGGGGTAACCGGGCCTTAAACCCAGACCGCTAGCGTGCGGCGGGCGGGATGATCGGGCGTTTCAAGTATGGGGTCGGGAAAGAAAAAGAGTGGGCGGAAGGAGCCGCTGTTCGGCTTGCCCGCGGCGCTCGCCGATCTGCGCCTGACGGCGGCCGATCGCATTCCCGGTGGCGGCGACGACAAGCCGAAGAAATCCGCCGGCAAGCGCAAGGCCGAACCATCCGACGACGACGAGCCGCCGCGCGAACGCAAGGCGCAGGCCAAGAGCAGTGGTGCCAAGCGCCGGTCGAAATCATCGTTCAGCGCCGGCCTCGGCCGCCTCGTCTATTGGGGCGCCGTGCTGAGCCTGTGGGGCGTGATCGCCGTGATTGGCGTCGTGATCTGGGTTGGCGCCCATCTGCCGCCGATCCAGTCGCTGGAGATTCCAAAGCGCCCGCCGACGATTCAGATCGTCGGCATGGACGGCAGCCTGCTGGCGCAGCGCGGCGAGATGGCCGGCGCCAATGTCGCGCTGAAGGACCTGCCGCCCTATCTGCCAAAGGCCTTCATCGCGATCGAGGACCGCCGCTTCTATTCGCATTTCGGCATCGACCCCGTCGGCATCCTGCGCGCGCTCGTCACCAACGTGCTCCATCGCGGCGTGTCGCAGGGCGGCTCGACGCTGACGCAACAGCTCGCCAAGAACCTGTTCCTGACCCAGGAACGCACCATGGCTCGCAAGCTGCAGGAGGCGGAGCTCGCGATCTGGCTGGAGCGCAAGCATTCCAAGAACGAGATCCTGGAGCTCTATCTCAACCGCGTCTATTTCGGTTCCGGCGCCTATGGCGTCGAAGCCGCCGCGCAGAAATATTTCGGCAAGCCGGCCAGGAATGTGACCATTGCCGAAGCCGCGATGCTGGCGGGGCTGGTCAAATCGCCCTCGCGGCTGGCACCGAACCGCAATCCGGAAGGCGCGGAGGCGCGCGCGCAGATCGTGCTCGCGGCGATGGCGGACGCCAAGTTCATCACCGAGGCGCAGGCCCAGGCTTCGATCGGCCACCCCTCCTACAATGTGAAGCCGGTCGGCGCCGGCACCGTGAACTATGTCGCCGACTGGATCGGCGAGGTGCTGGACGACCTCGTCGGCCAGATCGACGACAGCATCAAGGTCGAGACCACGATCGATCCGAAACTCCAGGCCGTGGCGGAGGCCGCCATCATCGACGAGCTCGCGGCCAAGAGCGTGAAGTTCAATGTCAGCCAGGGCGCGCTGGTGGCGATGACACCCGACGGCGCCGTGCGCGCCATGGTCGGCGGCCGGAACTATTCCGAGAGCCAGTACAACCGCGCGGTCACTGCAAAACGCCAGCCGGGCTCCTCGTTCAAGCCGTTCGTCTATCTGACCGCGATGGAACAGGGCCTGACGCCCGATACCGTCCGCCAGGACGCGCCGATCGAGGTCAAGGGCTGGAAGCCCGAGAACTACACCCATGAATATTTCGGCGCGGTAACGCTGACGCAGGCGCTGGCGATGTCGCTCAACACCGTCGCCATCCGCCTCGGCCTCGAGGTCGGGCCGAAGAACGTGGTGCGCACCGCGCACCGGCTCGGCATCTCCTCGAAACTCGAGCCCAACGCCTCGATCGCGCTCGGCACCTCGGAAGTCTCGGTGGTCGAGCTGGTCGGCGCCTATGCGCCGTTCGCCAATGGCGGCTTCGCGGCCACGCCGCATGTGGTGACGCGGATCAGGACGCTCGACGGCAAGCTGCTCTACATGCGCCAGCCCGACGAGCATAACCAGGTGATCGAGCCGCGCTATGTCGGCATGATGAACACGATGATGAAGGAGACGCTGATCTCCGGCACCGCGAAGAAGGCCGAGATCCCCGGCTGGCAGGCGGCCGGCAAGACCGGCACCAGCCAGGATTACCGCGACGCCTGGTTCATCGGCTACACGTCGAACCTCGTCACCGGCGTCTGGCTCGGCAACGACGACAACTCGCCGACCAAGAAGGCGACCGGCGGCGGCCTGCCGGTGGAAGTCTGGACCCGTTTCATGCGCGCCGCGCACGAAGGCGTGCAGGTGGCGACCCTCCCGAACTCGCCAGGCAATTGGGGGCCGGCGAACCTCGTGCAGATCTCATCGCAGGTGTCACCGCCGACACAGGCGGCAGCGCCAGCATCTGCACCAGCGCCGGTCAGCAATGGCGGCTATCGCGCACCGCCGCCGACCCGCACCAATGTCAACGCGCGGCCGGAAGCCGCCGCCGGGCTTGATGGCTGGCTGATGGACCGGCTGTTTGGCGGAAACCGGTAGCTTCGGCGTGAGGTCCTGGTGACCTCAAAACAAAAACGCGAAAACAACCCCATGCACAGTAGGCGGCGTGATCCGGCGTGATGCGCGGTGGATTGGCTGAAGGCCTTGATGCGATGGAGTAAAACGCACATCGCCCGCATTCGCGGGCGATGACACCTTCCAAGACGCTAGCTGCGCGCCCTAATCGTCGACCCCGTACCGGTGCAGATCGTTGCCGTAGGTGTCGAGCCACTTCTTGGCGCGCTCCATGGACGGGCAGATCTTGCCGCAGACGCGCCAGAAGCGGGCCGAGTGGTTCATCTCGACGAGATGGGCCACCTCATGCGCGGCGAGGTAGTCGAGCACGTAGGGCGGCGCGAGGATCAGGCGCCAGGAGAACGACAACGAGCCCGCCGAGGTGCAGGAGCCCCAACGGCTGGACTGATCGCGGATCGAGAGCCGCTTCACCTTGACGCCGAGCTCGGCGGCATGGGTCTCCGACGAACGCTGCAGATCGCGGCGCGCCTCGCGCTTGAGGAAGTCGCTGACACGGCGATCGACGTGATCGAGGCCGCCGGCGACGCAGAGAATGCGTTCACCGCTGTCGCGAATTTCGGTCCACACCGTGCCGCGCGCACCTGCGCGATGCACGATGCGATGGGAAACGCCACGGAGCGGTATCACTGTGCCAGGCTGGAACGGTGCAGCCTTCGGCAAACGACCGAGACGTGCCGCGATCCACGCGCCGTGACGCTGCGCGAAGTCCTTGGCTTCGGCGAGCGTGCCGCGCGGCGGGATCGTGAGGATCGCTTCGCGGTCACTCGGATGGATTCTGAGCGTGTAACGGCGCGCACGACGGTGTCTGCGCAGCCGAATCGCAAAGAATTGCGATCCATGACTGATGACGAGGGTCTTCGGTTCGTGGGGCCGACGGTAGAGGAGCGCGCGAGTGGCCATGTCTGTCAGTCCGGGGAGCAAGAGTTCGCCCGGATTCTGCCATAACCGCCGCCAGGGAAAGCGCTCGGCGCAAAAACAAATCATTTGCCCAATATACAGGGGTCTGGCGTCCGGGAGACCCTACAGACTGGGGTTGGAACCCGCTTTTTTCGCCCCCGCTGGACGCATGTGGCACCCCCAAGGGGTGAGCGGTGACTCACTCCTATAAGACTACCTAAATACCTCGAATCTGGCGGGAACCAGGCCCTCCCGGAGCGTCCGGCAGGGCCCGAATTTTCGACGGGAAAGCCGAAAAACGCAGTTATTCAGCCGCAAGCGCCTGCAACGAACTCGGATTCGCAGCGGAGACCATGAAATCATGGATGCGCGGCACGATCTCCGACTTGAAGCGTGAGCCGTTGAACACGCCGTAATGTCCAACGCCCTTCTGAACGTAATGAACGCGGCGATGATCGGGGATCGCACGACATAATGTGTGCGTTGCTTCGGTCTGACCGAGACCCGAGATGTCGTCGTTCTCGCCTTCAACCGTCATCAATGCGACGCGCGTCACCTTGGAAGGATCGACGCGAGTTCCACGATGCATCATCTCGCCTTTCGGCAGCGAATGCTTCACGAATACGGTGTCGACGGTCTGCAGATAATACTCGGCCGACAGGTCCATGACCGCGAGATATTCGTCATAGAAGTCGCGATGCTTGTCGACGAGGTCGCCGTCGCCCTTCACCAGGTTGGCGAACAGGCGCTTGTGAGCGTCCATGTGGCGGTCGAGGTTCATGCTGATGAACCCGTTTAGCTGCAGGAAGCCCGGATAGACGTCGCGCATCATGCCCGGATGCGGGAACGGCACCTTGGTGATGACGGTGTTGCGGAACCAGTCGATGCCGCGCTCCTGCGCGAGCTGGTTCACCGCGGTCGGATTGCGGCGGGTGTCGATCGGGCCACCCATCAGCGTCATCGAGGTCGGTACGAAGGGATCGCGGCGCGCTTCCATGATCGAGACGGCGGCGACGACGGGCACGGAGGGCTGGCACACCGCCAGCACATGGGTGTTGCCGCCCAGCACGTGCAGCATCTCGATGACGTAATCGATGTAGTCGTCGAGATCGAAACGGCCATCGCTCAAGGGCACCATGCGGGCGTCGGCCCAATCGGTGATGTAGACCTCATGTGCCGGCAGAAAGGCCTCGACCGTGCCACGGAGCAGCGTCGCGTAATGGCCCGACATCGGCGCCACGATCAGCACGCGCGGCTGCGGGCTGCGCAGCGGACGGGCGAACTTGCGATCGAAATAGAGCAGCTTGCAGAACGGCTTTTCCCAGACCGGGCGAACCTCGACGGGGACGCGGATGCCGTTGACCTCGGTGTCGTTGAGACCCCATTCCGGCTTGCCGTAGCGGCGCGTGGTGCGCTCGAACAATTCGCAGGCCGCGGCGACGGACTTGCCGACTTCGGTGCGCGCCCAGGGATTCAGCGGGTTCTGAAACAGCAGCTTGGTCGCATCGGTAACGGCGCGTGCCGGATTAAGAGAGGCCTGCGCCATCTCGTACATCCAGTACATCGGCGTCGTCAGGACCGGGCTGCCTTCATTAGCCTGGAGCGGTACGCCGCCAAACTCACCAATCGGCATGATCAAATTCCTCTTCGCATCGCAGCATACTGCCGAATGCGTAATATTGCGTCAATGCATGGTTCCGTACATCTACGTGGCGCAGACGGTTAAATCGGCGTGAATCCACGGGAAAGTGACGTTATTCGCCGCCCGAGAGCAGCGAGCCGTGCTTCTTGGCGCTGCGCAAAAGGGCAAGGAATGCCCAAAAGGAAGCAACCAGAATCACCGCGTTGATGGCTAACGCACCCAGCATCAGATCGGTCCGGAAGGTGTTTTCGATCAGCAGCGCGCGCATCCCCTCGAACACGTAGGTCGGCGGCAGCGACCAAGCGACGGTTTGCAGCCAGGGCGGCAGGACGCTGACCGGATAATAGATGCAGGCCAGCGGCATAATGCCGAACATCAGGGTCCAGACGATGCTCTCGGCACCAAGGCCGTTCCGCAGCACCAGACCCGAGACGAAGATGCCGACCGCCCAGCTGGTGAAGATCAGGTTGCAGAAGAAGGCGATCAGCGGCAGGCCGAGGCTATAGACATTGAAGTGAAAGAACGCGATCGCGAGCAGCGTCATCGGAATCACGCCGATCGCCAGCCGGATCAGGCTCATTGCCATCAGCGACAGCAGAAACTCGATCGGCTTCAGCGGGCTCATCATGAGGTTGCCGAGGTTGCGCGCCCACATCTCCTCCAGGAAGGAGATGGAGAAGCCGAGCTGGCCGCGGAACAGGATGTCCCAGAGGATGACGGCGCCGATCAGCGTGCCGCCCGCCCGCGCGAAGAAATTGGCGTTCTGCGCGATGTAGAGCTGAAGGAAGCCCCAGGTGATGATCTGCAGCGCCGGCCAGTACAACAGCTCCAGCAGCCGGGGCCAGGACGACATCAACAGATACCAGTAGCGCAGGATCATCGCGCCGATGCGTTGGACGGAGATGCCGCGGTGGAGGGACATTTCGCTCATCGTTGCGTTCCGTAGCCCCAGTTGAGCCAGTAGCCCGGATGGAACGAAGCGCAATCCGGGGTGCAGTGCCAGCCACGCCCACCGACGTCATCCTGAGGTGCGCGCCCTTCGCGCGCCTCGAAGGATGGGCCGCAGGCGTGCGCTGCCCATCCTTCGAGGCAAACCTTGCGATGCAAGGTTTGCACCTCAGGATGACGGCTGTGCGCGCGGATAGAACAATCGTGGAGAGGTCCCCTCATTGCGCTCCCTCCTTCGTCCCGTTCGCCCGCCCGCGTGCGACGTCCAGAAACACCTCCTCCAGCGTGGTGCGGTTGTAGCGGGCCATGATGGCGTCGGGCGTGTCGTCGTCCTCGACGCGGCCGCGCTTCATGATGATGACGCGGTCGCAGAGTCGCTCGACCTCGAGCATGTTGTGCGAGGCCAAGAGGATGGTGGCATTATTGTCCTTGCGATAGCGCTCCAGATGCGCACGGACCCAGTCCGCCGTATCAGGGTCGAGCGAGGCGGTCGGCTCGTCCAGCAGCAACAGCTCGGGCTCGTTGATCAGCGCCTTCGCCAGTGCGACGCGGGTCTTCTGCCCGGCGGACAGCTTGCCGTTGGCGCGGTCGATGAAGTCGCTGAGATCGAGATCATGGGCGAGCTTTGCGATGCGGTCCGGGAGATTCCTGACCGCATAGAGCTTGCCGAAAATGGTGAGGTTCTGCCGCACCGTGAGCCGCATCGGCATGTCGACATAGGGGCTTTCGAAGTTCATCCGCCCGAGCACGGCCGCGCTCTCCTCGGGCATCCGATGCCCGAGCACCTGCACACGGCCCGAGGTCGGCAGCACCAGGCCCATGATCATCGCGATGGTGGTGGTCTTGCCGGCGCCGTTGCCGCCGAGCAGCCCGGTGATGCTGCCGCGGGACAGCGAAAAGGAGATGCCGTCCACCGCACGGGTCTGCTTGTAGAGCTTGACCAGGCGATCGACCTCGATGGCCGCGGACAATGTGCTGTCCGCGACAGTCGGCCGACTTGAAGCCTTGGAGTTCTCAGTCATGCTAAGGGCGTTCTTCCGCCATTGCGCGGTGGAGCGCAAGACTTGTAACTCAAAGGCCTGTAACTCCAAGACTTGTAGGTCCAAGGCTTGTAACTCGTTGGAATCAGTGGGCCAGCGTGTTTGTGATAGGACACGCGCACCGCTAGATTGGCCTGCAATGACCGAGACCGCCGCTTCCGACTTCCGCCCGTCGCAACGACACATCCGCCTGGACACCATCCTGCGGCTGCGCTGGCTCGCGGTGCTGGGCCAGCTCGCCGCGATCTTCATCGTGGCGCAGGGGCTCGAGTTCGATGTCGCGATTGTCCCCTGTGTCAGCATCATCGGCCTGTCGGCCGCGCTCAACCTGGCTCTGCAGACCGTGGCCAACCCGATGCAGCGGCTGGCGCCGCTTCACGCGGCCGGATTGCTGGCGCTGAACATCGTGGAACTGGCCGGGCTGCTGTTCTTTACCGGTGGATTGCAGAACCCGTTCTCGTTCCTGTTTCTCGCGCCTGTCCTGATTTCCGCCACCGCGCTGCCGGCCCGGCTGACGTTCGCACTCGGCCTTCTGGCCGTGGCGTGTGCCTCGATCCTGTTCTTCTTTCATTTCCCGCTGCCATGGGACTCCGAAGATCCCGTGGTGCTGCCGCCGATCTATCTGGTCGGTGTCTGGCTATCGATCGTGCTGGCGATCGGCGTCACCAGCCTCTACTCGTTCCAGGTGACCGAGGAGGCACGCAAGCTTGCCGACGCGCTGGCCGCGACCGAGCTGGTGCTGACGCGCGAGCAGCATTTGACCCAGCTCGACGGCCTGGCCGCGGCCGCCGCGCACGAGCTCGGCACGCCGCTTGCGACCATCTTCCTGATTTCGCGCGAGCTGGAAAAGACCGTGACGGACCCGGTCTTCGCGGCGGACCTGAAGACCTTGCGCGAGCAGACGCAACGCTGCCGCGACATTTTGAGCAAGATCACCCAGCTCTCCTCCAGCGGCGCGCCGTTCGACCGCATGAAGCTGTCGGAGCTGATCGAAGAGGTGGTGGCACCGCACCGCGACTTCGGCGTCGACATCAAGGTACGGATTGCGGTGGCCGCGACGGCCGAGCCGGTCGGATCACGCAATCCGGCGGTGCTCTATGGCGTCGGCAACATCATCGAGAACGCCGTCGATTTCGCCAACTCCACGGTCGAGGTCAACGCGTGGTGGAACAATGAGACGATCGAGATCGTGATCTCCGACGACGGCCCCGGCATTCCGCCCGATCTCATGAACCGGATCGGCGAGCCCTATCTGTCGCGGCGGCGCACCCAGGATGCCGGCGGTGGCCTCGGGCTCGGTGTGTTCATCGCCCGCACGCTGCTCGAACGCACCGGCGCCAAGGTCTCGTTTACCAATCGGACGTTTCCGGAACACGGTGCGGTGGTCCAGATCGCGTGGCCCAGGGAGCGTTTTGAGACTATCGAGAGCCTAGAAGAAACAATAGGATAGGGCGCGACCTTGCGTCGCACATGAGGCTTGATCGACTATTGGCGGCCTTGGCACCGCCTGATTGCGACGCCATATGTGGATGTGCAGGAGAGAGGACAAAACCTTGAACGCCATCGCCGAACTGAACGAACAGACCGACCGCTCGCTTCTCATCGTGGAGGACGACAAGCCGTTTCTGGAGCGCCTGTCGCGCGCCATGGAGACACGCGGCTTTGCGGTGACGTCATGTGACACGGTCTCCGATGGTCTCGCGCAGATCGGCAAGTCCGCACCGGCCTTCGCCGTGGTCGATCTTCGCCTCGGTGACGGCAACGGCCTCGACGTCGTCTCCGCGCTGAAGAAGAAGCGTCCCGAAGCCCGCGCCATCGTGCTGACCGGCTATGGCAACATCGCCACCGCCGTCACCGCGGTGAAGATGGGCGCGATCGATTATCTCTCGAAGCCCGCGGATGCCGACGACGTCGTCGCCGCGCTGCTCTCGACCAGCGCTGAAAAGTCCGAGCTGCCGGCGAACCCGATGTCGGCCGACCGCGTGCGCTGGGAACACATCCAGCGCATCTACGAAATGTGCAACCGTAACGTCTCGGAAACGGCGCGGAGGCTGAACATGCACCGCCGTACGCTGCAGCGGATTCTGGCCAAGCGCGCGCCGCGGTAACGGTCTCCGCGGTCACGGTCTCGTAGGGTGGGTAGAGCGAAGCGAAACCCACCGTCTTCGCGGCTTGCATTGAAAGTGATGGGTTTCGCTTCGCTCTACCCATCCTACGAATTCATTCCCAAAAATCCGCGTGCCCCTGCGGATCGACCAGGCGGTTGATCCGCAACGCCGCCGCCATGCCGAACCGCACCGTCATCTGCTTGCGCGTGGCGGCTGCGATCTTGTGCTCGGGCGCCTCGCACTGCATGTGCGCGCCATAGGCGTCCGCGATGATCAGGCCGGTGCCCTCGGGGAAAATCTCGCAGGGCAGATCCTGCGTGAAGGCGAAGAACAGCCGGTCGCAATGGGCGCGGTATTCGTGCCATTTCTGATCGGCGCGCAGATCCTCCACCGATGATTTGATCTCGACGATCCAGATCTCACCGCGCTCATTCAGCGCGACGAGATCAGCGCGCCGCCCCGACGGCAGCGGCATTTCGCTGATGCAGGAAAAGCCGAGCGAGCGTAACAGCCGCGCCGTGCCGCGCGCGATCGCGAGCGCCGTCTCGGATTGACGACGGTCCGGCGGCGGCACGAGGGCGATGCGGGCGGGGCTGTCCATGGGGAGAGAGTAGCCGATTCCAGTGGAAGCGGACACTAGCCGATGAGGCATGCTGCGGCCTCATTCTCCGCTGTCGTCCCCGCGAAGGCGGGGACCCATAACCACAGGGAGAAGTTTGGCGAAGATTCGCCGTTCGGTACTTCTACCAACAGCATCGATGGATCACGCGGTATGGGTCCCGGCCTTCGCCGGGACGACGAAGATGCGGAACCTCCCCTCCCGCACGCGCTTATCACGCAGCCGCCGCTCCTCGGCGGAACCACCGAGGCCGCGCGCGCATGATCGACGATCTCTGGTACAAGAACGCCATCATCTATTGCCTCTCCGTCGGCACCTATATGGACGCCGATGGCGACGGTGTCGGCGATTTCAAGGGACTGTTGCGCCGGCTTGATTATCTGCACGGCCTCGGCATCACCACGATCTGGCTGATGCCGTTCCAGACCTCGCCGGGCCGCGATGACGGCTACGACATCGCCGACTATTACAGCGTCGATTCCCGCTACGGCACGCTCGGCGATTTCGTCGCGTTCACCCATGGCTGCAAACAGCGCGGCATCCGCGTCATCATCGACCTCGTCGTCAACCACACCTCCGACCAGCATCACTGGTTCAAGGAAGCGCGCCGCGACAGGAACTCGCCCTATCGCGACTGGTATGTGTGGTCCGACAAGAAGCCGGCCAACGCCAACAAGGGCATGGTGTTTCCCGGCGTGCAGAAATCGACCTGGACGCGCGACAAGGACGCCGGCGCCTGGTTCTTCCACCGCTTCTACGATTTCCAGCCCGATCTCAACACGTCGAACCCGCATGTGCAGGCGGAGATTTTGAAGATCATGGGCTTCTGGATCCAGCTCGGCGTCTCCGGCTTCCGCATGGACGCCGTGCCGTTCGTGATCTCGACCAAGGGCGCCAAGGTGACGAAGCCGGTCGAGCAATACGACATGCTGCGCAGCTTCCGCGAATTCCTGCAATGGCGGGAGGGTGACGCGATCATCCTGGCCGAAGCCAATGTGCTGCCGGAAACGGACATGGAGTATTTCGGCCGCGACGCCGACCGCATGCACATGATGTTCAACTTCCACGTCAACCAGCATCTGTTCTATGCACTGGCTTCCGGCGACTCACGACCTCTGGCCAAGGCGTTGAAAGCGACAAAGCCACGGCCGGCTTCGGCGCAATGGGGCCTGTTCCTGCGCAATCACGACGAGCTCGATCTCGGACGCCTGACCAAGGCGCAGCGCGAGACCGTGTTCAACGCATTTGGTCCCGACAAGGACATGCAGCTCTACGATCGCGGCATCCGCCGCAGGCTTGCGCCGATGCTCGGCGGCGATCGCAGGCGGCTCGAGCTTGCCTACAGCCTGATGTGCACGCTGCCGGGGACGCCCGTGATCCGCTACGGCGACGAGATCGCGATGGGCGACGATCTCTCGCTGCCCGAACGCAACTGCGCGCGCACGCCGATGCAATGGTCGACCGAACCCAATGGCGGCTTCACCAAGAACAGCAAGCCGGCCAATCCCGTCATCGACACGGGGCCTTACGGCTACGAGCACGTCAACGTCGCCAGACAGCGGCGCGATCCGAATTCGATGTTGAACTGGACCGAGCGCATCGTCCGCATGCGCAAGGAGGTACCCGAGATCGGCTGGGGCGACTTTGCGATCATCCCGACCCGCGATCCGGCCGTGTTCATCATCCGCTATGACTGGCGCAGCAATTCGGTGCTGTTCGTGCATAACCTCGACGAGAAGCCGCGCGAGACGGCGTTCTCGGCCGGCCTGCCCGGCGATGCCGGCGAGCACCTGATCAACCTGCTCGCGGAAGATCATAGCCACGCCGACAAGCGCGGCCAGCACCGCATTGTGCTGGAGCCCTATGGCTATCGCTGGTACCGCGTCGGCGGGCTGGATTATTTGCTGAAGCGGAGCGATGTCGACGCGACGACGGTGAGGAAGGGGCGCACACGTTAGCCGCACACACCGTCGTCGTCCCGGCGAAGGCCGGGACCCATAACCACTGGGCGACATTTGGCGAAGACTCGTCGTTCGGTACTCCGACCAATCGCGACAGATGGATCACGCGGTATGGGTCCCGGCCTTCGCCGGGACGACACTGGAGAACGACGCTAACGCCTTACCCTTCCGTTCAGGCCGGCGGCACCACCACCACACCTTCATTGCCGCGAAGATCCAGCACACCCTCCAGCCGTTCGCCCTCGCGATCCAGGAACGTCGACAGCAGGATCTCGCTGCCGAAACGGATCGCGCTGGTGGTGACCGCGATCGGCTCGGGGCCGAGATTGAGCACGATGAGGAGCGCCCTGCCCTCGGCCTCGCGGCGATAGACCAGCAGATCGCCTTGCGCGGCGATCGGATGATAGTCGCCGGCGACCAGCGCGGGTGAATTCTTCCGCAACTCGATCAGGCGCTTGTACAGGCTCAGGATCGAGCGCGTGTCGGCCTCGAGGTTGACGACGTTTTCGTGGATGTGATCCTCCGGCAGCGGCAGCCACGGCCTCGTTTCCGAGAAGCCGGAGAAATCGGACGAATCCCATTGCATCGGCGTGCGGCAGCCGTCGCGCCCCACCCCGATGCCGGGCACGTTCTTCTCGAAGGGGTCCTGCACATCCTCGGGCGCGATCGCGAGCTGATGCATACCGATCTCGTCGCCATAATAGAGCGTGGGCGTGCCGCGCAGGGTCAGCAGCAGCATCGCGGCGACGCGGGCCTGCTCGGGCCCGACGCGGCTGGCCACGCGCGGGCGATCGTGATTGCCGAGCACCCAGTTCGGCCAGGCGCCCCTGGGCAACGCCTTCTCGTAGTCGTCGATGATCTTTTCGATCGAGCGCGCACTCCAGAAGGTCGAAAGCAGCGCGAAATTGAACGGCATCTGCGCGCCGGTGAGATCATTGCCGTAATAGGCCATCAGACGATGCAGCGGCAGATAGACCTCGCCGATCAGGACGCGCGCGCCAAAGGCATCGGTGACCCGCCGCATCTCGGCGATGACATCGAACACCTCCGGCTGGTCGGTGGAATATTGGGTGAGGATTTTTTCGTTCGGCGGCCGCCCCTCGACATAATGCGGGTTGGGCGGATTGTCGCGGAACTCGGCATCCTTGATCAGGTGCCAGATCACGTCGACGCGAAAGCCGTCGACGCCCTTCTCCAGCCAGAACCGCATCACGTCGTAGATCGCGGCGCGCACCTCCGGATTGCGCCAGTTGAGGTCGGGCTGCTGCGCGAGGAAGGCGTGGTAGTAATATTGGCCGGTCGCGGCGTCGACCTGCCATGCGCTGCCGCCGAACTCGGACAGCCAGTTGTTCGGGACGCCGCCATCGGGGGCCGGGTCGCGCCAGATGTACCAGTCGCGCTTGGGATTATCGCGCGAGGCGCGGCTCTCGACGAACCAGGGATGCTGGTCGGAGGTGTGGTTCGGCACGAGGTCGAGGATCAGCTTCAGACCATGGTCATGCGCGGCCGCGAGCAGCGCATCGAAATCGGCCATCGTGCCGAACAGCGGATCGATGCCGGTATAGTCGGAGATGTCATAGCCGAAATCGGCCATCGGCGAGGGGAAGATCGGCGACAGCCAGATCGCGTCGACGCCAAGCGATTTCACGTAAGGAAGACGCCGCAAGATGCCGGCGAGATCGCCAACGCCGTCGCCGTCACTGTCCTGAAAGGAGCGCGGATAGATCTGATAGAAGATGCCGTCGCGCCACCAGTTCTCGCTGCCCTGAGCCATCTCGGAAACCCCACCCGGAAATCTGTGCCTCGCGCGAGAGAACGCGGAAGCAACGTCCCGGTTCAAACCAGCAGCCGAATTGGGACGGCCGTGTGACGGCGGGGGCGGCTGTTCCGCCGGCGGACCACGACTATTTTGCTTGGCGGCGCAGCAAAAATCGGCATTGTGGCGCCATGACCGAGCAAAGCGACACCCAACAGGCCAAGGCCGGCGCGATCATCGTCCCCGTGACGCCGTTCGAGCAGAATTGCACCATCATCTGGGACGAGCCCGGCAAGAAGGCCGTGGTGATCGACCCCGGCGGCGACGTGCCGAAGATCCTCGAAGCGATCAAGCAGACCGGCGTCACCGTCGAGAAGATCTGGCTCACCCACGGCCATATCGACCATGTCGGCGGCGCGGCCGAATTGCGCGATGCGCTGAAGGTGCCGATCGAGGGCCCGCATGTCGCGGACAAATACCTGCTCGACAACGTGGTCGAGAGCGGCGCGCGCTTCGGCATGACGGGCGGGCGCAATTTCGAGCCGGACCGCTGGCTCGACGAGGGCGACACCGTCTCGATCGGCGCGTTGAAATTCGACGTCCTGCATTGCCCCGGTCACTCGCCGGGCAGCGTGGTGTTCTTCAACAAGGATCTGCGCTTTGCCCATGTCGGCGACGTCTTGTTCGCGGGCTCGGTCGGACGCACCGATCTGCCCGGCGGCAGTCACGCCACGCTGATCGACTCGATCATGACGAAGCTGCTGCCGCTCGGCGACGATGTCGGCTTCATCTGCGGCCACGGCGCCGGCTCGAGCATCGGCCAGGAGCGGATGACCAATCCGTTCATCACCGGCGAGATGTAAGTTTATTCCGCGGCGTCTGCGAGCGCTGCGGTCTCGTCGAGATTGCGCTCGCCCCACTCGCGGATCGCCGCCACCACGGGCACAAAGCTCTTGCCCTTGCGGGTGAGGCGATACTCGACCTTCGGCGGCACCTCGCCAAAATCCTTGCGATCGATCAGTCCGCTTTCCGTGAGCGCCTTCAATTCGCGGCTGAGCACGCGCGGGGTGATCTCCGCGCTGCCTGACGTGCCGCGCAGCAAGCCGCTGCGGATCTCGCCATAGCGGCGCGGGCCGTCCTTGAGATCCCAGACGATGCGCAGCTTGTACTTGCCGCTGATCATCTTTTGAAAGGCTGCGACCGGACAGGCGCGCGCGGGAGCTTTTGCCATGTCGTCTCCTCCCCTTTTTGTTCTGACGCGTTTTCTTGACGCGAACCGGGATCCACTTCGCTTGAAAACGCTATGGCAGAGAGGATAGGAGCGACGGCGAAAAAGTCCATACTATCAATTTTGTCCGTACTTGCAGGATGGCTCACGGGCCGCAGATGATGGTGCACAGCGAACAGGGAGCGTCACATGAAGCACTTCATGATCAAGTACGAATTCAAGAACGGCACGACGGAGGCCTGGCACCAGGAGATCGGCCGCTTCATCAAGGCAATCGACAACGATCCGGAGCTGAAAGGGCGGATCGGCTACCGCGTCCTGAAGAACCGCGACGACGGCCATTACTTCCATCTCGCCAGCGTCACCGATGAGGCCGCGCAGAAGACGCTGCAGTCGCGCGACTTCTTCAAGGCCTATGCGGAGATGACGCGGAAGGTGGCGGCCGGCGGCGAGGTGACGGCGACGCCGATCGAGATCATCGGCGCGACGGCCTGACCTACTTCATCAATCCCGCGGCCGTCAGCGCGCGCGTGATGATCTGGCCGAGATCGAAACCGCGGGATTGCTCGCGCTTCGGCTCGGCCTGTTCGTCAGCGACCTTCGCACGGATGGTGCGGGCAAGATGCGGCGCGGGCGAACGCGCTGGCGCCGCCTTGGCATCCGCCTTCTTCGCGTCCTGAACCCAGCCGGTGAGACCGAAGAACTTTGCGATGTGATAGGACGACGAAATGCCGGCCTCGATCAGGAACGCGCCTTCGACGCCGTAGCGCTGGTCGTTGTCGGCAAGCCCAAGCGGCGTGCCGTGCGCCATGCCGGTGATGGCGTAGAATTCGACCAGCGTCTCGCCGTCCTTGTTCCACCATGCCTGGCGCGGATAGCCGTCGACATTGGTCTCGGCCATCGGCGTCATCGGCAGATCGTGCAAATCGAGCCACTGCTTGACGATCTCGTTGGCATTGCCGGGATTGACGGTGCGATCGGCGCTGCCGTGCCATACCGACACCTTCGGCCAGGGCCCGCGATGATGGGACGCCCGCCGCACGAAATCGCCGAGCTCGCGCTCGGGCCGCGCGGGCGAGTGGAACATGCCGTCCAGCGCCTCGCGCAGATTCGACGCGATGCCGTAAGGAAGGCCCGCGATGATCGCGCCGGCCGCGAACACTTCCGGATAGGTCGCGAGCATCACCGAGGCCATGCCGCCGCCGGCGGAGAGACCGGTGATGAAGATGCGCCGGGGATCGATCCGGTGCGCCCCGACCATATGCGCGATCATCTCGCGGATCGAACGCGCCTCGCCGCTGTCGCGCGCGGTGTCTTCCGGATTGAACCAGTTGAAGCAGGTATTGCCGTTGTTGACGCGCTGCTGCTCGGGCATCACCAGCGCAAAGCCGTAATGGCGCGCGAGCGTCGACCAGCCTGCGCCGAGATCGTAAGCCGCTGCCGTCTGGCCGCAGCCGTGCAGCACGACGACGAGCGCGCGCGGCTTCTGCAATTGCGCCGGCACGAACGTGAACATGCGCAAGGCGCCGGGATTGTCACCGAAGTCCGTGACTTCCTGCAGCGGGCTGGACGCGTCGGTGCTCACGCCAAAATCGGGCAAGCGCAGACCATCCATCCTTGGCAGATGTCTCAAGAGGTCGACATTACGGGCTAGCGACACGGCAAATTCCTGGTGGGCGGCTTTCAACGTTTACCCAGACCAGATAGTTGCTGCAGTGCAAAATGAAAAGACCGTGTGCTTTCGGCCCCGCGCGAATCGCGCAAAAACCCGCAGATTTCCGCACGTATTAACCGCAGTGCCTCAACTTCGTGCAGATGCGCGGCGCATCCACGTCAGGAATGCGGCGCAGATCATGATTAACGCCGCAAACAGCGCGAGTGAGGCGAGAAAACCTGCGCGCGCTGATTGCAACGATTCGATTGCGAAGAACACCGCGCCGATTGCGGCCACTCCGGCCGCATTTCCGATCTGCGCAATGGTGCCGTACATGCCGGACGCCGAGCCTGCCGCGACGGGTTTGACGGTCGACAACACGGCGCCCGAGAGCGGCGCCATCACCAGGCCCTGGCCATAGCCGAAGATGAGCATGACGAGCGCGAACGCGATCGGCGGTGGCGCCTCGATCAAGTCTGCGAGAAGCGCGAGCGCGGCAAGGCCCGCGATCTGCAACGCGCAGCCCTCGATCAACACCTTGGTGCCGCGATGCCTCGCGCGTGCGCCGCTGTGACGCGACGCCACGACGAAGGCGAGTGCGAGCGGAACGAAGGCGAGGCCGGCGGCAAGAGGCGCCATCTTCAGGCCGCGCTGCATGAACAGCGTCATCACCAGATAGAACGAGAGATTGGCGACGAAGAAAAAGAAAGCGGCGCCGAGCCCGCGCAGGAAAGCGGTGTCCGCCAGCAGCGTCAGATCGATCAGCGGCATCCCGCCGGCGCGCGCGACCGCGTGCTCGAGCCTTGGGAATGCGAACAGGATCGCACCGCCGATCGCCATCACCCCCCACAGCCACGGCGCCCAGCCGAGATCGTGGCCGAACAGCAGCGGGCCGATCAGGCACAACAGCCCCGCGAACAGCACGACGCTGCCCCTGATGTCGAGCCTGGTGCCGGCCCGGCGCGGCACAGTCGGCATGATCCGCCATGCCGCAACAGCGATGACGAGCCCGCAGGGCACGTTGACGAAGAACACCGCGCGCCAGCCGGTGTGCGCGAGGTCGATCGTGACCAACAATCCGCCGAGCAGAAAGCCCGCAGCGCCCGCGAGCCCGAGCACGATGCCGTAGATGCCGAAGGCGCGACTGCGCGTCTCGTCGGTGAAGAGCAGGTGCAACGTCGCCAGCACCTGCGGCACCATCAGCGCGGCAGTCGCGCCTTGCGCCAGGCGGGCGAGGATCAGCTCCGCGCCCGATTGCGCCAGCCCGCACCACAGCGAGGTCGCCGTGAAGCCGAGCACGCCGGCGATGAACACATTCCTGGTGCCGTGGATGTCGCCGAGGCGGCCGCCGGTCACCACCAGCGTCGCATAAGCAATCAGATATATCGCGATAACGGACTCGATCTGTGCCGGCGTCGCGCGCAAGTCGACCGCGATGGTGGGAATGGCGACATTCACGATGAAGGCGTCGACGCCGAACATGAACTGCGCGGCGACGACGATCGCCAGCACCCACCAGCGACGGGTCGAATCGACGGGCTTTGTGACGGTTTGATGCATTTTCGCGCTCGCGTTCCGCGATTTATTTGCGCGCAAGACTCGCAGATCGGCGTCATCGGCGCGATTACCTCGGAGGTAGGACTTGCCGCTGTGGCCCGATTGCTGCATGTCGGTTCCCGCTGATTTTGCTGGGTTTTGAACGCAGATCCTTTGGAAGCACGTCCGATGTACGACTACGACATGGTGGTGATCGGCTCGGGCCCGTCGGGGCGCCGGGCCGCGGTGCAATGCGCCAAGCTCGGCAAGGCCGTGCTGGTGGTGGAGAAGGGCCGGCGGGTCGGCGGCGTCTCCGTCCACACCGGCACGATCCCGTCCAAGACGCTGCGCGAGACCGTGCTCAATCTCTCCGGCTGGCGCGAGCGCGGCTTCTACGGCCGCTCCTACCGGGTGAAGCAGGACATCGCGGCGAGCGATCTGATGACGCGGCTGCAAAAGACGCTCGACCACGAGGTCGAGGTGCTCGAGCATCAGTTCAGCCGCAACCTGGTCCGCACCGCCAATGGCGAAGCGCGCCTGGTCTCGCCGCACGAGGTCGAGATCACCAGCGCGATCGGCGAGACCAAGGTGGTATCCGCCGCCTTCATCCTGATCGCCTGCGGCACCCGCCCGTTCCGGCCGGACTATGTGCCGTTCGACGGCGCGACAGTGCTCGACAGCGACGAGATCATCGAGCTGCCGAAGCTGCCGCGCAGCCTCGCCGTCATCGGTGCCGGCGTGATCGGCGTCGAATACGCCACCATCTTCAGCGCGCTCGACGTGCCCGTGACCCTGATCGAGCCGCGGCCGACCTTCCTCGACTTCATCGACAAGGAATTGATCGACGAGTTCATGCACGAGCTGCGCGACCGCAACGTCGCGCTGCGGCTCGGTTCCAAGGTCAATTCGATCGAGAAGACGGCGCAGGGCATCGTCACCAACCTGTCCGACGGGCGGCACGTCACCACCGAGATGCTGCTGTTCGCGGCCGGCCGCGTCGGCGCCACCGACCGGCTCAATCTCGAAGCCGCCGGCATCGTCGTCGACCATCGCGGCCGCATCTCGGTCGATCCCGTGACGCTGCAGACCAGCGTGCCGCACATCTACGCGGCCGGCGACGTGATCGGCTTTCCAAGCCTCGCCTCCACCTCGATGGAGCAGGGCCGCGTCGCCGCCTGCCACGCGCTCGGCATGGAGCCGCTGGCGCCGCCGGAATTCTTTCCCTACGGCATTTATTCCGTGCCGGAGATCTCGACCGCGGGCCTCACCGAAGAAGAGGTGCGCACGCGCGGCATTCCCTACGAGGTCGGCATCGCGCGCTTCCGCGAGACCTCGCGCGGCCACATCATGGGGCTGAACAGCGGCATGATGAAGATGATCTTCTCGACCAAGACCCGCCGCCTGCTCGGCGTGCACATCCTGGGCGAAGGCGCCACCGAGCTGATCCATATCGGCCAGGCCGTGCTGAACCTCAAAGGCACGATCGACTATTTCATCCAGAACACGTTCAACTATCCGACGCTGGCGGAAGCGTACAAGATCGCCGGCCTCGATGCGTGGAACAGGATGACGCGGTAGTTCTTACCTCGCCCCGCTTGCGGGGAGAGGTCGGAATGCGCGCGAAGCGCGGATTCCGGGTGAGGGGGTACAGGTCTCACGACTATCTCACGCGTGGAGAGAAGCCCCTCACCCCAACCCTCTCCCCGTAAGAACGGGGAGAGGGAGAAGAGACAGCGTCAGCACATAGCTGCATTCCGCGGCGCGGGACATCGCGCGATTGCGTTCGCGGCATCGGGCACGTAGCCTCTGTCTACCTAAAAAACAGAAAATATCAGCCGGAGAGAACGCCATGGCGCGCCTGAAGTTTGGAGCCTTTCTTGCCCCGCATCACCCGATCGGGGAGCATCCGATGCTTCAGTTCCGGCGCGATCTCGACCTGGTCGAGCAGCTGGACGCACTCGGCTATGACGAGTTCTGGTGCGGCGAGCATCACTCCTCCGGCTGGGAGATGATTGCGTCGCCCGAGATGTTCCTGGCCGCGGCCGGCGAACGCACCAAACGCATCAAGCTCGGTACCGGCGTGGTGTCGCTGCCCTATCACCATCCCTTCAACGTCGCCCAGCGCATGGTGCAGCTCGACCACATGACCGGCGGCCGCGCCATCTTCGGCTCCGGCCCGGGCGCGCTGGCCTCCGACGCCCACACGCTCGGCATCGATCCGATGACCCAGCGCGACCGCCAGGATGAAGCGATCGCCGTGATCCGCCGCCTCTTCAACGGCGAGCGCGTCACCGCCAAGACCGACTGGTTCACCATGAACGACGCCGCGCTCCAGCTGCTGCCGCTGCAGGAAGAGATGCCGTTCGTGGTGGCCTCGCAGATATCGCCTTCGGGCATGACGCTCGCCGGCAAATACGGCATCGGCATTATCTCGCTGGGCTCGATGACGACGCAGGGCCTGATGTCGCTGCAGCAGCAATGGCAGTTCGCAGAGGATGCCGCCAAGAAGCACGGCACCACGGTCAGCCGCGCCGACTGGCGCGTGCTCCTGACCTTCCACATCGCCGAGAGCCGCGAGCAGGCCCGCAAGGAAGCCGGTGCCGGGCTGATGCGCTGGCACAACGAATATAATGTCGGCACGCTGCAGCGGCCGGGCCTCGAAGCGTTCGCCTCGCCCGACGAGGCCGTGGACAAGACCGCCTTCGTCGAGGGCGCGGCCTCGACCATCGGCACGCCTGACGATCTCGTCAAAACCATCAAGAACGTGATTGACCTGTCCGGCGGCGTCGGCGCCATCATCGGCTTCGTGCACGACTGGGCCAATCCGGAAGCGACGCGCCGAAGCTGGGACATGGTCGCGCGCTACGTCGTGCCGGAGATCAACGGCTACATCGATGGCCTGCGCAAGTCGCAAAAATTCGTGATCGAGAACCGCGCGATTTTCGAGCGCGCCGGTCAGGCCGTGATGGCCAAGATCATGCAGAACGAGAAAGCGGCCGAGGCGTTGAAGGTCACCGGTCCAGGCCGGGTCGCGATTCCCGCCGTCAACGCCCCGGATTTGCAGAAGGAAGCAGCCAAGCGCTAGGCTCCTGCGCTACGCATGTAACGACGTTCACAAGCAAGACATCCTGGCCTGTGCTATGCTGCCGATGATCGGCCTGGCGCAGGCCGTATTGTTGCCGCGGTCGCGCGATTCCTGTCGGTCAGCCAACCGGAGCATTCGTCATGTCGATGCAGAATGTGGCCTCGCCTGAGCTCGCCTACACCGCGCCCAAGCGGAATCAGCTGACGCATATCCCGGGCGACGAAGGCTGGCCGATCATCGGCAAGACGTTTCAGGTGCTCGCGGACCCGAAGGGGCATATCGAGCAAAACGGCGCCAAATACGGGCTTGTCTATCGCACCCACATTTTCGGCGAAACCAACATCGTGCTGCTCGGACCCGAAGCGAACGAGCTCGTGCTGTTCGACCAGCAGAAGCTGTTCTCGTCGACCCACGGCTGGAACAACGTGCTTGGGCTGCTGTTTCCGCGCGGATTGATGCTGCTCGACTTCGACGAGCACAGGCTGCACCGCAAGGCGCTGTCGGTCGCGTTCAAGTCGGGGCCGATGAAGTCCTATCTCAGCGATCTCGACCGCGGCATTTCGGCGCGAGTCGCGCAGTGGAAAGCCAGGCCCGGCGAGATGCAGCTTTATCCGGCGATGAAGCAGCTCACGCTCGATCTCGCGGCAGCGTCCTTTCTCGGCGCCGATATCGGGCCGGAGGTCGACGAGATCAACCGCGCCTTCGTCGACATGGTCGCGGCCGCCGTCGCGCCGATCCGCCGCCCCCTGCCCGGCACCCAGATGGCGCGCGGCGTCAACGGGCGCAAGCGCATCATCGCCTATTTCCGCGAGCAGATCCCGCTGCGTCGCGGCAATCACGGCGGCGACGATCTGTTCTCGCACCTCTGCCGCGCCACCCACGAGGACGGCGCACTGCTCTCCGAGCAGGACATCATCGACCACATGAGCTTCCTGATGATGGCGGCGCACGACACGCTGACCTCATCGCTGACGTCCTTCATCGGCGAGCTCGCCGCTAATCCGGACTGGCAGAGCAAGCTGCGCGCGGAGGTCCTCGCGCTCGGGCTCGCTCCTGGCGCGCCGAGCAGCTTCGACGATCTCGAAAAGATGCCGCTGACGGAGATGGCCTTCAAGGAAGCGCTGCGGATCAAGCCGCCGGTACCCTCGATGCCGCGCCGCGCGATGCGCGATGTCACCTTCAAGGGCTATACGATCCCCGCAGGCACGGCCGTCGGCGTCAATCCGCTCTTTACGCACCACATGAAGGACATCTGGCCGGAGCCGGATCGGTTCGATCCCTTGCGCTTCACCGAGGAAGCCCAGCGCAATCGTCACCGCTTCGCCTGGGTGCCGTTCGGCGGCGGCGCGCATATGTGCCTCGGCCTGCACTTCGCCTACATGCAGGCGAAATGTTTCGCCCGGCACTTCCTGCAGAACATCGAGGTGTCGCTGGAGCCCGGCTACAAGCCGGACTGGCAGATGTGGCCGATCCCGAAGCCGAAGGACGGGTTGAAGGTCAGGATGCGGGCGGTTTGAGTTCTCGTGTCCCGGACGCGCGAAGCGCGAGCCGGGACCCAGAATCTCGCGGCACATTACTCTTGGTGAGATGGGCCCCGGCTCTGCCGGCGCACCGCTGAAGAAGCGCTGCGCCGCGTCCGGGGCACGAGACCCTTGTATCCGGCGATCGCAGAACTCGTAGGGTGGGCAAAGGCGCGGAGCGCCGTGCCTACGATGTCTTGCGGATAGGAAGTCGTGGGCACGGCGCGCGAAGAGCGCGCCTTTGCCCACCCTACGGCACCGTCGCTGTAGCTTCTACGCGCCCCCGTCGAACGCCTTGCGCAGGGCCGACAGGCCTTGCTGCTGCTGGGTCCAGTTGCGGCCGCCGGTAACAGCCCCGTCGACGACGAGATCATGGCCGTTGACGAAGCTGGATTCGTCGCTGGCCAGGAACACCGCGGCATGGGCGATGTCGTCGGGCAGGCCGGCGCGCGGGATCGGCTGCGCGGTCTTGTAGACGTCGCGCAACATGGCGGGCGTCTGCTCGGCAGCATCGGTCGAGAGCCCCAGCGCCTTGCCGAAGATCCCGGTCGCGATCGCGCCGGGCGAGATCGAGTTGACGCGCACGTTGGATTCGCCGAGCTCCATCGCGACGCATTTGGTCAGATGAATCACCGCAGCCTTGGCCGCCCCGTAAACCAGCGAGGACGAATAGCCGGCGAGACGTCCGGCGATGCTGCCATTGTTGATGATGCTGCCGGCCCCCTGCTTCTTCATGTGGGGCGCGGCGTGCTTCATGCCGAGCATGACGCTGCGCACCAGCGTCGCCATCGCCGCGTCGAAGCGCTCGACCTCGAGGCCTTCGATGCCGCCGGTCTGCGCCGGGCCGCCGGCATTGTTGAACAGGCAGTCGATCCGACCGAATTTTTCGACCGCGAGCGCGATCAGCGCCTGCATCTGCGCCTCGACGGTCACATCCGTCTGGCGGAAGACACAGGACGCGCCGAGTTGCTTCGCCAGCGCCTCGCCTTCCGGTATACGGCGGCCCGCGATCACAATTTTGGCACCTTCGGCAACGAAGACTTCCGCGGTACGCAATCCAATCCCGCTCGTTGCACCCGTGATCACCGCAACCTTGCCGTCAAGCCTGCCCATGGAATGTCCCTGTTTTCGAATGATTTGAAGCCAAATGGCGGGCACCGATCGATGACGTCTCCACGACAATCGGCGCCGCAACAATCACTATTCCTGCCGGCTCCCGACAAGGCAAGCTTTGCTTGCGCATGCGAGATGCGTAACATCATGGCCCGTCTGTCGATTTTCGGACGTCTTTCGCAACCGGGCTGCGCATGGGGAAGCTGATCGACGAATTCCGCAAGGGCTGGAAGGGCGAGGCACCGCCATCGCTCGGCCTGAGCATTGCGTTTGCGGTGGCCTGCGTACTGGTCGCGACCGTGGCGCGCTGGGGGCTCTCGCATGTGCGGCCCGACGTCTTCTTCACGCCCTATTTCCCCGCCGTGTTCTTTGCAGCGGCCTTTGGCGGCTTGCGGATCGGCGTGGTGACGGCGCTGGTCGGCGGCGTGCTCGGTGTCGTCGTGAATTTCGGCGATGCCTTTGCCGATCGCGCGCGGTTCGCCCTGCTGACACTTTATTGGGGCGTCTCTGCGCTCACCATCTGGGGCGTCGAACATTATCGTACGATGCTGGCGGAGCAGCGCCGGATCTCCAAGCGCCTGATCGAGGAAGAAGACTATCGCAAGGTCCTGGTCGACGAGCTCCAGCACCGGCTGAAGAACAAGCTGTCGACCGTGCACGCCGTGCTGCACCAGGTGCTGCATGACCAGCCGCAGGTCTGGGCCCGGATCGATCCGCGGCTGCGCTCGCTGGCCGCGACCGACGACCTGATCTCGCGGATCGATAAGGCCGGCTGCGACATCCGCGATCTCCTGATCTCCGAGCTCGGCCCTTATGGCCACGTTCGCTTCACGCTCAACGGCGACCGGCTGTTCCTGCCGCCGAAACTCGCGGTGACGCTGTCACTGATGTTTCACGAACTTGCCACCAATGCCGGCAAATACGGCGCGTTCTCCTCGCCTCGCGGATTGCTGCAGGTGTCATGGACCGTCAGCGACGATCGCCTGAACATCACGTGGGACGAAACCGAAGGACCGAGCATCGACAAGATCTCGGAGCCCGGTTTCGGCACCAAGCTGCTGAAGTCGGCGCTGTCAGCCTTCGACGGCAAGACCGAGGTCTCGTATTTGAAGACCGGGCTGCATTGCACCATGCAATGCCGCATTCCCAAGAGCGAATGAGATCACCTCTCCCCAGCGGGGAGAGGTGGACTGCCCCGAAGCTCACATCGATTCAATCAATCAACATGATGCCGTTAGCTTCACTGCAAACGAAAGAAACCGCACTCTTCGCTCGCGCTTTCGCCAGCGCTGTTGACCTTCTGTTAATGACGATCGGCGGCGCAGCTCGCAACGCCACAAGTTTCTTCCAAAACACCCCCGTATTTCTGCGGACCCCTTAACCAAACCTAAGAGGGAACTGCGCATGATCGCGTGCATTGCAAAGGCGCGCTGAAACAACAAGATTCATGAATTCTATGAACGACAATGCATATAACGGCGCGAGTGAAGCCGAACTCGGATTCCTCAAGGAAATCGTTAGAATGCTGCCTGCCGGCCTGACCGTGCAGGATGCGCAAGGCAAACTTCTCCTGGTTAACGATGTCGCGGCCGCCCAGCTCGGAATGGACGGGAGCCGTCCGTCACCCGATCTCGCACAGCGCCGCGAGGCCTGCGAGCGCGCGCTGAGGGCCGGACAGCCGGTCACCTCCGAAGAAGCGCTGCAGGACGGCGCCGCACGGCAGGTGCTGCTGACCACCCATCGACCGATCCAGCTCGCCGGGCGCGAGCTCTTGATCTCGGCCTCCGCCGACATCACCGAGCAGAAGAATTTCGAGGACCAGCTGTTTCGCTCGGCCTATTTCGACGAGCTGACCGGCCTGCCCTCGCGGCGCGTGATCGAGCATCGCGCCAACGGCCTGCTGGCGCGCAATGGCAGCGGCGAACGCTTTGCGCTGGCCTTCCTCGACGTCGACAATTTCAAGCACATCAACGACTATTACGGCCACGCCGTCGGCGACGCGCTGCTGGTCGAGCTCTCGAAGCGGCTCGGCCGCGACCTGCGCGATTCCGACATGCTGTCGCGCATCTCCGGTGATGAATTCCTGTTGCTGCTCTCCCCGATCCAGAGCCAGGAGGAAGTCGCCGAATTCATGCAATCGACGCTGGAGCGGCTGACCGCGCCGTTCTTCATCGACAATTCGGAACTCTTCGCCTCCACCTCGGTCGGCATCAGCCTCTATCCCGACCACGGCCGCAGCTTCGAGACACTGCGCCAGAACGCCGACATCGCGATGTACCGCATCAAGAACGACGGCAAGGGAATGGCGGCGTTCTTCGACGCCGGCATGGAGCGCGAAGCCCTGGCGCGAATGAAGATCGAACAGTCGCTACGGCTCGCCATTCTCGAAAAGCGCTTCTGCTGCGCTTTCCAGTCCAAGGTCGACATCCGCACGCAAGCCGTGAAGGGCATCGAGGCGCTGGTGCGCCTGCGCGACGACGAGGGCGTGATCCAGGCGCCGGGCTCGTTCATCAATCTGGCGAGCGAGCTCGGGTTGATCGACGAATTGACCCATCTCGTGCTGGCCGAGATCGTCAAGTCGATCGACCTGATCAACGACACCTTTGGCGCGGAAGCGACCATCAGCATCAACGTCGCCGCCAAGCAGGCCGGCAATCCCGAGTTCATGCGGACTTTCGCCCAAGCGCTCGAAGATACCGGCTTTCCCCAGCGCTTCATGATCGAGGTGACCGAAGAGGCCTTCGTCGCCGGGAATCATTTCCAGAACGAAATCCTGCCGATGTTCCGCAAGCTCGGCGTCGGCATCTCGATCGACGATTTCGGCACCGGCTATTCGTCGCTGTCGGCGCTGGCCGACATCACCGCCGACGAAATCAAGATCGACCGCTCTTTCATCACCGACATCCATAAGCGCCCGCGCAGCCAGGGCATTCTGCGCGCGATCGAGTCCTTGAGCGAAGCGCTCGGCATGACCGTCATCGCCGAGGGCCTCGAATCCTACGAGGAACTCGCCTATCTCCAGGCCGCGACCAAGATCCGCTACGCGCAGGGCTATTATTTCGCCCGGCCGATCTTCCTCGAGGAACTCAAGCTCGCCACGCCTGCGTCGAGCGAGTCCCGCGCCAGCGTCTCCGCCCGCCCGATGCAGCACAACCGCCAGGGCTATTCGCGCGCAAGCGGGTATCGGCGGTAAGCGCGCTCTGTGTGCCGCATCGGCGTTAACCCCGTCACACCGATTCCCCTTTGAAATTGCTGCACTTTTGGTAGTAATCAGGCGGACCTCCCCGAGGCACGCCATGTCACCTTCCTCCTCCGACGCCAGCGATCCCGCCTATGTCCGCGCGCGGGCGATGGTGACGCTGTTCGAGCGGCTGGAGCATCTGTGCGAGGGCGCGATCGCGATCGATCGCAGCGGGCGGGTCATCTACGTCAATGAGAAGTATTTGGCGTCGCTCGGTCTCAAGCAGACCGCGGAGGCGATCGGCCGGCCGATCGAGGAGATCATCCCGAACAGCCTGATGCGGAACGTCGCCGAGAGCGGCGAGCCGATCCTGCTCGACATCATGGAGCTCGGCGGCGAGCAGCTCGTGGTGACGCGCATGCCGATCGAGGACGAGGAGCGCAATGTCATCGGCGCGATCGGCTTCGTGCTCTATGACCACATCGAAAGCCTGAAGCCACTGCTCGCGCGCGTCACCCAGCTCGAGGCCGATCTGAGGCTGGCGCGGCGTCAACTGTCCAACGCCCGCGCGGCGCGCTTCACATTGGCGGATTTCGTCGGCACCACGCCGGCAATCGCGCAGGCCAAGGAATTCGCAAAACGCGCGGCACGGCAAAGCGTGACCGTGCTGCTCACCGGCGAGACCGGCACCGGCAAGGAACTGTTGGCGCAGGCCATTCACAACGCGTCCTCGCGCGCCGACAAGCCGTTCGTGAGCGTCAACGTCGCGGCGATCCCGGAGACCTTGATCGAGTCCGAATTCTTCGGCACCGCGCCCGGCGCCTATACCGGCGCCGATCGCAGGGGACGCGAGGGCAAATTCCGCATCGCCGACGGCGGCACGCTGTTCCTCGACGAGATCGGCGAGATGCCGCTGCAATTGCAGGCGAAGCTGCTGCGCGTGTTGCAGGAGCGGGAGATCGAGCCGCTCGGCTCGGACAAGATCACCAAGGTGGATGTGCGCGTGATTGCCGCGACCAATGTGGATCTACGCAAGCGCGTCAGCGACGGCGCCTTCCGCGCCGATCTGTATTACCGCCTCAACGTGCTCTCGATCGACCTGCCGCCGCTTCGCAAATGCCTCGACGATCTACCTGAGATCTGCGCGCGCCTGATCGAGGACATCGGTGCCTCCGGCGACTTCGTCAATGCGAGGATCACGCCGAGCGGATTGTCGGCGCTCGCGCGCTACGATTGGCCGGGCAACGTCCGCGAGCTCCGCAACATCCTGGAACGCGCACTCATCCTGAGCGATTCCGGGCGCCTGACCGGCGACGATTTCGCGCACATCCTGCCGGTCAGCGCGGACGCACAATCCGCGCCGGCGCAGCGCATGACCGGCTCGGTCGTGCCCTATGCCGAAGCCGAGGCGGAGTTCGAGAAGCAGACGCTCGAACACGCGCTGGCCGCCAGCAACGGGCAGATCACGGAGGCCGCGCGCATGCTGCGGATCTCGCGCGCGACGTTCTACAAGAAGCTCGCCAAGTTCGGACTGGCCTCGGGATCGCCGCCCGTCTGAGTTTCGAGACGGGAGATGTCTGGAGTCTCGGACTCCTGACATTCCGACTCTGGCTCTCGCCTGCGGCCTTGTCGGCGTTTCCGCCGCATTTTCAGCCGCTCGCGCACAAAGCTCCGCGTCTGGCGCGGGGCTTGCTCTGGGCCTGCGAGAGGAAACGCATGGGCTGATGCAAAACGCGGCATCGCGACTTCGCGCGCGCCGCGTCTGCACCACGCGCACGTCAACAGACTGTCACATGCACCTCATGCAAGCTCCGCCGGAAGGTGGAATTGCAATGTCTGCACATGTGTGCAAATCGCTGTGACCAAGGCAGTTCATTCAGGGAGGACCCACCGTGCGTCGATCGCTCATTCTCACAGCAGCCATCATGGGCTTGGCCGCGAGCAGCTCCGCGCGAGCCGATGACCTCAAGGTCGCGCTGATCTACGGCAAGACCGGTCCGCTGGAAGCCTATGCCAAGCAGACCGAGACCGGCCTGCAGATGGGCTTTGAATACGCCACCAAGGGCACCATGATGCTCGACGGTCGCAAGATCGTCATCATCACCAAGGACGACCAGGGCAAGCCGGACCTGTCGAAGGCCGCACTCGCCGAAGCCTATCAGGACGACAAGGCCGACATCGCGATCGGCACGACCTCGTCGGCGGCGGCGCTCGCCATTCTCCCCGTCGCCGAGGAGAACAAGAAGATTTTGATCGTCGAGCCCGCGGTCGCGGACCAGATTACCGGCGAGAAGTGGAATCGCTACATCTTCCGCACGGCGCGCAACTCGTCGCAGGACGCGATCTCCAACGCGGTCGCGATCGGCAAGCAGGGCGTCACCGTCGCGACGCTGGCGCAGGACAACGCCTTCGGCCGCGACGGCGTCGCCGCTTTCAGGGATGCGCTGGCCAAGACCGGCGCGACACTCGCGGCCGAGGAATATGCCCCCGCCAACACGACCGACTTCACCGCCATCGGACAACGCCTGTTCGACGCGCTGAAGGACAAGCCGGGCCGCAAGATCATCTGGATGATCTGGGCCGGCGCCGGCAACCCGCCGTCCAAGCTTCAGGACATGGACCCGAAGCGCTACGGCATCGAGCTCTCGACCGGCGGCAACATCCTGCCGGCGCTCGCGGCCTATAAGGGCATGCCGGGCATGGAAGGCGCGACCTATTACTACTACGACATCCCGAAGAACCCGGTGAACGACTGGCTCGTCGCCGAGCACCAGAAGCGCTTCAACGCGCCGCCGGACTTCTTCACCGCGGGCGGCTTTGCGGCTGCGATGTCCGTCGTCGCCGCCGTCACCAAGGCGAAGTCGACCGATACCGAGAAGCTGATCACGGCGATGGAAGGCCTGGAGTTCGACACGCCGAAGGGCAAGATGGTGTTCCGGAAAGAAGACCATCAGGCGCTGCAGAGCATGTATCACTTCAAGGTCAAGGTCGATCCGAACGTGGCCTGGGCCGTGCTCGAGCCGGTGCGCGAGCTGAAGATCGAGGACATGGACGTTCCGGTCAAGAACAAGCGCTGAGTTGCCACCTCTCCCATAGGGAGAGGTCGCGCCGAAGGCGCGGGTGAGGGGTTTCGTCCTCTCGTGGGACCTGAGCCCCCTCACCCGATTTGCTGCGCAAATCGACCTCTCCCCTGCGGGGAGAGGTGAACCGAGAGACCAACCCGGCTTGCAAGAATGACGCTGACCCTCGAGACCCGCGATCTCACCATCCGCTTCGGCGGCCATGTCGCAGTCAACAACGTCACCTGCACGTTCCGCCCCGGCGAGCTCACCGCGATCGTCGGACCGAACGGCGCCGGCAAGACCACCTACTTCAACCTGATCTCGGGCCAGCTCCGCGCCTCCGCTGGCCACATCCTGTTCGACGGCACCGACATCACGGGCCACTCCGCGCCACTGCGGACCCGCGCGGGTCTCGGGCGCGCGTTCCAGCTCACCAATCTCTTCCCGAACCTGACGGTCGAAGAGAACGTCCGCCTCGCGGTGCAGGCCGCCTCCGGCACCCATTACGACATGCTGCGGCCCTGGATGGTCCGCCGCGACCTGATCGCGCGCGCCGATGCCATTCTCGACCAGGTCGCGCTCGGCAACCGCCGCGGCGTCGCCGCGACGGTGCTGTCGCACGGCGACCAGCGCAAGCTCGAGGTCGCGCTGATGATCGCGCTCGAGCCGAAAGTGTTCATGTTCGACGAGCCGACCGCCGGCATGAGCATCGACGAGGTGCCGGTCGTGCTGAACCTGATCGCGCAGCTCAAGCAGGACAAGAGCAAGATCATCCTGCTCGTCGAGCACAAGATGGACGTGGTGCGCTCGCTCGCCGACCGCATCATCGTGTTGCATAACGGCCAGCTGGTCGCCGACGGGCCGCCGGCCGAAGTGATCGCATCGCCGATCGTGCAGGAAGCCTATCTCGGCGTGTCACCCAAGAAAACGTCAGAGGGCGCAGCATGACCGGCCTCCTCAAACTCTCCGGCGTGCACACCCATATCGGCCGCTACCACATCCTGCAGGGCATCGATCTCACGGTGCCGCAAGGGCAAGTCACGATGCTGCTCGGCCGCAACGGCGCCGGCAAGACCACGACGCTGCGCACCATCATGGGTCTGTGGCAGGCCTCCTCCGGCGAGATCAGCCTCAGTGGCGAGCGTATCGAAAGCCGCGCCACGCCCGACATTGCACGTCTCGGCGTCGGCTATGTGCCGGAGAGCATGGCGGTGTTCGCCGATCTCACGGTGAAGGAGAATCTCGTCCTCGCCGCCCGCGACGCGCCGATGGACGACAAGCAGCTGGAATGGATCTTCGGCTTCTTCCCGGCGCTGCGCCGGTTCTGGCTGTCGCGGGCGGGCAGCCTCTCGGGCGGGCAGAAGCAGATGCTGTCGATCGCGCGCGCGATCATCGAGCCGCGCAAGCTGCTATTGATCGACGAGCCGACCAAGGGGTTGGCGCCCGCCATCGTCATGGCGCTGATCGAGTGCCTGAAGGAGATCAAGCGCAAGGGCGCGACGATCCTGCTGGTCGAGCAGAATTTCTTTGCCGCCCGCGAGCTCGGCGACAATGTGCTGGTGATGGACAACGGCACCATCGTCCACCGCGGCGAGATGGCGGCCTTGGCCTCCGACGTATCATTGCAAGAGCGGCTGCTCGGCCTGAGCCTGGAGGCACATCAGTGACTGACCTCGCCGCCACCGATCCGCTACCCAAGCCGAAGCGCGACATCGCGCCGATCCTGCTGCCGATCGCGCTCGCGCTTCTCGTGATTCCGCTGATCGGCTCGCCCTCAACCTGGCTGACGTTGACCGCGGCAAGTCTCGCCATGGGCATGATGATCTTCATCATGGCCTCGGGGTTGACGCTGGTGTTCGGCCTGATGGACGTGTTGAATTTCGGCCACGGCGCCTTCATCGCGGTCGGCGCCTACATTGCGACGCTGGTGTTCGCACCGTTCGCCGCCTCCGTGCAGGCGGATTCGCTGTGGGTGAACCTCGCGGTGCTGGCACCAGCGGCACTGATGTCGATGGCGGTCTCCGGCGCGCTCGGCCTGGTCGTCGAGCGCGTGCTGATCCTTCCCGTGTACGGCCAGCATCTGAAGCAGATCCTGATGACGACGGGCGGCCTGATCGTCGCCGAGCAGACGCTCTATGCGCTGTGGGGGCCGCAGATCATCCCGATGCCGCTGCCGACCTCGCTGCGCGGCTCCTTCATCCTCGGCGACGTCGCGATCGCCAAATACCGCGTGCTCGCGACGCTGATCGGGCTTGCCGTTTTCATCGCGATCCAGCTCGTGCTGAACCGCACCAAGCTCGGCCTTCTGATCCGCGCCGGCGTCGAGAACCGCGAGATGGTCGAAGCGCTCGGCTATCGCATCCGCCGCCTGTTCCTCGGCGTGTTCATGACGGGCTCGGCGCTCGCCGGCCTCGGCGGCGTGATGTGGGCGCTCTATCGCGAGCAGGTCCACGCTTCGATGAGCGACGAGCTCACCGTCCTGATTTTCGTCGTCGTCATCATCGGCGGCCTTGGCTCGATCGGCGGCTGCTTCATCGGCGCGATCCTGGTGGCGATGGTTGCCAATTACGGCGGCTTCCTGGTGCCGAAACTCGCTCTCGTCTCCAACATCCTGCTGATGGTCGCCATTCTGATGTGGCGGCCGCGCGGCCTCTATGCGGTGACCAGCCGATGATGATCCTGTCGGGCGATCCGCCGCGGAGCCGCGTGCTCACACTCGTTCTCGTCGTCATCATCCTGGCGCTGGCGGCAACGCCGTTCCTGTTCCCCGGCGCGAAAGCGCTGAACGTCGCCGCCAAGATCTGCGTCTTTGCCGCGCTGGTCGCCTCCTACGATCTGCTGCTCGGCTATACCGGCTCGGTGTCGTTCGCCCACACCATGTTCTACGGCATCGGCAGTTACGCCATCGCGATCGCGCTCTATGGCATGGGTCCGAACTGGGCCGCGGTCGCCACCGGCATCGTCGTCGGCCTGCCGCTCGCCGCGCTGCTGGCGCTGGCCATCGGCCTGTTCTCGCTGCGGGTCGCCGCGATCTTCTTTGCCATGATCACGCTCGCCGTCGCCTCCGCCTTCCAGGTGCTGGCCTCGCAACTGTCCTGGCTCACCGGCGGCGAGGACGGGCGCAGCTTCCAGCTGCCCGAGCTGCTGCGCCCCGGCACGGTGCTGATCTCCAAAAACCTGTTCGGCTTCGAGATCAACGGCCGCATCCTCACCTTCTATCTGGTGTTCGCCATCTCGGCGCTGATGATCCTCGCGCTGCTGCGCGTGGTGAACTCGCCGTTCGGCCGCGTGCTGCAGGCGATCCGCGAGAACCGTTTTCGCGCCGAGGCGCTCGGCTTCCGCACCGTCTTCCACCTCACCTACGCCAACTGCCTTGCGGCCCTGGTCGCCGCCAGCGCCGGCATCCTGAACGCGCTATGGCTCCGCTATGCCGGCCCGGACACCTCGCTGAGCTTCTCCATCATGCTGGACATTCTCCTGATGGTGGTGATCGGCGGCATGGGCACGATCTACGGCGCGATCATCGGCGCCACCATCTTCATCCTCGCCCAGAACTATCTGCAATCGCTGATGGGCGTCGCCTCGAAGGCGGCGTCGGAGGCCGGCCTGCCGCTGCTGCCGGGATTGCTCCATCCTGACCGCTGGCTGCTCTGGCTCGGGCTTCTCTTCATTGCCAGCGTCTATTTCTTCCCGACCGGCGTGGTTGGGCGGCTGCGCCATGGCGGAGGCGACAAGAGCGCGGGCGCCTCGCATTAAGCTTCGATTAACGATGCAGCGCAGCGCGTCGTGCAGGCGACGCACAACCGTGGCGTGACACCACACGGTTCCCGCGGGAGTGGATATCCGTAGTATTCCGCAACCGGTTTAAGCCATGGGTAACCGGCTTTCCTAAGCATTGCGCCATCTGTCCGTAGTATTTCTGCTCCTCCAGGGGAGTGGGATGCGCCAGGTTTTTCGACAGATGGCAGCTGCAATGTTCCTGGCCGCAAAGGGCGGCTGGGACGCTGCCATGCGGCGCGGCCCCGTGCTGTGGCTGACACTCTCGGGCGCGTTGCTGGTCGCCGGCATTTTCGCGGTGACCGCGATGGCCGTCGGCGAATTTCGCGAGAAGACGCTCGTCAACCGCGAGCGCGAGCTGGAAAACACCGTGCAGCTGATCGCACGGCACTTCGATCAGCAGTTTGAAGATTCCGATGTCGTCGCCGCCGATCTGATCGGGCAGATGCACTTGCCGGACATCACATCGCCGCAGATGTTCCGCGAGCGCATGTCGGGGCCCGAAGCCCGCCGGATGCTGCGAGGCAAGATCAGCGCGGTGTCCTATCTCGGCGACATCGCGATCTACGATGCCGACGGCGAGATCATCAACTGGTCGCGGGCCCAGCCGCTGCCCAAGATCAACGTCTCCTCGCGAACCTATTTCCAGACCTTCAAATCGAATCCCATGTCGGAGCCGGTGCTGCTGGAATCCGTGCGCAGCTACCTGATCGGCAAATGGACCACGATCGTGGCGCGGCGGCTGACCCTGCCGGACGGCACTTTCGTCGGAGCGATGGTGCGGCGGATCGATCCCGACAGCTATCAGCGTTATTTCGCCTCGGTCGCTCTGGCCGACGGCGCCGCCATCACGCTGTTCGACCGCGAGGGCACGATGCTGGCCCGCTACCCGCATGTCGAGGAGATGATCGGGACCAACTACAAAAATGCTCCGCTGATGCGACAGGTGCTGGCCAGGGGCGGCCATCAGACACTTCGGGTCAAGAGCCCGGTCGACGGCGAGGACCGTTTGGGTTCAGCCGTCCCGCTGACTCATTTCCCGCTGGTCATCGTGGCGACCAACACCATGTCGGCAGCGCTCGCCGACTGGCGGCAGCAAACCGGCTTCATGGTCACCACCGCAACGCTGTCGGCGACCGTGATCGCGCTGATCCTGTTCATGATCATCCGGCAGATCAACCGGCAGAACCGCGAGGCCCAGCAACGGCTGGAGGCGGAGCGACTGCGGCTCGACACCGCCCTCAACAACATGTCGCAGGGGCTGATCCTCTACGACGCCGACGGTTACATCGTCACCTGCAATCGCCGCTATGCCGACATGTTCGGCCTCTCCCACGACGTCATCAAGCCCGGCTGTCACATCCACGAGGCGATGTACCATCGCAAGGAGCGCAACGCGTTCAGCGGCGACGTCGAAGCGTTTTGCGCCGAGGTCATGCGAGGCGTCGCCGAAGGCCAGGTCGCCACCAAACTGCATCAATTACCGAACGGCCGTGCCTTCCAGGTCATCAACACGCCGCTCGCGCAGGGCGGATGGGTCGCCACGATCGAGGAGATCACCGAGCGGCTCAATCTGGAGCAGGAGCGCGATCGCAACTACACGTTCCTCCGCGAGATCATCGACCATATCCCGTCGCAGATCACGGTGAAGGACGCCCGGACACGGCAATATCTGCTGATCAACAGCACCGCCGCAGAGCAATTCGGCCAATCGCGCGAAGCCATCGTCGGCAAGACCCCCTTCGACATCTACCCGGTCGACACCGCCAGGGTCGTCACCGACGACGACAGCAAGGCGCTGCAGACAGTCGATGGATTGTCCAAGGACGAGCATGCCTGGCCGAGCCAGACCATGGGACTGCGCTACATCACCTCGACCCGGATCGGCATCCGCGACAAGTCCGGCGAGCCGCGCTACCTCATCAATGTCGTCGATGACGTGACCGAGCGGCGGCGCGCCGACGAGAAGATCGCGCATATGGCGCATTACGATGCGCTGACCGACCTGCCGAACCGCACGCTGTTTCGCGAGCAGATCGAGCGCGAGCTGGGGAAGGTCGCGGACGGCGCGCAGTTTGCGCTGCTCTATATCGACGTCGACGAGTTCAAGGGCATCAACGATTCGCTCGGCCACCATGTCGGCGACGAGCTGCTGAAGGCGATCGCCGGCCGCATCCGCACCTGCCTCAAGCCGGGCGATCTGATCGCGCGGCTCGGCGGTGACGAGTTTGCCGTGATCCAGACCGGAATCGAATCGTCCGCCGACGTGCTAGCCTTCGTCACGCGGGTCCATGAAGCGATCCGCCGCCCCTATCACTGCCTCGGCCACCAGCTCTCCACCGACGCGAGCATCGGCATCGCGATGGCGCCGCAGGACGGCGCCGATCTCGACCAGCTCATCAAGAACGCCGACCTCGCAATGTACGGTGCGAAGGCGGAAGGGCGGCGCACCTACCGCTTCTTCGTGCCGGAGATGGATGCGAGCGCCAAGGCCCGCCTCACCCTGGAGCAGGATCTACGCCAGGCGCTGATCGACGGCGGCTTCGAGATTCACTACCAGCCGCTTGTCAATCTGCACTCGGGCGAAGTCTCCGGCTGCGAGGCGCTGCTGCGCTGGCGCCATCCGGAGCGCGGCATGGTCTCGCCGGCAGAATTCATTCCGATCGCCGAGGACACCGGCCTGATCAACGAGATCGGGGACTGGGTGCTGCGCACGGCCTGCAACGAGGCCGCGACCTGGCCCGCCCATGTGCGCGTTGCCGTCAACGTCTCGCCGGTACAGCTGAAATGCGACACGCTGGCGCTGCGGATCGCCGGCGCGCTGGCCGCCTCCGGCCTGGAGCCGCGGCGGCTCGAGCTCGAGATCACCGAGGCCGTGCTGATCCGCGATGACGAAGCGGCCCTCTCAATCCTGCACCAGCTTCGCTCGATCGGCGTGCGCATCGCGCTCGACGATTTCGGCACCGGTTATTCTTCGCTGAGCTATCTGAAGCGCTTCCCGTTCGACAAGATCAAGATCGACCGCTGCTTCGTCGCCGACATCGCCGATTCCGGCGGATCACCGGTGATCGTGCAGGCGGTGGTGAACATCGCCTCTGCCAGCAACATGACGACGGTGGCCGAAGGCGTCGAGACCGAAGCCCAGCGCGAGATGCTGCGCGCGCTCGGCTGCACGGAGATGCAGGGCTATCTGTTCAGCAAACCGAGGCCGGCGACGGACGTGCGCGGGATGTTCGGCCCGGGCGACGCCATGCCTGTGGCGGCGGTGGCCTGAGATGGCAAAGCTCATCACGCCTCCTGCCAAGACCGTGGACGTGGCGGATTCCTACGCGGTGCGGCTGATGCAGCACCTGGTGGTGCCGACCTTCGTGATCGACCCGAAGCGCCGCGTCGTGATCTGGAACCGCGCCTGCGAGCGGCTGACCGGCGTTGCCGCCGCCGAGGTGATCGGCACGACGAAACACTGGCAGGCCTTCTACGAGACCAAGCGCCCTTGCCTTGCCGATCTCGTTGCGCAGGACCGCCCTGAGCAGCTGCCGGAGTTCTATTCGGAGTACGCTGCGCGCGGCCACAACGGGCTCGGCTTCAGCGCGGAGAACTGGTGCGTGATGCCGAAGCTCGGCAGCCAGCTCTATCTCGCGATCGACGCAGGTCCCATCCATGACGAGGCCGGCAATCTGATCGCCGTGGTGGAAACGTTGCGCGACCTCACCGACCAGAAGCGCGCCGAGATGGCGCTGAAGGAGCTCGCCACCAAGGACGGCCTGACCGGACTGTCGAACCGCCGCTCCTTCGACCAGATGCTGATGACCGAATGGGCGCGCGCGCAGCGGACGCAGAAGCCGCTGGCGCTGCTGTTCGTCGACGTCGATCATTTCAAGCTGTTCAACGACGAACACGGCCATCAGTCCGGCGACGAATGCCTGCGCGAGGTCGCGCGCGTCGTCAGCCGCCACGCGGTACGTCCGCTCGACCTCGCCAGCCGCTATGGCGGCGAGGAGTTCGCGCTGATCCTGCCCGACTTGAATTGCGATGATGCCTGCGTGATCGCCGAAGAGATCCGCGGTGCCGTCATGGCGTTGCGGATTGCCCATGGCGCCCACGGGGCCGGCAACCACGTCACCCTCAGTGTCGGTGTCGCCAGCCACATCCCCGGCGAGGCCGACGGCGCCCCCGACCGGCTGCTGGGTGCGGCCGACCAGGCGCTCTATGCCGCCAAGCGGCTCGGCCGCAACCGTGTCGTCTGCTCCGAACGGATCCTGGCCGAATTCGCAGGCCTCGGCTGGGACAATGTACCGGTCAGCGGTCCGGTTCCTGGCCTGGCCCCGCGCAAATCGGCCTAAAGCGCTGATATTGCCGCGGCGAGACCGGTTGCTCACTTCTCGCCAATCGGCTACATGATCCCTCGCTGCACCCGTAGCTCAGCTGGATAGAGCGTTGCCCTCCGAAGGCAAAGGTCACACGTTCGAATCGTGTCGGGTGCGCCACTAGCGATGGCCGGCTATCCGATGCGTGTTTTCGATCGTCTGGTCACCTGCCTCGTTCTATTCCTTGCCATCGCAGCCGTCCCGGTGCCTGCCGCACGCGCTGCCGAAACCTGCCCGTTCATCAGCGCCCAGGAGCTCGCCGCAGCGATGCCGGCGCTCAAATGGTCTCTGATTTCAAATCAGGACGGCCGCGGCTGCATCTACCAGGCGGGGCGCGGCGACACGATGATGCTGACCGTATTCAGCAATCCCGACAAGGACCGCGCCAAGGAATTGTACGCGACCTTCGTCAAGACGCTTGGCGAGCGCATGCCGCTGAACGCCGTGTCCGGGATCGGTGAAGAAGGTCAGGGCGGAACCAGCGCTGCCGACGCGCAGCGCCAGGAGGCCTCGGTCGTCGCCTTGTCCGGCGACTATATTTTGCAGATCAGCGTCTATCCGATCGGCCGGCGTGCCGACAACACGCTGCTCGGACCGATCACCGCAGCCGCGCGCGTTGCCATCGGCAATGCGGGCAAGACCAGCGAGCGGTTCGGCAATTGCGAATGGCTCACGGCCGCGGATGCCGACGGCTTTCTCGACAAGAGCACGCTGACGGTCCAGCGGACCGGCGCGAGCAGCTGCATGATGTTCGATCGCGAGGCCAACACCATGACCGTCGCGGTGATTGCGATCTCGCGCGACACGGTCATCAGCATGATGAAACGCGCAGGTCCATGCAAACACGTGGCGATACCCGAGCTCGGCAGTGAAGCGTTCGGCGAGCATTCGTGCACCAAGGGCAACGGCAACGCCGTCAACATCTTTGTCTGGGAGAACGGCAGGCAGGCTTCGATCCTGTTCGCGCCGGTCAAGCCGCATCCGGAGTCCGGCTCGGTCGAGCGCCTGAAAGCGGTTGCCGGGCGGGTCTACGGAAAACTGTAGCGACACCGCTGGGGCGCTGTTGCGCGGTAACCGGACCGCTTTCGCGAGGGCCCGCGATTCCAGTATGGGCGACCACCGTCAGGTCGGACGGGCTGAATACGTCACTCACCGTCGAACCTCCGGCCTGAACGGCCGCCTGCTGCATTTTTGTTTCCGGATATTTCTGGTTGCTCAACGGCAATATTGAGCAACCGGCGGATCGTGGCTCCAACGGCTCCGCGCCAGCTCCCGTGCCTACCACCGCCCGACCGGGCAAATCCAACCGCCAAGGTGAACTCAGGACTGTGAACACAGGACTGGATGTGACTTCGGCGGTATCGGCCCGAGTCCACCAAAAGCACGGAAAGCAACCATGACCTCGATTTCGGCGCTCTCCACTCATCACCACCAGCACACGTCACCATTGCAGCGGCTGCAGGACGAGCTGCAATCGGAAGTCAGTTCCGGCACGATCAGTGCGTCCGATCAGTCGGCACTGTCCTCCGCGCTCAGCGATATCGACTCCTCGCTGCAATCGGACGGGACAGGCGATCAATCCAGCGACAGCGGCCCCGGCGGAATCAAATCGAAGATCGATGATCTGATCCAGCAGGAAGTGTCGTCCGGCAAGCTCACCGACCAGCAGGCCACCGAACTGCAAGGCATCTTCAAATCTGCGTTCTCGCATGGACCGGGCGGAGCAGGCGGACCGCCCCCTGGCCCGCCGCCGGTCAGCGGCATCGACAGCACGTCCAGCGGCAGTTCGGTGGTCGACCTGCTGCAGCAATTCGTTCAGGCGCTGAAGAGCTCGCTGACGGATTCGAGCTCGTCCAGCACGACGGATTCGACCACCAGTTCGACGTCGACCAGCAGCACAGACAGCTCCTCCAGCGGCAATTCGACGACGGAGGTGCTCGAAAAATTCCTGGAGACGCTGAAGGCCTCGCTTGCGGATTCGACCTACAGCGGCACGGGATCGAACGGCACATCCAATCCATCCGACCCCGCGCTGTCCGGCGTCCTGCTCAACGACCGGATCTGATAGCCGCGACGCAGCAGACGCCTAATCCAGTCACCCTTCGGCTTCCACAAGGGGTGACTGGAAGGGTGGCTGTTCTCTTCTGTGTCCCGCGTCACGGCGGGACCGGCTGGTCCGCGTCATTCTTCTCGCATCGCGCGGAATAGTCCGCGCGATCTGAAATGAGGAGACTGTCATGCAGAACATGGCTCGCGAATTGACGGAGACGGAGCTCGAGACGATCGCCGGTGGCGGCTTCTGGGGCAGCGTTGCCAATTTCTTCCGTGGCCTGTTCGGCGGTCCCGGCGACCTTCGCCGTCCGCTCGACCGCCCCTGATCCCAACTGCGATCCGGACGGGGGCCGTACGCGGCCCTCGTCCTTGCGGTCTCAGTGCCTGACATGCTCGAAGACCACGATCACGCCGGTCGGCTCGGGTTCGTGCGCCATCAAGCGCGTCAGATCCGCATCGCTCCAGTCGGCGAGGCTGACGACTTCGCCGGTCTCGCGATCCGCGCCGAGCGAGGGCGTCGGCTCGAGGACTTTCAATCCCATCTCGTCGACGAAGAAGGTGTGTTCCCCGAACATGCTGTTGAGCTGGGCCATGGCGGGGTGTTCGTCGGGCAGCACCTGCGCACCGAGCTGGTTGATGGTCTGCTTCACCTGTTCGGATGTGAGCTTCATGAGCTGCTCCGTTCTGTCATTCGAGTTTCATGACTTGAACCAAGGTTTAGCCGGAGTGCGTGTTCCCTGCGCCTGTGTTCGCCTGGCTCAATCTCCCGAACGGGTGCTGCGCACAAATGTTCCGGCGAAATGAATTTCGTGATCGCGTGTTGCAGACGCCGCGCGGACGGCACGAGATCGCCACACGATGTCCACGATCTCTTCGATGAGCGCTAATGCGCGCTGCGGTTCTCACCGACCGAGAGCGCGCAGATGCGTGACAGATAGGTGTAGGGCAGACCCGTCTCCTCCGCCCAGGCGTTGAACTGCGCCTGCACCTTGGCGAGATCGCCCTTCGACTTGACCTCTTCGGCGATGTCGAGGCCGGCATCACGCAGGCAGGCGACGACGTCCTTCGAGGTGACGAATCCGTCCCAACCGATGAAGCGCAGCAGCATCTGCCCGGTGTTGCCGCCGAGCCGGCTGCCGCGCTTGGTGAGGAGATCGAGCAGGCCGATCTCGTTGGACGGCGGCCACGTCGCCAAAAACTTGCCGAAGCTGCCGTGCTCTTTCGCGATCTCCTGCACGAAGGCGGCATTGTCGCGCACCGACATGATCTTGGCGCCGTTGCGCACGATCCGCGCATCGCGCAGCAGCGCTTCCCAATAATCCTCGGGCTGGAAGCTGAGCTTGGCCGGCTGGAAGCGCAGGAAGGCCTCTTCAAAGCCGTCCCACTTCGTGTCGATCACGCTCCAGGCAAAGCCCGCGCAAAACACGCGCTTGGTCATCTCGGCAAGGATGCGATCATCGCCGAGTTTTGCCAGACTCTTGAGGTCGGGCTTGTCAGGCATCAGCCTGTCGAGCGCCTTGGGTCCGCCCTTGCGCTTCTCGGCACGGGCACGAATGGTCTTGAAGGAAGTCATGCGATCACCCGCGTTGAAAGCTCGCCACGACACCAGAATTCGACCATCCGGTCCAGCCCTGCGACGCTGCCGGCACTTGCGCGCTCCCGCGCAGCACAGCATGCTTCGCTCGACCGATTGATGTGCGGCCGTTCTGGTCCGCTTCTTGCTTTATGACGTTTTGGAATTCCCAGACATTTTCGCACCCTCTCCGACGGATTCCCGATGCGCTGCCTGGTCGTGGCCGACCTGCATTACTCGTTGCCGCAGCTCGACTGGCTGGTCAGCGCTGCGCCGCAATTCGACCTTGTGATCTTTGCCGGCGATGCGCTCGACATCGGATCGATGGTGGATTTCCGCGCCCAGATCGTGGTGGTGAAGAAGTACCTCGCGCTGATCGCGGCGCAGACCAGGGTCATTCTCTGCTCCGGCAATCACGATCTCGACGAGCGCAATGCGGAGGGCGAGAAGATCTCGCGCTGGATCTCGGAGGTGCAGGAGCTCGGCATCGCCAGCGACGGCGACAATCTCAGCATCGGCGACACGCTGTTCACGGTGTGCCCGTGGTGGGACGGGCCGCTGGTCAAGCAGCGCATCGCCGACCAGCTGCGCGATGCCGCGCTCGAGCGTCCGCAGCGGTGGATCTGGGCACATCACGCGCCGCCGGCGAATTCGCCGACGAGCTGGGGCGGCAAGCGGTTCTTCGGCGATGTCGAGCTGGTGCAGTGGATCATGCAGTATCAGCCGTCGATGGTGATCTCGGGACATGTGCATCAATCCCCCTTTATCACGGACGGCTCGTGGTTCGACCGGCTGGGCCAGACCTGGGTATTCAATGCGGGCCTGCAGCCCGGCCGGCCGCCGACGCACATCGTGCTCGACCTCGATGAGAACAAGGCGTTCTGGCTGGCGGCAGGCGAAGCACAGTGGATCGATCTTGCGGCGCCGCTGAAGCGGCCGGCGTCTGACATCGCCGAGCCGCCGGACTGGCTTACATCCTTGGATCGGATTGCCGATCCGAGCCTGGCGAGACCTCGAGCGGCGGCAGGTTGATCATGCTCTGCAGCACCTCGCCGACCATGGCGAGATGCGTGCCGTGACCGGCATATTGCCGCTTGAGATCGGCGAGATAGGTGTTGGCGGCATTGAGCCGCTGCGCCAGCATGCGCGCGATCAGCAGCGCGACCTCCGGCTCCCGCTTCAGGAGTGAGGCAGCATCGGCGAATTCGTAGACGACCGTGTCGGAGCAGGCACGCACCGTCGCGGTGTGCGGCAGCCCAAGCAACACCGACATCTCGCCCAGCACCGCACCGGGCTCGGCAATGGTGGCGACCACCATCTCGCCCTTGAGCACCTCGAGCTTGCCGCTCATCAGCACATAGAGATGGCCGGAGGCGCCGCCTTCGGTCACCAGATCCGTGCCGGCCGCAATCTGCCGCTCAGTTCCACCGGTGCAATAGTCCAGAACCGCACGCATCGCCGTAAGCTCCCGTCCTGGGAGGCAGTAGAGCACGATCCGCGGCGGGATGCAGCGGTTTTTGAGCGGGCCGCACGGCCACTTTCGGCAAGTCTGGTCAGCGCGATAGCCGTTTTGCGAGGTGAATCGACTGCCAGTCGCCAAGGCCGGTATCGGCAAACCCCGCCTTCTTCGCAAGGCCGCGCATCTCGGTATTGGCTCGTGCGGTCTCAGCCGCGATCATCTCGTGACCGAGATCGCTCGCGCGTCGCTCCATCGCGGCCATCATCTGCAGGCCGACGCCCTTGCGCTGAAAGACATCGGCAACGGAGATGGCGAAATCGCCGTGCCGGGCGACTGCGTCATAGACGTATCGGGTTTCTCCGATGATCGTGCTTTGCCCTGCATCCAGCCTGAGCTCCGCAAGCAAGGTGAAATAATCGGGATGGCTGACCTTGGCGACGCATTCGGCCGCGACGACGGCAAGGTCCGCCCGCGCGCCCATAAAGCGCTTGTTGCGCGTCGTCGCGGACAGGCCGGTGAAATAGATCGAGAGGCTCTCCACGTCGGCGGCATCGGCAGCCCTGATCCGGACTGCACCATTCGTTTCGGTCTCGTCAACGACAGCATCCAGAGACAATCGTGACATGCGCGAAGCCCTCGGCAGGTTGCGTGGACCGCACACCTAGCCGAGGTCGCGCATTTGCCGCTTGGACAGAGCTGCCAATCTTGCGGTCAGAAACGAACAGCGCGTTGTCCTCGGCCGGACATCACACAGGGTTTGCACTCATGCCGCTTCGCGCGTGCCGACACGCCGCTCCGGCCGTGCTGCCGTCATCGACTGTTCCTCGGCGTCCTGCGGAGCGCCCCAGAATTCGCGCACCGTAGGCCCCCATCTCAGCCGTCGCGCACGCAAGAACTCGAGGATCTCGTGCGGCCAGACCCTGCGGCCCATCTGCGTGTACCAACGCATGGCGTGTCGCAGGCCCGCGTCGCGCTGAAACAACACGCGCCAGATCGCCTTGGGCCGACACTGCAGCACCATCTCGGTGAACTTGAACCAGACCAGCACGCGCCACGGCGCCATGTAGCGCGTGGCCAGCACCTGATGCTTGTAATCCCAGCGGCGGCGATCCGGCTGGATCACGCGGCGGTCGGCGGCCAGCCGGAAGTATGGCGTCCAGCGATGCGGCGTGACGTAGAGCAGCTGCACCTGATCGGGATCGTAGGCGAGCAGCTGTTTCAAGCCACGCCAGTGATCGCGATCGGTTTCTTCCTCGAACCCGACCACCCAGGTCGCCATCGACAAGATGCCGTGCTGCCGCAAGAGGCGAATGGCCTCGCGATCGGTTGCGGTGGTTGCCCCCTTGCGGATCAGCTCCAGCGTCTTCTCATCGGTGTTCTCCAGTCCGAGCAGGAAGCGCTGCCAACCTGCCTTCTTGTAGAGATGCAGCATGTCGGCATCGCGCACGATGTCGTCGGCCCGGGTCGAGCCCACCAGGATGAGATCGACATTCTCGGCGATCAGCGCTTCGAGGAAGGCCCGCCACGCCTTCTTGGACACAGTCGGATTTTCGTCCGCGAAGTTGATGACCTTCACACCGTGCTCGCGATGCAGGCGCGCCAGCTCTTTGGCGAAGCGGACGGGATCCCGATGACGCCAACGCGTCCAGAAGCCGCGCTGGCCGCAATAATTGCACAGATGCGGGCAACCGCGCGAGAACTGCACGACCACGGCACGCAGGCCACCCCAATAGCTGTACCGCGCGTGATCGATGAGCTCCCAACCGATCCGATAGGCATCGAGATCCGCGATGACCGGCGCAGGCTGCGTCGCACGGGGGCCTGCGACGTCGCGGAGCGCGATGCCGGCAACGCCGCTGAGATCGTGGCCATATTCCAGCGCGCGTATCAGGCGCCGCGCGGTCTCCTCGCCTTCACCACGAACGATGGCGCTGACATAGGGCTCGTCGCGCAGGATGTCGCGCCAATGATAGGTCGGGAAGACGCCGCCATAGACGATCAGCACGCCCGGCATGGCTTTCACCAGCGCCTGCGCGATCTCCGTAATCACGGGATGTCCGGAGGTCGAGCCGGAATGACCGAACAACACGGCGTCCGGCGCGAAGCGGCTCGCTTCGCTGATGATATCCGCGACCGGCATCGGGCCGAACTCGGCATCGATCAGCCTTACGGCGTGACCGTCGTCGATCAGCGGGCCGCCGATCGCGAGCAGGCCGAGCGGCGGCAGATGATCGTCCGGAATACGGCTTCCGATCGAGGGATGAGGCACGTTGACGAGAAGAACACGCATGGACTTTCGCTCCCGCTTTGGTTGGCGTGATCGTCCGTCCCGCTCCTATGAAGAAGCCCAATCCCCCGACTGAACCCGAAGACATCGTACTTGGCTGCTGCGGAGACTCTTGCTCTGCTCCGCTTTTTTGACGCGTTTTCTTCACGCGAACCGGTATCCACTTCGCTCGAAAACGCTTTGCAGCATCACGCCCGAGAAAGCGAGGGCACCTCCTCCGGCATGATCGCCTGAAGACCGCCGAAGCGTCGCTCGCGGCCATGGAAGGAAGCCAGTGCGGCGGCAAGATCGGCCGCATCGAATTCCGGCCACATCCGCTCGGTGAAATGCAGCTCGGCATAGGCGCCTTCCCAGAGCAGGAAGTCCGACAGCCGCTTTTCGCCCGACGTGCGGATGATGAGATCGACGTCGCGCAAGCCGGCCTCGCCGGTGACCAGTTGCGAGAAGGCCTCGCGGGTGAGGCTGGTCAGCGCGGCCGCCTTCGCCGCGGCATTGAGAATGGCGTCGCGTGCGGAATAGTCGACGGCGATGCGCAGATGCAGCGTCGTGCCGTGGGCCGTGGCGGCCTCCGCACGCGTGATGGCGGTGGCAATGCCGTCCGGCAAGCGGTCGCGACGGCCGATCACGTTGAGCCGCACGCCGTTCTTCACCAGGCTCTGCACCTCGTTGGCGAGGTAGAAGCGCAGCAGCGTCATCAGGGCTGCGACCTCGGCCTTCGGCCGGCGCCAATTGTCGGTCGAGAATGCGTAGAGCGTCAGCGTGCCGATGCCCTGCTTGGGCGCGGCCTCGACGATGCGGCGGATGGTCTCGACGCCGGCCTCGTGGCCGCGCACGCGCGACAGGCCGCGCCGCGTCGCCCATCGTCCGTTGCCGTCCATGATGATGCCGACGTGAAGCTTGTCGTTGGGGGACGTGACGTCACTTTGCATTGCAAAGTCTCCGGTCAAAAAGGGGGACGATCAGGTCGAGAGAATGCCGAGGCGGCCAAGCGGCGGTGCCTCGCGGCCGGCGGCCTTGGCGGCATCGCGCACGAGACGCTCGAGCACGGCGAGATAATCGAGGAAACGGCGGCGGCCGGTCTTGGTCAGGCGGCAGGTGGTGTGCGGGCGATTGCCCTCATAGCCTTTGGTCACCTCGACCAGGCCCGCCTCCTGCAGCACCGCGAGGTGTCGGCTAAGATTGCCGTCGGTGAGGCCGCAGAGTTGCTTGAGATCGGCGAAGGCGAGCCCCTTCGGATGCGCCATCAGCGAGGTCAGAAGCCCGAGCCTCGCCTTCTCGTGGATCACACGGTCGAGCCCTTCATAGGAGAAAGGCGCGCTGTCAGTCTTCGACATCATTCTCTCCGGACGCAACATACAGAATGGCCGCCATCATCGACTGGCCGATCACGAAAGGCAGCCCCATGGTCCACGGCGACAACATGTGAGTCCGGCTCGCCAGCACCACTACGGCAAAACCCGAGATGAAGTACCAGGCCCCGGCGAACGCCACGCTGCGCGGCAGCGAGCGGACGGAGGCGAAAATGCCGAGCGATACCAGGATCTGCCACAGCCCCGGCAGAAGCCACAGCGTCTCGGCCGCGAACTTCCACATCACCACCGCGAGCAGGATTCCGGCGACGCCCGCGGGCAAGAACTGCTCGACCGCCTGGTGGATCATGGCGTCGGCAAGGCCCGAATGATGGCGGCGCGAGCGCGCCCGCATCTCGACCCAGATGATCAGGCCGGACAGCGCAGCCGCAACGAACCAGCCGAGAAAGAAGCCGAGCGGCTCGCTGTTGGGGTCGCCGAGCAGCCAGAATTGCAGGATTGCGGTGACAAGCGCGACCACGCCTGTCGCGGCCATCGTCGCCGGGCCGTAACCGCGGAATGCCGTGCCGGCCGCGATCTGGCTGCGGATTGCCACGATGTCGGCCAGTGCCTTGTCGAGATCGCGCATCGGCAACGCCAAAACCCCGCTCCACCCAGTTCACGAACCAGTCCGCCCGGTCACTTTGTGATGCAAAGTATACCGCAGTACAAAGTAAAGGCAAGCCTGAAAGTCGTCCGCGAGGGACGCCGCCCGATCAGACAACTGTCGGTTGCGCGAAGTGGGCCCACGCAGATAAGATGGCGCCAAAGCGTTCCGGGGGGAAGTCATGTGGTTGAAGTCGTTTGCCGTCGCTGCTCTGTTGCAGATGTGCCTTTCTGGATCAGCACATGCGAAGGGGCCATTCGGAAGCGTCAATGTCGGCAACTGGATCGGCGGCGCCTTCAGCAACGACGAAACAGGCGCCTTCTCCCATTGCGCCGCGACGGCGCCTTACGCGAGCGGCGTCATCCTGGTCGTGAGCCAGAATGCAGCCGGCACATGGTCGCTCGCCTTTGCGAGCCCCGGCTACCACCTCAACAAGGGCGAGAACGCCGCGATCGACGTGACCTTTGACGGGCAGGAGCAGGCCAGGCTTTACGCTACGGCGTATCAATCCAACATGCTCACCGCCATTATGCCGCTCAATGTCGTGCGCACGTTTCAGAAGGCGAGCCTGATGGTCGCAACGGCGGGCCGCGCCGTCCTGAATTTTGACCTGACCTCGACCGGGCCGCTGATCGCGGCGTTGGCCAATTGCGTGACCAAAGTAAAGGCCGACGGACTCGACAAGGCCGGCGACTTCACCAAGGGTGCCGCGAAGCCCGCAGCCACGGCCGACAAGCAAGGCTCGCCGCCGGCCGGCAAACCCGCCAAAGGCGCCAAGAGTGGTTTTGGCACCGGCTTCGTGGTCAGCGCCAACGGACACATCGTCACCAACAACCACGTGATCGATGGTTGCAGCGAGCTCAAGGGCAATCTCACCGGCGAAGCCGCGATGGTGTTGCGCGTGGTATCGAGCGATGCGAACAACGATCTGGCCTTGTTGCAGCCGTCATCGACGGTGGCATTCAAGGACTTCGCCCGGATCCGCGATCGCTCGTTCCACTCCGGCGATTCCGTCGTCGCGATCGGTTTCCCCTTTCACGGCTTGCTCACGTCGGACTTCACCGTGACGACCGGTATCGTGAGCTCGCTTAGCGGCATACTCAACGACACGCGGTTCCTGCAAATCAGTGCGCCGGTGCAGCCCGGCAATAGCGGCGGCCCGCTGTTCGACAACAGCGGTCAGATCGTGGGCGTGGTCACAGGAAAGCTCCCTGGATTGCGCATCGCCGCGGCAACCGGCAACATTCCGGAGAACATCAACTTCGCCATCAAGACCGGCGCGCTGCGCGACTTCCTCGACAATTCGGTGGTGCCGTACCAGACTGCCGAGCCGAAGGGCGAATTGAAAACCCCCGAGATCGCCGGCAACGCGCGGGCCTACACGATGCTGATCTCGTGTAACGGCACTGAGCAGGCTGACGCGAAGAAGTAGCGGCAAAGCCGGTCTCGTAGCCCGGATGGAGCGAAGCGCAATCCGGGGACGTCGCACGCCTCGCAAGGTCCCGGATTTCGCTTCGCTCCATCCGGGCTGCGCATCAAACCGAGCCTTCCCTCACCCGTGGCAGCACGCGCTCTTCGCCTGCGGCTCGTACTGGTCGCGCAGGCGGACCCAGTCCATCGGATAGGGCAGACCGTCCTCGTGACGACCGAGCGGAGTGAGGTCGAGATATTGATAGGCGGCGTTCATCATGTCGAGACCGCGGGCGAAGCAGGAATAGGTGTGAAAGATGTCGCCGGCTTCGTTGCGATAGAACACGCTGATGCCGGGCAGCTCGGGGCCATAGAACGGTGTGGTGCCGAAATTGTACTTCGGGACACCCTGATCGATCTGCTCGCGCGTGAACGAGACCTCGTAATCATAGTTGAAGTCGTTGCGGCCCGAAGACACCCAGTCGAAGCTCCAGCCCATGCGCTTCTTGAACGCCTCGAGCTTCTCGACGGGTGCCAGCGAGATCGCGACCATGGTGGTGTCGCGCGCCGCCAGATGCGGCACCATGCGCTCAAAGCCGTCGGCCCAGAACGAGCAGCTCTTGCAGGCCGCCTCCCAGTCGGGCGCGAACATCACGTGCTGGACCACGAGCTGCGGGCGGCCCTTGAAGAGATCGCCCAGCGTCACCTTGCCGTTCGGCCCGTCGAACACATAACTCTTGTCGACCTTCACCCAGGGCAATGCGCGGCGCTCCTCGGCGAGGCGTTCGCGGGCCTGGCTCAGCTCCTTCTCATGCGCCAGATGGGCTTTGCGGGCGGCGACCCATTGCTCGCGCGAGACGATCTGATGTTGCTGCATGGTATCCTCCTCTGACAGGAATCAGGCGACGAAGCTGTCGAGCTTGTCGAAGAACGAGTTCCAGCCGCGCTGATGGTTGTCGCGCGCGGTCTCGTCGAAGAACTGGGCGTGATGAAAGATCATCAGCGTGCCGGCATCATCAGGCTTCAGCGTGATCGTCACCAGCGATTCGCGTTCCGGCGTCGAATGCCAGGCCCAGGTGAAGACCAGCCGCTCGTTCGGCACGACCTCGCGATAAAGGCCACCCGCCTCGAAATACTCGCCGTCCTCGCGCGTGAACGAGATGCGGTAGCGGCCACCGGAGCGAACATCCAGGTCGGCCTTCAACGTCGCCGGCTTCATGTTCGGCGGCCCGAACCATTGCACTAGCTGCGCGGCTTGCGTCCAGGCGGCGAAGACCTTTTCCGGCCGCGCGCGGAGCCGGCGCGTGAGTGTGAGGCTTGGACCTTCGGTTGCGCGTTCGGCGGCGTTGGCGGCTGCGTTGACCATGGTTTGTCCTCCACAAAGGCGGCAAGGCGGTCGAAACTCTCGGACCAGAATTGCGCATAGCGATTGAGCCAGTTCATCGCCTGCTCCATCGGCTGCGCGGTAAGCCGGCAGGAAACGGTGCGCCCGGTCTTCTCGCGCACGATCAGGCCCGCATCCGTCAGCACGTCGAGATGCTTCATGATCGCCGGCAGCGAGACCGGGAACGGCGCGGCCAGTTCGCTCACCGACAGGCTGTCCTTCTCGCCGAGACGCGCCAGCAGCGCGCGCCGTGTCGGATCGGACAATGCCGCAAAGGTGCGATCGAGCGTCTCGTCTTTATACTTAACCATACGGTTTAGTATAGACGCGAACGCCATCCCGTCAAGCGGGAACCACGCAGGAAAAAAGCCCCGCCTTGCGGCGGGGCTCCATCTCCAATCATGCGCGAAATTGCTACTCGACCTTGAGGCCGGCGAACTCGACGACCTTCTTCCACTTCGCGGTCTCGGCCTCGATCTCCTGGCCGAACGCTTCGGGCGTCAGCACCAGCGGATCGCCGCCGAGCTCGACCAGGCGCTTGGTCATGTCGGGCTCCTTCATGAGCGTGTTGATCTCGTTGTTGAGCTTGGCGATCATGTCCTTGGGCATGTTCTTCGGCGCACCCATGCCGAACAGCGCGCTCGCCTCGTAGTCCTTCACCGTCTCGCCGATCGCGGGCACGTCCGGCAGCTGCGGCGAGCGCTGCGCCGTGGTGACGCCGAGCGCACGAAGCGAGCCCGAGCGGATGTGCTGGATGATCGAGGGCATGTTGTCGAAGATCACCTGCACCTGGCCGCCGAGCATGTCGGTGATCGCCGGCGCCGCGCCGCGATAGGGCACGTGCTGCATCTTGCAGCCGGTCATCGCCATGAACATTTCGCCGGACAGATGCACCGAGGTGCCGTTGCCGGAGGAAGCCATGTTCACCTTGCCGGGGTTGGCTTTCACGTATTCGATGAACTCGGCGACGGTCTTGGCCGGCACGTCCTTGTTGACGGTCATCACGTTCGGCACGCGCTGGAACGCGGCGATCGGCGCGATGTCGCGGACGAAGTTGAACTTGAGATTGGCGTAGAGCGTGGCGTTGATGTAGTTCGCCGGATTGACCAGCAGGACGGTGTAGCCGTCGGGCTCGGCATTCACGACGGATTCGGTGCCGATATTGTTGCCGGCGCCCGGCTTGTTCTCGATCACGAATTGCTGGCCGAGCCGCTCCGACAGCCGCTGGCCGATCAAGCGCGCCAGGATGTCGGTGGCGCCGCCCGGCGGATAGCCGACCACGAACTTCACCGGCCGCGACGGATAGTCGGCGGCGAAAGCTTTCGACAGCGGGCTGGCTACAAAAGGCGTGGCTGCGAGCAGGCCCAGCGCGTTACGGCGAGTGATCATCTCAAGGGTTCTCCCAAGTGTTGTTCTTAGAAAGGGGTGTTGTTCTTAAAAAGGGCGTTGTTCTTGATAGCGGCGTCAGCGGCGTTGTAACAAAGCCCGCCTGCTGCGGAAAGTGCGCAAGCCCCATGGCGACGAAAGGATAAGGCATGCCGGTCAAGGTTGAGGCCCTCGATCACCTCGTGATCAACGTCGCCGACGTCGCAGTGACCTCGGAGTGGTATCGCAAGATCCTCGGCATGGAAGTCAAGGTGTTCGACCCCGGCGGCGGCAAAGCGCCGCGGACGTCGCTTCAGTTTGGTCAACAGAAGATCAACGTCAGGCCGCGCGACGCCGACAAGGTGGAGTGGTTCACCGCCGACCACCAGACCGCCGGCAGCGAGGATCTGTGCTTCCTCACCTCCGCCACGCCAGACGAGGTCGTGGCGCATTTGAAGGCGCATGGCGTCGCGATCGAGGAAGGCCCGGTCCCCAAGCAGGGCGCCCGCGGCACGCTGCACTCGGTCTATTGCCGGGATCCGGATGGCAGCCTGATCGAGATTTCGTCGTACGAGGATTGAGGGTCGGCAGAGTCATACGGCGCGCTAAGGGCGCGCCTTCCCACCCTTGCTACGGCAGCGGAGAATGCCGCGTCAGAACGATCCCAGCGCCACCGGCCGGAACGCCTGCAGCAGCTGCTGATCGAGCTTGCCGCCCATGCCTTCCATCATCGTGAAGGCGCGCGAATGGGTGAACGGCATGCGATAGGCGCGCTTCTCCACCAGGGCTGCGTAGATGTCGACGATGGTCGTCAGCCGCACGATGTCGCTGATCTGGTTCGACGACAGATTGTTCGGATAACCGGAGCCATCGAGGAATTCGTGGTGATGCAGCACGACATCGAGCATCTCGGGCGGGAAGCCGCCTTGCGCTGCGAGCGCGTCATAGCCGCGGCGCGGATGCTCGCGCACCTCGGCCATCTCCTCGTCGGTGAGCTTGCCGGGCTTGTCGAGCAGGTTGGAGGGAACGAAGGCCTTGCCGACATCGTGCAGCAAGGCGGCACGGGTCAGCCGGCGCTGGTCGTCCTCGCGCATGCCGAGATGCTGCGCAAAGGACACCGCAAAGCCGGTGACGAACAGGCAGTGGCGATAGCTGCCGACGTGATGGCAGCCGACGGTGGTGAGCCATTCGCGCAGCGACGAGTGCTTGATCGCTTTCAGGATCTTGCTCTCGGCGGCGATGACGTCGTCGAACGTCAGGGGCACGCCGAGCGGCAGCTTCTCGAACATCTTCTTCAGCACCGCATGCGCCGCCTCGACGCCGCGGTTGAGCGTCTTGCCGCGATCGGTCGCGTCATAGGTCGCCGTATCGGGGAATGCGGCGCGGATGCGCTGCAGGATCGCCTCCGCCTGCAGCGGCCGCGAGATGGTGTCGGTGGCGCCCAGCGCCCAGGCCTGCATGGTGCCGTGGTGCAGGGCATCGGCCAGCACGAACAGGCGCGGCATCGAACGATAGCCTTCGGCGCGCAGCTTGTTGCGCACCCGCTGCACGCTTTCGGGCGAGCGCAGGTTGATGTCGACCACGAGGCCGGAGAGATCGCGCGACGGCTGCTCGGGGATGTCCTGCGTCGTCACCGTCGAGACGTCGCCGACCGCCTTCAGGATGCTGGCGAGCTCGGTGCTCGCATCGCTCCGGTCGGAGGCGAGCAGAAGCCGGCGTTTGGCGGCGGATTTGGCTGGCGCGTTCATGGCTTCCCCAAAAGCACGGGAGTGTCTTCGGCGTCAGCCTAAGCCGGATCAGGTTCTCCGGCCCTTAAGAGGCGTGCTCAACGGAACCTGCCGGAATTGCACGCAATTTTACGGATCGCAGTCCCGCCGGAACGCGAAAACAACCCCATGCACCGTAGAAGGGTCATTGAAAATACTGGCTTTTTGATAACGAAAAATCCGCCGGAGGTGGCCCTCCGGCGGATCATTCTTCCCGGCAGTGAAGCCAGCCTTACGCCTTCATCGCCCCCTTCACGGCTTCCGCCGTGATCGGCAGCGCCCGGACGCGGGCGCCGGAGGCGTTGAAGATGGCGTTGCCGATGGCGGGCGCGACCACCGTCACCGCCGGCTCGCCGACGCCGGTGGCCTTCTCGCCATTGGCGATCACGGCGACTGCGACCTCAGGCATCTGGCTCATGCGAAGCGGCGTGTAGCCATCGAAGTTGGTCTGTTCGATGCCACCGTCCTTCAGCGTCGCCTTCTCGTACATCGCCAGCGACAGGCCCCACAGCGCCGCGCCCTCGACCTGGGCGCGGATGTTGTCGGGATGCACCTGGGTGCCGACATCGGTTGCGACCGTGAGCTTCTTCACGGTCACTTCGCCCGACGGCGCCACTGCGACATGCGCGACGCAAGCGGTCCAGCTTGCGGTCGCTCGTTCCTGAGACGACACGCAGGCCACGCCCATGCCTTCTCCCTTGGGGAGTTTCTTGGTGCCGTAGCCGGCGAGGCCCATCGCGGCGAGCAGCGTGTTGCGCAGCCGCTGCGCGCCGCCGTCGTTCTTGCCGGCGCCGTCGAGCAGCGAGATGCGGTATTGCGCCGGATCCTTGCCGGCCGCAGCCGCGATCTCGTCGATCATGCTTTCGACCGCCCAGAAGGTCCAACCCGGCGCCACCGAACGAAGCTGGCCCGACGGGGTGGCGTTGTGCGCCATCTCGTTCTTGATCGCGCGCACATTGTGGTTCGGCACGGTGTAGAAGAAGTCCGAGCCGTTCACCGTGAACGCGTCGAGCGGGCCCTTCTTGTCGACCGAGGGCGACAGGAAGTCGGGGATGCCCCAACGCTGGGTCGGCCAGGCCGAGACCACGTCGTGGCTGAGCGCGACGAGCTTGCCGTCGCCATCCACGCCAGCTTTCACTTTCTGGTAGGTGAGCGGACGCGAGAAATCCATCGTCATGTCATTCTCGCGCGTGTAGATCACCTTCACCGGCTTGCCTACGGCCTTGGCCGCCTGCACGGCCGGCACCATCATGTCGGCGTCCAGCCTGCGGCCGAAACCGCCGCCGAGCCACATCTGGTGCATCACCACGAACTTCGGATCGATCCCGGCAGCACCGGCCGCAATCGCGCCGGAGCGCGTCGCGAACTGGTTGCCGGAATAGATGTGCAGGATGTCGCCCTTGAACTCCGCGGTGGCGTTCATCGGCTCCATCGGCGCGTGGATGTTGATGCTGGTGGTGTACTCCGCCTCCAGCACCTTCGCCGCCGTGCCGAGGGCTGCTCCGACATCGCCGTCCTTGACGAAGAACTGGCCGGAGTCATCGAGCTTCTGAAGCCGCTTGGCCTCCTCGAGCAGCGACTCGCTCGACGCTTTCGCATTCGGACCGCCGTCATAGCTGACCTTCAGCGCCGCCGCCGCCTTCTTGGCGTTGGCGTAGGTGTTGGCAACCGCAACCACCCAGCCGGTCGTGGTCTGGGTCTTGTCGTCGAGGGTGACGGCCTTGATGAAGCCGGGCACCTTCTTCGCAGCGGAATCGTCGACCGATTTCACCGTGGCGCCGTAGCGCACCGGCGGCGTCACCACCGCGCCATAGGCCATGCCCGGAATCATCACGTCGATGCCGTACTTGGCCGTGCCGTTGGTCTTCGAGGGGATGTCGAGCTGCGGCACCGACACGCCGATCATGGTGTATTGATCCGGGGTCTTCAGCTTGATCGCCTTGAGCTCATCGGGCGTGAAGGTTTTGGTCGCCTTGCCGCTCTTCACGACATCGGCGAACGACATCTGCTTCTTCGACTTCGCATGCACGATCATGGAATCGCGCACCGTGAGCTCGCCTGCCGGCACGCCCATCGACGCGGCAGCACCTTCGGTCAACGCCATGCGTCCGGCCGCACCCGCCCGGCTCATCGCGTCGAAATTCATCATGGTCGACCAGCTGCCGCCGGTGATCTGCGCACCGAGGACCGGGTCGTTGAACTTCGGATCGTTGGAGGCGAGGTTGACCCGCATGTCGCTCCACTTCGCGCCCAGCTCCTCGCAGACGATCTGCGCCATGGTGGAGGCGATGTGCTGGCCCATGTCGGCCTTGCCGCAAGTCACGGTGACGAGACCGTCGGGCGAGATCGCGTACCAGACGCTCGGCTCGAAATTGGCGGGCGCCGCAGCGAGCGCTTCACCGATTCCAGGCACGCCGGCATAGCCGAGCACGAGGCCGGTGGCGGCGGTGCCGACCAGGAATGAACGACGGCTGAGATCAGTCGTTTCAGGGGTGACGTTCTTCACGTGCTGATTCATGTGGGCCTCCGCTCGTTGCCGGCGGCGGATGCGGTGCGCATCTCGGTGGCGGCGCGCATGATTGCCTTCTGGATCCGCGAATAGGTCATGCAACGGCAGAGATTGCCGTCCATATGGGCCACGACCTCTTCCTTGGTCGGATTGGCGTTCTTCGCCAGCAGCGAAGCCGCCTGCATGATCTGCCCGGACTGGCAGTAGCCGCATTGCGGCACCTGCTCGGCAACCCACGCCTTCTGCAGGGGATGATCACCCTTGGCGGAAAGGCCTTCGATGGTGGTGATCTTCTTGCCGGCGACGTCGCCGACCATGGTCTGGCACGACCGCACGGCTTCGCCGTTGACGTGCACGGTGCAGGCACCGCACAGGCCGGCACCGCAGCCGAATTTCGTGCCGGTCATCTGCAACTGTTCGCGGATGGCCCAAAGGAGCGGCGTATCGTTTGCCGCATCCACGGACATACTCCGCCCGTTGATCGTGAGCGTTGGCATAGGCGTCTTCCCCTGCCGGTGCAATGAAGCCGCTTACGGCGGCAACTTGAGTAGCGGACGCCCACCGGGTCGGCGGCCGCCTTGCGCGCGAGAATGATCGCGTTCCTGCGTTGTGGCAAATGCAATTTGGAATCGATCGAAACTATCTCGGCATCCGCTTGTTGTGCGTTGCGATAGCGATGCTGATGTTAGCGACTGGACGCAACAAGCAGCGCGTTCAGGCAGTTTCTTCGAAGTAACTTGGCGCGCTAAAGTGCAGCCGCAGGTGCGGACGCTCCTTCTCCCCTTGCGGGAGAAGGTGGCGCGAAGCGCCGGATGAGGGGTATCTCTCCGCGTATTCGAGTGAATGAGAATTGGACTCGCGGAGAGATACCCCTCACCCGGCTCGCCGCTACGCGGCGATCCACCCTCTCCCGCAAGGGGCGAGGGTGCACCGGTGTCGTGGTTAGAATGAAGAACAAGAAAGGGCGGAAGCAATGCCAAGGATCGATCGGGACGGCGTCGGCATCTATTATGAAGTGCATGGCGACGGGCCGCCGCTGCTGCTCACCCACGGCTACTCCTCGACCTCGGCGATGTGGCATGGACAGGTCGATGCACTTTCGAAAGACCACAAGCTCGTGCTGTGGGACATGCGCGGCCACGGACAGTCCGATTATCCCGACGATCCCAAAGCCTACAGCGAGGCACTCACCGTCGGCGACATGGCGACGATCCTCGACGCGGTCGGCGCCAGGCGCGCCATCATCGGCGGGCTGTCGCTCGGCGGCTACATGTCGCTGGCGTTCTACCGCGCCCACCCGCAAGCCGCACGCGCGCTGCTGATCATCGACACCGGCCCGGGCTTCAAGAAGGACGACGCGCGCGAGGCCTGGAATGCGCGCGCGCTCGCCACCGCCGACAAGCTCGATCGCGAAGGGCTCGACGTGCTGAAGTCGGCAACGCGCGAGCGCGCCACCGCCAGCCATCGCAACGCCAAGGGCCTGGCGCTGGCCGCGCGCGGCATGCTGACCCAGCGCGATGCGGCGGTGATGGAATTGTTGCCGAACATAAACGTGCCGTCGCTGATCGTGGTCGGCGCCGACGACACACCGTTCCTGGCGGCGTCCGACTACATGGCGGCCAAGATCCCGGGTGCACAAAAGGTCGTGATCCCCGCGGCCGGACACGCCGTCAACATCGATCAGCCCAAGGCTTTTGTTGACGCCGTGGTGCCTTTCCTGAAGAACTTGCCGGGATAGCGGTCATACGGGGATCAGTACCATGAAGCGGGCAATCTTGGCTGCAGGCGCAGCGCTTCTCTCGATGGCCGCGTCGGTGCAGGCCGAGCCGTTCGGCACGGTGCCGTCGCGCCGTCCCTTCGTCGACACCTTGTCGAACAATACGCCTTTGGCGTTCGGAATGGATGCGGAGCAGACCGCGCGCGTCCTCGGACAGCCCCTGCAATACGTCAAAGGGCGCCCCGGCAACGAAATCTATCTCGCCCTTCGCGATATCGGCGGCAGCGGATTGATCCCCTACCGCCACCGCCTGTTCCTGCAATTCCGTCATGGACGGCTGGCCGGATGGAAAGAGGATTACGGCGAGAACTGGATGTGGGAGTGAGGTGTTTCTCCTCATCCTGAGGGGCTTGCGCAGCAAGCGTCTCGAAGGATGCAGGCCCGCTCTCGCACCTCGGCCTTTCATCCTTCGAGACGCGCTGGCGCGCTCCTCAGGATGAGGGGAGAGAGCGAGCCCCTTGGATCAACAACCAAACAAGAAGGACAACCCGCGTGGGACAAGACATCAAACTGACGGCCTCCGACAATTTCCAGCTCGGCGCCTATCGCGCTGATCCTGTCAGCGCGCCGAAGGGTGCGGTGGTGGTGATCCAGGAGATTTTCGGCGTCAATCATCACATCCGTTCGGTCTGCGACCGTCTCGCAGGCGAAGGCTATGTCGCGATCGCGCCGTCGATCTTCGATCGCACCACGCCGGGCTTCCAGTCCGGCTATACGCCCGATGAAATCGCGGAGGCGCGCAAATTCGTCGCCAATCCCGACTGGGACGCGATGCTGCGCGACACCCAGGCCGCGATCGATGCGGTGAAGAATGTCGGCCCGGTCGGCATCATCGGTTTCTGCCTCGGCGGCAGCATCGCCTTCGTCGCGGCGACGCGGCTCACCGGCCTGAAGGCCGCGATCGGCTATTATGGCGGCGCCGTCGTGCGCTTTGCCGACGAGAAACCGAAGGTGCCGACGCAGCTGCATTTCGGCGAGAAGGACGCCGGCATTCCGCTGACCGATGTCGAGACCGTCAAGACGAAGCGGCCTGATGTCGAGGTCTTCATCTACCCCGGCGCGCAACACGGTTTCCATTGCGACGAGCGGCCGAGCTACGACAAGGCCAGCTCCGAGATCGCCTGGCCGCGCAGCCTCGACTTCTTCGCGAAGCATCTGACGAAATAGCGCGCAGCTCTCTCCGCCGTCGTTCCGGGACGCGCCGTCAGGCGCGCGCCCGGAATGACGCGGAACGGAAATCGGGTGGCTGCGTCACGGCGCGCGGCGATAGAGCTGGCTGATCAAGCCAGTTCACGCCGGGAGAGCGTCATGCAGCAGGCCAATACGAACCTCGTCATCCGCAATCCGTTCGGCACCATGGACGTGCCGGCGCCGGGCGACGCCGAAGTCATGCACTATGCCATATCAGCCTCGCTGGCCGGCGATGCCGCCGACGGCAATGCGGCGCATTGGGCGTCCGCTCCCGCTTTATCCGACCCGCTCGACGGCATCTGGGCGAGCCGCTGGAACGGCGGCGCCGATCCGACCATCGCCGGCGATACGCCGGAGACGTGGAAGCAGGGCCGCGCCGAGGTCCGCGTCGCAGGCGAGCGGATCTATCTGCGGTTCGATTGGGACGGCGGCCGACGGCACGGACTGATCGATGCCGTGCGCGAGAGCGGCAATGGCCTGATCGGGAAATACATCAACCTGACCAATCCCGCGATCATGCGGCCATGGGTCGGGCTCGTGGTCGACGCCACGCGGATCGACGGATGTTTTCCGAACGGGCGGCTCGATTTCAGGCGCTGAACGATACGGGAAGAGAGCTAGAACCAGCGCTCGCCGACGAACACGGTGTCGCCGGGGCTGACGGGCGTGCCGAGCGGCACGACGGCGCGCATGGAGCCGCCGCCCTCCGTATGCGTGACGGTGACCACGTCGCGCTTGGCGCGCGGCGAGAAACCGCCGGCGATGGCGACGGCGCTCTCGACCGTCATGTTGGGGACGTAGGGGTATTGGCCGGGCGCTGCGACTTCGCCGAGGATGAAGAACGGGCGGTAGGACTCGATCTCCACGGCGACCGACGGCTCGCGGATGTAGCCGTTGCGCAGGCGCGCGGCGATTTCACCGGCAAGCCCCGCGGTGGTGCGGCCACGCGCGGGCACTGCGCCGATCAGCGGCATGGTGATGGAGCCGCCGGCATCGATGGCGTAGCTGTTGGTGAGACCTTCCTGGCCATAGACCACGACGCGCAGCTTGTCGCCGGCATCGAGGTGATAGGAGGCGTCGTAGCGGACGGGCGCGGCCACCATCGGCGCGGCATAGGCGACCGGCACGGGGCCTGGACCCGACGCAAAGGAGTTGCTGAGCGCGGCAATGGCGCCGCCGCCGTCGTTGGCAACAACGACCGGCTGAGCGCTGTAGGGTTGGCCATAGGCCATGGCGTCGAGATCGGGACGGGGCTGCACCATCGCGACGGGACCGGCGGTTTGCATGCAGCCGCCCAGGGTCAGCGCGGCGGACGCTGCCAAGATCGACCATCGAAACGCGCGTGCAACCGGCACCGGACCATCCCTCGGAACGAGACAGCTCCAGTGATGCACCGGTTATGGTTAATAAAGGGTTGAGGGGCCAGGCGCGGCGGTCGCACCCTCCCCTGGAGGGGGAGGGTCGATCGCGCGTAGCGCGAGCGGGGTGGGGTGATCTCTCCACTCGGGCAGTGTTCTTCGCGGAGAGACTGTCACCCCACCCCGCTGTGCATTCCGCTCCGCTTCATGCTCAGCGACCCTCCCCCTCCAGGGGAGGGTAAGAAAGCCGCACCTACGCGCTCACGCCCACACCGATCGGGCACGCGACGCCGGTGCCGCCGAGGCCGCAATAGCCAGCGGGGTTCTTCGCCAGATATTGCTGATGATAGTCCTCGGCGAAATAGAACGGGCCTGCCGGCGCGATCTCGGTGGTGATGGCACCGAGACCCTTTGCAGCAAGTGCCTTCTGATAGAGCGCCTTCGACGCGTCGGCGGCCTTCTTCTGCGCATCGGAATACGTGTAGATCGCGCTTCTGTACTGCGTGCCGACATCGTTGCCCTGGCGCATGCCCTGCGTCGGGTTGTGGTTCTCCCAGAACGTCTTCAAGAGCTTCTCGTAAGAGATCTTGTTCGGATCGAACACGACCAGCACCACTTCGGTGTGGCCGGTGCGTCCCGAGCAGGTCTCTTCATAAGTCGGGTTCGGCGTGTGACCGCCGGCATAGCCGACCGCCGTCGCATGGATGCCGTCGCCGAGCTCCCAGAACTTTCGCTCGGCGCCCCAGAAGCAGCCGAGCCCGAACACGGCCTGCTCGAGGCCTGCGGGATAAGGCGGCGCGAGCTTGGCGCCGTTGACGAAATGGATGGTCGCGGTCGGAATCGGTTGCGCGCGGCCGGGCAGCGCGTCAGCTGCGCTCGGCAGTGCGGTGGTCTTGCGCATGAACAGCATGATCGGATCTCCGAAAAAACGAGCTGTCGCGCGCCCGAGCCAGGTGCTCAGGCGGCGTGCTCGCGATCGAGTGGGAATATAGGTCTTTACGCAGCCAGCAGCAGTCTTGTTACGTCCGTGCCCGGTGCGATGCTCAGTCGCGGCGCGAACTGAAGATCAGTCGCGGCGGGAACTGAAGGTCAGTCCCGGGAATAGCCGATCAGCGGCTTGCGCGGGCGGAACAGGATCATCAGGAGAATGCCGAGGAGGCCGAGCACGGCGAAAACCGGCTGGTCCAGCACCAGGCGGATCACCGAGGTCCAGAGCCAGGGTGCCTTGGCCTCGACCCAGGTTCGGAAGGCGGACTGGCTGGCCTGGTTGATGTCGTTCCAGAACTGGCCGAACCGGGTGAAGCGCAGGGTCTGGTCGGCCACCCAGCGGGCGCCGTCATAGACCATGAAGAAGAACCCGCCGGCCAGCAGCAAGAGCCCAATCAGTCGGAAAAAGCCGCGGATCATGCCTCACCCTCTATGGTCGCCCGATCGGATGACCCCCACAAACGCCGTCAGCCAATAGCCGGGAGACGGCAGAAATTCAACCTCATCAGGGCGTTACGGCCCCTCTTGGAGCGCCCCGGAGCCTGCTTTTCCAGCCCCTAAAGCGTTGACGGTGCCCAAGACCCCCTCTATAAGGGCGCCAACTGGCGGTGGGCGCAATCCTGCCGCCGCTGTTCTTTGAGCAGTTGCAGGCTCTTTTGAGCCTCAGAGATGGCCGCAAGGCTTATCGCTCATGTTCCGGGAACGGCCAGCAACCGAACACCCTAAATCCGAGCGTCGATTCCGCGGTCAAGCTGCCGGCGCTACCCGACCAAGACGCGACCGGTACCCGCAAAGGACATTGAGACCATGGCCAACACCACCTCCGCCAAGAAAGCGACGCGCAAGATCGCCCGCCGCACCGCCGTCAACAAGTCGCGCCGCACCCAGATGCGCGGTGCCGTGCGTCACGTCGAGGAAGCCATCGCGACCGGCGATCGCGCCGCCGCCGTCAAGGCGCTGGCCACCGCCGAGCCCGCGCTGATGCGCGCCGCCCAGCGCAACATCATTCACAAGAACAACGCCAGCCGCAAAGTCTCGCGCCTCACCGCGCAGATCGCCAAGCTCGCCAAGTAATCTCGGCAGCTAAGTTCGCGACGCAACTTCGCCGCCGCGATCCGATCGTCTCACCCGATCGGCTGAAGCAATCGAACATCGCGCTTTCAATCAGCCCGGCTCACGCCGGGCTTTTTGTTGTCTGTCACAATTCCCGCTTGCGGTCGTTGGGCGACCAATCCTTCGTTGGAAGACTTTTGTCGCGAGCGCTAAGCTCGCGCTCCGTAATCTTACCTGTCGGTGTTTTGCAACAGCGGAAACTTTCACTGCGCTGCGAAAAACCCCTGCGGGGCGGGGCTAAGTTGCATTCTCTCGTACGAAAGTTCTGCACACCGTAGATTCACCGGAACAGGTTTCGCTCCGGGGTTACCCTGCGAAACGAGACTCAAAAAACGATGTCTCGCTAATCACTTATCGACATAGCGCCGCCAAGCATTTGGAAAATTCGTGCGCGCGGTGCGTGCGTGACGCTTTTGTAAAAATTTTTTGGCGGTAGGGGAGTCATTGTCACATGACGTCCCGCATTTTCGAATCTGTGCACGAATCCAAAAACTTGGTCTCAAGCCTGTGAACAACTCTTGCGCGGCGTTAACGCTGGTCAAGATTTTTAACGCCTCAAGTGTGAATCAATTTCGTTGCGAGTCTTTCCGCTTGGTGTATTCCTTAAGTCGTTCGCGGCGCCCACGATCTTGAGACCAGCGCGGTTTTAGAAACGGGGCGAGCGTGCAAATCGGCGGCGGTGTGCACGTAGGCGACGCTTCAACAAGCGATTGTCGGATCAACACCCACAGCAATGTGGGAACGGTAGCTCTTTGTCTGAATGTCTCCAAGCGGGATTTTTCTCAATCCCGCTCGCGCCAGGCGCAAACGAGGGACGTCATGAAGCTACACCGACAAGCGTGATGGCGAAGCCGAGCGGACGAACAGTGCAGACGGGCAGGACAGCGGCGACCTCAGTCGCAGTTGTCTACTAGGACACGCAGGACCTTGCCGTGAGCAATCACGGCAGGACGGGGAGGCTACCATGTCTTACGGACTCAACGCGGTATTGAAATCAATTTCCATTTCCAACGATGCCGTCCTGGATTCCTCGGACATCCAGCCTCCCGCGTGCGACGGGGCGCCGAGTACGCGCTGACCTCGCGAACACGCCATCTCTGACATCGCTGATCTGACCGCGGCGCTCGCGCCGAACGGCAGAGCTATGCCCGACGATGGACTCGCTTGAGGTCGCGTCATTGCAGAAACCCTGATGGCAGGAACTCTGCATGGCGTTCACAACGCAACCTTATCTCTCAAGAAAAGTTCTCAAATG